>NZ_MKWJ01000022.1:357554-1176011 GCF_001899725.1 Sphingomonas sp. 67-41 | reverse complement strand
GTCTTTATCTGAGTATCCGACGCCTAGAAGCCGCCAGAACCCAGGGCCGCCGCCCACATGTCCCTTCATCTAAATCACTATGTCAAAGAGCGACAAAAACCGACGCACCGTCCAACCCCTTTTTCTCGGGGCGACCTGTGCGCCTGGATTTTGGTGACCGCCGCGTCGTTCCGGTGAGGAGCACCGCGTCGGTGGAGTGGCTTCTATGCGTGACCTTCCGGCCCGTCAACAGCCTTGTGAAACTTTCTGTCTTTTTTTCGAAACAGACCCGGAAACCCGCAGAAATCCGCGGTTTCTTGGCACTGGGCCCGGTGCCGGGATGACGGTTCCATGACCCTGGGGCCCGCGAATCGTTCGAATCGCCCCTCGAATCGCCCCCGAAACGCGAATCCGGGATGGGATTTCCCCTGCAGATCTGCGCAATTTCGTGCCCATTGGGCGGTTTACGGCGCATAAACGCGAACGGGCGCATAGCGCGCGGGATGAGCGATACCATGCGGGCCAGTTCCGAAGCCGAAAGTGCCGCGCTGCGCCAGCAGGTGCGCAGTGCCGTGATCTGGCGTTCCGGCACCCAGATCTTCGGCCAGCTGCTCACCTGGGCCTCGACCTTCATCGTGATCCGGCTGCTCGGCCCGTCCGCCTATGGCCTGTTCGCGATGACCCAGGTGGTCCTGGTCCTGCTCAACATGCTCAACGGCTACGGCCTCGCCAGCGCGCTCATCCAGCGCAACGACGCCGGCCGCCACGCGCAGCGCCAGTTGTTCGGCATGCTGATCCTGCTGAACTTCGGCCTGGGCGCCGTCCAGTTCCTCGCGGCCCCCGCCGCCGCCGCCTATTATCGCCAGCCCATGGTGGCCGACCTGCTCCGCGTGCAGGCGCTGCTATATATAGCCACGCCGTTCATCGCCCTGCCCCAGGCGCTGCTTTCGCGCGCGATGGATTTCCGCAAGCAGGCGCTGGTCAACTTCGTCTCGGCGCTCGCCGGCGCGATCGCCGCACTTGCCGGCGCCCTGGCCGGCCTGGGCGTATGGACGCTGGTCGCGGCGCCGATCGCGCTGTTCGCCACCCGCGCCATCGGCATGACGATCGCCGCGCGTTCCCTGCTCTGGCCGAGCTTCGACTTTCGCGGCGCCGGCGACATCGCCCGCTATGGCGGCGTGATGGCCACCGGCCAGCTCTTCTGGTTCGCCCAGAGCCAGGCCGACGTATTCATCGCCGGCCGCCTGTTCGACCCGCACACGCTGGGCATCTACACGACCAGCCTGTTCCTGACCCAGATCTTCGTTTCCAAGTTCGTGCCGCCGCTCAACGAAGTCGCCTTCTCCGCCTATGCGCGGCTCAGGGACGACAAGGCCGCGGTCGCCGCCGCCTTCACCAAATCGGCCCGGCTGATCATGGTGGTCGCCATGCCCTTCTACCTGGGCATGGCCGCCACCGCCGACCCGCTGGTCGCGGTGGCGCTGGGGCCGAAATGGCTGGAGGCCGCCCCGGTGGTGCACTGGCTGGCGCTCGCCATGCCGATGATGACGCTGCAGGTGCTCTATGCTCCCGCCAGCGACGCCTGTGGCCGGCCGGGAATCAGCGCCCAGAATTCGGCCACCGGCGCGCTCTGCCTGCCGATCGCATTCCTGATCGGCGTGCACTGGGGGCTGATGGGGCTCGTCGCCGCCTGGTTCGCGGCCTATCCCGTCTATCTCGCGGTCTCGACCTGGCGGACGCTGCCGGTGATCGGCGTGAAGCCGGGCGCGCTGGTCGAGGCGATCGCCCCGCCGGTGCTCGCCGCCGTCGCCATGGCGCTGCTCGTCACCGGGCTCGATACGCTGCTGCCACCGCTTCCCGCGCTCCCGCATCTTGCGCTGCTCGTGGGCGCCGGCGGCGTCATCTATGGCGGGCTGCTGTTCCTGTTCGCCCGCCCGGTCCTGATCGAATCGATCAACCTGATCCGCAATCGCCACGGATAGAACGGGCAAGCGCCCGCCCGGGATCACACCGCCTGGATATAGGCGCGCATCGCATCGGCTTCCGATTCGATCCGCTCGATCCGGTACTTCACCAGATCGCCGATCGAGACGAGGCCGATACAGGTATCGCCCTCGACCACCGGCAGATGGCGGATGCGCCGGCGCGTCATCAGCGCCAGCGCGGCAAGCACGCTCTCGCCGGGAGAGACGGTGATCGCCGGGGCGGTCATCACCTCGCCCACCGTGCGCGCAAGCGCCGCGGCGCCCTCGCGCTCGAGGCAGTAGATCACGTCACGCTCGGAAAATATGCCGGCCACCGCGCCGCCGGACATCACGGGCACGGCGCCGATCCGCTTCCCGGCGAGCAGCGCGACCGCATCGGCAACCGTCCGGTCCCCGTCGATCGAGACCACTTCGTGCCCCTTGCCCCCCAGGATCGCCGCGATCGTCATCGCCTTCACTCCGCATTCGGGTCCAGGCGGTTGAGTCTCCCACACATCGCCCCCAATTGCAAAAGATGGACGCGCCGCACGGCCTGGACGATCCCGAATATGCCGCCTTTGCCTGGGCGCGCTATCGCCGCATCCTGGGCTGGATGGCGATGGCCGCGGCGGCGGCCGCGATCCTCGCGATCCTGGTCCTGTGGCACTGGCTGGGCTGGCTCAACCTGACCGTGATCACCGCCACCGCGCTCGGCGTGTTCTTCACGATCCTGCTCGGCGCCATGCTGATGGGCCTGATGTTCCTGAGCTCGGGCACCGGCCATGACGCGCAGGTGGAGGATCGGCTGAAGGACGAAATGGAAATCGGCGACTGAGCCTTCGCCCAGCCGCCGATCCGTTTCGCTGAATCTTCAGGCGCGCTGTGCCGTTCAGGCAGTCGCTTCCGCATCCTCGGCGCGGGTGCGGCGGCGGCGCGGCTTCTTCACCGGCTCCTCCGCTTCCGCGGCCGGTACCGCGTCGATCGCGCCGAGCGCGGGCGGAAGCACCGCAGCGTCGATCGCATGGCTTTCCTCGGGCTGCGCCTCCTCGCGGCGAGGACGCCGGGCGCGGCGCGGCGCCTGCTCCTCGCGCGGAGCACGCTGCTCTTCGGCGGCCGCCTCGAAGCTCTCGGCCTCGACGGCATGGCCATAGCCATTGCCATTGGCGCGGCCGTTGCGGTCCTCACGATCGCGGCGGGGCTGGCGCTCCTCGCGCTCGCGGCGCGGCTGCTGGGCGCGCTGCTCCTGCTGCTCGTCCGCGTCGTCGGCACGATTGCCATCGGCCTCGACGTCGAAATCCTCGTCGTCGCCGTCGAAATCGTCACGCTGGCGGCGCTGCTGGTTCTGCTCCTCGAAGCGCGAGCGGCTCTCGCTCAGCACGCGGAAATAGTGATCCGCGAACTGGAGATAATATTCGGTGTTGACCCGATCGCCCTGCATCTGGGCATCGCGCGCCAGATTCTTGTACTTCTCGAGCAGTTGGGCGGCGTTGCCGCGCGCACGGTTGTCGATGCGGTTCCCGTTGCCCTGGCCGGGGTTGCCACCCTGGCGTTGCTGCTGCCCGCCACGACCACGACGGCGGCCGGCCTGACGATTGTTCATCAAGGTCTGTATGTCCTGTCTTGTTTACGCTGTCCGTCGGTCCAATTCCTGGGTCCCGGATGCAGTTTACAAATGCGCGCCAACGCCTCGGGAGGCGCAAGTCGCCTGCCATGGCCACCGGACTGCAGCGGCTATCATGACCTGAATCGGGGCTGTGCTTTTCACGGCCCAAGTTTCAACGGCTTGGTTGAAAGTGCCCTACCCCGTCGCTGTCTTAGCCGGTGCAGCACCAATGTCCAAGCAGAAATATGTGTCGTTTTAGCGTCTTTTCAAGTCAGGAGCAGCGCGCGCGGCCGCCCTCCCAGATCCTTGTACAGCGTCACGGCGAAACCGCCATTCCGGGCAATCGCGGATACCGGCTCGGCCTGGGTCCAGCCGATCTCCAGCACCGCGCCGCCGCCCGGCGCGAGCAGGCGGCGGAGATCGGGGACGATGCGGCGATAATCGTCCAGCCCCTCGGCCCCCGCGAACAGCGCCGAACCCGGCTCGTACCGGCGCACCTGCTCGGGCAGCGGCTCCCCCGTCCCGATATAGGGCGGATTGGCGAGAATCAGGTCGAAGCGGCCATCGAGCCCCTCCCCCCAATCGCCGCGCCGGAAGCTGGCGCGCGCCGCCATCCCCAATGTCGCGGCGTTGCGCCGGGCATAGTCGAGCGCGACATCCGAAGCGTCCACGCCCAGCCCCTGCGCCTCGGGCCATTCGGCGAGCGCGGCGAGCAGCAGCGTGCCCGGGCCGGTGCCGAGATCGAGGATCCGCGCCGGCGCCCGCGCCCCGAAATATTCGACCGCCGCCTCGATCAGCGTCTCGCTGTCCGGCCGCGGAATCAGCACGCCTGGGCCGACGGCCAGCTCGATCGTCCAGAAGGCGCGGCGGCCCGTGATGTACGCGACCGGCTCATGCGCGAGCCGGCGGGCGAGCAGCGCCTCCAGCGCTTCCGGCGCGGGGTCGCCGAGATGGCGCAGGATCATCGATTCGCGGGAAACGCCCAGGGCATGGGCGGCAAGGAGCTCCGCGTCGAGCCGGGGCGAATCGGAAACGGCTTCGAGCGCACGGGCAGCCTGGTTGAGAGCGGCACGAACACTCATCGGTTGTTGCACGAAAAGGCCCAGACCAGCGCCTTGGCCGCGCGATCATCGATCCCCGGATGCGCCTTCCGCAACGCCCGCACCGCCCATTCGCTGCCCTTCCAAAGCCCGAGCGTGCGCCAGTCGGGCTGCATATCGCCAAGCGCGCCGAGGATGCGAAGCATGGGGATTTCCACGGCCTGCGCCCGCGCGATACCCAGTGCCCCGACGACTGCGGGCCAATCCGTCTGCGGATGGCTCGCGCGCCGATAGCCCAGATAGGCGGGAATGGCCGTGTTGATGTCGGCCGCTTCGCTCACGAATCGAGCTGTGCCAACCGGTCCGCCTCGTCCTGGGCGACGAGCGCGCCGATCAGCTCGTCCAGCTCGCCTTCCATCACTTCGGGCAGGCGGTGGAGCGTCAGGTTGATGCGGTGATCGGTCACGCGGCCCTGGGGGAAATTATAGGTGCGGATGCGCTCCGAGCGATCCCCCGAGCCGACCATCGACTGCCGCGCGCCCGCCCGCGCCGAGGCGAGCCGGTCGCGCTCGGCTTCGTACAGGCGGGTGCGCAGCACCTTCATCGCCTTGGCCTTGTTCTTGATCTGCGAGCGCTCGTCCTGCTGGATCACGATCGTGCCGGTGGGCAAATGGGTGATGCGCACCGCCGAATCGGTGGTGTTCACGCCCTGCCCGCCCGGGCCCGACGCCCGGTAGATGTCGATGCGCAGGTCCTTGTCGTCGATCCTGATATCGGCCTCTTCGGCTTCCGGAAGCACCGCCACCGTCGCCGCCGAAGTGTGGATGCGCCCGCCCGCCTCGGTGGCCGGCACGCGCTGCACCCGGTGCACGCCGCTCTCGAACTTCAATTTGGCGAACACGCCGGTGCCGGTGACGCTGAGCACCACTTCCTTGAAGCCGCCGAACTCCGATTCGGACGAGGAGATCAGCTCGATCTTCCAGCCCATCCGGTCGGCATAGCGCTGGTACATGCGCAGCAGGTCGCCGGCGAACAGCGCGGCCTCGTCGCCGCCCACGCCGGCGCGGATCTCGAGCATGGCGGGGCGCGCATCGGCCGCATCCTTGGGCAGCAGCGAAAGCGCAAGGCCGCGCTCGGCATCGGCCAGCGCCGCCTCGTTGGCGCGGAGCTCCTCCGCCGCCAGCGCGCGCATTTCCTCATCGGGCTCCTGCGCCATCAGCGCGAGCGATTCGGCTTCGGCACGCAGCCGGCGGACTTCGCCCGCGGCGAGCGCCACCGGCTCGATCTCGGCATATTCCTTGGAGACGGCGACGAACCTGTCGCCCGACAGGTCGCCGGTCGCCATCTGCGCCTGCAGCTCGTCGCGCCGCGCCTCGATCGCGGCGATGCGGTCGGCGGGAATCTTCATCGCGCGGCGACCAATGCAGCCACGGCATCCGCATCGACCGCGTCGGCGCGGATCACGCGCTGGCCGATCGAGAGAGCGCCGTCGCGCGCCTGGAACGAAAGCGTCATCGCAGGCTCCGCCTTGAGCGCGCGGTCATAGCGTTTCTTGGCGCTGCCGGTCGCGAAGAGCTCGGCGCTGAAACCCGCATTGCGCAGCGCGGCGAGCAAGCCGATCGCCGCGCCCTCCGCGCCCGCGGCCTCGACCACCACGGCGACCTGCATCCGCTCCGCCGCCGGCTCGTCGATCAGCATCCCCAGCCGCTCGACGCCCGCCGCCCAGCCCACGCCGGACGTCTCGGGGCCGCCGAGATTGCCGACCAGCCCGTCATAGCGCCCGCCCGCCAGCACGGTGCCCTGCGCGCCCAGCCGGTCGGTGACGAACTCGAAGGCGGTGTGGCGATAATAATCGAGCCCGCGGACCAGGCGGCTGTTGCGCGTCCATTGCACGCCGGCCGCGTCGAGCCCGTCGGTGACGGCCTTGAAGAAGCTCGCCGCCTCCTCGGTCAGATAGGCATCGATGTCCGGCGCGCTGTCGGCGATCGGGCGGTCCTGCGGGTCCTTCGAATCGAGGATGCGCATCGGGTTCTTCTCGAGCCGGACCAGGCTGTCCTCGCTCAGCTGGTCCCGGTGCGCCTCGAAATGCGCGACCAGCGCGGCGCGCCAGGCCTCGCGCGTCTCCGCGTCGCCCAGCGTGTTGAGCTGGAGCGTCACGCCCTCGATGCCGAGTTCGCGCAGCAGCTGATCGGCAAGGACGAGCAGCTCGACGTCGGCCGCCGGCTCGGCGGCGCCGAGGATCTCGGCGTCGAGCTGGTGGAACTGGCGGAAGCGGCCCTTTTGCGGGCGCTCGTAGCGGAACACCGGGCCGCTGGTGACCAGCTTGAGCGGCGCATATTGCTGCCAGCCCTCGGTGATATAGGCGCGGCAGATGCCGGCGGTGAACTCCGGGCGCAGCGTGATCAGGTCGCCGCCCTTGTCCTCGAACGTGTACATCTCCTTCGAGACGACGTCGCTGGTCTCGCCCATCGAGCGGGCGAACACGCCCGTCGCCTCGAACACCGGGATGTCGACGCGCTGGAAGCAATAGAGCTTGCGGACATGGTCGAAGGTTTCGAGGACGCGGGCGAACCTGCGCTGATCCTCGCCGAAAATGTCCTGGGTGCCCCGGATGCGGTTGGGCGTTTCGATGCGTGCCATATTGGCGGGCGCCAATAGGCCGGTTCCGCGCCCGCCGCAACGCGGAGATTGATCGCCCCCATAACCGCAGGGAACCCCGCAACAAGCTGGCAATTGTTGCGCCAGGTAACCAATCGTGGAAACGTGCGGTCTGCCGGGCCCGCCTATCGCGTTTCCGGCATATTTCTTGTGTTGCACTGCACAGTGGGCTGCACAAGGAACATCGTCATCAAGCACCGCGCCGGAGTCGGCGCCTGATCCGGGTTGAAGAATTGCACCGAATCATCCCTGCCGGCTCGCGCCGACCTGCCTTTGCCCTGCTCTCGACCACGCTGCTCCTCGCATCCTGCGGCAGCGGCGGCCAGACCGCGCAGAAAAAGGGCGCGGGCGGACCGCCCCAGGTGGGCTTCGTGGTGGTCCAGCCGGGGCAGGTGCCGGTGGTCGCGGAGCTGACCGGGCGGGTGAATCCCTATCAGGTCTCCGAGATCCGGCCGCAGGTGGCCGGGATCGTGCGCAAGCGCCTCTTCACCGAGGGCACGATCGTCCGCCAGGGGCAGACGCTCTACCAGATCGATCCCAGCCTCTATTCCGCCAGCGTCGCCGAGGCGGCGGCCAATCTGCAGAATGCCCAGGCCAATGCCGAGGCGACCCGGATCAGGGCCGATCGCTACAAGCCGCTCGCCGAGGCCGAGGCAGTGTCGAAGCAGGACTATACCGATGCGGCGGCCGCCGCCCGCCAGGCCCGCGCGCAGGTCGCCCAGACGGGCGCGCAGCTGCAGACCGCGCGGATCAACCTGCACTTCACGCGCGTCCCCGCGCCGATCACCGGCCGCATCGGCCGCTCGCTCGTCACCGAAGGCGCGCTGGTGACGACCAACCAGGCCGATCCGCTGGCGGTGATCCAGCGGCTCGACCCGATCTTCGTCGACATCCAGCAGTCGAGCACCGAGCTGCTCGCGCTGCGCCGCGCGCTGGCGCAGCAGGGCGTGACGCCGGGCAGCGCCGGCGTGCGCCTGAAGCTTGAGGACGGCAGCGAATATGGCACGACCGGCACGGTCGAATTCTCCGAAGTGATGGTCGACCAGAACACCGGCACCGTCACGCTGCGCGCGCGCTTCGCCAATCCCGAGGGGATGCTGCTGCCGGGCATGTTCGTCCGCGCGGTCTTCACCCAGGCGATCGACACCCGCGCCTTCCTGGTGCCGCAACAGGCCGTGTCGCGCGACGCCAGGGGCGCCGCCCAGCTCTGGGTGGTCGGCCCGGACAACAAGGCGGTGCGCCGCGACGTGACCGCCGAGCGCACCCAGGGCGCCTATTGGGTCATCACCAAGGGGCTCAATCCCGGCGACAAGGTGATCACCCAGGGCATCGCCAACCTGAAGCCCAATGCCGATATCCGCCCGGTCCCGGCCGACACGCCGCAGAAGATCGAGCAGCCCCGCAAGGGCCAGGACACCGGCGCATCCAAGTCGAAGGGCGGCTGAGCACCCATGTCGCGCATCTTCATCGATCGCCCGATCTTCGCCTGGGTGATCGCGATCATCACCATGCTGATGGGCCTGGGCGCGGTCTTCTCGCTGCCCATCGCGCAATATCCCGACATCGCGCCGCCCCAGGTCAACATCCGCGCCACCTATCCCGGCGCGTCGGCGGAGACGGTGCAGAACTCGGTGACGCAGATCATCGAGCAGAACCTGACCGGCATCGACGGGCTGCTCTATTTCAGCTCCTCGTCCACCTCGCGCGGCCAGGTGACGATCAGCGCCACCTTCGACAAGGGCACCGATCCCGACATCGCCCAGGTGCAGGTGCAGAACCAGGTGCAGGCCGCGCTCTCCCGCCTGCCCAACCAGGTGCAGCAGCAGGGCGTGCGCGTCACCAAGTCCAACCCCGACACGCTGCTGCTCGTCGGCGTCTATGACGAGACCGACAAGCGCACCAATCGCGACGTGTCCGACTGGCTCTCGTCCAACCTCCAGGACACGCTGTCGCGCCTGCCGGGCGTGGGCGACGTCAACGTGTTCGGCTCGCCCTATGCCATGCGCATCTGGCTCAACCCCTCGGCGCTCGCCAGCTACGGCCTGATGCCGAGCGACGTGGTGAACGCGATCACCAGCCAGAACACCGAGATCGCCGCCGGCGAGATCGGCGGCCAGCCGATGCCGGCCACCCAGATGCTCAACGCGACGGTGACCGCCCAGTCGCGGCTGCAGACGCCCGAGCAATTCGCCAAGATCATCCTCAAGACCCAGACCAACGGCGCGCACGTGCTGTTGAAGGACGTCGCCCGGATCGAGCTGGGCGCCGAGAACTACAATGCGGTCAGCCGCGTCAACGGCCATCCCGGCTCGGGCATCGCGATCAGCACCGCGCCGGGCGCCGACGCGCTGAAGACCGCCGAGCTGATCAAGGCGACGGTGGCGGAAGCGGCCAAGGAGTTCCCCCAGGGCTTCAACTACGCCTATGCCAACGACACCACCGAGTTCATCAAGCTCTCGATCGACGAAGTGGTGAAGACGCTGGGCGAGGCGATCGCGCTCGTCGTCATCGTCATGTTCGTGTTCCTGCAGAGCTGGCGCGCGACGCTGGTGCCGATGATCGCGGTGCCGGTGGTGCTGCTCGGCACCTTCGCGGTGTTCTATGCGCTCGGCTATTCGATCAACACGCTCACCCTGTTCGGCCTGGTGCTGGTGATCGGCCTGCTCGTCGACGACGCGATCGTCGTGGTCGAGAATGTCGAGCGCCTGATGGAGGAGGACCCCGAGCTCACCCCGCGCGAGGCGACGATCAAGTCGATGGACCAGATCCAGGTCGCGCTGGTCGCGATTGCGCTGGTGCTGTCGGCGGTGTTCCTGCCGATGGCGTTCTTCGGCGGCTCGACCGGCGTGATCTACCGCCAATTCTCGGTCACCATCGTCTCGGCGATGGTCCTGTCGGTGCTCGTCGCCCTGATCCTCAGCCCGGCGCTCACCGCCACGGTGCTCAAGCGCAAGAAGGACATGGCCGAGCCCGGCTCCGGCTGGTTCTCGCGCCGCGTGCCTTTTGTCGGCCGCTGGGGCCGCATCGGTTCGCAGAAGTTCAACCGCGGCTTCGAATGGACGATCGAGCACTATACCCGCACCATCTCCTATGTCGTCGATCGCAAGTGGATCTTCCTGCTGATCTACCTGCTGGTCTGCGCGGTGCTGGTGCTGATGTTCTACCGCCTGCCCACCGGCTTCCTGCCGACCGAGGACCAGGGCGCCGCCAGCGTCCAGTTCCGCCTGCCCGCCGGCGCGACTCAGGCCCGCACCCAGGAAGTGCAGCTCGCGGTCGAGAAATATCTGCGCGAGCAGGAGGGCAGGAACGTCCGCACCATCTTCACCGTCACCGGCGGCGGCGGGGGTGGCGGCGCCAGCGGCCAGAATACCGGCCAGGGCTTCGTCAACTTCGTCTCCTGGGACGATCGCCCGGGCAAGGAGAACGGCGCCGACGCGATCGTCCAGCGCGCGGCCGGCGCCTTCCGCAACTTCCGCGACGCCCAGGTCTTCGCGCTGGTGCCGCCGGCGATCCGCGGCCTCGGCCAGTCGAACGGCTTCACGCTCGAGCTGCAGAACACCAGCGGCATGTCGCGCACCGACTTCGTGGCCGCCCGCGACAAGCTGCTCGCCGCGGCCAATGCCGATCCCGACCTCCAGGCCGTCCGCCTGTCCGACCTGCCCGACGTCTCGACGCTCAACATCCAGATCGACCAGGAGAAGCTCGCCGCGCTCGGCCTCACCCAGGCGGACGTCAACAACACGCTGTCGACTGCCTGGGGCGGCCGCTACGTCAACGACTTCATCGATCGCGGCCGCGTGAAGCGCGTCTATGTCCAGGGCGACGCGCCCTATCGCGCCGAGCCCCAGAATCTCGGCGAGTGGTTCGTGCGCGGCAGCAACGGCACGATGACGCCCTTCTCCTCCTTCGCGACGATCAGCTGGGCGACCGCGCCGACCACCGTGTCGCGCTTCCAGGGCATCTCGTCCTTCGAGTTCCAGGGCCAGCCGGCCCCGGGCAAGAGCTCGGGCGACGCGATGAAGCGCATGGAGGAGCTCGCCGCGCAGATCCCCGGCACCAGCATCGCCTGGGCCGGCCTCTCCTATCAGGAGCGGCTGGCCGGCGGGCAGGCGCCGTTGCTGTACGGCGTCTCGCTGCTCATCGTGTTCCTGTGCCTGGCGGCGCTGTACGAGAGCTGGTCGATCCCGGTCGCCGCGATGCTGGTGGTGCCGCTCGGCCTGATCGGCGCGGTGTTCGCCGTGACGCTGCGCGGCCTGCAGAACGACGTCTATCTGCAGATCGGCCTGCTCACGACCATGGGCCTGGCGGTTAAGAACGCCATCCTGATGATCGAGTTCGCCGAGCGCGCCGAAAAGGAAGGCAAGCGCGTGATCGAGGCCGCGATCGAAGCCGCCCGCATCCGCTTCCGCCCGATCGTGATGACCAGCCTGGCCTTTATCTTCGGCGTGCTGCCGCTGGCGATCTCCACCGGTGCCGGTGCGAACAGCCGCATCGCGATCGGCACCGCGGTGATCGGCGGCATGCTGACCGCGCTGATCCTCGCCATCTTCTACATCCCCCTGTTCTTCGTGCTCGTCCGCCGCGGCGTGCGCGACGCGCTGAAGGCGCTGCGCGAACGACGGGCCCGCAAGCGGGAGGCGCAGGCATGAAGCGCGCGGTTCTGACCCTGCTCCTCGGCACGGCGCTCGCCGGCTGCTCGATGGAGCCGAAATATGCCCGGCCCGAAGCGCCGGTGCCGCCGGGCTGGCCGGCGGGCGATGCCTATCTCAAGGCCGACGAAGCAGCGCTGCCCAGCGTCACCTGGCAGGACATCCTCAAGGACCCGCGGCTCCGGAAGCTGATCGAGCAGGCGCTGGCCAACAATCGCGACCTGCGCGTCGCCGCGGCCAACATCGCCGCGGCGCGCGCGCAATATCGCATCCAGCGCGCCGACCGCATTCCCGAACTCGATGCCGGCGCGGGCGCGACCGTGGCGCATGGCAGCAGCACCGGCGCCGTCACCACCGGCGGCACGCGCACCAACTTCTCGGGCAATGTCAGCATCCCCGCCTTCGAGCTCGACCTGTTCGGCCGCGTCGCCTCGCTCACCCATGCCCAGCAGGACCGCTGGTTCGCGACCGAGGCGGCGGCACGCGCCACGCGCCTGACGCTGATCGGCGACATCGCCGCCGCCTGGCTCAACCATGCGGCGGACGCGAGCCTGCTCAAAATCGCTGAAGACACCGCCGCCAATGCCGAGCGCGCGGTGGCGCTCACCGATCGGCGCCTGAAGGGCGGTATCGCGCCACGCACCGACCTGGCCCAGGCACAGCAGATTCTCGCCACCGCCCAGTCCGACGTGGCGACGCAGAAGACTGCGCTGGCGCAGGACGTCAACGCGCTCCGGCTGCTCGTCGGCGCCGACATCGATGCCGCACAGCTCTCCGCCGCGATCGAGGAAGCCGCTCCCACCGTCGCCGAGCTGCCCGCCGGCGTCGATTCGGGCGTGCTGCTCCGCCGGCCGGACGTGGTGCAGGCCGAATATACGCTGCGCGCCGCCAATGCCCAGATCGGCGCCGCCCGCGCCGCGCTGTTTCCGCGCATCTCGCTCACCGGGCTGCTCGGCTTCGCCAGCAACGCGCTGACCGGGCTCTTCTCGGGCAACGGCTTCAACTGGTCGGGCGGCGCCAGCGCCAGCTATCCGATCTTCAACGCCGGCGCCGGGCGGGCGGGCGTGCAGCTGAGCGAGGCCCAGCGCGACGCGGCGCTCGCCACCTATGAGAAATCGATCCAGACCGCTTTCCGCGAAGTCGCCGACGCGCTCGCCCGGCGCGGCACTATCGCCGACCAGCTTAAGGCCAATAGGAACAACCTGGCCGCGGCGCAGGACAGCTATCGCCTCGCCGAGGCGCGCTATCGCGGCGGGATCGACAATTTCTTGGCGAACCTGGTCGCGCAGCGCTCCTATTACACCGCCCAGCGCGGACTGGTGAACACCCGGCTGGTCGAGGCGACCAATCTGGTGACGCTCTACCGCACGCTGGGGGGTGATTCGCTGCTCACCGTCACGCCCTCGGGCCCGCGGCCGGCCGCGCCCTAGCGTCATTCGGCCCACCCTTCCGCCGGCTCCGCTTCGCCGCTATCGGTTGCGAAGCGAAACGGGAGTGGAAGATGGCCTACGAGACGATCCTGACCGAGCGCACCGGCGACGTGCTGGTGGTCACGCTCAACCGGCCCGATCGGCTCAACGCCGCCCCGCCCGCGATGTTCGACGAGATCCGCGACGCGCTGGCGAAGCTGGACGGCGCCCGCGCGGTGCTGCTCCAGGGCGCCGGCCGCGCCTTCTGCTCGGGCGCCGATGTGGCGAGCGGCGCGCTTGCCTCGGCCGATCCCGGCGCGGCGACGCATGCCGCGCTGACCGATCACTACAACCCCACGATCCTCGCCGTCACGCGCCTGGGCGTGCCGGTGGTGAGCGCGGTGCGCGGCCCTGCCGCCGGCATCGGCTGCAGCCTGGCGCTGGCCGCCGATTTCTGCGTGGCGAGCGACACGGGCTATTTCCTCCAGGCCTTCGTCAATATCGGGCTGGTGCCGGATGGCGGGGCCACCTGGCTGCTGCCGCGCCTGGTCGGGCGCTCGCGCGCGGCGGAGATGATGCTGCTGGGCGAGAAGCTGCCCGCGACGAAGGCGCGCGACTGGGGGCTGGTGCACAGCGTCGTCTCGGACGAGCAACTCGAGCATGAGGCACTGGCGCTCGCCGCCCGCCTCGCCGCCGGCCCCACCGTGGCGCTCGGCATGATCCGCCGGGGCATCGCCCAGGCGCTCGAATCGACGCTGGAGGAAACGCTGGCGATGGAAGCGAACCACCAGCGCAGCGCGCGCGGCACTGCCGATTCCATGGAGGGTGGCTTGGCCTTCCTCCAGAAGCGCAAGCCGAACTTCACCGGGAAATAGCGTGCGAGGTTGACCGGCCGGGGGCGGCTGTGGCACTCGGCCCCCGGCTAGCGGGTATAGCACAATGGTAGTGCAGCAGCCTTCCAAGCTGAATACACGGGTTCGATTCCCGTTACCCGCTCCAACTTCCACCGTCCGGCGAACCCGTGTCCCCTGTGACGCTCCGCCCTGCCGGGCTATGCTGGGGGTTCGATTCCCGTTACCCGCTCCAAGCCTTTCAAGTGATGACCGACACCACCGCCCCTCTCGCACTCTATGTGCACTGGCCGTTCTGCGTGTCGAAATGCCCCTATTGCGACTTCAACAGCCATGTCCGCGAGAGCGTTGACCAGGCCGCCTGGCGCGCGGCCATGCTCGCGGATCTGGCGCATGAGGCGGAAGCGCTGCCCGGGCGCCGGCTCGGCTCGATCTTCTTCGGCGGCGGCACGCCCTCGCTGATGCCGCCCGAGACGGTGGCCGCAGTGATCGCGGCGGCCGAGGCGCATTGGGGCTTCGAACCCGGCATCGAGATCACGCTGGAGGCCAATCCCTCCTCCGTGGAGGCCGCGCGCTTCGCCGACATCGCTGCCGCCGGCGTGAACCGCGTCTCGCTCGGGTTGCAGGCGCTCGACGATACCGATCTGCGCTTCCTCGGCCGGGCACATGGCGTCGACGAAGGCCTGGCGGCATTGGCGACTGCCCAACGCGCCTTCGGCCGGGTCAGCTTCGACCTGATCTATGCCCGGCCCGGCCAGACGCTGGCCGGATGGGAAGCCGAGCTGCGCCGCGCCCTGTCCTTCGGCACCGAGCATCTCTCGCTCTATCAGCTCACCATCGAGCCCGGTACGCGCTTCGCCACGCTGTTCGAGAAAGGCGAGCTCAAGGCCTTCGACCCGGACGAAGCCGCCGACCTGTTCGAAGCGACGCGGGCGATCGCGGCGGCGGCCGGGCTGCCGGCCTATGAAGTCTCCAACCATGCCCGGCCGGGCGCGGAGAGCCGGCACAACCTCACCTATTGGCGCTATGGCGACTATGCCGGGGTCGGCCCGGGTGCGCATGGCCGGCGGAACGGCGTGGCCACGCTTCGCCGCAAGAAACCCGAGAACTGGCTCGCGGCGATCGAACGCAACGGCCATGGCATCGAGCGCGAGGATCCGCTCGAGGCGCACGACCGCGGCGTCGAGGCGCTGCTGATGGGCCTGCGCCTCGCCGAGGGCGTCGACCTCGCCCGCATTCCCGATGCGCCGCTCGACGGCCGCGCGCTGGCGGGGATGGTGGCGCAGGGCCTGGTGCAGCGCGAGGGCAGCCGCCTCCGCGTCACCGATGCCGGCATGCCGGTGCTCGAGGCGATCCTGCGCGAGCTGGTGATCGCCTGAACGCATGATTCGGGCTTGGCCCACCGCGCGGAAGTTCGGGAGTTTAGACTGGGTTAGGGACTCATATCCATTTCCGTCATCCCCGTGCGGGCGGGGATGACGAAGGAAAATCAGATATTGGTTTGAGTCCTCGACCTAGCCTCCGAACCCCGCCGGCGCGGGCGAGATCGTCACCGTCGTCCCCCCCTTCACTTCCTGCACTTCGAGCGCGCGCTCGGCGATGCCGTCGCGGCCGAAGCGGAAGGCGCCGTCCAGCCCGCCGAACCCGTCGGGCGCGACCAGGCGGCGCTCGGGGAAGATGTCGCCCGGCCGCCATTCGCGGGCGATGCGCACGGTGAGCAGGACCGCGTCATAACCGAGCGTCGACAGGCGATAGGGCGCCGCGCCGAAGCGGGTGCGATACTTGGTCGCATAGGTCCGATAGTAATTGTCGGGCACGCTGGCGAACCAGGCGCCGTTCAGCACCGCGTTCGAACCGATCGCCGAATCGGTGTTCCACAGCTCGGTGCCGAGGATGCGCGACGCCTTGCCCCCCGCCGACTTGCGGATGATCGGCGCCGCCGTCACGCCGCTCGCGCCCGAGCCGGCGATCAGGATCGCCTGATAGGGAGTCCGCGAAAGCTTGGTGATCGCGCTCGTCATCGAGCCGGGGCGGCCGTCATAGGTCTCCATCGCCAGCACCTTGCCGCCCTGGTCCTCCACGGCGCGCAGGAAGCTGGTCGAGGCACGCTCGCCATAGACGCCCGAGGTCATCAGCCCGACGAAATTGGTGACGCCCTGCGCCCGGGCATAATCGACCACGCGCTCGATCGACTGGGCCGGCGAATAGCCGAGCAGATAGGTGCCGTTGCCGGCCACCGCCGTGTCGTTCGAGAAGCTGAGCACCGGCACGCGCGCGGCGCGGGCGATCGGCGCCACTTCGCGCGCCTCCTCGGCGAGCAGCGGGCCGAGGATCAGCTTGTTGCCGTCGGCGATCGCCTGGCGCGCGGCGTTGGCGGCTCCGCCGGCAGTGTCGTAGGTGGTGATGCGCAGCACGTCCGACTTGGTGTCGAGGATCGCCAGCTGCGTGGCATTGGCGAGCGACTTGCCGACGCCGGCGTTCGGCCCGGTCATCGGCACGAGCAGCGCGACGCGGTGGCGCTCCACATCCTGGGGCAGGCCTGGCGAGATCGGCCGAGTCGAGGGCCGCTCGCGCGGTGCCTCCACCGTCGGCGCGGGGCGCGTCTCGGGGATCACCCGCGGCCCGCTGGCGCAGGCGGCGAGGAGGGCGGCGAGGCCCAAAGCGGCCCAGCGGAGGATGCCCCGTTGCGGATTCACGGTCGCGTCTGCCATTTACTCTCCCCGATGCACGCTGTTCTCACGCCCGGCCTCTATATCGTCGCCACCCCGATCGGCAATCTCGGTGACTTGTCGCCGCGCGCCTCCGAAATACTCCTGGGCGCCGATCTGGTTGCCGTAGAAGACAGCCGTGTGACAGCCGGCCTGTTCCGGCACCTGGGCGCGAAGGGGAAGATGATCCCCTATCACGACCATAATGCCGATGCCGTCCGCCCCGGCCTGGTCGCGCGCATGGCGACCGAAGCCATCGCCCTGGTCTCCGATGCGGGCACGCCGCTGATCTCCGATCCCGGCTTCAAGCTGGTGCGCGACGCCCGCGCCGCCGGCCATCCGGTGACGACGATTCCCGGCCCCTGCGCGGCGATCGCGGCGCTGACGCTGGCGGGGCTGCCGACCGACCGCTTCCTGTTCCTGGGCTTCCTGCCGTCCAAGCAACAGGCCCGGGCCGAAGCGATCGCCGAGATCGCCGGCGTGCGCGCCACGCTCGTCCTCTACGAATCGGGGCCGCGGCTCTCGGCCTGCCTCGCCGCGCTGGCCGAGGGCCTGGGCGATCGCGAGGCGGCGGTGGCGCGCGAGATCAGCAAGAAGTTCGAGGAATGCGTGACCGGCTCGCTCACCCAGCTGGCCGCGCGCTATGCCGAGGCGCCGCCCAAGGGCGAGATCGTGGTGGTGGTCGCCCCGCCGGGCGCGCCCGCGCCCGCCAGCGCCGATGATGCCGATGCCGCGCTCGCCGAGGCGCTGACTCGCCTGCCGGCCAGCAAGGCGGCGGGCGAAGTGGCGAAGAAGCTCGGGCTCGACCGCAAGGCGCTCTATGCGCGGGCAATGGAGATGAAGGAGTAGCCCTATGCCGCGAGGCCGCGCCGGGTGCGGAAGATCACGGCACCCGCGCGCGAATCCCGCGTTGCGAGCCAAGGACATCCATTGCTCCCCGGCGAAGGCCGGGACCCGGTATCGGGCTGACGGGTTAGGCCGGCGAACCTCTCGAACGACATCGCGGCTGGGCCCCGGCCCTCGCCGAGGATGCTTGACGCAGGTCGCCGCGAAAGCCCTCAGGCGTATTCCTGCTCGAGCACGCGCATCTCGTCGGCGCCGGTAAGCTCGGCAAGGCGCTTGAGATAGGTCTCCGCGAGCTGGCGGCGGCGCAGCGCGGCGGCCTCCGTCATCGCCCGCTTCGCGGCAGCGAGTTCCTGAGCGGCGCGACGCCGATAATAGCGTTCGTTGGATTCCATCAGAATGCGACCCCCCGAAAGCACCGATAAACCCGGTTCGGTGCGACTCGGTCTGGCGATGGTAACCAAAGTTATCCACAGGTGCGAGTCGTGAAGGGTAAAAGACCAACGGATCGCCGCGCTGCGGAAACGCGTGGCCGCGAAGGCGAGCGCCGCGCCGCCTGGTGGCTATGGCTGAAAGGCTGGAAAATCCTCGATCGCCGGGTCCGCACCCCGGCCGGCGAAGTCGATCTGGTTGTGCGCCGCGGCAGCCTGATCGCCTTTGTCGAAGTCAAGACGCGCGCCACCGCGGCCGATCTCGATTTCGCGATCGACGAGCGCCGGCTTGCCCGCGTCGCCGCCGCGGCCGAAGTGCTGATGCCGCGCTATGCCGGCCCGAACGACGATATCCGGGTCGACGTGATCCTCATTGCCCCGGGGACGCCGCCTCGCCATATCGAGAACGCCTGGATGGGGTGACTTATTCGAATAAGTCACCTAAGGCGTTCCCGAAGGAGGCCGAATGTCGCTCAATGTCGCCGTGCAGATGGACCCGCTCGACGCGATCAACATCGCGGGGGATTCGACCTTCGCGCTGATGCTCTCCGCCCAGGCGCGCGGCCACCGGCTGTTCCATTACGGCGCCGAGGATCTCAACTATTCCGCCGGCCGCGTCTGGACCCGGGCGCATCCCGTGACCGTGCAGCGCGTGGCGGGCGATCATTTCCGCTTCGAGGCGCCGGTGTCGCTCGACCTGGGCGCTGACGCCGATGTCGTGCTCATGCGCCAGGATCCGCCCTTCGACCTGGGCTATATCACCGCGACGCATCTGCTCGAGCGGATCGCCGACCGGACGCTGGTGGTCAACGATCCCG
The DNA here is from genome assembly GCF_001899725.1 of Sphingomonas sp. 67-41. NCBI lineage: Bacteria > Pseudomonadati > Pseudomonadota > Alphaproteobacteria > Sphingomonadales > Sphingomonadaceae > Sphingomonas > Sphingomonas sp. 67-41. The sequence continues at coordinate 1,157,058 of NZ_MKWJ01000022.1, read as the reverse complement.
CCAGCGTGCGCAACGCGCCGGAGAAGGTGTTCGTCCTCGACTATCCGCAGTTCATGCCGCCGACGCTGGTCACCCGCAGCCTGGACGAGGCGCGCGCCTTCCTGGCCGTGCATGGCGAGATCGTCATCAAGCCGCTCCACGGCAATGGCGGCAAGGCGATCTTCAAGGTGGGCCGCGACGGCGCCAACCTCTCTTCGCTGATCGAAGTGTTCAACACCGCCTGGCGCGAGCCGCACATGGTGCAGGCCTTCCTCCCCTCGGTGGCGGCGGGCGACAAGCGCATCGTGCTGGTCGACGGCGAAGTGGCCGGCGCGATCAACCGCATTCCGGGCGAAGGCGAGATCCGCTCGAACCTGGCAGTGGGCGGCAGCGCGGCCAAGACCGAGCTGACGGCGCGCGAACAGGAAATCTGCGCGGTGCTGGGCCCGGAGCTGAAGCAGCGCGGGCTGCTGTTCGTCGGCATCGACGTGATCGGCGGCGAGTGGCTGACCGAGATCAACGTCACTTCCCCCACCGGCATCGTCGCGATCGACCGGTTCAACGGCACCGACACCGCCGCGCTGATCTGGCAGGCGATCGAGCGCCGCGTCGCCGAGCGGAACTGATCGAGGCGCTATGTGGGACGCGGCTTCCTGGGGCTATTGGGGCATCTTCTGGCTGATGGTGCTCGAGAACGTCATTCCGCCGGTGCCGTCGGAAGCGATCATGAGCGTCGCGGGCATCGCCGTGGCGCGCGGCGAGATGAACCTGGCGCTCGTGCTGCTCGCCGGCACCGCGGGCACGGTGCTGGGCAATCTCTTCTGGTGGGAGATCGGCCGGCGGCTGGGCTACAAGCGCCTGCGGCCGCTGATCGATCGCTGGGGCCGCTGGCTGACGCTCGACTGGCACGAGATCGAGAAGCTCAAGACCTATTTCGACAAATGGGGCGGGCCGACCGTGCTGATCTTCCGCTTCATGCCGGTGGGCCGCACGATCATCTCGATCCCCGCCGGGCTGATGCACATGCCCTTCTGGCGCTTCGTCGGCTACACCGCCGTGGGCAGCGCGATCTGGAACATCATCCTGGTGGGCGTGGGCTATGCGCTCGGCGCCACGATCGAGGATATCGAGCATTGGGTGGGGCCTGCGATCATCGCCATCGTCGCCGGGATCGCACTGCTCTATGTCTGGCGGATCCTCACCTGGAAGCCGCGAGACTGATACGGTCGAGCGCAGCCGCGATCCGCTGGGCATAGGCTTCCATCTGCGGGGCAAGCGCGGCGAGGCCAAGGCGCGACGCCGGATCGACGGCGCACAGCGTACCGAAGAAGCTGCCGTCGCCGCGCAAGATCGGCCAGGAGATATAGCTGCGGAAGCCGTAGAGCGCGGGCGTGTGATGCCGGCGCCATTCGGGATCGGCATCGACATCGTCGATATAGATGCCCTGCCCGCTCGCGCGGATCTCGTCGCAGATCGTGGTCTTGATCGCCAGCTCCTCGCCTGGGTTCAGCCCGAACTCGATCTTGTCGAGCACCTGGCAGGCCACCCAGCGATCGGCGGTGACGCGCGCCACCGCGGCGAAGCCCATGCCGGTGCGCTCGCACAATTCGGCGAGGATGGTCTCGACTTCGGGGATACGCTGGATGTCCGTGACGTCCGCGAGATAGGGATGGTCCATGCACCCGCCGTAGCGAAGCGGAGCCCCCCTGTAGCTGATCGAAATCAGGCGCGGGGATGGGCGCTCCGATAGACGTCGAGCAAGTGCGCGGCATCGACGGCGGTATAGACCTGAGTCGAGCTGAGGCTGGCATGGCCGAGCAGCTCCTGCAGCGCGCGCAGGTCCGCCCCGCGGCCCAGCAGATGCGTGGCGAAGCTGTGGCGCAGCGCATGCGGCGTGGTGCGATCCGACAGGCCGAGCGCGGCCCGGGCGGAGCGGACCGACTTGCGGATCCCCCCCGCCGGCATCGGGCCGCCCTTCGCGCCGCGGAACAACGGGGCATCGCGCGCGACGCCATAGGGGCAGGCACGGGCATAGGCCTCGATCGCCTCGCGCACCTGGGGGAGCAGCGGAACGATCCGCGTCTTGTCGCGCTTGCCGGTGACGCTCATCGTCTGGCCCAGCGGGAGCACGGCGCCGGTGAGCCCCACGGCCTCGCCGATGCGCAGCCCGGCGCCATAGAGCAGCAGCAGCACCGCCCAGTCGCGCAGCCCGATCCAGGGCTCGCGCGCTTCCTCGGAAACCGTCTCGGCCAGCGCGACCGCCTCGTGCGGGGCGATCGGACGGGGCACGCCCTTCTTGACGCGCGGCCCCCTGAGGCGGGGAAGCGCCGCATCGTCGCCGCCGGCGAACTTCAGGAAGCCGCGCACCGCCGAAAGCTCGCGCGCGGCGGAGGCGTTGGACAGGCCCTCGCCGCGGCGATGGGCGAGATAGGCGCGCAGGTCCGCGGCGCTCGCCCGGCCGAGCGCGTCGCGCGTGACCGGGCCGCCCCAATGTTCCCGGAGAAAGGCGACCAGCCGCTCGGCAGTGGCGCCATAGGCCCGCACCGTGTGCGCCGAGCGCCGCCGGTCACGCGCAAGGTGCTGGGCATAGAGGAGCGGGAGGGCGGGTTCGGTCATGGGGGGATAGTATATTTCCTCCCCGAGCTTGTCTCGGGGCGGGGGGCCGCCGGCCGCAGATCGGTGGTGGGGGGCTGCGGCCGCCCCTCGACCACTCGCCCTGCCAGCGGTCCCCCTCCCCCGGCAAGCCGGGGGAGGAATTGGGAAATCACCCGATCTTCTGGCCGGTCTTGGCCCAGTCGGCCATGAAGGCGGCGATGCCGTTGTCGGTCAGCGGGTGCTTGACCAGCTGGCGGATCACGCTCGGCGGCGCGGTCATCACGTCGGCGCCGATCTTGGCGGCTTCGAGCACATGGATCGGGTTGCGCACGCTGGCGACCAGGATCTCGGTGTCGAAGGCGTAATTGTCGTAGATCGTGCGGATGTCGGCGATCAGGTCCATGCCCGGATAGCCGATATCGTCGTGCCGGCCGACGAACGGCGAGATGAAGGTCGCTCCGGCCTTGGCCGCGAGCAGCGCCTGGTTGGCCGAGAAGCACAGCGTCACATTGACCATCGTGCCGTCGTCGGTGAGCGCCTTGCACGCCTTGAGGCCGTCGATCGTCAGCGGCACCTTGACCGCGACATTGTCGGCGATCTTCCGGACGATCTCCGCCTCGCGCATCATGCCCTCGAAATCGAGCGCCACGACCTCGGCCGAGACCGGACCCTCGACGATCTCGCAGATCTCGGCGACCACTTCGAGGAAGTCGCGGCCCGCCTTGTGGATCAGCGAGGGGTTGGTGGTGACGCCGTCGAGCAGGCCGGTGGCGGCCAGGTCGCGAATGTCGGCGGTATCGGCGGTGTCGGCGAAGAACTTCATCGGGAATCCCTTATGACATTTGCTGTCAGTCGTGCGTGAGCATCAGCTTTGCACGGCCGCCCTTAAGCCGATTCACCGTGACGCGATAGGTGCCCGGGCGCATCCGGTAATAGAGGATCTTGTGGATCGTCGAGCAGCGCGGCCCCCGGCGCTCCGACGCCATGCGCAGCGCGCGGCGGTCCTCGGCCGCGAAGGCATCGATCCACCCGGCGCGATCGATCGCGATGCCGACCGTGCCGGCCTTGCGGATGGCGATCCGCGTCTCGATGCCGCCGCCGCGGATCGGCAGCGTCACCGCATGGCCGGTATCGAGCCCGCGCCCCTCGCGCTTCCAGCCGGCGAGCGGACGCGGAAGCCGCGTGTCGAGCGCCGTGCAGCGCCCCTGCGCCGCCATGCTCAGAGCCAGCGCCGTCATGAGAATCATCACTCTTCTCCCCCCTTTGGATGGCAGCGATGTTCCACGGATGTTCCGGAGCCGGCAAGAAGAGCTTGCACCGGAATGAAGACGATGCGTTTAGACGCGATGCGCTCGTGCGTCGCCCTGCCCCTGTTCCTCGCCGCCGCGCCCGCGCTCGCGCAGCGGACCGACGACCAGCTCTGGCTGCAGGCGAGCGGCGTCGTCCGCGTGGGCGAGCATGAGGAAGCGACGGTGGAAAGCATCGCCCGTTTCGGCGACCGCGCCCGCGGCCTGGCGCATACCGAGATCGGCGGGCTGTTCGCCTGGAAGCTGGGCAAGGTCGAGCTCGCCATCGGCTATCGCCACGTCGAGGATTTCGTCGGCGACCGGACGCTGCCGAACGAGGAGCGGCTGCGCCAGCACGTGATCGTGCCGCTGGGCGCCGGCTTCGCCACGCGGATCCGGCTCGAGCAGCGCTTCAACAGCTCGGGCCCCGCGATCGGCCACCGCGTGCGCGGCCAGCTTCGCTTCAACGCGCCGCTGGGCCGGACCGGGCTCGGCCTGTTCGCCACGCACGAGACCTTCCTCAATCTCAACACCACCGGCTGGGGCCAGCGCGGCGGGATCGAGCGGGTGCGGGCCAATGTCGGGCTGGGGGCGCCGGTGGGCCGCCGGCTGCGCGTCGAGATCGGCTATCTCAACCAGTATCGCTTCGGCCGCGCCGGCGCGCGCGACCAGATGGACCATGCGATGACGATCGGGCTGACGCTGCGGCCCTAGTCCTGGCTCACCTGCCGGAGGATCGCGGCGGAATCGCGGGCGCCCCAGCGCTCGGTGATCTTTCCGTCCTCGAGCCGGAACCATTCCATCGCGGCCACCTCATAGGGCCGGCCGGTCGGCGCCATCCCGCCCATGCCGCGAAAGGGGCCGACGAAACGGCCGGTCTCGCGCAGGCGCACCGCCACCGAATCCCCCTCGGCGACCAGGTCGAGGATCTCGAGCCGCATCTCCATCCCTTCGTGCAGTTCGCGCCAGATCCCCATCGCCATGTCGAGTGGCCCGGCGCCCAGCACGCCCCAGATCTTCGCCTCGGGCGCGAAGAGCCGGTTCAGCCGGGCGACATCGTGCGCGTTGAACGCATCGACATAGGCGCGGACGGCCGCCTTGTTCGCCGCGCTCATTCGCCGGCCACCAGCATCGTCTTCACCTTCGACGCCGACAGCCCCGAGACATAGAGCCGGTAGATGCCGGGCCGGAGCTCGAAGCGGACGATCTTGCGGATCGTCGAGCATTCGGGGCCATGGCCGTGCCTGACCGAGGCGAGCGCCGCGCCGCCTTCGATCCCGGGAAGCACGTCGATCCAGCCGCCCTGATCGAGCGCGATGCCGTAGACCCCCGCGGTTTCGATCTTGAAGCCGATCGTCGCCGCCTTTCCGGGCTTGCTGCCCGCGGGCAGCCCCTTGAGCGCCGCGCCGTCGATCGCGTCGAGCGCCACTGCCTTGCCGGGCGCGAATTCGTCGCCGGGCTTCACCCAGCCGAGCAGCGAGACGGGAAGGCTGGCGTCGGTCGCCTTGCACTGGGTGGTCTGTGCGGCCTGGGCGAGCAGCAGGACGGCGGCGAGCAGCATCTTCGGTCTCCTTGAAGCGCCAACCGGATACGGGGATTCCGTTTCCGGTGCAAAAGCCCATATGAGGGCGTCCCATGTCCCGCGCCCGCGTCCTCGTCCTCCATCCCGCGCTCGGCCCGCTCGACTATCGCGTGCCCGCCGGCATGCGGGTCGCGCCGGGGTCGATCGTCGTCGTGCCGATCGGCCCGCGCCAATATGCCGGCGTGGTCTGGGAAGCCGAGCGGCTGCCGACCGAGGAGATCGGCGACAATCGGCTGCGCAACATCATGGCCGTGGCCGACGCGCCGCCGATCCCCGCATCGGTGCGCCGGCTGGTCGAGTGGACGGCGGACTATTATCTCAGCCCGCCCTCGGCCGTGCTGGCGATGGCGCTGCGCACCTCCGCGGCGTTCGAGAGCGCGCCGACGATCACCGAATATCGCGCCACCGGCCAGGCGCCCGGCCGGCTCACCCCGCAGCGCGCCCAGGCGCTGGAGCGGATCGGCGAGCGCCAGGGGCTGGTGCGCGAGCTGGCCCTGGCCGCCGATGTGTCCGACGCGGTGATCCGGGGCCTGGTCAAGACCGGCGCGATCGAGGCGGTGGTGGTCGACACCGACACGCCCTATCCGCTGCCCGACCCCGATTTCGCCCCGCCCCGGCTCAATCCCGAACAGGCCGATGCGGCCGCCACCCTGCGCCGGGCAGTGGCCGCGGGGACGTTCCAGCCCTTCCTGCTCGACGGGGTGACGGGATCGGGCAAGACCGAAGTCTATTTCGAAGCGGTCGCGGCGGCGCTGGCGGCGGGGCGCCAGACGCTGGTGCTGCTGCCCGAGATCGCGCTGACCGAGCCGTTCCTCACGCGTTTCGAGAAGCGCTTCGGCTGCGACCCGGTCGCCTGGCATTCGGGCCTGCGCACTTCGCAGCGCCGCCGCGCCTGGCGCGCGATCGCCGGCGGCGAGGCGATGGTGACGGTGGGCGCCCGCTCGGCGCTGTTCCTCCCCTATCCGAATCTCGGCCTGATCGTGGTCGACGAGGCGCACGAGACCAGCTTCAAGCAGGAGGACGGCGTCCGCTATCATGCCCGCGACGTGGCGGTGATGCGCGGTCGGTTCGAGGAATGCCCGGTGATCCTCGCCTCCGCCACGCCGGCGATCGAGACGCGCCACCAGGTCGAGCTGGGCCGCTATGCGGAACTCAAGCTCCCCGGCCGCTACGGCGCGGCGGAAATGCCCGAGATCATTCCGATCGACCTGATCCAGGCCCCGCCCGAGCGCGGCCGCTGGCTGGCGCCGCCGCTAGTCAAGGCGATCGACGAGACGCTGGCCCGGGGCGAGCAGTCGCTGCTGTTCCTCAACCGGCGCGGCTATGCCCCGCTGACGCTGTGTCGGCATTGCGGCCACCGCTTCCAATGCCCGAACTGCACGGCCTGGATGGTCGAGCACCGGCTGCTCCGCCGCCTCTCCTGCCACCATTGCGGCCACACCATTCCGGCGCCGAGCCTGTGCCCCGAGTGCAAGAGCGAGGACACGCTGGTCGCCTGCGGCCCCGGTGTCGAGCGCATCGCCGACGAAGTGGCGGCGCTGTGGCCGGAGGCGCGCACCGCCATCGTCACTTCGGACACGCTCTGGTCGCCCGCCAAGGCGGCCGAGTTCGTCGCGCGGATGGAGCATGGCGCGATCGATATCGTGGTGGGCACGCAGCTGGTGACCAAGGGCTATCACTTCCCCAACCTGACCCTGGTCGGCGTGGTCGATGCCGATCTGGGGCTGGACGGCGGCGACCTGCGCGCCAGCGAGCGGACCTTCCAGCAGATCATGCAGGTGGCCGGGCGCGCCGGCCGCGGCGAGAAGCCCGGCACCGTCTATATCCAGACGCACGCGCCCGACGCGCCGGTGATGCGCGCGCTCGTCTCGGGCGATGCCGAGAGCTTCTATGCCGCCGAGGCCGAGGCGCGCCGCGACGCCGACGCGCCGCCCTATGGCCGCTATGCCGCGATCATCGTCTCGAGCGAGGACCGCGCCGCCGCCGAGGAAACCGCGCGGATGATCGGCCGCACCGCGCCCGAGATCGGCGAGGACATGCACGTCTACGGCCCCGCGCCCGCCCCGCTGGCGATGCTGCGCGGCCGCCACCGCTACCGGCTGCTCGTCCATGCGCGGCGCAGCTTCGACGTGCAGCAGGTGCTGCGCGACTGGCTGGGCGGCCTGGCCTGGGGCCCCAGGGTGCGCGTGGCCGTGGACGTCGATCCCTATAGCTTCGTCTGATCCGAAGCGGACCCGATCGCCCCGTCCCGCAACGTCACCGATTGACGCGCCGGCCGCAGTTCATAAACTCGGCCTATCGGGGGGAAGAATCATGCGTCGTCATCTGTTGCTCGCCACTTCGCTGCTACTGCCGTCCTTCGCGCAGGCCGCCGACTGGTACGAAGGCAGCTCCAAGCATTTCATCGTCTATTCGGAAGGCTCGCCCGAGCAGGTCACGGCGGCGACCGAGTCGCTCGAGCGCTTCGACCAGGCGCTGCGGACGATCACCGGCACGCCGGACAAACCGCTCAGCCCGAACCTGCGCGTCACCGTGTTCTTGCTCGACGACGTCGCGGCGATCCAGAAGCTCTCGGGCAACCACTCCATCGCCGGCTATTACCAGGCGCGCGCGTCCGGCCCGATGGCGTTCTCGCCGCGCAAGACCAGCGGCACGCTCGATGCGCGCTCGATTCTGCAGCATGAATATGGCCACAGCTTCATGTTCTCCAGCTGGCCGAGCGCGGTGTTCGCCAAATGGTTCGTGGAGGGCTTCGCCGAATTCGTCGGCACCGCCTATTACCGGAACGACGGCACCATGACGTTCGGCGCGCCGCCCGAGACGCGCAAATACGGCATCAACCAGGCCAACCAGATCCCGGCAAGCCAGATGCTGATGCTCAACCCGGGCAAGCTCGACGGCCTGCAGACCCACATCCTCTATGGCCGCGGCTGGCTGTTGACGCATTATGCGCTGCTCGGCGGCCACGGCAAGGAACTGGCCGACTACATCACGCTGAGCAACGAGGGGAAGACCGCCGAGGCGGGCCGGGCCTTCGGGAATCCGAGCGACCTCGACTACAGGCTCAACCGCTACATCTCGGGCAAGACGCTGCCGCTGCTGCGCCTTTCCAAGGAACAGGTCGTCGTCGGCAAGGTCACGCTGCGCAAGCTGGGCGTCGGCGAGGTCGCCACCCTGCCGGCGCGGATGCGCTCGAGCAGCGGGGTGACCACGGAGACCGCGCCCGAAGTCGCCGAGCTCGCGCGCCGGCTGGCCGCCCCCTATCCCACCGACGCCGCGGCGCAGAACGAGCTGGCCGAAGCCGAGTTCGACGCCAAGAACTATGCCGCCGCCGAAGCGGCCGCCGATCGCGCGCTGGCTGCCGATCCCAAGTCGATCCACGCCCTGCTCTACAAGGGCATGGCGCAGATGGAGGCCGCCAAGGCCGCCGGCGACACCAACCCCGAGCGCTGGAAGGCGATCCGCGGCTTTTTCCTCAAGGCGAACAAGCTCGACACCGATTATCCCCAGCCGCTGGTGCTGTTCTACGAGAGCTTCGCCGCGGCCAAGCAGGCGCCGACCCCCAATGCGAAGAACGGATTGCTCGGCGCCTATGTGCTGGCGCCGTTCGATACCGGCCTGCGCGTCACGGCGGGCAAGGTGCTGCTCGAGATGAACGATGCCAAGGCCGCGCGCGTCGCCTTCGAGCCGGTGGCCTATAGCCCGCACGCGCCGGCCGACAATGTCGCGCTGAAGGTCCTCGCCGCGCTCGACGAAAAGGGAACCGAAGGCGCGCTCGCCGTGCTCGCCGAGGCCGACGCCAAGGCGAAGAAGGCTGCCGAGGACGCGGAGAAGAAGAAAAAGGGCTGAGACCCCGCCATCTCCGCGGGCCCCGGCTTGAACCGCCGGGGCTTTTGCCCGAAAGCTGCCGGCCAAACGGAGGTTCGGGTTCGATGATGCGTCGGTTGCTTATCGTGGTGGCGCTGCTCTTCGCATGGGCCGCCCCGGCGCATGCCGACGACATCTCCGCCTCGGCGCGCGGCGTGGTGCGCATCGTCACCATCGCGGTGGTCGATGACGAAGTGGTCGGCTTCGGCCATGGCAGCGGCTTCGCGGTGGCGCCCAACCGCGTGGTCACCAATGCCCATGTCGTCGATCTCGCCTCGCGCTATCCCGACAATGTCGTGATCGGCGTCGTCCCTTCGGAGGGCGACAAATCCTATCAGGGCAAGGTGATCAAGATCGACCAGGCCCGCGACCTGGCGCTGATCGAGTTCACCGGCGTGCGCCTGCCGCCCCTCACCCTGTTCGGCGGCAGGATCTCCGATGGCGATTCGCTCGTCGCGCTCGGCTATCCGGGCAATGTCGACATCGCCACGGCGCGCTCGGCGGCGGATTTCATCAAGCCCCAGTCCCCCGTGCGCTCGCAGGGCGGGTTCGCCGGTCTGCGCCAGCTGAGCGGGGTGAGCGTGCTGCTCCACACCGCCAGCATCGCGCGCGGCAATTCGGGCGGCCCGCTGCTCGATCGCTGCGGCCGCGTGCTGGGCGTCAATTCGGCGATCACGCACAATGACGAAGGCGATTCGACCTTCGCCTTCGCCATTGCCGGCAGCGAGCTGGCCGCCTTTCTGGGCGAGGCGAAGCAGCCCTTCGCCACGGTCGACATCCCCTGCACCTCGGTCGAGGAGCAGATGGCGCAGGAACGCAGCGCCGACGAGAAGGCGCGTCTGGCCGCCGACGAGGCCTCGCGCGCCAATGCCGCCAGGGCCGAGGCCGAGCGCGACGACGCGATAACCCAGGCGCGCAATCGCGCCGAGACCGCGCGCGAGAACTATATGGCCGGGGCCGCGGTGCTGCTCGTGCTCGGCGCGCTGGCGGTGGGCGGCGCCGGGCTGCTGCTCTCGCGCGAGCGCAAGCGCGAGGCGATCTGGGTCGCCACGGGCGGCGGCGTGCTGATGCTGGGCGCGGCCGCCCTGTTCCTCAGCCGCCCGGGCTTCGACGAAGCCACGGTGGTGCCGGTGCCCAAGGCCGTGGCGGCGGGCACCACGAGCACGGCGGCGCAGGGCAAGCTGGTCTGCACGCTCGTCCCCGAGCGCAGCCGGGTGATCGTCTCCCCGACCGACAAGGTCGACCTCGACATCGGCGAGGACGGCTGCATCAACGGCCGCACCCAATATGCCGAGTCGGGAACGCACTGGCAGCGCATCCTGGTGCCGGACCAGGAAGCCAATGTCTCGGTGCTCGATTTCGACCCGGCGACGGCTACCTACACCAATACGCGCTATCTGCTCTCCTCCGAGCAGATGAAGCAGGCGCGCGCGCTGCGGAAGGGCGTGCCGCTCAAGGAATGCTCGTCCGACCAGGCCAAGCGCGCCGAGCTGGCAACCCAGCAGCAATCGATCCGCACCGCGCTGCCGCCGGTGTACAACGAGAAGCTGGTGTACAGATGCTCTGCGTCGGACGGGACGGCGGCGGCGACGCCGGCGGCGACCAAATAGGCCCGTTCGCGCCAGGCCGCGCTTCCCAAGTCGATGGCGCGCCGGATCCTATTTTGGAGCGGCCGGGCCAGGGCCCGACCGCGTGAGCCAAGCAGGCCGATTCCTGCATTGCAAGCCCGGCTTCCTTCATCGTCTCCGCCCAACGCGGGGGGGCGGGCTTCGCTGAACGAGGTCCCACCCCGGGACGGATCGACATTCGGGCGCGCAATGAGAGCCGGACAGCCCTTCTTGCTCCCCGGCGAAGGCCGGGGCCCAGTTGCGACATCGTTCAAGGGGTTCGCGTATCTCGATAGCATCCCGATACTGGGCGCCGGCCTTCGCCGGGGAGCCGCCTGGGACCGCCAGTCCCGTAAATGTCGATCGGCCCTAGCCCCGATCCACGCGCGCCGCGAAGCAGCCGGGCTTGGCATTGTGGACATGGAGATACGCCACCGCCGGATCCGCGAAGAAGCGCGCGATCAGCGGCTCGAGGTCGCGGCCCTCCACCACATCGGCGTCGGTCATCATGCCGGCATCGTCAAAGGCGCGGACCGAGAGCAGGCGGATCGCCAATTGCTCCGGCACGGCATTCTCGAAGCGCGCCGGCACCTCGGCGCCCTCGCGCACGAAGATGGCGTGCGCGCTGCGATAGGGCGAGGCGACGGGCAGATGCGCATGGTTGAGCAGCAGCACCGTCTCGCCCGGCTCGGCATCGGCGAGCGTCACCCGGCACGGCGCACCGGGCTTCTTCGCCACGGTCATGCGGACGGCATGCCGCACCGCCAGCGCCGCATCCGGCGCGCCATAGAGATGGCGGAACGGCGCGGGGTCGATTCCCTGGATCACATAGTTCACTGGCCGGCGCCCTCGCGCTTCAGCAGCGCCTTCTTGCGGTCCACGCCATAGGCATAGCCGCCCATGCTGCCGTCCGAGCGCAGCGCGCGGTGGCAGGGGATGATCACCGGTACGTGATTGGTGCCGCAGGCCGTGCCCGCGGCACGCACCGCGCCGGGGCTGCCGGCGGCTGCGGCGAGCTGGGCATAGCTGCGCGTCTCGCCCGGCGGGATCGCGCGCAATGCCTGCCACACCGCTTCCTGAAAGGCGGTGCCCCGCACGTCGAGCGGCAGATCGGTGTCGCCCCCCGGGCTTTCCACTTCGGCGACCACGCGCGCGGCGAGTGCCGCCAGCGCCGCGCCGCCCTGGGCGATCTCCGCCGCCGGGAAGCGCCGGGTCAGGTCGAAGGCATCCTCCTCGAAGGCAACGCGGCACAGGCCCTTGTCGGTCGCTGCGATCAGCAGCGGGCCCAGGCTGGTCTCGGCGACGGTCCAGCGGATCGTCACCCCCGCGCCGCCGCGCTTCCACACGCTGGGGCTCATGCCGAGCCGGGCATTGGCGGTCTCGTAGAAGCGGCTCGGCGCGGAGTAGCCCGCCTCGTAGATCGCGCCGGTCACGCTCTCTTCGCCCGACAGCGCCTCGGCGGCGCGCTTCGCCTTGAGCCCGCGGGCATAGGCAGCGGGCGTCACGCCGGTGGCGCGCTTGAACAGCCGGTGGAAATGGTGCGGCGCATAGCCGACCGCGGCGGCGATCCCGTCGAGCGAGACATTCTCCTCCGCCGCCTCGATCAGTGCCACTGCCTTCGCCACTGCGATCCGGTCGCGGCCGACTTCGTCGGGCTTGCAGCGCAGGCAGGCGCGATAACCGGCGGCGCGGGCCGCATCGGCATCGTCGAAGAACTCGACATGCTCGCGCTTCGGCCGGCGCGCCGGGCAAGTCGGCTTGCAATAGATGCGCGTGGTGGTCACCGCGACGATCAACCGCCCGTCAAAGGCGCGATCGCGCGCTTCGAAGGCGGCCCAGGCCGCGTCTTCGGAAAGGGAGAGTGCGTAGGTCATGGAAGTGATATAGGCCCGGGGCGGACGGGCCACATCCCGGCAATTGCGATCAAACCAGACGCCCCAGCCCTCCGGCCGTGACGATTACTCAGACAAAAGCTCTTGCCCTTCCCCGCCAAACCCGCCACCGTTAGCGCTAACGGGCGCGTGTTCCGACGTCCGCACGGGAGAGGCCATGTCCTTCTGGCGACGCACGCGCGCCCTGCGCTGGTGGATCATCGGCATCGTGATGCTGGGCACGATCGTGAACTATCTCACGCGCTCCACCCTCGCGGTCGCCGCGCCCGTGTTCATGCCCGACCTCGGCATCGACGAGCATCAATATTCGTGGATCACCGCCGCCTTCCAGGCCGGCGTGATGCTGCAGCCGGTAGTGGGCTATATCCTCGACACGATCGGCCTGCGCACGGGCCTTGCCGTCTTCGCCAGCTGCTGGGGCGTGCTGACCATGGCGCATGGCCTCGCCTTCAACTGGCAGATGCTGTTCGGCCTGCGCGGCGCGCTGGGCTTTGCCGAGGGCACCTCGCACACCGGCGGGCTGAAGGTCGTCTCCGAATGGTTTCCGGCGCGCGAGCGCGGCTTGGCGGGCGGCATCTACAATCTCGGCGCCTCGGCCGGATCGGCGCTGGCGGCGCCGCTCGTCGCCTGGTCGATCTGGATGTGGAACTGGCGGGCGGCCTTCGTGATCGCCGGTGCGCTCGCCCTGTTCTGGGTGCTGCTCTGGCTGCGCTTCTATCGCCCGCCCGCCGAGCATCCCGAGATCGGCGAGGAGGAGCGCGCCCATATCCTGGCCGGGCAGGAGCAGCATATCCAGGCGGCGGGGGCGCGGCCCTCGATCCTGTCGATCCTGCGCCAGCGCAATTTCTGGGGCATCGCCATCCCGCGCTTCCTGGCCGATCCGACCTGGGGCACGCTCACCTTCTGGCTGCCGCTCTATCTGGTGAAGGTCCGCCATTTCGACCTGGCCGAGATCGCCGTCTCCGCCTTCCTGCCCTTCGTCGCCGCCGACCTGGGTTGCCTGTTCGGGCCGGCGGTGGTGCTGTGGCTCCAGCGCCGCGGCGTCGACCTGATCGATGCGCGCCGCTGGACCTTCACCCTGGGCGCGGTGCTGATGACGGGCATGTTGTTCGTCGGCACGGTGGAGAGCGCCTGGGCGGCGGTCGCGCTGCTTTCGCTCGGCGGCTTCGCGCATCAGACGCTCTCGGTCACCGTGATCACCATGGCGAGCGACCTGTTCCGCCGCGACGAGCTGGGCACCGTCGCCGGCCTGGCCGGCACCTGCGCCAATGCCTCGATCCTGATCTTCTCGCTGCTGATGGGCAGCCTGGTCGCCTCGATCGGCTATACCCCCTTCTTCATCGCGCTCGGACTGCTCGATCTCGTCGCGGCGGCCGTGCTCTGGACCCTGGTGCGCAAGCCCGCATGACCCGCAATCCCATCCTGCCCGGTTTCAATCCCGACCCGTCGATCGTCCGGGTGGGCGACGACTATTACATCGCCACGTCCACCTTCGAGTGGTTTCCCGGCGTGCAGATCCACCACAGCCGCGACCTGGCGAACTGGGAGCTGGTCGCCCGGCCGCTCGTCCGCGCCCGCCAGCTCGACATGCGCGGCGATCCGGACGGATGCGGCGTGTGGGCGCCGTGCCTTTCGCATGACGGCGCGCGCTTCCACCTGATCTACACCGATGTGAAGCGCTATGGCCGCACCACGGTGGGCGGCGCATCGGGCGCCAGCCTGCGCGACTTCCACAATTATCTCGTCACCTGCGAGACGATCGCGGGGGAATGGTCCGATCCGATCCACCTGAACAGCAGCGGCTTCGATCCCTCGCTCTTCCATGACGAGGATGGGCGGAAATGGCTGCTCAACATGCTCTGGGACCATCGGCCGGGCCGCAACCGCTTCGCCGGGATCGTGCTGCAGGAATATTCGCCGGCGGAGCGGCGCCTGATCGGCGAGCGACTCAACATCTTCCCCGGTACCGCGCTGGGACTCACCGAGGCACCGCATCTCTACAGGCGCGACGGCTGGTATCATCTCCTCACCGCCGAGGGCGGCACCGGCTGGAACCATGCGGTGACCATGGCGCGCTCGCGCAGCCTGACCGGCCCCTATGAGCTCCACCCCGACATCCACATCCTCTCCAGCCGCACCCGGCCCGACGCGCCGCTCCAGCGCGCCGGCCATGCCGATCTGGTCGAGACGCCGGCGGGCGAGCCCTGGCTGGTCTATCTCTGCGGCCGCCCGCTCCCCAATCGCGGGCGGTGCGTGCTGGGCCGCGAGACGGCGATCCAGCCGATGCGCTGGGGCGAGGACGGCTGGCTCTACACCCTCGGCGAACCCGGCCTGCCGATGCGGGACGTGCCCGGCCCCGAAGGCCGCAGGCCCGCCGATACCCGCGCCGATTTCGACGATCCGGCCCTGCCGATCGACTTCCAATGGCTGCGCACGCCCGAGCCGGAGGCGATCCTCAGCCTGGGCGCCCGCCCCGGCCATCTGCGGCTATATGGCCGGGAGTCGATCGGCAGCCTGTTCACCCAGGCCCTGGTCGCGCGGCGGCAACAGGCCTTCTGCTATTCGGCTTCGTGCCTGCTGGAGTTCGCGCCGCGCCATTTCCAGCAGGCGGCCGGGCTGGTCGCCTATTACAATGCGTCCAAGTTCCACTATCTCCACGTCTCGCACGACGAGGAGGTCGGCCGTCATCTCCGAGTGATGTCGGCGCTGCCCGATTCGCCCCAGGCCGATGCGTTCACCGCGCCGATCGCCATCCCCGAAGGGCCGGTCGAGCTGCGGGCCGAAGTCGATTACGAGCGGTTGCGCTTCGCCTGGCGCGTGCCGGGCGGCGACTGGCAATGGCTGGCCGAACAGTTCGACGCCTCGATCCTGTCCGACGAAGCGAGTGCGCCCGGCCTGCCCAACTTCACCGGCGCCTTCGTTGGGATGGCCTGCCAGGACCTGTCCGGCGCGGGCCTCCCCGCCGATTTCGACTGGTTCGCCTATCGCGAGCGGGACTTCAGTCCTCGCGGGTCGGCCGCCTGATCAGCCGGCGCAGCGGCGGGATCGTCGGCTTCGCATGCGCCTTGCCCGTGCCGAACCGCGCGGCGAGCGCGGCCGAGAGATCGGCGAGCACATGCTCCTGGCCGCGAAAGGCGTGCGCGATCTCTTCCTCGGTCAACGCCTTCATGAAGGCGCAGCCATAAGTGTTGCCCGAGCGGCGCACCACCTTGGCGGCGCGCGATCCGGCACCCGAAAGGCCGAGCGAGACGAGCGTGCCTTCCGGCAGATCGAGCTCCGAAGTGAAGCGGAAGCCCGTGCGCGAGAAATCCTCGACCTGCACGTCGATCGGCCCGCCATCCGGCGTGCGCAATGTCGAGGGCGAATCCGTGTCGAACCGGATCGCACCGCGGCGGTCGATGTCTCCGAGGATCTCAAGCTTGGCGACGAGCAATTTGGGGCTCCATGGTTGGCGCCTCGAGCCTAGCGGGCGATGCGTTAACGAGTGCTTTGCGGAAGCGTTCACCGGCGTTAATTTCACCTGCGCAACGGCAAGGCCCGCGCCTCGCCATTTCGTCGCATGAAACTCCGCCCCGGTCGCAGTCCCGATTGGCGCCGCCGCCGGGCTCCGTCCTCCCTGCGCACGCACCGGACGAGGATGGAACATGTCACGACGCACATCGCTGCTCCTGCCCCTGCTGCTCGCCGCCTGCAGCGGCGGCGGGGGTGGAGGCACGCCGCCCGGGCCCGCCCCCACGCCGACGCCCAGCCCGAGCCCGTCGCCCAGCCCGTCCCCTACCGGCGATCCACTCGACCAGGCGATCAACGACGCGGCGGCCGCCATCCTCGCCGACACTTGCCGGCCCGCCGGCCCCGATTGCGCCTGGACCGATCGCGCCTACAGCCCCGCCGAATTCGAGATGGCGCCGGGCAATGGCGAAGCGGTGCTGATCATCGACAATCTGCCGCGCCTGCCTGTCCGCGCGATCCGCTTTCGCAAGCACATCAAGGGCTATTTCCGCCTGGGCGAGGGCGGCGCCGCGAATGCCGCCACGACCGGCTGGCGCATCCCGACGGCGCTGTGGAGCGCGCTCGACCGCTTCTCGGGCCCCACCCATGTGCCGAGCCAGCGGCTCGCGCCAATCGGCGACGCGGCGAAACAGGCCTATCCCGACATCGCCTTCGACAATGTCGGGCATGGCAGCACCGTCTTCTCGCTGCTCGCCGACAACGTCCCGGCACAGCCGCTGGTGCTGCTCGATTCGATCGACCTCGAGGACATCGCGCCTACGCGCTACTGCGATGCGTCCGGCACGGCTGCGGTGCAGGCCGAGCTGGTGCAGGCGGCGCAGCGCGCGGCGGACGCGATCGTCGCGCTGATGCGTGCGAACAATGTCCGGTTCGTCAACTACAGCGCCGGCCACACCTTCCAGACGGTCCGCGACGGCTGGCAGGCGGCGTGCGCGAAGCCGCTTCCCGCCGAGGGCGTCCTGCGCGACAAGCTCGCCGCCTATGCGCCGATCTATGCCGCGCTGTTCGGCACGCCGGGCGTGCTGACGGTGCAGGCCGGCTCGGAGAATGACGGGCTCCACGACGCGCCCTACGACCAGCGCATTGCCGCCCATTACAATCGGGTCCGCGTGGGCTATTTCACCGCCCTGACCTCCGGGCTCGACGATGCCGGCCGCGGCGACATCGCCGCGCTGCAGGGCTGGCCGGCCAGGGCGGAAGCCGACATCTTCGTCAACACCGGCGTCCTGCCCGCGCGGCCATGGCCGTTCAACCGGACGCCGCTGCTCCAGTCGGACGACTTCTCCACGGCGCTCATGCCCGTCACCGCGGCCCACACCTCCTGGGTCACGCCGCTCGCGCTGGCGCGGATGGTCCATCTGCGCTTCTCCCGCTTCCCGGACCGGCCGTTCGACGACGCGCTGATCGCCGCGATATTCGACGCCGCCACGCCGGCGCTCTGCCCGGGCCAGTGGGACAATCGCTGCGCCTTCCAGGACCCGATGCTCCACGGCCAGACCGAAGCGGTGCGGCTCGGCCATCGACCGCGCGAATATACGGGGATGCCATAGGGGCGTGCAGCCGCGCAGGCGTCGCGGCCCGGGGCCCTGGCGGCCGGCTTCCTTGACTAAAATCGTTTTCATCGCCATATGGCCGCCATCCGAGGCGTCATGCAGCGTGATCGGGCATGCGGGTTTACCCCAAGGGCCCAGGCTCCGCCTCGATTGTTTTCCACGGCTTCCCTAGTCACGCGGGTCGTCATTTTTGACCCCGCCTTCGCACCTGGGCTCCGTCCGGCGTGCGCCGGCCGTATGCACAGGATTTATAATGCAGTTCAATCAACTCGGTCTCTCGGAGACCGTTCTCGCCGCGCTTGCCGCCAAGGGCTATAGCGAGGCGACGCCGATCCAGGCCAAGGCAATCCCGTCGCTCCTCGAAGGACGCGACCTGCTCGGCATCGCCCAGACCGGCACCGGAAAGACCGCCGCCTTCATGCTCCCCTCGATCGACCGGCTGGTCGCATCGGGCAAGCGCGCCCAGCCGCGCGGCTGCCGCATGCTGGTGCTCGCCCCGACGCGCGAACTGGCCAGCCAGATCGCCGACCAGGCGCGCCACTATGCCAAGGGCACCCGCCTCACCGTCGCCACCATCTTCGGCGGCACGTCGATCCACAAGAACAAGACCGATCTCGCCAAGGGCGTCGACATCCTCGTCGCCACGCCGGGCCGCCTCGTCGACCTGATGGACCAGTGCTACGCGATCCTGATGGGCCTCGAGATCTTCGTGCTCGACGAGGCCGACCAGATGATGGACCTGGGCTTCATCCACGCCCTCAAGCGCATCGTCCGAGAGCTGCCGGCCAAGCGCCAGTCGCTGTTCTTCTCGGCGACCATGCCCAAGACGATCCGCGAGCTCGCCGGCCAGTTCATCAAGGAGCCGGTGGAAGTGAAGGTCACCCCCGAGGCGACCACGGCCGAGCGCGTCGAGCAGCGCGTCACTTTCGTCCAGCAGGCCGAGAAGCAGGCGCTGCTGACGATGATGCTCAAGGAGATCGAGATCGATCGCGCGCTGGTGTTCACCCGCACCAAGCACGGCGCCGACCGCGTCGTCCGCCTGCTCGCGGGCAACGGCGTCGCCGCCAACGCGATCCACGGCAACAAGAGCCAGCCGCAGCGCGAGCGCGCGCTCGGCGAGTTCCGCGCGGGCAAGGTGAAGATCCTCGTCGCGACCGACATCGCGGCGCGCGGCATCGACGTGTCGGGCGTCAGCCATGTCTTCAACTTCGAGCTGCCGAACGTGGCGGACCAATATGTCCACCGCATCGGCCGCACCGCGCGCGCGGGCAATGACGGCGTGGCGATCAGCTTCTGCGCCGATGACGAGCGGCCGTATCTGCGCGACATCGAGCGGCTGATCCGCCAGAAGCTCGCCGTCGTGCCGCTGCCCGAGGGCTTCGTTGCCGCTGCCGAGAAGATCAAGACCAGCCGCGTCAACGTGCCGCAGAGCCGCGACCAGCAGAACGGCGCCCGTGGCCGCGAAATGCAGCGCGACGGCCGCCGCCCGGGCCAGCCGCAGCGCGGCCGCCCCGGCCAGCGCGACGACCGTCCGCGGAGCGATCAGCCGCGTCGCCATGACGAGCGCGGTCCGCGTCCCGAGGCGGCCGGCGCGGCCGCCGGCGAGCCGCGTCCGCGCCGCTTCGACGCCCCCCAGGGCGAGCAGCCCCGCAACTATGCCCGCCCGAAGCGCAAGTGGCAGCCGCGGCCGACCCAGGGCGGCGGCCAGCGCCAGGGCGGACAGGGCGGTGGCCGTCAGGGCGGCAATCGCGGGCGCTAACGCCCGAGGAGATAATCGCCAACGGCGTCGAAGAGCGCCCGTCGGCGATTCTCCAGGTGCATCCGGTGCGCACCGCCGGCAAGCGTGACGCGGCGCGCACCGCCCGGCACGCCGTTCAGCCGGCTCGCCAGCCACGCCACATCCGCGTCGCCCGCCAGCGGGTCCCAGGCACCGCGCACGATCATGGTCGGCGCGCGCACCACGCCGGGATCATAGGGAAAGCGCCCCGACCAGGCATCGGCGAAATCGGCATCCGGCCCGCTCGGCACCACGACGCCCGCCGGATCCCGCTCCGCGCTGCCCGGATCGCTGGCGAGATAGGCACCCGCCCAGGCGTCGAAACGCTCGGGCGCGATCGGCGAACCCCGGCCTTCGGGCACGCCGGACTGGAAGCTGCGCCACTGGTCTTCGCGCGTGACGAGATTCGCGCCCGTGGCCGGCATGAGGCCGCCACCGGCCTCCCTCTGCGCGAGCGGGCCGAAGAGCACCAGCCGCTCGACCATTTCCGGCCACGCCCCGGCAAAGATGCCGGCGGGGATCGTCCCCCAGCTATGCGCGATCACCAGGAGCTTCGCACCGCCGCGCCGCGCCCGGATATGCGCCGCGACACGCGCGATCTGCTCCGCGGCGGCGCCTGCCCGGCCATAGGGCATATTCCCCTGCATCGCCGCCGGCCGCTCCGACCCGCCATAGCCGGCGAAGTCGAACGCCCAGACGTCGAAGCCTCGCGCCCGCAGGTCGTCCATCCACGACCACCCGTCGATCCGCCATCCGACCGACAGCGCCGATGGAAAAGTGGCGCCGTGCACATAGAGCACCGGAGCCCCCGGTCCGGCCAGGCGGCGCATGCGCAACGCCGGCATGGCAGCATCGCCGGCCAGGCGCATCCCCTCCCCGGCAGGCGCGGTTCCGTGGGGCGTGGCGAGAATCGGTTCGAGCATCGGTTCCTCCAATCGGCCCGCCGGATGCGGCCGATCGGAGAAGCGACGCTTCGGCCCCTACCGAAGCTTCACCGCCACCGCGCGCGAATCGCCGCATCCTCCCGGCCGGCGATCAGCCGGATCGCGCGGTCGGCGCCCTCCCTGCCCTCGGACGCCCCGGCACGCGCTGCCGCGTGGTACAGCTCCAGCGCCTTCTCATACTGGCCCGCCTGCTCGGCGCAGAGGCCCAGGTCGAAGCTGATCGAGGGATGGTCCGGCACTTCCGCCGCAAGAGCCGCCCAGCCGGCGCAGGCGCCGCGCACGTCGCGCTTGGTCAGCTTCACCAGTTCCTTGAAGCGCTTCGCCTGGTCCCTGGCCATCCCCTTGTCGCTCTCGCGTACGCGGATGGTATAGGTCGAGACGGTCGGCGCGATGTCGCCGCGCACCGAATGGCCGAGATTGCGGATCGCATCGGCGATCACTTCCTCCACCGGCGCCGGGCGCCCCTCGTTCCCTTCGCACCAGCTGCTCTCCTGCGTGAAGGGCTTGGTCGTCGAATAGACGATCCGCCCGTCGCGATTGCGCACCAGGCGCAGATCGGCCTTCACGCTGACGATCCGGCGGCGGCAGCGCAGCTCGACTTCCTCCTCCCGGACGCACTTCTTCTGATTGGCGCTGTCCTTCTCGACGCAGCGCTTCTCGCGCCGCCGGAACGGCGATTCGTCGACGCCCGTCGTCACGCCGCCGGTGAGCGAGCCCTCGGCATTGTTCCGCCCGGCGCGGCCGCCCATCAGGCTGAAATGCGTGCCCGACAGCCCCTGCTCGATTGCCCGCGCCAGCGCTTCGCCGTCCTGCCCCTCGATCCGGTCGATCGAGATCGAGCGCAACAGGCTGGCCTCGCGGTTCGGCGCGGCCAGCTCGCCGCGGATCTCCAGCACTTCGGCATGGGCGATGCCGGCGATCAGGCCCGCGACTGCGATGCCGCCAAGAATCCGCTTGTTCACTTCACCCTTCCCCCAAAAGGTCGTCGCGGGCGCCGTTTACCACACGAAACGATTCGGTACATGCCCGGGGCAGTCCTTGTTTCAAGAGCCGTTCGTGGCGTGCGAATCGGACTCGGGTTGCATCCCCGTGACACCGATGCTAACCGCGCCGCGACCCATAGGGGGCCGTATGGGGCAGCCGTCAGAGTAATACTTTGATGGAGCCGGAAATCGGCCCCCAATTCATATGGGGCTGAAACCCGAACCTCCGAGAGGAACCCGATCGCGTGGAGAATTCCGCCGGTATCCAGGCAAGCCTAAGCGGACGCTACGCTACCGCCCTGTTCGAGCTCGCGCGTGATTCGAAGGCGCTGGGCCAGGTCGAGGCCAGCCTCGGCACCGTGGCCAGGGCGCTTGCCGAATCGAGCGACTTCAAGGCGCTGACCGCCAGCCCGCTGGTTTCGCGTGCCGACGCCGCCAAGGCCGTCGCCGCCGTCGCCGCGAGCCTGAAGCTCGATGCCACCACCACCAGCTTCCTGGGCGTGCTGGCGCAGAACCGCCGGCTGAACCAGCTGCCCGCGGTGATCCGCGCCTTCCGCCAGCTGGCCGCCGCCCATCGCGGCGAGACCACGGCCGAAGTCACCTCCGCCCACCCGCTTTCCGCCGATCAGGTCGACGCGCTCAAGCAGCAGCTGCGCGCGCGCATCGGCCGGGAAGTGGCCGTCGACCTCTCGGTCGACCCCTCGCTCCTTGGCGGGCTGGTCGTGAAGATCGGCAGCCAGATGATCGACAGCTCGATCAAGACCCGACTCAATTCCCTCGCGCACGCGATGAAAGGCTGAAGGCTAAGACATGGATATCCGCGCCGCAGAAATCTCGAAGGTCATCAAGGACCAGATCGCCAATTTCGGCTCCGAGGCCCAGGTCTCCGAGACCGGCCAGGTGCTCAGCGTCGGTGACGGCATCGCGCGCATCCACGGGCTCGACAACGTCCAGGCGGGCGAGATGGTCGAGTTCGCGAACGGCGTGCAGGGCATGGCGCTCAACCTCGAGGCCGACAATGTCGGCGTCGTGATCTTCGGTTCGGACGCCGAGATCCGCGAAGGCGACACCGTCAAGCGCACCGGCACCATCGTGGACGTGCCCGTCGGCAAGGGCCTGCTCGGCCGCGTCGTGGACGGCCTGGGCAACCCGATCGACGGCAAGGGCCCGATCGTCGCCGAGAAGCGCAGCCGCGTCGAAGTGAAGGCGCCGGGCATCATCCCGCGCAAGTCGGTCCACGAGCCGGTGCAGACCGGCCTCAAGGCGATCGACGCGCTCGTCCCCGTCGGCCGCGGCCAGCGCGAGCTGATCATCGGCGACCGCCAGACCGGCAAGTCGGCCGTCGCGATCGACACATTCATCAACCAGAAGACCGTCAACGCCGGCAATGACGAGAGCAAGAAGCTCTATTGCGTCTATGTCGCCGTCGGCCAGAAGCGCTCGACCGTCGCCCAGCTGGTGCGCACGCTCGAGGAGAATGGCGCGATGGAATATTCCATCGTCGTCGCCGCCACCGCGTCGGATCCCGCGCCGCTGCAGTTCCTCGCGCCGTACACCGGCACCGCGATGGGCGAGTATTTCCGCGACAACGGCATGCATGCGCTGATCGTGTTCGACGATCTGTCGAAGCAGGCCGTCGCCTATCGCCAGATGTCGCTGCTGCTCCGCCGTCCGCCGGGCCGCGAAGCCTATCCGGGCGACGTCTTCTATCTCCACAGCCGCCTGCTCGAGCGCGCCGCCAAGCTCAACGACGCCAATGGCAACGGCTCGCTCACCGCGCTGCCGATCATCGAGACCCAGGCGGGCGACGTGTCGGCCTATATCCCGACCAACGTGATCTCGATCACCGACGGCCAGATCTTCCTCGAGACCGACCTGTTCAACGCCGGCATCCGCCCGGCGATCAACGTCGGCCTCTCGGTGTCGCGCGTGGGCTCCTCGGCGCAGACCAAGGCGATGAAGAAGGTCTCGGGCTCGATCAAGCTCGACCTCGCGCAGTATCGCGAGATGGCGGCGTTCGCGCAGTTCGGTTCGGACCTCGACGCCTCGACCCAGCGCCTGCTGAACCGCGGCGCGCGCCTGACCGAGCTGCTCAAGCAGCCGCAGTTCAACCCGCTGCCCTTCGAGGAGCAGACCGCGTCGATCTTCGCCGGCACCCAGGGCTTCCTGGACACCGTCGCTGTGCAGGACGTGGTGCGCTACGAAGCGGCGATGCTCGCCGACCTGCGCGCGAACCACGCCGATATCCTGAGCGCGATCCGCGACTCGAAGGACCTGTCGGACGAGGTGAAGGCAAAGCTCAAGGCCGCCCTCGAGGCGTTCGCCAAGACCTTCGCCTGATCGCCAGCCGGTGGCCGACCACTCCCTCCTCGCATGGACGCTGCTCAGCGTCGGCCTCGTGCTGACGCCCGGGCCGGACACCATGCTCGTCGCGGGTCACGCGGCGCGAGGAGGCGTGCGGGCCGGCCTGGCGGCGGTCTCGGGCGTGGTGCTCGGCGGGCTGTGGTACATGGCGCTGTGCGGCTTCGGCTTCCTCGCCATACTGTCGGTCTTCCCGGCGCTGTTCACGGTGGTGAAGACCGCCGGCGCGATCTACCTGGCCTGGCTCGGCTTCAAGCTGGTCCGCGGCGCGGTTCGGCCGGCAGCGGCCGCCGCCGAGGCGCCCGCGCTGGGCAAGCCCTTCTGGCAGGGGCTGCTCACCACTGCGCTCAATCCCAAGGTCGCGCTGTTCTTCCTCGCCATCCTGCCGCAGTTCGTCGGCACCGGCCCTGACGCTCCGCTCAAGGGCGCACTGCTGATCGCGGTGCCCTATGTGCTCGGCGGCTTCTGGCTCGCCGGCATCAGCTTCGTGGCCGCCCGTGCGGGCCGCGCCGCGAAGCAGAGCAGCGCGATGCGCTGGATCGAGGGCGTTCTCGGCGTCGCATTTGTTGGTCTCGCGGGCCGTCTGGCCCTTGCTCGGAATTCGTAAATGGCAAGTTTGAAGGCCCTCAAGATCCGCATCGGCTCGGTGAAGTCGACGCAGAAGATCACCAAGGCGATGAAGATGGTCGCCGCCGCCAAGCTGCGCCGCGCGCAGGAAGCGGCCGAGGCCGGGCGCCCCTATGCCCAGCGCCTCGAAGGCGTCGTCGCCAGCCTGGCCGGCAAGGTGACGGTGAGCGAAAGCTCGCCCAAGCTGCTCGCCGGCACCGGCAAGGACCAGGTGCACCTGCTCGTCGTCGCCACCAGCGACAAGGGCCTGGCCGGCGCGTTCAACACCAACATCGCCCGCCTGGCCCGCCGCCACGCACAGGAGCTGGTGGCGCAGGGCAAGACGGTGAAGATCTACACGATCGGCCGCAAGGGCCGCGCCGTGCTCAACCGCCAGTTCCCGAAGGACATCGTCCATTCGATCGAGCCGGGCGACCTGGGCAAGCTGGGCTTCGCCGATGCCCGCGGCTATGCCGACGACCTGATCGCGCGCTTCGAGGCGGGCGAGTTCGACGTGGCGACGCTCTTCTACTCCACCTTCAAGTCGGTCCTCGCCCAGGAGCCGACCGCGCAGCAGATCATCCCGGTCGCCGTCCCGGCAGCGGCCGCGGAGACGCCGGGCAGCGGCGCCGCCGTCACCTATGAGCCCGACGAGGAATCGATCCTCGCCGACCTGCTGCCGCGCAACGTCGCCGTGCAGCTCTACCGCGCGATGCGTGAGAACGCCGCGTCGGAGCAGGGCAGCAAGATGACCGCGATGGACAATGCCACGCGCAACGCCGGCGACCTGATCAAGCGCCTCAACACGCTGTACAACCGTCAGCGCCAGGCCGCGATCACCACCGAGCTGGTGGAAATCATTTCGGGCGCCGAAGCGCTCTAAGACCGTTCGAACGAGGAAACAGCAATGGCAACCGAAGCTCCGACCGCAGAGAAGCCCGCCCGCAAGCCGCGCGCAACCAAGCCGAAGGCGGATGCCGCCGGCACTCTGCCGACGACGACCAACAATGTCGGCCGCATCAGCCAGGTGATCGGCGCCGTCGTCGACGTCGCCTTCGAAGGCGCGCTGCCGGCGATTCTCTCGGCGCTCGAGACCGACAACAACGGCAACGCGCTCGTCCTCGAGGTCGCGCAGCACCTGGGCGAGAACACCGTCCGCACGATCGCGATGGACTCGACCGAGGGCCTGACCCGCGGCCAGACCGTGACCGACACCGGCTCGCAGATCCGGGTGCCGGTCGGCCCCGCCACGCTCGGCCGCATCCTCAACGTCGTCGGCGAGCCGATCGACGAGCGCGGCCCGGTCGGCACCGACCTGCGCGCGCCGATCCATGCCGAGGCCCCGCTGTTCGTCGACCAGTCGACCGAGAGCGCGATCCTCGTCACCGGCATCAAGGTCATCGACCTGCTCGCGCCGTACGCAAAGGGCGGCAAGATCGGCCTGTTCGGCGGCGCCGGCGTGGGCAAGACCGTGCTCATCCAGGAACTGATCAACAACATCGCCAAGGGCCATGGCGGCACCTCGGTGTTCGCCGGCGTCGGCGAGCGGACCCGTGAGGGCAACGACCTCTATCACGAGTTCCTCGACGCGGGCGTCATCGCCAAGGACGCCGACGGCAACGCGATCAGCGAAGGTTCGAAGGTGGCGCTGGTCTATGGCCAGATGAACGAGCCGCCGGGCGCCCGTGCCCGCGTCGCGCTGTCGGGCCTGACGATCGCCGAATATTTCCGCGACGTCGAAGGCCAGGACGTGCTGTTCTTCGTCGACAACATCTTCCGCTTCACCCAGGCGGGCGCGGAAGTGTCGGCGCTGCTCGGCCGCATTCCTTCGGCCGTGGGCTATCAGCCGACCCTGTCGACCGACATGGGCGCGCTGCAGGAGCGCATCACCTCGACCAACAAGGGCTCGATCACTTCGGTGCAGGCCGTGTACGTCCCCGCGGACGACCTTACCGACCCGGCGCCGGCGACGTCGTTCGCCCACCTCGACGCGACGACCGTGCTCAACCGCGCGATCTCGGAGCTCGGCATCTATCCGGCGGTGGATCCGCTGGACTCGACCAGCCGCGTGCTCGAGCCGCGCGTCGTCGGCCAGGAGCATTACGAGACGGCCCGTGCGGTCCAGTCGATCCTGCAGAAGTACAAGTCGCTGCAGGACATCATCGCCATCCTCGGCATGGACGAGCTCTCGGAAGAGGACAAGCTGACCGTCTCGCGCGCCCGCAAGATCCAGCGCTTCCTTTCGCAGCCCTTCCACGTCGCCGAAGTGTTCACCGGCATCGACGGCAAGTTCGTGCAGATCGAGGACACGATCCGCTCGTTCAAGGCAGTGGTGAACGGCGAGTATGACCATCTGCCGGAAGCAGCCTTCTACATGGTCGGCGGCATCGACGATGCCATCGCCAAGGGCAAGAAGCTGGCCGAAGAGGCGTAAGAGGAACACCTCCCTCTCTCCGCTTGCGGGGAGAGGGCCGGGGAGAGGGGCCTGAACGCCGGGCGCTCGATACTCCCCCTCTCCCCAGCCCTCTCCCCTGAAGGGGAGAGGGAGTAAGGTAAGAAAATGACCCTGCACTTCGAACTCGTCACCCCCGAAAAGCTCCTCCGCTCGGAGGAAGTGCACATGGTCGTCGTCCCCGGCACCGAGGGCGATTTCGGCGTGCTCGAAGGCCATGCCCCGCTGATGTCGACCATCCGCGACGGCAATCTCGAGATCTACAAGGCCGGCGCCACCACGCCGGAGACGATCCGCATCGAAGGCGGTTTCGCGGAAGTGAACGAGAAGGGCCTGACGGTCCTCGCCGAGAAGGCCGAAGGCTGAGGCCAGCCTGCGGGACCCGCCTGCCCGCTCCGTCATCCCGGTGAAAGCCGGGATTCCGGGGAGGCTCTCGTCCCGCCTAGAACGGCCCGGGATTCCGGTTTTCGCCGGGAGGACGCGTTACTTGGCGACCCGCCGATAGGCCCAGCGCATCGGCTTGCCGCCATCGGCCAGCGAAATCTCCGCCATCAGCATCTCGCCCTCGCGCCAATAGCGGATGCGCTGCGGGTAATCGTGTTCCGCGTTGACGAAGGTGACGCCCTGCGCCGCCGCGTCGCGCGCTGCCGCCCGGAAATCGGTCGCGGCCTGTCCGGCCGGCTCGGCATGGAAGACGAACCCGCCTGCATCGCCGCTGATCCGCATCGGCTCGCTCCGCTCACCCTTCGCGCTCGTCGTGACGGTGACGCCGCGCATCACCTGATCCGATCCCATCGGCTCCCAGGTCTCGCAGGTCGTGCGGCCGCCCCGCGGCTCGGTGCACCATTTGCCGACCAGCCAGCCGAACGGCATTTCCTGCGGACCGGCCAGGCCCAGTCCGGCGAGCAGAATGATGTTGGCGATCATCTCGATTCCTCCCTGTTCCGCGTCGCGCGATACGCTGCGCCGCCCGCACTGGCTTGAACCGACGCGACATGCGAGGCTGGCGCCATGGACTATGCCGAGCTGCCCTTGCCGCCCGCGCTCGCCGGCCTCGTCGCCGCGGTGTGGACGCTCGCCGCCAGCCAGCCGGGATGGGTGGAACATGAAGCGACGCCCGATGGCTGTGTCGAGCTGATCCGCCGCCATGCCGGCCGCTCCGAATGGCGGCGCGACCAGCCGGAATTTTTCGCCACCGGCCTTTCGGACCGTCCGATCCGGTTCGGCTTCAGCGGCGACGCGCGCTTCACTGCGATCAAGCTCTGGCCCTGGGCATGGCACGCGCTGGGCGGCGCGCCATGCCCCGGCTTCGCCGACGACTGGATCGCAGTCGCGCCCGATTCGGCGCTGGCGATGCTCCTGCAGGGCGATCCGGTCGCCAACCTTGCCGGCGCCTTGGCCAGCGCCGTGCCGCCGCCGCTAGCCCGGGCGATCCTGGCGTCGGACAGCGTCGCCACGATTGCCGCGCGCACCGGCCTGCCACATCGTCGCCTGCAACGCATCTTCGCGCGCGAGCTGGGGCTGGCACCGCGCACCTATTTGCGGCTGCTGCGCTTCCGCGAGGCCCTGCAGGACGTCCAGCAGGGCGCGGACACGCTCGCCGGCACCGCCGCCGCGCGCGGCTATGCCGATCAGGCGCACATGGCCCGCGATTTCCGGGCCCTTGCCGGCATGCCGCCCAGCAACGCCCGCGCCCGCGCCCGCGGACCTTTCCTCTAGCCGCGGCCGCTACCCGGTCTTAACTCCGTGCTCCTATCTTCCGGCGAGCGAGAAGGGGGACCCGAGACGATGGCAATGGCGCGCTGGCAGGGCCTCGAACGCGCGCGCCCGGCACTGTTCGCCCTGTTCCTGCTCGTCGCGCTGGCGGTGCGCTGGCCCGCCTATGGCGAGTGGAACTATGCCGTGGACGACCAGTATTTCGCGCTGGTCGGGCGCAGGCTCCTTGCCGGCGACCTTCTCTATGTCGACATCTGGGACCGCAAGCCGCCGCTCCTCTATCTGACCTATGCCGCGATCGCCCGGATCCAGCCATCGGCGCTGGCCTATCAGCTCGTCGCCACGGTCTTCGCCGCGCTCGGCGGCTATGGCACCGCGCGAATCGCCCGGCTGATCGCGCCCCTTCCGGCGGCGCCGATGGCCGGCATCGCCTATTGCGTGCTGCTCACGCGCTTTGGCGGCGGGAATGGCGAAGCGGCGGTGTTCTACAATCCGCTGATCCTCGCCACCGCCTGGTCGATCGCCGCCAGCATCGCGCAGTTGCGGCGCGGCGTGCTGCCGCCTCGGGTGCTGCTCGGCATGTTCACCGCCGGCCTCGCGATCGGCTTCAAGCAATCGGCGGGGTTCGAAGCCCTGTTCTTCGGCATCGCCACCCTCGCGATCCTGGCGCGCAGCGGCATGGACTGGCGCGCGCTGGCGGTTCGCGCCGCGGCGATGGCCGCGCTCGGCGCACTGCCCCTCGCCGCGATCGGCCTCGCCTATTGGTGGATGGGGCATTTCCCGCAGCTGTGGCAGGCGCTGGTGCTGTCGAACTTCGCCCGCGCCTATGATGCCGGCCGGATGACGCGCGCGCTGGCGCTGGCCGGGCTGTTGTGCCTTCCGCTCCTGTTCGCGGTCCTCGGCTATCTGCGCGGCCGCGCCAGCCGGCCCGCGCCGCTCGATTTCCTCGCCTGCTGGGCAGTTGCGGCAACCCTGGCCGTCGCGATCTTTCCCGGCCTCTATCTCCATTATGCCCTGCCCCTGCTGGCACCGCTGGCGATACTGGGCGCCCCCTTCTTCGCCCGGCCGGGAATCGGCGCGCTCGGCTTCGCCGCGCTGCTCGTCCTGAATCTCGCAACGTCGGACATGTTCGACCTGCCCGTCCGCGCGCGCGCCCGGCCTGCCGCCGCCGCATTGGTGGAGCAGGTGCGTCAGGTAACGCCGCATGGCAGGCTGCTGGTGTTCGGCATGCCGAGCTATCTCTATGCCGCGATCGGCAGCGCCCCGCCCACTATCCTCGCCTTCCCCGCCCATTTCTACGAAGGCGCGGAATCGGGCGCGAGCGGCATCGACGAAGTGGCCGAGCTGCGCCGCGTGCTGCGCGCGGAGCCCGAGACCGTCGTCGTCCAGGAGCCGCTTCCAGCCGCGCCGCTGAACGAAGCGAATGTCGCCCAGGTCATTCGCTATGTCCGCCGCTGCGAAGCCGTGCGGCGCATGACGATCTACGATCATGAGGGGGAGAAGCGCATGGCCGTCCATAGCGGCTGCGCCCGCGCCGCGCCCACATCGCCGCCGGCCGCGGAAGATTAGGCAAATCTCAAGCCTTCGCGGTTAACGCTCGCCGAACGAGGGGACATTGGATTCTGATGAGCGCTTTCGGACGACGCAGCGGATTGGGTGGTGGACCGGCAGGCCGGCCGGCGTTCGGTGTCGCACGGCCGATGCAGGGCGGCGGGCCGCTGCCGCGCCCGGTGGATCCCGCGCCGCTCGGCGGCGAGCAATTCCCGCCGATCAACTCGGTGCCGCTGCCCGGCCAGGGCGGCGCCGACGGGTTCGAGCAACGTGACCCGAGCGGCCCCAGCGTCGCCAGCGCAGAGGCGATGCAGCGCCTCGCCGATCGCCAGGCCGCGGCCGGCGAGCAGGGCAATTCGCGCGTCGAGGGATTCGAGGCCTCGATTCACCGCATCAAGGAACAGGTGCTGCCGCGCCTGCTCGAGCGCGTCGATCCCGAAGCGGCCGCGACGCTCAGCAAGGATGAGCTGGCCGAGGAATTCCGCCCGATCATCGGCGAGGTGCTCGCCGAACTGAAGCTCACGCTCAACCGCCGCGAACAGTTCGCGCTCGAAAAGGTGCTGGTCGACGAGCTGCTCGGCCTGGGGCCGCTCGAGGAGCTGCTCGCCGATACGGCCATCTCGGACATCATGGTCAACGGCCCCGAGCAGACCTTTGTCGAGCGCAAGGGCAAGCTCGAGCTGGCCAATATCCAGTTCCGCGACGAGGAGCATCTGTTCCAGATCGCGCAGCGCATCTGCAACTCGGTCGGCCGCCGCGTCGACCAGACCACGCCGCTGGCCGACGCCCGCCTGAAGGACGGCAGCCGCGTCAACGTGATCGTGCCGCCGCTGAGCCTGCGCGGCACCGCGATCTCGATCCGTAAATTCTCGGCCAAGCCGATCACGCTCGACATGATGGCCCAGGGCGGATCGATGTCGCAGAAGATGGCGACGATGCTGAAGATCGCGGGCGCCAGCCGCTTCAACATCGTCATCTCGGGCGGTACCGGCTCGGGCAAGACGACGATGCTCAACGCCCTGTCGAAGATGATCGACCCGGGCGAGCGCGTGCTGACGATCGAGGACGCGGCCGAACTCCGGCTGCAGCAGCCGCACTGGCTGCCGCTGGAGACCCGCCCGCCCAACCTGGAAGGCCAGGGCGAGATCACCATCCGCGATCTCGTCAAGAACGCGCTGCGCATGCGCCCGGACCGGATCATCCTGGGCGAAATTCGCGGATCCGAATGCTTCGACATGCTGTCGGCGATGAACACCGGCCATGACGGCTCGATGTGCACGCTCCACTCCAACTCCCCGCGCGAGGCGCTCGCCCGCATGGAGAACATGGTGATGATGTCGGACATCAAGGTGCCCAAGGAAGCGATCAGCCGCCAGATCGCCGATTCGGTCGATCTCATCATCCAGGTGAAGCGCCTGCGCGACGGCAGCCGCCGCGTGACCAACGTCACCGAGGTGATCGGCATGGAAGGCCCGGTGATCGTCACCCAGGAGCTGTTCAAGTTCGAATATCTGGACGAGAGCGCCGACGGCAAGATCATCGGCGAATATCGCTCGATGGGCCTGCGCCCCTATACGCTCGACAAGGCCAAGCAATATGGCTTCGACCAGGCATTGCTCGAGGCGTGCCTCTGATCGCCTGACCGGCTAGACCATGCCGGTGCTCGGCTTCCTCCTGCCCCTCGCGCTCGCCTCGGTTCCTCCCGTTTCCAGCGGCGCGGAAGCGAAGGACGGCATCACCCTGGCGTCCGACAGCGAAGCGCGCTGGATCGCGTTCGACCTGACGCCCTCCAACCAGATCCGCTTCGAGGCAGTGCTGAACGGCCGGCCCGTGCGCGCCGTGCTCGACACCGGGCTCACCAACACGCTCGCCACCCAGGATTTCGCCACCCGCGCGCGGCTCGCCGCCGGGCACCGCCAGCCCGCCCTGGCGATCGGCGGCGGCGTGGAAGTCGCCTGGGCGCCCGGCGGCACGCTCGTCATCGGCGGGCTCACCCGGCGCGGCGGGCGCATCGCCATCCCGGACGCGCCCGGCCAGGAGCGGTTCGGCGCGGACCTGCTGATCGGCAGCGACGTGCTGAGCTGCTGCGCGCTCGACATCGACTATGCGGTGCGCCGTTTCCGCATCCTGCCGACGGGCCGCCTGCCCTTCACCGGCACCACCGCGCCGCTCGCGCTCCAGCGCGACGCCGGCGTACCGGTCACCGAGATCCGCCTGGCCGGCACGCGCCTGCGCCCGATGATCGTCGATACCGGCGACGGCGCTTCGGTGACGCTGAGCCGTGCCGCCTGGGCCGGTGCCGATTATCGCGGCGCCGCCATCTCCACCACCCTGGGCTGGGGAATCGGCGGCCCCCTGGTCAGCGAAGTCGCGGTGGTGAACGGCTTCACGCTCGGCGGCGCCGCCCTGCCCGAGACCGAGCTGCGCATCGAGGGAGAGGGCGGCTATTCCGCCGCCGCGGGCGTTGCCGGCCGGATCGGCACCGGGCTGCTGCTGCGCTACCGGGTGCTGCTCGATCCGCGCGCCGGGCGGATGGTGCTCCAGCCCGGTGCCATGGCCGCCGCGCCGGTGCTCCGCTCGACCAGCGGGCTGCTGCTCGGTGCCGAGGGCACGCATCTGCGCGTGCTGCACGTGATGCGCGGCTCGCCCGCCGCCGAATCGGGCTGGCACGAAGGCGAGACGATCTGCGCCGCCGACGGCGTGCCCGTCGCCGGGCGGCCGATCGAATGGAGCGCAGGCGCGCCCGGCCGCACCGTGGCGCTCACGCTGTGCGACGGCAGCGAGCGCATGCTGACGCTGCGACAATTCTACTAGGGCATGCAGGGGCCGGGCACCGCCAGGCCCGTTGACCCGCAATCGATATAGTGCATTATATCAGCAACACACTTTGGGAGGGGGTTGTGCAATCATGGGCTGGAGAATGGCGCGAAACCTTGCCGCTTCGATCGCCGTGGCGGGGATCGGATCGAGCGCGGCCCTTGCCGGCCCCGAGCGGCCGCCGGTTTGCGCGCTGGTGGAGAAGGCGGGTGCCGATGCCCTGCTGAGCGTGCCCTTCCGCGTCGTCGACGGGCGCATCTATGTCGATGCGCGCGTCAATGGCGGCGGGCCCTACAGCTTCGCGGTCGATACGGGCGCGAGCGGCATGGGCCGCGCCGATGCCAGCCTGGTCGCGAAGCTGAAGCTGCCGGTCACCGGAGCCGCCGAGACCTCGGATGCCGTTGCCTCCGCGCGAGTCGATACCGTCCGCCTGGCTTCGGTCGAGCTCGGCGGGCTGGTTCGCCGCGACATCGAAGTGATGACGCGCGACTATAGCAGCAGGATGATGCCCGAGGCGGCGTTCGCCGGGATATTGGGGCGTGCCTTCTTCGCCGACGGGCTGCTGGTGATCGACTATCCGAAGCGAAGGCTCACCTTTACCAGGGGCCCGGGCCTGGCGCGCGGCACGGCGGGCGTGCTCGGATATGAGCGCGCCTTCCGCGTGCCCGTGACGATCGGCGCGATTTCGACCGAAGGCAATCTCGATACCGGCGCCAATGTAAGCTTCGTCCTGCCCAAGCCGCTCTTCGATCGCGTCGGCGGCGGCACGGTCGCGGCGGCGGGCGACGGAAAGCTGAGCAACACGGCCGTGAAGACCGGCAGCGCCACGCTGCGCGGCCCGTTCCGGATCGGATCCGCGACTCTCTCCGACATGACGGTGCGGGTTTCGGACAGATATCCCGAGCTTCTGGTGGGCGCCCATGCCCTGCAGCATTTCGCCCTGCTCGTCGATCAGCGTTCCTCCAGCGTCGCGCTTTGCCCGGCCGGGGCACCCTAGGCCGGCGGGGCTCAGCGCAGGTTTAGCGCCACGCTGGCCAGGATCACCGCGCCCAGCATCGCCATCACCTGGAGGAACTGCCAGGGCACATAGCCGACATCGTCGATCCGCGTGCGCCGACGGCGGCGATGCTCGCCCAGCGCACTGACCACCGCAATCGCCGCCGCGCCTGCCGCACCGAACCATAATTGTTGTTGCATCGAACCGAAGAACCCCCACATGCGCGGACGACATCTAGGGAGGGAATTCGCGTGCGCCAGACCCTGACCGTTCTTGCGGTGCTCACCACTGCCGTCGCCGTGGCCAGCGTCGCCACCGGGGCCCCGCGCACCCAGCGCTCGGCCATCGCCGAAGCGGTCGCCTCGCCCAGCCGCTCGCCGGCCAATGTCGCGCGCGATCCCTATCGCCATCCGGTCGATACGCTCAACTTCTTCGGCGTGAAGCCCGGCAACACCGTGGTCGAGATCTGGCCGGGCGGCGGCTGGTATACGGAGATCCTCGCGCCGCTCACTCGCGCCAAGGGCCAATATTATGCCGCGGTCGGCCCCGATTTCCCGAATGGCGGCAAGGCGGTCGAGGCGCTGAAGGCCAAGGACCCGGCGCTCTACGGCCATGCCAAGCTCGTCGCCTTCCCCGCCGAAGCCGGCCAGCCCAAGGTGGCCGACGGCACCGCCGACATCGTCCTCACCTTCCGCAACGTCCATAACTGGCGGATGGGCTACAAGCGCGGCGACCAGGACTATGCGCCCGAGGCGTTCCGCCAGATGTTCGCGATGCTCAAGAAGGGCGGCACGCTCGGCATCGAGGATCATCGCCTGCCCGAAGCGGCGAGCGACGCGCGCGAGAAGACCAGCGGCTATCTGAAGGTCTCCACCGTCCGCCGCCTGGCCGAGCAGGCCGGCTTCGTCTTCGTCGCCGCGTCCGAGGTCAACGCCAATCCGCGCGACACCGCCGACTGGCCCAAGGGCGTATGGACGCTGCCGCCCACCTATACGCTCAAGGACGTCGACCGCGCGAAGTACGCCGCGATCGGCGAGAGCGACCGGATGACGCTAAAGTTCAGGAAACCCTGATTTTTTCGTGCTAAACGAGGCATTAACCGTCTCGTCTTATCACTGACATGTGCCACGCCGAATTCGAACCCTTCTGTCGGTCCTCCGCGAGGAAGTAGACAGCTATGCCGCGACCAGCGAGGAAATCGCCGCGCGTACCAACCTGCTTGCGCTGAACGCGGCGATCGAAGCCGCGCGCTCGGGCGAGGCCGGGCGCGGCTTCTCGGTGGTGGCGCAGGAAGTGAAGGCGCTGGCGCAACAGGCGCGCGGCGCCTCGATCGAGTTCCGCTCCGAAGTGCGCGAGCGGCTCGCCATGGGCGCCGGCATCGCCGACGAGATGGTGAGCGAGATCGAAGGCACCCGCCTGGTCGAGCTCGCCCAGGCGCTGATCCAGAACGTCTCCCGCCACCTTTATGGCCGCAGCATCGATCTGCGCGTGATGGCGACCGATGCCGAGGTGATCGCGGCGCTCGAGGATCCAAGCCCCGAGACGATCGCCGCGGCGGACGCCAGGCTGGCGCTGCTCACCGAGATTTCTCCCTATTACGTCAACGCCTTCCTTGCCGACGACGCGGGCAAGGTGATCGCCTCGTCCGATCCGCATGCGCGCGTGCGCGGTGTCGACCTGTCGAGCGCTCCGCAATATCTGAACGCGATCCGCAGCCACCGGCGCGACGAATGGTTCACCGACGAAGTGTGGCTCAACCCCTATTCGGACCATCGCGCGGTGCTCGTCTTCGTCACCGGCGTGCGCCCGCGCGGCCGCGACGGACGGCCGCTCGGCGCCTTCTATCTCGAGTTCGACTGGGAGGGGCACATCCCCGCGATCATCTCCGACCTGTCGCTCTTCAGCGAGCGCGACTGGGGGCGGACCAGCATTTCGATCGTCGACGAACAGGATCGGATCGTCGCCACATCGGCGGGCAAGCGCCATGGCGAGCACGTCATGCTGCCGCCCAATGCGGTGCGCGGCGCCGAAGTGCGCGGCGACAACACGATCGCCTTCGCCAGCGCCACCGATTATCACGGATTCGGCGGGCTGGGCCTGCGCTGCGTGATCGAGCAGAAGATGCCCACGCTGGAGGAGATCCGCGCGGCGCTGGGCGTGCTGCGGGCGCGGGGGTGATATCCTCCTTCCCTCCCCCGGAAGGGAGGGGAGGAAGCTATTTGGCCAGCTTCTCGATCTTGTCCTGCAGCCGGGCGAGTTCGGCCTTGAGCGCGGCGACGTCGTCCTCGCCGCTCGGCGCGGGCGCAGGAGCCGGAGTAGCCGCGGGTGCCCCCGGCGCGCCCGGTGCCGTCCCGGGCTTGAATGCCTGAGTCGCCGCTTCGAAGATTTCCATGTTGCGCTTGGCCATCTCGGCGAAGGGCGAATTGGCGAAGGCGCCTTCCACTGCCGACTTGAACTGCTGCTGGTTGCGGCGGAAGCTCTCCATCGAGGCCTCGAGATAGCCGGGCACCATCGCCTGCATCGAATCGCCGTACAGGGCGATCAGCTGACGCAGGAAGTTGACCGGCAGCATGGTCTGGCCGCGCTGCTCCTCTTCCATGATGATCTGGGTGAGGACATTATGGGTGATGTCCTCCTCGGTCTTGGCATCGACGACCTTGAAATCGCGCCCCTCGCGCGTCATCGCGGCCAGATGGTCCAGCGTGATGTAGGACGAGGTTTCGGTGTTGTAGAGTCGCCGGTTCGCGTACTTCTTGATGATGACCGGACCGGTGCCAGCAGCGCTCTTCTTCATCTAAGGCCCCCAGGTGAGTGAAACATATCTATCATCGTTTCATTCTGCGGCGCAACACGGACCGCGCCCGTTGCCGCTGTTCCTTTCGCTGTTGCGCAGCGAGACCGCAGCATCGCCCGAGCGCCGGGCCGCCGCGCTTGCCGGACTGAAGGCCTATCAGCAGGCGGAAAGGCCACCGGAACGCATATTGCCGCCCGCGATCGCCACCGCCGGTCGCGCCGCGCTGCGCGACTATGGCGGAAGCGGTCCGCCGGTCGTCTTCGTGCCGTCGCTGATCAATCCGCCCTTCATCCTCGATCTCGCGCCGGGCAATTCGCTGCTCGAATGGCTGGCGACGCAAGGGCTTCGGCCGCTGCTCGTCGATTGGGGCGCGCCCGCGCCGGAGGATCGGAGCCAGGGCATCGATCATCACATCGCCGCGCTGCTGCTCCCCCTGCTCGATACGCTGGACGAACCGCCGCTGCTCGCCGGCTATTGCCTGGGCGGCACGCTGGCCATGGCGGCGGCGATGCTGCGGCCGGCACGCGGGCTCGTCACCATTGCCGCCCCCTGGCGCTTCCGGCGCTATGGCGATTTCGCGCGCGCAGCCATTGCGGCGCAATGGGAGGCCGCCCAACCGTCCTGCGCCCAGCTCGGCCTGGTGCCGATGGAAGTGCTCCAGGCCGGTTTCTGGCAACTCGATCCTGCCAGGACGATCGCCAAGTTCGAGCGATTCGCCCGACTGGCGCCGGACAGCGACCAGGCCCGCGCCTTCGTCGCGCTCGAGGACTGGGCCAATGCCGGCGCGCCGCTCACCCATGCCGCGGGGCAGGAGATGTTCGAGCGCTTCTTCCGCGCCGACCGGCCGGGCGCCGGCCGCTGGTGGGTGAAGGGCACGCGCATCCTCCCCGCGCGGCTCGCCTGCCCCGCGCTGGAGCTGCTCTCCACCACCGACCGCATCGTTCCCGCCGCCACCGCCGCCGGCCTGGCCGGGCGGCGGAGCCTCGCCCTCGGCCATGTCGGCATGATCGTCGGCGGCCGCGCGCGCGCAATGGTGTGGGAGCCGCTGCGCGACTGGCTTCTTGCCGCAGCGCACACTAGATAGCCGCCAAACGACAAAGACCATCCGCAGGAGTCCTTCCATGACCAGCCCGACCGACGTCGTCATCACCGCCGCCAAGCGCACCCCCGTGGGCAGCTTCCTCGGCGCTTTCGGCAGCACCCCCGCGCACGAGCTGGGCCGCATCGCGATCGAGGCGGCACTGGAACAGGCCGGCGTGAAGGGCGAGGAAGTCAGCGAAGTCATCCTCGGCCAGGTGCTCACCGCCGCGCAGGGCCAGAACCCCGCCCGCCAGGCTTCGATGGCCGCGGGCGTGCCCAAGGAAGTGCCCGCATGGAGCGTGCAGCAGGTCTGCGGCTCGGGCCTGCGCGCCGTGGCGCTCGCCGCCCAGGCGATCCAGACGGGCGATTCGACCATCGTCGTCGCCGGCGGCCAGGAGAGCATGTCGCTCGCCAACCACGCCCAGGCGCTGCGTGCCGGCGCCAAGATGGGCGACGTCGCCCTGGTCGACACGATGATCAAGGACGGCCTGACCGACGTGTTCAACGGCTATCACATGGGCATCACCGCCGAGAACCTCGCCGAGCAATATCAGGTCACGCGCGCCGAGCAGGACGCGTTCGCCGTCGCCAGTCAGAACAAGGCCGAGGCCGCCCGCGCCGCCGGCCGCTTCAAGGACGAGATCGCCCCGGTCACGATCAAGGGCCGCAAGGGCGACACCATCGTCGCCGACGACGAATATATCCGCGCCGGCGCCACGGTGGAGAGCGTCGCGGGCCTGCGCCCCGCCTTCAAGAAGGACGGTACCGTCACTGCCGCCAACGCATCGGGCCTCAACGACGGCGCCGCCGCGCTGGTGGTGATGTCGCGCGCCGAGGCCGAGAAGCGCGGCGCGCCGATCCTCGCGACGATCCGCAGCTGGGCCACCGCCGGCGTCGACCCGTCGATCATGGGCATCGGCCCGGTCCCGGCATCGCGCAAGGCGCTGGAAAAGGCCGGCTGGGCGATCGCCGACCTCGATCTGATCGAAGCGAACGAAGCCTTTGCCGCGCAGGCGCTGTCGGTGGGCAAGGAACTGGGCTGGGACGCGAGCAAGGTGAACGTCAATGGCGGCGCGATCGCCATCGGCCATCCGATCGGCGCTTCGGGCGCCCGCGTGCTCACCACCCTGATCTACGAGATGGCGAAGCGCGATGCGAAGAAGGGCCTGGCCACGCTCTGCATCGGCGGCGGCATGGGAATCGCCATGTGCGTCGAGCGCTGAGCGGCTTTCGTCGCGTTACGAAATGTTTCTAGCGGATGGGGCCTTAGCGTGTTGAAACGCTAAGGCACATTCTGAATATTACATTAACGCGCGCCAGTTTGAAATTTGGCGCGCTTGATAGTCTCTTTTTTGCAACACCGCGGACACAATTGCGCTGGCTAATATTTCCAGCCCTTGCGGTGCAGAAACACGTCCGGCTCATTCCTCCCTTCGGGCATTCCGCCCGAGGGGCAAAAGAACCAATGAAAATCTCTCACTTGCTGAGCGCGACGGCGCTCGCCGGGTCGCTATTGGCAACGCCAGCCTTCGCCCAGGATTCGCAGCAGGCGCCGGCCACGAACCAGACCGAAAAGGCGCAGGACGAGGAAATCGTCGTCACCGGTTCGCGCATCCGCATCCGCAACACGATCGACGCCGCCGTGCCGGTGCAGACGATCACGGCGACGCAGCTGCTGGGCACCCGTGGCGACGTGTCGCTCGGCGACGCGCTCAACCAGCTGCCGCAGTTCCGCTCGACCTTCAGCCAGGCGAACTCGACCGGCTCGATCGGCACCGCCGGCCTCAGCCTGCTCGATCTGCGCGGCCTCGGCACCTCGCGCACGCTGACCCTGATCAACGGCCGCCGCGTCGTGTCGGCCGTGCCGGGCAGCTACACGCCCGACGTCAGCACCATTCCCTACGACCTTGTCGACCGCATCGAGACCGTGACCGGCGGCCAGTCGGCCATCTATGGTTCGGACGCCATCGCGGGCGTCGCCAACTTCATCCTGCGCCGCGACTATGACGGCGTGCGCGTCCGCGCGCAGAGCGGCATCAGCACCTATGGCGACCGCGGCACCTATCTGGTCAGCGCGCTCGCCGGCAAGAACCTGATGGACGGCCGCCTGAACGTCACTGCCTCGGCCGAATACACCCACGCGAACGAGCTCTATTATGCCGATCGCGACTATCTGGGTGCCTATGGCGGCGTGCCGGGCTTCATCACCTCGCAGATCACCACCGCGCCGAACCGCAATTTCGACGGCATTCCGAACACCGCCTTCGTTCCGCGCGGCGTCGTGTTCGGCAACCGCTCGATCGGCGGCACCGTCATCACGCAGTGCCCGTCCACCGCGACCACGGCCAATGCGGCACAGCGCGCGGCGATCTGCACCGGCCAGAATTCGCCGACCGGCAGCCCGATCGCCTATAACTACATGTTCGAGCCCGACGGCTCGCTGATCAAGGACTCGCCCGCCACCACGGGCATGACCGACAATCGCGCGATCGGCGGCGGCATCCTGTTCGGCAAGTCGGCTTCGGGCGTCGAAGGCGCGATGCTCATGCCGAGCCAGGACCGCATCGTCGGCAACCTGCTGATCAACGGTGACTTCTCGCGCGCCTTCCGGCCGTTCGTCGAGCTCACCTATGCGCAGGTCAAGGTCCACCAGCAATCGGTGCAGCCGAGCTTCACCGGCGGCACGCTGAGCTCGACCTTCAGCGTCAACAACCCGTTCCTGACGACGGCCGCGCGCAACACGCTCACGACCATCCTGGCGCCCGGGGCGACGAGCTTCACGCTCAACCGCTTCAACAACGACCTCGGCACCCGCGCCGAGTTCCACAACCGCAAGACCTATCGCGGCGTCATCGGCGTTGGCGGCGACCTCAGCGACACCGGCAACCTGCGTTACGAAATCGCCGCCAACTATGGCCGCACCGAGAACTCCTATCGCACCGGCGGCAACGTGCTGGTCGCCCAGTTCAACCGCGCGGCGAATGCGGTGCTTGCACCGGCCGGCTATACGGGCTCGAACTTCGTGCTCAACGATGCGGGCCAGAAGGTGGTCTGCGGCGTCAATGCCGACGCCATCACGACCAATGACGACGCGGCCTGCTATCCGATCAACCTGTTCGGCGAGAAGCGCTACGACCAGCGCGCGCTGAACTACATCCTGCATACCTCGACTCGCAACCAATGGGCCGAGCAGCTCGATTTCACGGCCTTCGTGTCGGGTGATTCGAGCGGATTGTTCAGCCTGCCGGGCGGCCCGGTCGGCTTCGCGATCGGCGGCGAATATCGCCGTGAGGACGCCTTCTCCGGCCAGGACGCGGTCACCGCGTCGGGCCAGACCTTCCTCAACCCGGCGGCGACCTTCGATCCGCCCGCGGTGAAGGTGAAGGAAGCCTATGGCGAACTGCGCATCCCGCTGCTCGCCAACCTGCCGCTCATCCGCGAGCTGACCTTCGAAGGCGCCGCGCGCGTCTCCGACTATGGCGGCACCACGGGTTCGGTCTGGGCATGGAACGGCGGCGTCATCTGGGCTCCGCATCGCGACCTGCGCTTCCGCGGCACCTTCTCGAAGTCGGTCCGCGCGCCCAACCTGAGCAACCTCTATGCGACGGCGGCGACCACCTTCCAGAACAGCTTCACCGATCCGTGCGATCAGGCCGGCGGCACCAACGCGTCGAACAACATCACGACCAACCCGAACCGCGTGAAGAACTGCGCCGCGGCCGGCATCCCGACCACGATCACCTACACCGATCCGGTCTCGGGCAACGTGCTGACCCGTCCCTGGACCAACCAGACGACGGCCGGCCTGGCGGGCATCAACTCAGGCAACCCGAACCTGCTGCCGGAAAGCGGCTACAGCTTCACGGTCGGCACGGTGTTCACGCCCAAATTCGCTCCGGGCTTCAGCATCTCGGTCGATTACTACAATGTCCGCGTGAAGAACGTCATCTCGGGCCTCACCGGCCAGGCGATCATCAATCGCTGCTATGACGATCCCAGCGGCATCAACAACATCTTCTGCGCCGCGGTCTTCCGTCGCAGCAGCTCCAACGCCGTGGAGAACTATACCTTCAACGGCCAGTCGAATCGTCAGATCGACCAGTCGACCTTCAACCTGGCGCTTGCCGGCAACGGCAACAGCTTCATCAACCAGCCCTACAACTTCGCCAAGCTGGCAACGCGCGGCATCGACATCGACGTGGCCTATGACCACAAGTTCAATGACGATATCTCGATCAGCCTGCGCACCATCGTAAGCTATGTGATGGATCGCCTGTCCTACAGCTACATCACCGAGCCGAACCGCTACGACCGTATCGACAGCACGCTGGGCGATCCGAAGTGGCAGGGCCAGTTCACGGCCAACGTCAAGCTGGGCAGCGTCGATGTGAACTACAACGCGCGCTATGTCGGCAAGCAGATCGTCTCCGGGCTCGCCTACGAGACCTTCTTCCCGTCGCAGGGCCGCACGCCCACCAACCCGGATGCGCGTCCGTTCATCTATTATGATCCGATCATCTACCAGAGCGTGCGGGTCGGCGTGAACGTGACCAAGGACTATCGCCTGTACTTCGGCGTAGACAATCTCACCAATGAACTGCCGCCGTACGATGCGACCGGCACGGGCAACGATGCGATCTACCCGAACACGGGCCGCTTCTTCTATGCGGGCGCCCAGGTTCGCTTCTGATCCTTCGCTCCTGAAAACCGGAAAGGGCCGCTCGAAAGGGCGGCCCTTTTCTTATGCCCAGATCCGGTCGAAGCGCCCGCCGAGCCCGGTCAGCAGCTCATATTGCGAGAGGCCGCTCAGCGCCGCCGTCTCCGGCAGGCCATAGGACATCGCCACCCAGTCGCCCTCGCGCAGTTCGGGGAGCGCCGTCACGTCGATCGCAGTCAGGTCCATCGAGACGCGACCGATCACCGGCAGGCCGACGCCCGCCACCATCGCCGATCCCCTGCCGGAGAAGCAGCGCAGATACCCGTCCGCATAGCCAAGGTTGAGGATCGCCACTTCGGTATCGGCCGGCGCGATCCAGGTCGCGTTGTACCCCACGTTCTCGCCGGCGCGGACCCGGCGGCGCTGGAGGATCTGCGCCTCCGGCGTCGCCACCTGCCGGATCGCATCGTGCCCGGGGCGCTGCCGGCCGCCATAGAGCGCGATGCCCGGCCGGGTGAGATCGAAGGCATAGTCGGCCCCCAGCGCGATGCCCGCCGAATTGGCCAGGCTCATCCGCTTCGCCGGCGTCCTGCCCTTGAGCGCGCCGAAGGCGGCAAGCTGCCGGGCGTTGAGCGGCACGTCCTCGTCGGCCGAGACAAGATGGCTCATCAGCGTCTCGATCGCCAGCCCGTCGAGCAGGCCCGCGCCGATCTCCTCGGCCGAGACGCCGAGCCGGTTCATCCCGGTATCGACCATCACGTCGCACGGCCGCCCCGTCGGCTTCCAGCGCTTCACCTGCTCCGCCGTGCTCAGCACCGGCCGGGCATGG
The DNA here is from genome assembly GCF_001899725.1 of Sphingomonas sp. 67-41. Taxonomy (NCBI): domain Bacteria; kingdom Pseudomonadati; phylum Pseudomonadota; class Alphaproteobacteria; order Sphingomonadales; family Sphingomonadaceae; genus Sphingomonas; species Sphingomonas sp. 67-41. Next base: position 1,113,623 of record NZ_MKWJ01000022.1, on the reverse strand, counting down.
GGGGCGTCGAGCGCGTCTTCGGCGCGCACGCCGTGCAGCACCGAAACCGGGACGCCGAGGCCCGCGAGCGCCGCCGCCTCGCCCCAGGTCGCCACGAAGAAGTCGCGGCATCCCGCCTCGGCCAGCCGGGCCGCCACGTCGCGCGCGCCGAGCCCATAGCCATTGGCCTTGATCGCCGCACCGCACGAAGCGGCGCCGCCGAGTTTGGCCAGGTGCCGCCAGTTCGAGACGAGCGCGGCGCCGTCGAGCCGCAAGCGCAGGGGAGCAGTCATGCCCTTGCGGTTACGGGGTGCGCCCCCATGCCGCAATGGCTCTGACCCATTCAAAGATGGGGATGGACCTTGCGCGGCGGTTTCACCGTCTCGGTCAGCCCCAGCGCCGTCACCACCAGCGCCATCGCCACCACGGCGATGGTGTACCACAGCCCCGCATAGGGATCACCCGTGCGCGCGACGATATACTGGCTGATGAAGGGCAGGAAGCCGCCGAAATAGCCGGTGCCGAGATGATAGGGGATCGACATCGACGAATAGCGGATCCGGCTCGGGAACATCTCGCTGAGCAGCGCCGCGACCGGGCCATAGGTCGCGCCGGCCAGCGCCATCAGCCCCAGTATCGCCAGCACGATCACCGCGATATTGCCCGCCGAGGGCATGGTGCGTTCCAGCCTGTAGCCGGCCGCGGCGAGCGCGGCGTCGAGCCCGGCGGGGCTGGCATCCGCCACCGGCACGCCGCCGATCGTCACCACCACCGCCTCGGCCCGGTCGGTCTTGTAGGCGATGCCCTTCTTCGAGAGCTGGTCGAGGATCCGGCCACAGGCATCCACTTGCTTGGCCGCGAAGGGATCATAGGTGCAGTCGGGGCCCCGCACGACCACCGGCGTGCGCTTCGCCGCCTCCGCCAGCCCCGGATTGGCCGCGCCGCCGATCGCCCAGAACAGCGGGAACAGCAGCACCAGCGTCAGCGCATAGCCGATCACGATCGGCTTCTTGCGCCCGATCCGATCGGACAGATGGCCGAACAGGATGAAGAAGCCGCATCCGGCGAGCGCCGACCCGCCGCAGATCAGCTGCGCGGTGGTCGGGTCCATCCGCATCGGCCCGGTGAGGAAGGAAAGCACCGAGAACATCGAGGTGTACCAGATCACCGTCAGCCCCGCCGCGATGCCGAACAGCGCGACGAAGAGCCGGGGCAGGTTGCCCGGATAGGTAAAGCTCTCGAGGAACGGGTTGCTCGCCGTCTCGCCGGCGTCCTTGATCGCCTGGAACACCGGGCTTTCGGAAAGCTTCAGGCGCATCCACAAGGATATGGCGAGCAGCAGGATCGAGAAGAGGAAGGGCAGGCGCCAGCCCCATGCCTCCCAGGTCGCGGCCGGCATCGGCGCCTTGAAGGCGAGCACCACCGCCAGGCTGAGGATGAAGCCGCCGACCACGCTCGCCTGGATGAAGCTGGTGTGGAAGCCGGCGCGCCCGCCCGGCGAATGTTCGGCGACATAGATGGCGGCACCGCCATATTCGCCGCCCAGCGCCAGCCCCTGCGCCACGCGCATCAGCAGGATCAGCAGCGGCGCGGCGATGCCGATCGCGGCATAGCTCGGCACCAGGCCGATGCCGGCGGTGGCCAGGCCCATCACGGTGATGGTGACGAGAAAGGTGTATTTCCGCCCCATCCTGTCGCCCAGATAGCCGAACAGCACCGCGCCCAGCGGCCGGAACCCGAAGCCGACCGCGAACGCTGCCCAGGCGAGCAGGCTCGCCAGCACGTCGTTGCCCGCGGGGAAGAAAGTATGCTGGAGGATGCCGGTGGCGGTCAGCGTGCCCCAGATGAAGAAATCATACCATTCGAAGATGGTGCCCAGCGACGATGCGCCGATCACCAACTTGATGTCCTTGCCCGTCGGCTCCGCCATTGGGTCCCCTCCCGTGATCTGCGCGCGAGCTTAGCGGCTTCGGGATGGGCGACAAGACGGGGCCCGCCCCCGCTTCACCGCCACACCAGCATCGCCACTGCCGCCGCGCCCATCACCAGCGTCGCCGCCCAGCCGAACCAGAGCAGCGGCCCGTGAATGTGGAAGGCGCCCATCAGGCTGCGGCGCGTCGCGATCACCATCATCACCGCCATGATCGGCACCGCCGCGAAGCCATTGACCACCGCGCTCCAGAACAACGCCTGGATCGGCGGGATGCCCGACCAGTCGAGCCCGATGCCGAGCAGGGTCGCCAGCGCGATCACCCCGTAGAAGCCCGGCGCGTCGCGCACCCGGTATTCCAGCCCGCAGCGCCAGCCGCGCGCATCGCCCACGGCAAAGGCCGCCGAGCCGGCGAGCACGGGCACCGCGAGCAGCCCGGTGCCGATGATGCCGATCGCGAACAGCGCGAAGGCGAAGTTGCCGGCCACCGGCTTCAGCGCCTCGGCGGCGTCGGCGGCGGTGTCGATCCTGGTCACGCCCTGCACGTGCAGCGTCGCGGCGGTCGCCACGATGATCGCGATCGCGATCAGGTTGGAAAAGGCCATGCCGATGAACGTGTCGATCCGCATCCGCCGGATCTCGCCGGGCGCCTGCTCGGGTGCCTCGGTGAGCGGCCGGGCCCCGTCATGGTCCTCGACTTCCTCCACTTCCTGCGCCGCCTGCCAGAAGAAGAGATAGGGGCTGATCGTGGTGCCGAAGATCGCCACCACCGTGGCGATCGCCTGGGGCCCGTCGATCCTGGGCACTACCAGCCCCTTCGCCGCCGCCGCCCAATCGACATGCACCACCAGCACCACCGCGACATAGGCGAACAGCGACAGGGTCAGCCATTTCAGCACATGGGCGTAGCGGTGATAGGAGATGAAGACCTGCAGCACCAGGCAGAGCAGCGCGAAGAAGATCGTGAACCCATGGTCGCCCCAGCCCAGGACCAGCTGCGCCGCATCGCCCATCGCGGCGATGTCGGCGCCGATATTGATCGTGTTGGCGACGAACAGGATCGCGACGAGCAGGGTGAGCAGCCAGCCGGGCAGCACCCCGCGCATGTTGCGGGCCAGCCCGCGCCCGGTCACCCGGCCGATATGCGCGCTCACCAGCTGCACCGCCGTCATCAGCGGATAGGTGAGCACCATCGTCCACATCAGCCCATAGCCGAATTGCGCGCCGGCCTGGGAATAGGTGGCGATGCCGCTGGGATCGTCGTCCGCCGCGCCGGTGATCAGGCCCGGGCCGAGCTTCTTCGCGACCGAGGTTTCTTCCTGTCTGCTGGCGGTCATGCAGGCTCCGGCATCGTGACGAACAGGCGATGCTATCAGATAGCGCGCGATCCCGAACCAACCCAGATCGATGCGCCGGGCCGCACCGATCCGGACCGAATGCCGATTGCGCGGGCGCGGCTTACGCGGGAGCTTCCCCGCGGTTCGCCTCAGGGGACGCGAGCCGCAAAGGGGAGATCCTATGTCTGGAGACAATCCGAGCTATCCGATCGGCACCTGCTCGACGAGCTGGTTCGACGGCGCGCACGCGCTGCACATCCGCGTCTATTCGAGCGACGGCTACACGATCACCGAACGATGCGCGGACGGCAATGGCTGGACCACCGGCGCGACGTTTCCCGGCTCGCAGGCATCGGTCATCACCTGGGCGGATTCCGCCGGACAGCACCTTCGCCTCTATGTGACCAACGCGAACGTCACCACCGAATATTGCTCCGACCCGGGCACCCCGGGCTGGACCAAGGGCCAGTACGTCCAGCCCTGAACGGCGGCGCGGCCGGCCTCAGTCGAGGTTCGGCCGCAGCCAGCGGGTCGCCTGTTCCAGGTCGACGCCGCGCCGCGCCGCATAATCCTGGAGCTGGTCCTGCCCGATCCGCGCCACGCCGAAATACTCGGCCTGGGGGTGGCCGAAATAGAAGCCGGAGACCGCCGCGGTGGGCAGCATCGCGAAGCTCTCGGTCAGCGAGATGCCGGTGCGCTTGTGCGCGTCGAGCATCTTGAACAGGATCGGCTTCAAGCTGTGCTCGGGGCAGGCCGGATAGCCCGGCGCCGGGCGGATGCCGCGATATTCTTCCTTGATCAGCGCTTCGTTGGTCAGTTGCTCGCCCTCGGCATAGCCCCAGATCGAAGTGCGCACGAACTGGTGGAGCCGCTCGGCGAACGCCTCGGCCAGGCGATCGGCCAGCGCCTTGAGCAGGATGTCGCTATAATCGTCGATCGCGTTCTTGAAGCGCGCGAGATGCGGCTCGATGCCGTGGATGCCCACTGCGAAGCCGCCGATCCAGTCGCCCTGGGTATCGATGAAATCGGCCAGGCACATGTTCGCCCGCCCCTCGCGCTTGGCGATCTGCTGGCGCAGCATCGGCAGCGTGACATGATCCTCGTCGCCGACATGGACGATGATGTCGTCGCCCTTGCGGCGGCACGGCCACAGCCCGGCGACGCCGCGCGCGGTCAGCCATTTCTCCTCGACGATCCGGTCGAGCATCTTCTGCGCATCGGCGAACAGGCTGGTCGCACTCTCGCCGACCACCTTGTCCTCCAGGATCGCCGGATAATTGCCCGCCAGTTCCCAGGCGCGGAAGAAGGGCGTCCAGTCGATATAGCTGCGTAGGTCCTTGAGGTCCCAATCGGGGAAGTCGTGCACGCCCGGCATGCGCGGCTTGCCCGGCTTGAGGCGCATGTCCGCCTCGAATCCATTGTCGCGCGCCTTGTCGAGCGGCAGCAGCTCGCTCTGCCCGCGCCCGGCCCGCGCCTGGCGGACCTGCTCATATTCGGCCGCGATCCTGGCGACATAATCGTCGCGTTGGGTATCCGAGACCAGCGCCGTCGCCACGCCCACCGCGCGGCTGGCGTCGAGCACATGCACCACCGGGCCGGTATAGGCCGGCTCGATCCGCAGCGCGGTGTGCACGCGGCTGGTCGTCGCGCCGCCGATCAGCAGCGGCATCGTCATCTGCGCGCGCTGCATCTCCTCGGCGACGGTGACCATCTCGTCCAGGCTCGGGGTGATCAGGCCGGACAGGCCGATCATGTCCGCGTCATTCTCGTTGGCTGCCTTCAGGATATCGGCCCAGGGCACCATCACGCCCATGTCGATCACTTCGAAGCCGTTGCACTGGAGCACGACGCCGACGATGTTCTTGCCGATGTCGTGGACGTCGCCCTTCACGGTCGCCATCACCACCCGGCCCTTGGCCTTGGCGCCGGCCTGCTTCTCGGCCTCGATGAAGGGCATCAGGTGCGCCACCGCCTTCTTCATCACGCGGGCGGACTTCACCACCTGGGGCAGGAACATCTTGCCCGATCCGAACAAGTCGCCGACCACGTTCATCCCGTCCATCAACGGGCCCTCGATCACTTCGATCGGGCGGGCGCCGCGCGCCGCCAGCGCCGCACGGCACTCCTCGGTATCCTCGACGACATGCGCGTCGATGCCCTTGACCAGCGCATGCTCCAGCCGCTTCTCGACCGCCCAGCCGCGCCACTCCGCGGCCTGTTTCTCGGCCACCGCGTCGGTGCCCTTGAACTTCTCGGCGAGCGCGACCAGCCGGTCGCCGGCCTCGGGGTCCTTGTTGAGGATCACGTCCTCGCAGGCCTGGCGCAGCTCGGGCTCGATCTGGTCGTAGACGTCGAGCTGGCCGGCGTTGACGATCGCCATGTCCATGCCCGCGGGGATGGCATAATAGAGGAACACCGAGTGCATCGCCTTGCGCACCGGCTCGTTGCCGCGGAACGAGAAGCTCAGGTTCGAGAGGCCGCCCGAGATATGGCAATGCGGGCAGCGCTTCTTGATCTCGCGCGTCGCCTCGATGAAGTCGACGCCGTAATTGTTGTGCTCCTCGATGCCAGTCGCCACCGCGAACACGTTGGGATCGAAGATGATGTCCTCGGGCGGGAAGCCGATGCCGACCAGCAGCTTGTAGGCGCGCTCGCAGATCTCGATCTTGCGCGCCTGGGTGTCGGCCTGGCCGGTCTCGTCGAACGCCATGACGACCACGGCGGCGCCATAGGCCATGCACTTGCGCGCATGCTCGAGGAACTGGTCGACGCCTTCCTTCATGCTGATCGAATTGACGATCGGCTTGCCCGAGACGCATTTCAGCCCCGCCTCGATCACGTCCCATTTCGAGCTGTCGATCATCACCGGCACGCGCGCGATGTCGGGCTCGGCGGCGATGAGCTTGAGGAAGGTGGTCATCGCCTCGTGCGCGTCGAGCAGGCCCTCGTCCATGTTGACGTCGATCACCTGCGCGCCATTCTCGACCTGCTGGCGCGCGACCTCCACGGCCCTGGCATAGTCGCCGCCCATGATGAGCTTCTTGAACGCCGCCGAACCGGTGACGTTGGTACGCTCGCCGACATTGACGAAGTTGGTGGAGGAGGGAGTGTTCGTCATTTCTCTGTTCTTGTTCAAAGGTTCAGGCCGCGAGCGGACGGGCCAGCACGACGTCGTCGAAAAGCTGCCCGCCCACGTCGAAACGGCGCTCGCCCACCGGCACGAAGCCCTGTTTCCCGTAGAAGGCGAGCGCGCGGGCATTGCGCGCATAGACACCGAGCAGCAGCCGCGCATGCCCGGCCGCCCCGGCCACCGCCGCCGCCATCAGCGCCCCGCCCGCCCCGGAACCGTGGAAGCGGGAAAGCAGATAGATGCGCTTCAGCTCGACATCCCCCGGCCCGGCGCCGGGCAGGTCCGGCACGGCCAGTTGCGCGAAACCGACGGGCGCGCCGCCCGGCGTCGCCTCCAGGATCCAGGCGCGGCTGCCCCTGGCGAAATAATCGGCGAACCGATCGGGCGCATAGGCAGTGGCGCAATGCACGACGATCGCCGCGCCGGGCAGCACGCCCGCGAAGGTCTCGAGAAAGGTGGCGCTCGCCACGAGAGAGAGCGCGGCGATGTCGCCGGCGCCCGCCTCGCGGATGCTCCAGGGCTGTGGTTCCGCCATGCTCACGCCCCCATGACGAAGGGCTCGAGCCCGGCCAGCCGCGTCCGCACCTCCGGGGTCGGGATCGGGCGGGGGGGAAGGCTCGCCACTGCGTCCGCGATCGCCTTGATATGCTCCGGGGTCGAGCCGCAGCAGCCGCCGAGCACGTTGACCTGGCCGGCATCGGCCCATTCCTTGACCAGCCCGGCCGTGGTTGCCGGCGCCTCGTCATAGGCGCCCAGCTCGTTGGGCAGGCCGGCGTTCGGATAGACCATGATCAGCGTGTCGCAGAGCGCCGACAGCGTCTTGACGTGCGGGCGCAGCTGCTCGGCGCCGAACGAGCAGTTGAGCCCGATCGTCACCGGCTTCGCATGGCGCACCGCGTGCCAGAAGGCCTCCACCGTATGGCCCGAAAGGTTGCGGCCGCTCAGGTCGGTCAGCGTCATCGACAGCATGATCGGCAAGTCGCGGCCCAGCGCCTCGCCCGCTTCGATCGCCGCCATGATGCCGGCCTTGGCGTTGAGCGTGTCGAACACCGTCTCGATCAGCACGAAGTCGATCCCGCCCTCGACGAGCGCGTCGATCTGCTCGCGATACACGTCCTTGAGATAGTCGAAGTCGATCTCGCGATAGCCGGGATCGTTGACGTCGGGGCTGAGCGAGAGCGTCTTGTTGGTCGGGCCCAGCGCGCCTGCCACGAAGCGCGGGCGCCCATCCTTCGCTTCGAACTCGTCGGCGATCGAGCGGGCGAGCTTCGCGCTCTCCACATTGATCTCGCGCACCAGATGCTCGGCGCCATAATCGGCCTGGCTGATCCGGTTGGCCGAGAAGGTGTTGGTCTCGGCGATGTCCGCCCCCGCCTCGAAATAGGCGCGGTGGATCGACGCCGGCACCTCGGGCATGGTCAGCGCGAGAATGTCGTTGTTGCCCTTCTGGTCATGGCTCAGCCCCAGATCGCCGGCATAGGCGGCCTCGTCGAGCTTCCAGTTCTGGATCTCGGTGCCGAACGCCCCGTCGGTGATCAGGATGCGCTTGGCGGCTTCGGCCAGCAGTTTCTCGCGTACAGTCATATCGTTCCTCGATCCGCCCCGGCACGGGGAGGGAGACCATGCGAAACATGGTGGAGGGGGCTCTCCGCATTCCGATCCGCTGGTGGAGAGCCCCCTCCACCACGCCGCCGCGCGGCGCGCTTCCCCTCCCCGCGCCGGGGAGGGTCAAATTCATGCCGCCGCCAGCGCCGCCACCTTCGGCCGCACGCCCAGCAAGTGGCAGATCGCATAGCTCAGCTCGGCCCGGTTGAGCGTGTAGAAATGGAACTGGCGCACGCCGCCGGCATAGAGCTTGCGGCACAGCTCCGCCGCCAGCGTCGCCGCCACCAGCTGGCGCGCGGCGGGATGCTCGTCCAGCCCTTCGAACAGCCGCTCCATCCAGCCCGGCACCTGGGTTCCGCACATGCCCGCCATGCGCACCACGCTGGCGAAGCTCATCACCGGCATGATGCCCGGCACGATCTCCGCGTCGATCCCCGCCTTGGCCGCATCGTCGCGGAAACGCAGGAACGTCTCGGGCTCGAAGAAGAACTGGGTGATCGCCCGCGTGGCGCCCGCGTCGATCTTGCGCTTCAGATTGTCGAGGTCCGCCGCCTGGTTCGGCGAATCCGGGTGGCATTCGGGATAGGCCGCGACCGAAATCTCGAACGGATGGAGCCGGCGCAGCCCCGCCACCAGGTCCGCGGCATTCTCATAGCCGCCGGGATGGGTGCCGTATTTCTCGCCCGCCCGGGGCGGATCGCCGCGCAGCGCGACGATGTGGCGCACGCCGGCCGCCCAATATTCGCGCGCGACCTGATCGATCTCTTCCCGTGTCGCCTCGACGCAGGTGAGGTGCGCCGCCGCCGGGATCGCCGTCTCGCGCGCGATCCGCGCCACCGTGTTGTGCGTCCGCTCGCGAGTCGAGCCGCCGGCGCCATAGGTCACGCTCACGAAACGCGGCCCAAGCGGGCCGAGCGTCTCGATCGACTCCCACAGCGTCTCCTCCATCTTCTCCGTCTTGGGCGGGAAGAATTCGAAGCTCACATCGATATCGCCCGCCACGTCCGCGAACAGCGGCGCCGCCAGCGGGTCCAATATAGTCATGCGGCCTTCACCCCTTGCTTCGCTTCGCCGGTCTTGCGACCGAGCCATAATTTCACCGTCAGCTCGCCGCCTTCCAGCGTCTCCACCTTCACCGGCGCGAGCCCATGCGCCTCGAACCAGCCGAGCACCTGCTCGTCGGAGAAGCCGAGGCGCGTGTGCGCGTCCTTCTGCCGCAGTTCCTCGCGCTCGTGCGGCGCGAAATCGGCGATGAGCAGCCGGCCGCCCGGCGCCAGCACCCGCGCCGCCTCGCCGATCGCCGCGCCGGGCTGCTGCGCGAAATGGAGCACATGGTGCAGGATCGCGAGGTCCGCCCCGCCATCCTGCAGCGGCAGCGCATAGAGGTCCGCCTGCCGCAGCTCGGCATTGGCCAGCCCCTGCTCGGAAAGCTTGGCACGCGCAAGGCGCAGCATCTCGCTCGACCGGTCGATCCCCAGCGCGCGCTCGGCACGCGGCGCGAACAGCTCGAGCATGCGGCCCGTGCCGGTGCCGATATCGATGAGATGGCCGACCGGCCCATCGCCCAGCGCCGCGGCCATCGCCGCCTCGACTTCGCTCTCGGCGACATGGAGCGAGCGGATCGCATCCCATTCGCCGGCATTGCTCTCGAACCAGTCCGCCGCCGCGCTCGCCCGGTCGGCGCGCACCGCGGCGAGCCGCGCCTCGTCGGCGACCATCCAGTGATCGACTTCGTTCCAGGCATCGAGCGCGGCGAGCATCGGCTCCACCCTGGCCGCATCGCCCAGGCCGACGAACACCCAGCTGCCTTCCTTGCGCCGCTCGAGCAGCCCGGCATCGCACAATATCTTCACATGGCGCGAGACGCGCGGCTGGCTCTGGCCCAGCACCTGGGCCAGCTCGCCCACGCTCAGCTCCATCGAGCGGACCAGCGCGAGGATGCGCAACCGCGTCGAATCGGCAAGGGCACGGAAGATGGCGAGGGCGTTCTGCACGGCGGTTATAGATATAAAGATATCTTTATATGCGGTCAACGCACCGCATGCGCCTTGCGCGCGAGTCGCTCCCTCGGTTAGCCCTTGCCCGAACCATTCCGGAAAAGGGGACGCATCCATGCGCAACGCGCTCATCCTCCCGCTCGCGGCCGTCGCGCTGCTCGGGCTCTCGGCCTGCGGCAACAAGGCGAAGAACGAAGCGGCCGAGGCCAATGAAGCAGTCACGGGCGACAGCAACACGATGGGCGAGGCAGTGAGCGACGTGAACGCCGCCGAGAATGCGGCGTTCGGCGCCGCCGAGAGCAATTACGACCAGGCCGTGCCGGTCGGCAACGCCGCCGGCGAGGGCTCGGGCGACGAGATCACCGACTGATCCATGCGGCTCGCCCCTCTCCTCCTCCTGCTCGCCCTCGCCGCCTGCGGCCGCGGCGGATCCGATGACGCGCAGGGCGGGCTGAGCGCCGGCGAGTCCCGCCAGCTCGATGCGGCGGCGGCCGCGATCGACGCGAATGCGAGCCAGTCGAACGGAGCAGCGGAATGATCCGGCGGGAACTGGGCGCGAGCGGCATCGAGACGCCGCCATTGATCCTGGGCGGCAACGTCTTCGGCTGGACCGCCGACAAGGCGACCAGCTTCGCCGTGCTCGATCGCTTCGCGGAAGCCGGCGGCACGCTGATCGACACCGCCGACGTCTATTCGGCCTGGGTCCCCGGGCATCGGGGCGGCGAATCCGAGGCGATCATCGGCGAATGGCTCCGCGTCTCGGGCAAGCGCGGCAAGGTGAAGGTCGCGACCAAGGTCGGCATGCTCGACGGCGAAGGCGGCTCCAAGCTCGCGCCCGCGCGCATCGCCGCCGCCTGCGACGCCAGCCTTGCCCGCCTCGGCGTCGAGACGATCGACCTTTATTTCGCGCATCAGGACGATGACGCCGTGCCGCAGGAAGACGTGCTCGCCGCCTTTGACGGGTTGATCCGGGCCGGCAAGGTCCAGGCGATCGGCGCGTCCAACTTCCACGCCGCACGCCTCAAGTCCGCGCTCGACATCGCGACGCGCGACGGCCTGCCGCACTACCGGGCGCTGCAGAACGAGTACAACCTCGTCAGCCGCCACAAGTTCGAAGGCGAGCTGCAGGATCTGTGCGTCGAGCATAATATCGGCTGCGTGCCCTATTACGGGCTCGCCTCGGGCTATCTCACCGGCAAGTACCGCTCCGAGGCGGATCTCGGGAAGAGCGTGCGCGGCGGGCGGATGACGGCGTTCATGCAGGGCAAGGGCCCCGCCGTTCTGGCCGCGATGGACGAGATCGCGGCGGAGACCGGCGCCACGCTCGCCCGGATCGCCCTGGCCTGGGTCGCGGCGCAACCGGGCGTGACGGCACCCATCGCCAGCGCGACTTCGCTCGCCCAGGTCGAGGAGCTGGTGGGGAGCTGGAACCTGGCGCTCGACCGCGCGCAGCTCGACCGGCTGACGGCGGCAGGGGCCTAGGCAGGCGCCCCGGCCAGCCCGGCGATCCAGCGGGCATCTTCCGAGGCCAGGCGGTTGCCCATGCCGCATAGGATAAGGGTATTGCGCGCCACCGGCCCGCAGGGTTCGAAGCCGAAGGCGCGGGCGGCATCCTCGGGCGCGATGGTGAAGCCCCGCCCCGCGCGCACGCCGATCAGCGCCTCTTCCAGCTCGTTGCAGTGATCGCGGACCGCCAGGCCGGGCGGCTGCGCCGCCAGCACCTGGCCGAACCAGTGCCCGAACACATATTCATATTCGTCATAGGCGATGCACGGGGCCCGGGAGAGGTTGTCGCGCGTCGGCGGGCCGTCCGGCGCCCCGACCAGCCAGAGCGTTTCCTCGGCCACCGCGACGCTCTCGATCGGAGCGGCCACCACGCCGCGATAGGTGATCCCCAGGTCGATCACGCCGGCGCTGAGCCAGTCGAGGATCTGATCGTGCGAGCCCATGCGGAGAACGATGCGGCGCGTCCGCTCGGCCTCGCGGAAGACCCGGGGGGCCAGGCGATAGCGGCCGAAGCCGGTGACGCAGCCGATGCGCAGCGGCACGGCCGCCGGAGCCTCGCTGCGGACCTGCTCGGCGGCATGCGCGACCTCGGCGAGCGCCCGGTCGATCGCTTCGTACAGGGCCCGCCCCTCCGGGGTGAGGCGCAGCCGGCGACCGACGCGTTCGGCAAGCGGCACGCCCGCATCCCGCTCGAACCGTCGGAAATCGGCATGGATCGACGGCGGCGACCTGCCCTCGTTCCGCGCCGCCGCGTTGATCCCGCCCGCGCGGGCGACGGCATGAAAGGCAGCGGCACGACGCAGGTCGATCTTCATTCCATTTTTCCGAATAACGATGATCGATCTTACGAATATCGGAATGATCGAGCGAGGGCTATGCCGTCGTTCATCGGTGAGGGACAAGATGATGCTGACGAATATGTCCGCTTTGCTGGCGATGCTGGCATCGGGCTTCGCGACGCCGGGCGCCGCAGTCGAAGCCTATGGCGCCGCAGTTGCGGCGAACGACCCGGCGCAGCTGGCGGCCGCGTTCCAGCCGAGCGCGATCATGTATTGCACCGACGGCGCGGCAATCCGCGCGACCAGCCAGGGGGAATGGAAGCAGCGCATGCGCACCGCCGGGATGCCCGCCGGCCCGATCTCCACCAGGATCGCCTGGATCGACAGCGGCGCCACCACGTCGGTCGCGCGCACGGTCTCGGTGCGTGGCGACAAGGAATATGTCGACTACCTCCTGCTTGCCCGGCTCGCGGAGGGCTGGCGCATCGTCGGCAAGGTCTGCGAGGCGGGCGCGCGCCCGGACGAGGCCGGCGAGGCGGGCGTGCGGCAGGTTGTCGGCACCAAGCTCGCCGCGGATCGCGCCTGGGACGCCAAGCTCCTCGCGGAGAGCATCGACTCCAGGGCATTGGTGATGACGGTCGACGGCGGCGAATTCGTCGCGGCGACGCTTGGAGAATGGCAGGCACGCTATGTCGCCCGAAGATCGGCCTCCGGCGGCAGCCCCGCGACGCCGACGTCGATGGTGATCGACGCCCGCGGCGGCATCGGCACGGCGCGATGGTCCTTCCGCGGCACCGACGGCAGCGAATGGACCGATCGCGCGCTGATGATCCGGACCTCGCAGGGCTGGCGCATGGCCGCGCTGGCCTTCGCCAGGGAAGCGCCGGGTGCGAACTAGCCGGCCCTATTCCCCGAACCCATATTCCCAGCGATAGGGGACGCCGGTCTCGCCCAGCGCGGCGCGGACCAGCTTCGGAAACGCCCTTTCGATCCGCACGTCGTTGCCCAGGATCAGCACGCAGCGCCGACCCCGCTCGAGACAGACCATCGTGTTGGCGGTCACGTCGTTATGGCCGCCCTTGAACCAGCCCGGCCCCTGCGGCCCGGTGAAGGCGACCACGCCGAGCGCCGCCTTCGCATCGGTCCCCTCGCCCGGCCCGGCCGGATTGTCCAGGGTCGGGAACTGCGTCCTGCTCGCGATCGCCTGGGTCCCCCGCGCATATGCCACGCGCCACCGCTTGGGCAGGCCATAGCCGCGCACCATCGCCGCCGTCATTTCGGCGAGGTCGTGGATCGTGGTGTCCATCGATCCCGCCGCGCGCACCCGGCTGCGGTCGTCATGCGGCTCGGGCTTGCCCTGCGCGTCCCAGCCATCCGCCAGATTGGTTCCGAAGCCGTCCTGCCAGATCAGGCTCGTCCGCGTCATGCCGAGCGGCGCGAAAAAGCGGCGCTGCAATTCCTTCTCCACGCTCAGCCCCAGCCCCTGCTCGATGCCGAATTGGAGCAGCGAGATACCCTCGCCGGAATAGGCGTAGCCGGTGCCCGGATCGAAATGGAAGCGCAGCTTCCCGCCGGGCTCGAGGAAGGCGAAATTGGCGAAGCCGGTCGCATGGTTGAGCGCGTGGCGCGGCGTCACCCGGCGCCAGCGCGCATCGCCGGCCAGGTCGCCCCAATGCCCATAGGCGTCGAGATTGCCATAATCGGGCAGCGGCTTCGGCAGCATCGTCGCGATCGGCGCATCGAGGTCGAGCCTCCCCTCCGCCGCGAGTTCGGTCACCAGATAGCCGAACACCGCCTTGGTCAGCGACGCACCGTACATTATGGTGTCGGCGGTCAGCGGATCGCCCTTCGCGTTGCGCGCGCCATAGGCCCGCACCATGACCACCTTGCCGTCCGCGATCTGCGCGATCGCCACTCCCCTGGCGCCGGTCTCGGCCATCGCCGCGCGAACCGCCGGCTCCAGATCCACCGGCGGCGTATCCGCCGCAGCCGGTGCCGCGCCACCGAGCGCCAGCAGGCCGGCCAGCCCATATCGTACCGAACGACGCATCCCGCTTCCTCCCTGTTCAGGCCGGCATCCTGCACGATCGTTGCCGATCGGCAACACAAACCGAGCTTCGTGGATCGTCACTGAAACGTCGCACACTCGTAACGGTACCGACGCGAACCCTGCCTAGCGGCTCTCATGGGAGCGGCCCTCCGGTCGCTGGGATGGGAATGATCATGACCGATTTTTCGCGCCGGCTGCGCCACGGCCACGCCTACGCATTTCTGATGGCCTCGGCCGCCCTCGTCACGCTCGCGCCGGCCGCACATGCGCAGGACAGCGCCGCCGCCGTCGTCGACGCCAATGACGGCGATGGCGGCGACGAGATCGTCGTCATCGGCAGCGGCCAGACCCGCTCGGTCTCGACCCTGGTGCCGCAGAATCTCGACCTGCTGCCGCCCGGCACCAGCGTGCAGAAGGCGCTGAACTTCCTGCCGGGCGTGATGGCCCAGTCGATCGACGCGCTTGGCGTGAACGAGCAGTCGCTGTCGCTCCAGGTCCGCGGCTTCAACACCACCCATCTCGGCTACACGCTCGACGGCATGCCGCTCGGCGACGGCGCCTACAACAATTACAACGGCCTCACGATCAGCCGCGCGCTGATCTCGGAGAATCTCGGCCGGGCCGATCTCGCGACGGGCATCGCCGGCCTCGCCATCCCCTCGACCAGCAACCTGGGCGGCGCGCTCACCTATGTCAGCCGCGACCCGAGCAAGGACGCGGCGCTGGCGGTCAGCCAGACCGTGGGCAGCGAGAACAGCGTGCGCACCTTCGTGCGGCTCGACACCGGCGAGCATGGCGGCTTCTCGGCCTATGTCTCCGGCCAATATGTCGAGCAGGACCTGTTCGTGAACCAGCCGGCCTACAACAAGTCCACCGGCAAGCAGCTCAACGCCAAGCTGCAATACCGGGCCGACGGCATCCGGATCACTGCCTTTGCCGATGTCTCGCGCACCAATCAGGCCGACGACGCCTATCTGTCGAAGGACATGCTGAACCGCCTCGGCTGGGACTGGGGCGGCTATGCGCCGAACTGGCAGGCCTATGTCGGCGTCGCCGCCTGCACCGTGACCACCACGCCGTACAAGTGCGCCGCGGCCCCGGCGCCGCAGAAGAATGCCGACGTCACCTTCACCAACGGCCAGATCCTGCGCAACGACAATCTCTTCTACCTGGCCGGCGACTTCGAGCTGGCCAGGAACCTGAGTGTCCACACCCAGGTCTATCATCACAACGACAAGGGCGCCGGCAACAACTTCATCACCGGCCTTTCCAACCAGGGCACCACGACCACGGCGGACGACGTGCCGGTCCAGATCCGCGACACGCGCTACACGATCGATCGCACCGGCGTGCTCGCCAGCCTGAGCTGGAAGGTCGCCTTCAACGAGTTCCAGGCCGGCCTGTGGGTGGAGGACAATACCAGCAGCGCCGCGCGCTACATCTGGACCAACGTCACCGGCCCGTTCAGCCTGGCCCAGTATCTGGTCGGCCAGCCCAACACCGCCCAGTGGGTGCAGGAGACGCACTGGAAGACGCATCAATTCTATGTGCAGGACACGGTGCGCCTGTTCGACGATGCGCTCAGCATCGATTTCGGCTTCAAGAGCACCTATTCCAAATCGGATGCCCGCGCGATCCGCGGCATCGCCGTCGGGGCGCCGCCGGCCTCCAGCCAGTTCGCCAGCGGCACGCTGGTGGCCAAGGACAATTTCCTGCCGGAAGTCGGCGTGCACTGGCAGGTCGCGCCCGGGCACGAGCTGTTCGCCAGCTATGCCGAGAACATGGCCATGTTCCAGGGCGGCTTCAAGCTCGGCCCCCAGTCGGTCTCGCAGGCCGTGTGGGACGCGCAGGGCAAGTATCTGAAGCCCGAGACGTCGAAGAGCGTCGAGGGCGGCTATCGCTATGTCAGCGGCCCGCTCCAGGTCGCGCTGAGCGGCTATTACGTCAAGTTCGACAACCGCCTGCTCCAGTACAATCCCTGCCCGACCAACCAGCAGCAGAACCCGGGCTGCGGCAACAGCTTCCACAATGCCGGCAGCGTCACCAGCAAGGGCGCCGAGCTCGGCGTACTGTGGAAGCCGACGCCGTGGCTGAGCTGGTACAATTCGGCTTCGTTCAACAAGTCGACCTATGACGAGAATCTCAACTGGTGCACCACCACCTGCGTGGTGAAGCTCACTGCCGGCAAGCAGCAGGTCGATACGCCGAAGACGATGCTCGCCAGCGTCCTGACCGTGAAGCAGGGCGGCCTCTCGGCCTCGCTGCAGGGCAAATATACCGGCCGCCGCTATTATACCTACACCAACGACCAGAGCTTCGGCGGCTACACCACCTTCGATCTGGGCGTCAGCTACGACTATGGCTCCTTCGCCTATGTGAAGGACCTCAAGCTGTCGCTGAACGTCACCAACCTGACCAACAAGCGCTACGCGTCGAACTTCGACAGCAGCGTCTTCGCGCCGGACGATGCGGCGGGCACCGTGCTGGTGTTCCATTCCTCGGCCCCGCGGCAGGCCTTCGTCACGCTCAGCGCCGGCTTCTGAGCCGCCGCGCTGCGCAAAGGGAAAGGCCGGGGTTCACGCCCCGGCCTTTCGCGTTTCCGGCGCCCTCGTCCGCGGCGCGGAAGCGTCGAGTGTTGCCAGCCATCGCGTGCGATGCCAGCATCCCGCATGCCCACGTGCTACCAGTATCTCCGACAGGCTGTGGCGCACCTCGCCGCGGGCGCGGATACGCAGCACGCCCATCTCGAATCGATCCTCGGCCATCTCACGCCCGACGGCGACGCCTCCGGCTATGGCAATGACGAGCTCGCGCTGGAGCTGGACGACTTCTACCAGGCCGCCAACCACATGCACGAATGGGGCGAGATCAGCCGCGAGGAGATCGAGGCGATCCGCCCGCTCGACGCGATGCTGCGCACGCTGAGCGGAAAGGCGCACGCCGATTTCTGGCGCCGCGAAGCGCTCTGGTCGGATCCGCGCTGGGAGCAAGTGCGCGCGCTCGCCCGCCGGGCGCTGGCGCAGCTGCCCGACGAGGAACGCAGGAGCAGCTGGCAACCCGGCGCGGATTGACCCCGCCTCACAGGATCGCCTTCTCCGCCGGCTCCTGCCACCAGGCATTGTGC
This sequence comes from Sphingomonas sp. 67-41, assembly GCF_001899725.1. Taxonomy (NCBI): domain Bacteria; kingdom Pseudomonadati; phylum Pseudomonadota; class Alphaproteobacteria; order Sphingomonadales; family Sphingomonadaceae; genus Sphingomonas; species Sphingomonas sp. 67-41. Next base: position 1,096,186 of record NZ_MKWJ01000022.1, on the reverse strand, counting down.
AGCCCGTCGGCATAGTTGACCGGTGCCGCCTCCAGCTCCGCGAGCGGCACGTCGTCGAGGCAGAGCACCTGCACCGAGACGAAGGCCCCCCCGATCTCCTCGACATAGCCGGACCCGAACGGCGCGATGCCGCAGGTCTTGCAGAAGCGGTGATGCCCGCTCTTGGTGCCGAACTGATATTCGCCCAGCGCCGCCTCGCCCGAAAGCAGGCGGAACTGTTCGGGCTTGAGCAGCGCCCCCCAGTTGCGGCGCTTGCGGCAATAGGTGCAGTTGCACTTGCCCGTCCCCGCCGCGAGATCGATGTCCGCCTCGAACGTCACCGCGCCGCAGTGACAGCTGCCATGATAGGTCTTCGTCGTCATTTCCTGGCTCCCGTTTGAACTCACGGGACTCGACCTACTGCCATGCTGCTGACAGCATGGTGTCAGCAGCATGGCAGTAGGATTCAGCAATGCGAAAAGCCGATCGCCTCTTCCAGATCGTCCAGATCCTCCGGCGTACCGCGCGCCCGGTGACTGCCGACGCGATCGCGGCAGAACTCGAGACGTCGAAGCGCTCGGTCTATCGCGACATCGCGGCGCTGATCGGCCAGCGCGTGCCGATCCGCGGCGAGGCGGGCATCGGCTATGTGCTCGAAAGCGGGTTCGACCTGCCGCCGCTGATGCTCACCACCGACGAGATCGATGCGGTCGCGCTCGGCGCCACCTGGGTCGCGGGTCATGCCGACGAGGGCCTGGCACGCGCCGCCGAGGATCTGCTCGCCAAGATCGCCGCCGTCCTGCCCGAGGAGATGCGCCCGTTCCTCGGCAACCCCGCCGCGCGCGCCGTCCCCGCCTGGGACCGGCCCCGGGACGGCATCGACGTCCCCCAGCTGCGCAGCTGGATCCGTGCCGGCCGCAAGCTTCACCTCGACTATGCCGACGAACAGGGCCGCGCCACTCGGCGCACGGTCTGGCCGCTGATGATCGGCTATAGCGACGCGACTCGCGTCCTGGTCGCGTGGTGCGAGCTGCGCGCCGGCTTTCGCACCTTCCGCCTCGATCGCATCGTCGGCGCCGAATTCCTCGACGCCGCGATCCCGGGCAGCCCGTCGCAACTCCGCGCCCGCTGGCTCAAGGAGATCCGGGAGCGCGGCTGAGGCTTGCGCGTGACACTAAATTGTAACAAACGCGGCACCCGCCATCCCGGCGCTCCGGAGTCCGCGCCATCCGCCAGATCGCCGCCCTGCCCTATCGCACCGAAGGCAATGCCGTCGATGCGCCGGTGCGCGTGCTGCTGGTCACGTCGCGCGAGAGCGGGCGCTGGGTGATCCCCAAGGGCAATCCCGAATCCGGCCTGCCCGCCCACACCGCCGCAGCGATCGAGGCAGAGGAGGAAGCCGGGGTGCGCGGCCCCGTCTGCCCGCTGCCGCTGGGCTCCTATCGCTATCGCAAGAAGCGCGGCAACGGCGCCTCGCTGATGATCGACGTCGACGTCTTTCCCCTGTCGGTCAGCCAGGAGCTGGTCGCCTGGAAGGAGCAGGGCCAGCGCGAACGCCGCTGGTTCAGCCTCGCCGAAGCCGCGGCCGCCGTCGACGAGCCCGATCTGAGCGATCTCATCCGGTCGTTCGGCCCGGCCGAGTTCAGGGCGGCGGCGCAGCGCAACGGCCTGCTCACCGCCGTCGCCCGCAAATCGAAAGTGCATCACATGTTCGCCTGGTTCCAGCGCCTGCTCCCCAAGACCGGCAATTTCTTCGAGATGTTCGAGCAGCACGCGCTCACCATCGTCGCTGGTGCCGACGCGCTTGCCCGGCTGCTCGCGGACGGCAACCGCGATCACATCCGCGAAGTGATCGAGCGCGAGCACGATGCCGACGAGATCATCCGCGAGATGCTGCGCACGGTGCGCGAGACGTTCCTCACGCCCTTCGATCGCGGCGCGATCACGTCGCTGATCGGCGCGATGGACGATGCGATCGACGAGATGCAGGCCGCCGTCCAGGCGATCGACCTCTACGAAGTCACCAGCTTCGACCAGGAGATGAAGGACATGGCGGCGATCATCGTCGATGCCGCCCGCCTCACCATGGAAGCGATGCCGCTGCTGCGCGACGTCGGCCGCAACGGCCCGCGCCTGCACGAACTGACCGAGCGGCTGGTGCGCATGGAAAGCCATGCGGACGAGATCCACGCCGCCGGCCTCAAGCGCGCGTTCAAGGAGCTCGGCCCCGGCGACCCGCTGGGCTTCGCCGTCCATCGCGAGCTGTTCAAGCATCTCGAGCGGATCGTCGACGCGTTCGAGGATGTCGCGAACGAGATCGACGGCATCGTGATCGACCATTCCTGACGCCGCCCGATGTACGAGCTTGCCTTTCCCCTGCTGGTCGGCCTGATCCTCGTCGCGCTGGCGTTCGATTTCCTGAACGGCCTGCACGACGCGGCGAACTCGATCGCCACCGTCGTCGCCACGCGGCTGCTGAAGCCGGTCCATGCCGTGGCCTTCGCCGCCGCATTCAACTTCGCGGCCTATTTCCTGACGATCGCCTTCCCCGCCTTGCACAAGGTGGCGGACACGATCGGCCAGGGGCTGATCGACAAGAACCTGATCACGCCCGCAGTGGTGTTCGGAGCGCTGATCGGGGCGATGTTCTGGAACGTGGTGACCTGGCTCAAGGGCATTCCGTCCTCCTCCAGCCATGCGCTGGTCGGCGGGATGATCGGCTCGGGCGTGGCGCATGCCGGGCTCACCGGCGTGAAATGGACCGGCCTCAACAAGACGCTGATCGCCATCGTCCTCTCGCCGACGATCGGCATGATCCTGGCCATGCTGGTGATGCTGGTCACCTCCTGGCTGTTCATGCGCGCCAGCTCGCGCACGGCCGAGCGCAGCTTCCGCATGCTGCACCTCGTCTCCTCCGGCGCCTATTCGCTCAGCCACGGCCTCAACGATGCGCAGAAGACGATGGGGATCATCACCGTGCTCCTCTATTCGACCGGCTATCTGCACGGGAAGTTCGAGGTGCCGCACTGGGTGGCGATCGCCTGCTATATCGCGATCGCGCTCGGCACACTGAGCGGCGGCTGGAAGATCATCGAGACGATGGGCTCGCGCATCACCAAGCTCTCGCAGCACCAGGGGTTCAGCGCCTCGCTGGCGGGCTCGATCGTGCTGTTCACGGCCTCGGCGCTCGGCATCCCGGTCTCGACCACCCACACGATCACCGGCGCGGTGATCGGCGCGGGCACGGCGCGCCGGGCCTCGGCGGTCCGCTGGGGCGTCGCCGGCAACGTCATCGCCGCCTGGGTGATCACCATCCCCGCCTCGGCGGCGGTGGGAGCTTTGTTCTACCTGCTGACGACGTTGTTCTGATCTCGCAGTCGGAACTGCCTCACCCATCCTGACCGTCGCCCCGGACTTGCACCGCGCGCCGGCATGCGCTAATACTGAACCATATGGTTCAGTATTTCGGCACCGCCCGCCTCGACGCTTCCTTCGCCGCGCTGTCGGACGCTACCCGGCGCGGCGTGATCGAGCAGCTCGCGCGCGCCGAAGCGTCGATCACCGATCTCGCCGAGCGTTTCCACATGACCCTCACCGGCATGAAGAAGCATATCGGCATACTCGAGCGCGCCGGGCTGGTCGTCACCGAGAAGGTCGGCCGGGTGCGGACCTGCCGGCTCGGCGCCCAGGACCTCGCCGAGGAGGCCGGCTGGATCGCCAGTTACCACCAGCGTTGGAGCGCCCGCTTCGATGCGCTGGACGACGTGATCGCGGAACTCAAAGCCAAGGAGAAAATGGATGGGCCTGAACGCCAATGACTTCGGCGCCACCACGGTAGCGCGCAAGTCGGATACCGAAGTCGAGGTCACGCGCGTCTTCGATGCTCCGCCACATCTCGTCTACCGGGCCTGGACCACGCCCGAACTGTTCCAGCGCTGGTGGGCACCCCGGTCGATCGGCGCGCCGATGCGCGTCCGCGAGCTCGATGTCCGCGTCGGCGGCGGCTACCGGATCGAGTTCGACGGGGAAGACGGTCAGATCTGGGCGTTCTTCGGCAAATATATCGAAGTCGTCCCGAACGCGCGCATCGTCTGGACCAATGAAGAAAGCGACAACGGCCCGATTTCCACGGTCACCTTCGAGGAACGGGATGGCAAGACGCTGTTGACCTTCCGCGAGCTCCACCCTTCGAAGGAAGCGCTCGACGAAGGCATTGGCGCCGCCGAAGGCATGCCCGAGCAACTTGCGCAGCTGGAGGAACTGCTGGCGGAATTGGCGGAGGGTTGAACGCCGGCACCGATCTCCCCCTGCCTGCAAGAGAGGGGGCGGGGGCGGGCCGGGTGCCGATCCCTGCATGGGTTGGCACCATCATGCAGCGCATCCGCCGAGCGCCAATCCGCCCCCCTAATCCCCCACGAACCCGAACGGCGTGACGCCGCTCTCGCGCTCATTGGCCAGGGTCGCGCGCCCCGCCGGCGGGGCGGAGCGCTGCGCGCAGTCCGGCCGGGTGCAGGCGCGGCAGCCCAGCCCCACCGGCACCGCTTCGCCCGCAAGGTCGACGCCGCGCGCCGCCGACAGCGCCCGCGCCTCGGCCGCGGCAAGCCCGATCCCCAGGGCGAAGCGCGCCCGCACTCCCTGCGCGCCCTGGGGCGTCCGCGCCCGCGACAGCGTGAACCAGCGCGCGCCGTCCTCGGTCTCGATCAGCTGGCCCAGCGTCTCGTCGGCCCGGCCGAACGCTTCGGTCAGGTTCCATAGCGGGCACAGCCCCGGCCCCTCGACGAGCGGCGACCCGCTCGCCCCGGCGAAGCGCTTGGAGACCTGCCCCGCCCGGTCCACGCGCATCACGAAGAAGGCCAGCCCCCGCGCGCCCACGCGCTGCAACGTGGTCAGCCGGTGCGCCACCTGCTCGAAGCTCGCGCCGAAGCGCCGCGGGAGCACCTCCATATCGTAGCCGGTCTGCTCGCAGGCCCGCAGGAACCGGCCATAGGGCATCATCACCGCCGCCGCGAAATAGCCGACCAGATGGCGCTGATAGAGCCGCTCGCCCATGCGATCGAGCCCGGCGCCGCGCACCAGCGCATCGATCTCGCCGCGCGCTTCCTGCGACAAGCGCTCGGCCAGCGCGAACGTGCGGCCCGGCATGTCGAGCAGTTCGGAAAGCTGCACCTGGCGCGCGTGCAGGTCGAGCCGCTTGAGCAGCCCCGGCATCACGTCCGCCGGCAGGATGCGCACCGAAAGCTGATGCTTCACCCGCAGCCGCTCGGCCATCGCGCCATAGGGATCGCTCGCCGCCTGGCGCAGTTCGTCGGCCAGCGCTTCGGCCGCGGCGTCGAGATCGGCGAAATGGCCGCGCCAGCGCTCGATCTCGCGGCGCACCTGCCGCCCCGGGTCGCCCGCGCCCTGGTCCGGCGCCGCACCGGCCCCGATCCGGTCATAGGTCCGCGCGAACGCCTCGGCCCCGCCGGGCGCGCCGGCCAGCCACTCCTCCATCTGCTGCCGGTCGATCTCGAGATCGGCGAACAGCGGATCGGCGAGTCGCCGCCGCAGCGCCTCCATCCCGCCGCCCGGCTCCGCCGCGGCAAGCTTGCGGGGATCGAAGTCGTATACTTCGGAAAGCCGCAGCATGAGCATGGCCGAGACCGGCCGCTGGTTTCGCTCGACCAGATTGAGATAGCTCGCCGACACCCCCAGCGCCTCGGCCATCGCCGCCTGGGTCAGCAGCAGCTGGCGGCGGAGGCGCCGCACGGCATGTCCCGCGAAAAGCTTCTGTTCGGCCACTTCTCCCGCCTTCGATTCGCTCTCCCGCCTGCGGGAAGGCATTGGGTTGTCCCGCACGCAATGTTCCGATGCGTTCATATCGAACGAGTCGGGGCGCTTTGTAAATAATTTACATCCTTTCAAATCAGAGAAAAGCCCCATGCACACCATGACCCCGCCAGGGGCCCATGGCCTCTCGCCAGGGACATCAGGGAATATCCATACAGGTTCGGCAACCTAGTCAAGGAACACACAATGCCGACGCGCTTCGAAGACCTGATCCCCGCCCCCACCGGCCGGTTCGACGGCATCGTGCGCCCCTATTCGCCCGAGGATGTCGAGCGCCTGCGCGGCTCGCTTGCGGTCGAGCATACGCTCGCCCGCCGCGGCGCGCTCAAGCTGTGGGAGCTGCTGCAGACCGAGGATTACATCAACGCCCTCGGCGCGCTCTCCGGCAACCAGGCGATGCAGATGGTCCGCGCCGGGCTGAAGGCGATCTACCTGTCGGGCTGGCAGGTGGCGGCGGACGCCAATACCGCCGGCCAGATGTATCCCGATCAGTCGCTCTATCCCGCCAATGCGGGGCCCGAGCTCGCGCGCCGGATCAACGCCACGCTCCAGCGCGCCGACCAGATCGAGCATATGGAAGGCGGCGCCCAGCGCGACTGGTTCGCGCCGATCGTCGCCGATGCCGAGGCCGGCTTCGGCGGCCCGCTCAACTGCTTCGAGATCATGAAGGCCTATATCGCCGCAGGCGCCGCCGGGGTGCATTATGAAGACCAGCTCGCATCGGAGAAGAAGTGCGGGCACCTCGGCGGCAAGGTGCTGATCCCCACCCAGGCGCATATCCGCAACCTCGACGCGGCGCGGCTGGCGGCGGACGTCGCCGGCGTGCCCACGGTGATCTGCGCCCGCACCGATGCGGAGAGCGCGCGGCTGATCACGTCGGACGTCGACGAGCGCGACCGCGAGTTCCTCACCGGCGAGCGCACGCCGGAGGGCTTTTTCCGCCTGAAGGACGGCACCGGCGTCGATCACTGCATCAAGCGCGGCCTGGCCTTTGCCGAGCATGCCGACCTGCTGTGGTGGGAAACCTCGAAGCCGAACATGGACGATGCCCGCCGCTTCGCCGAAGCGATCAAGAAGGAATTCCCCAACAAGATGCTGGCGTACAACTGCTCGCCCAGCTTCAACTGGGAGAAGAATCTCGACAAGGACGACATCGCCCGCTTCCAGCGCGAGATCGGCGCGATGGGCTACAAGTTCCAGTTCGTCACGCTCGCCGGCTTCCACCAGCTCAACTACGGCATGTTCGAGCTGGCCCGGGGCTACAAGGATCGCGGCATGGCGGCCTATTCGGAGCTGCAGCAGGCCGAGTTCGCGGCGGAGGCCAATGGCTATACCGCGACTCGCCACCAGCGCGAAGTCGGCACCGGCTATTTCGATGCGATCGCGACCACGCTGGCGGGCGGCAGCAGCAGCACCACCGCGCTCGCCGAGAGCACCGAAGCCGCCCAGTTCGTCACCACCGAAGCCGCCTGAACCAAGAGAAAGGAGTGATTGCCATGACCGAACCCCAGCGCAGCCGCGCCGTCTTCTCGACCGAGGACTTCCGCCTCATCCGCGAGGCGGTGGCCACCCATCTCGAGAAGGTGAAGGACGCACCCGAGTCGACGAAATACGCCAATCTCTATCACCGCCTGGGCCGCGTGGCCTGAGCGCAGACTTTCCTGGGGAGGAAAGGATGTCCGTCGGAAGGTCAGCTTCCGGCGGACATTTCCGCATTGCGGCCGGCGAGCGCCGCGATCCGCGCCTCATGCTCCGCCTTGCCGAAGGGGAAGAAGCGGTAAAGGATCGCCGCGGCGATCGCGAGCACGCCATAGACGACGAAGAACAGGATGGTGAGCCGGTCGACCGTCGCCATGGGCACCTGGCCCGGCCGGGCCGCCGCGGGAAAGTTCACCAGGTCGAGCAGCAGGCCCGTCGCCCAGATGCCCAGTCCGCTGCAGCATTTCTGGATGAAGAAGGATCCGGCGAAGAACACCCCTTCGTTGCGCCGGCCGGTCTCGATCTCCGAATGCTCGACGACATCGGCCATCATCGAGGCGCCGAGGATCGTCGCCGAAATGCTGCAGGTGACGTTGAGCGCGTAGATGGCGAACAGCGACGGGAGCAGCCAGGGCGTGCCGGGCGCCGGGAACAGGCCGAGCAGGCGCAGCACATAGGGCAAGGCGACCCAGAAGGCCGCCGCCGCCATCAGCCACATCGCCGCCCGGGGCTTGCCTAGCCCCCGCGAAGCCCGCGGCGCGACGAAGAAGGCGAAAAAGGCGCCGACCAGCAGCGAGAAGGCGATGATCGTGAAGTCCTGGTTCTGGAAACGCCAGACATGGGCATAGAGATAGCTCGACAGCGCGAAGCTCACGCCCTGCGCGGAATAATAGCAGAGGCCGGCAGCCATCAGGATCAGAAAGGCGCGATTCCGCACCGTCTCGCCCAGTTCGGCGAAATGGGCGCCGAGCGACTGGCGCGTGCGCTCCTCCGGCTGGGGCAGCCGCTTGATCTCGCCATGCGTCCCCAGCGCCGAGACGAGAATGGCAAAGGCCATGATCAGCGCGCTCGCCAGCGCGAAACCGGGATAGTTCTCGCGGACCAGCTGGCCATTGGGATGGCCGGGCGAAGGCCCGAGCAGCCAGGCATAGGCCAGGATCATCATCCCCAGCCCGCCGGCCCAGCCGAACAGGAAGCGATAGGCCATGATCCGCGTCCGCTCTTCATAGTCGGCGGAAAGCTCGGGGGTCAGCGCCTGGCTCGGCACTTCATAGGCACTCACCGCGGTGCGGACGAGCACCGACATGGCGAAGACCCAGGCGAGCATGCCGCCGTGCGAGAGCGCGGGCGGATTCCATAGCAACAGCCAGCCGATCGCGATCGGAATGGCCGAGGCGTACATCCAGGGATGGCGCCGCCCCCAGCGGCTCCGCGTCCGGTCCGAGAGGAAACCGATCGCCGGATCGGCCACCGCGTCGAGCAGCAGCGCGCACATGATCGCGAAGCCCACTTCGGCAGCCGGCAGCCCGAGGACCTGGTTGAAGAAGAACAGCAGGAAGGTCGAGAAGCAGAAGTCCTTCACGCCATACGCCACGGTGCCGAAGCCATAGGCGAGCATGATCGGCGTGCGGATTCGCCGTGCGGGCGGCACTGCCGCCTGGTTGCCGTCCATGCCCCTATGCTCCCTTTCGACCCATTTTGCCGCGCACCATATGTGCCGCAATCCGGGGGTCAACTGCAAGCTGTTGGAATATCGGGTATGGCTTGCTCCGGACCATATGGTCGGTATAGCCTTTGGCTTCGAACCTGAGGAACGCGTGGCCATGGCGCTCGACCCCGAAATCTTCGACACGCTGATCGATACGATCCGCCGCTTCGTCCACGAGCGCCTGCGCCCGCTCGAAGCCGAGGTGGAGGCCGCCGACGCCATCCCCGCCGAAGTGATCGCCGAGATGAAGGCGCTCGGCCTGTTCGGCCTGTCGATCGCCGAGGATTATGGCGGCCTGGGGCTGACGATGCTCGAGGAATGCAAGGTCGCCATCGAGCTGGGCCGCACCACGCCGGCCTTCCGTTCCAGCTTCGGCACCAATGTCGGCATCGGCTCGCAAGGTCTCGTCATGGCCGGCACGCCCGAGCAGAAGGCCGAATGGCTGCCGCGCATCGCCAGCGGCGAGATCGTCACCAGCTTCGCCCTGACCGAGCCGGACGTGGGGTCCGACAGCGGCGCAGTGAAGACCCGGGCGGTCCGCGACGGCGACGTCTATCGCCTCACCGGCACCAAGCGCTTCATCACCAATGCCGACAAGGCCGAGCTGTTCACCGTGATGGCCCGCACCGGCGATGCGCCCGGCGGCCGCGGCGTCTCCGCCTTCCTGGTGCCGCGCGACTTGCCGGGAGTCAGTATCGGCGAGCCCGAGAAGAAGATGGGGCAGAAGGGTGCCCGGGTGGCGGACGTGGTGTTCGACGGCACGCCCGTGCCCGTCGCCAACCGGCTGGGCGCCGAGGGCGAGGGCTTCCGCATCGCGATGCAGGTGCTCGATCGCGGCCGGCTGCACATCTCGGCGGTCTGCGTCGGCGTGGCCGAGCGGCTGATCGCCGACTGCGTCGCCTATGCCAGCGCGCGCGTACAGTTCGGCAAGCCGATCGCCGAGCACCAGCTGATCCAGGCGATGCTCGCCGATTCCAAGACCGAGGCGCTGGCGGCACGGGCGCTCGTGCTCGAGACCGCCGCCGCGAAGGACCGCGGCGCGAACACCACGATGGAAGCGGCGGCGGCGAAATATTTCGCCAGCGAGATGGTCGGCCGGGTGGCGGATCGCGCCGTGCAGATCTTCGGCGGCGCCGGGTACATCGCGGATTATGGCATCGAGCGACTCTACCGCGACGTCCGGCTGTTCCGCATCTACGAAGGCACCAGCCAGATCCAGCAACTGATCATCGCCCGCGAGACGCTGAAGCGGGGCGGCTAGTCTTCCTCTCCCCCTTCAGGGGAGGGGATCGGGGAGAAGGGCAGTGCGAGACGGTGGCAACATGCCCCTCTCCCCTGCCCCTCCCCTGAAGGGAAAAGGGAGTTAAGCTATGGACACCACGACATTATTCCGCCTCGACGGCCGCATTGCCCTCGTCACCGGCGGATCCCGCGGCATCGGCCGGATGATCGCCGAGGGCTATGTCGCCCAGGGTGCCAAGGTCTATGTCTCCTCCCGCAAGGCCGAAGCCTGCGAGGAGACTGCCGCGGCGCTCGGCCCGAACTGCATCGCCCTGCCGATGGACGTCTCGACCGTCGCCGGCTGCAAGGCGCTCGCCGCCGCGCTGGCGGAGCGCGAGGAACGGCTCGACATCCTGGTCAACAATGCCGGCGCGGCCTGGGGCGAACCGTTCGAGGGCTTTCCGGAAAAGGGCTGGGACAAGGTGATGGACCTGAACGTCAAATCGCCCTTCTTCCTGACCCAGGCGCTCTTCGATCTGCTCAAGGCGGGCGGATCGGGCGAACGCCCGGCCAAGGTCATCAACATCACTTCGATCGACGGCCAGCGGCTGAACCCGTGGGAGACGTACAGCTATCACGCTTCCAAATCGGCACTGATCTATTTGACCAAGCGCATGGCCGCCCGGCTGGTCCGCGACCATGTCAACGTCACCTCGATCGCTCCCGGCGCCTTCGCCAGCGACATGAACAAGGCGGCGCGCGATCATGGCGGCGACGTCGCTCGGGCGATCCCGGCCCGGCGCATCGGAGTGGACGAGGACATGGCGGGCGCCGCCATCTATCTCGCCAGCCGCGCCGGCGACTATGTCGTGGGCGACACGATCACCGTCGATGGCGGGCTGGTCAATGCGTCGCTGGGCGTGAGCATCGACGGCTAGCGCCGATAATATCCGCGCCGCACCCTGTCGGGCATTTCGGCGACCAGCGAGAGCCGCACCATGTCGAAACAATATCCCGCCTTGTTGCGGATCAACTGGGGTGCCGCGTCCCGGTCGTTGGTCCGGCAATAGGTGCGGGCCGCGCCGTCCAAGCGCTCCCGCAAGGCGGCGCGGCCCGCCCTGGTGTCCAGCTGCAGGTCGCCATAGGCAACCCGCAGCGCCGGCTCGCCGACCGGCATGGGCGGATGCGAGGCGCAAGCGCCGACAAGGGCAACGGACAGGAACAGGATCGAACGCATCGTCATTCTCCCTTCAAGTCGCCGGGCAAGCCGGCCCCGTGGCGCGAAAGCCGCGCTTCGGTTCGGTGGTGCCGGGTTGGGGGGCTAGTAGACGCCCGCCATCTGCTGGGCCTGCCTCTCCAGCCGGTCGGCTTCGTCCGCCAGTGATGCCCCCACGTTGCGATAGCCCTGGCGGACATCGAGCGGCAGGGCACGGTCATGGGCACGGTCGCGATATTCCAGCGCAGCCTTGCGCAGGCGCTGCACGGCGGCGAACCGCTGTTCCGTCGGCGGCGCGACTCTGCGTGCGGTGCCCGTGCCGGCCGGTGGAATTGCCTCGCCCATGGTCGGCATCGGCGCTTGGGCCCTGAACCGCGCCGCCGCCCCCGCAGCGCGCGGCACATCCCGGGTCGGGGCGGGAGTCGACGCGACCAGGGCCCTGGCCTTGGCCAGGACGCGTACCGACTCGTCATGCCGGGAAGAGGATGCCCGTGGCGCCGGCACCACAGGTGTCCGTGCCGGTTCCTCCCGCACCTGGGAAGGCGACATGGCGGGCGCCGGCCGGGCCGCCGCACGATCGCCTCCCGGCACGGCCGACGCCTGGGGCCGCTCGACGACCTGCATCGCGGCAAGCGGCGCAATCCCCAGCGGGATGCCACCGATCAGCAGCGCGCATGCAAGCCCGCTCGCCGGCTTGCGCGGGGCCGCATCGAGCACGCGCCGGATCCGCCGCGCCATCGCACCGCGCGCGACCGCCATGCCGCAAGCTGCATGCGCCCCGCATCCGCCGGCGACCGCAAGCAGCGTCTGCGCGTAATCGGCACGCCCGACATGCTGCAGCGCGTCCTCGTCGGCGGCCAGCTCGGTCTGGCGAGCCAGCTCGGCGACGAGCAGCCAGGCGAGCGGATTGCACCAGAACAGGGCCAGCGCCAGCCGAGCGGCGAGCATCGCCGGCCAGTCGAACCGGCTAACATGCGCGATCTCGTGCGCAATCACCGCGGCGGCGCGATCGGGGCGCCGCTCGATATCCGGGCCGATCAATATCGTCGCCGGCGCGATCCCCAGGCTCAGGGGCGAGGCAATATGAGGTGAAACCAGTAGCCGCACGGGCCGCCTCAAGGGTTTGGCGGCCCGTGCGAACACCTCCATCCACACGGGATGGGAGGCCGGCACCGCATGGCGGGTCCAGCGGTGCAACAGGAAGAGCCCGATGGCGAGGCGCAGCAGCACGAACGCGGCACCTCCCAGATAGGCCAGGGCGATCCAGTCAATCTCGGGTACGACAGGCGCCGCGGCGACGGGCAGCGCCGCAGCTTCGGCAATGGCGGGCAAGGCGGATAGCGGCGCGGCCGCCGGCAGCACCGCTATCTCGACCGCGGGCATCGCCAGGAGGAGCGGCGGCAGCAGCAGCAGCGCGGCCACGCCGGCGCGCAGCACCGCCACGCGCTGCGAAGCGGGCCGGCCGCGCAACGCCTGGCTGGCGAGCAGCGCGACACCGCAGGCGAGCGCGGATTTCCAGCCGAGCGCGATCAGCAGCTCCACGATCATTTCGCTTCCCCCCGCGCCTCGTCGATCGCGCGCTGGAGTTCGTCGACTTCCGCGCGGGTGAGCGCCTTCTCCATGCCAAGCAACGCCGTCGCGGCGCGCGCCGCCGAGCCCTGGAAGAAAGTATGCACGAGGCGCTGGAGCGCGGTCTCGGCCACCGAATCGGCCTGCTCCACCGGCCGGTAGACATAGGCCTGGTTGCGCGTGCTATGGCCGATCAGCCCCTTGGCCTCGAGCCGGCCCAGCAAGGTGCGCACCGCCGAATCGCTCGGCGGGTCGGTCAGCGCGCCGCGCACGGCGATGGCCGTGCCCTCGCCCAGGCTGCACAGCGCCTCGAAAACCTCGCGCTCGCGGCGCGGCAGCGATTCGATCACGACTCGACCTCCTCTGACCCGCTACATTTGTAGCATGCTACAAATGTAACAGGCAAGAGAGGTCGTGCTGGCCTAGATCAGCGTGCGATCCCGCCGGCCGCGAGCACCGCCAGCGTCACCAGTTCGCTGGCGGTCGCCGTCATCGGAGCGATCTGCACCGGCTTCTCCATGCCGATCAGCATCGGGCCGATGGTGGAATCGCCACCCAGTTCGCGCAGCAGCTTGGCCGAGATGTTGGCCGATTGCAGGCCCGGCATGATCAGCACATTGGCCGGGCCGGAAAGGCGCGCAAAGGGATAGTTCGCCAGCTGGCGCTTGTTGAGCGCCACGTCGGGCGACATCTCGCCCTCATATTCGAACTCCACCCCGCGCCCGTCGAGCACCTTGATGCCGCCGCGGACATTGTCGAGCCACTGGCCCTCGGGATTGCCGAAGTTCGAATAGCTGAGAAAGGCGACGCGCGGCTCATGGCCCATGCGGCGGGCGACGGCGGCCGCGCCCTCGGCGATGTCCGCCAGTTCCTCGGCATTCGGCCGCTCGTTCACGGTGGTGTCGGCAATGAACACCGTGTGCGACTGGCCGACCAGCACGTGCATGCCGAAGGGCGTGCGGCCCGGGGCATGATCGATCACGCGCTTCACCTGGCGCATCGATTCGGCCCAGGTGCGGGTGACGCCGGTGATCATTGCATCGGCATGGCCGAGCTGGAGCAGCAGCGCGCCGAAGATGTTGCGGTCGCGGTTGACCATGCGCTCGCAATCGCGGCGAAGGTAGCCGCGGCGCTGCAGGCGGCAATAGAGGAACTCCACCATCTGCTCGACCAGCGGCGAGTTGACGCTGTTGTGCAGCTCGAAATGCGCCGGATCGGCGCCAAGCGCCTTCAGCCGGTCGTGCACGCTCTCGCGGCCCACCAGCACCGGCGTGCCATAGCCGCCATCCTTGAAGGCGATCGCCGCGCGCAGCACGACTTCCTCTTCCGCCTCGGCGAAGATCACGCGCTTCGGATTGGCCCGTGCGCCTTCATACGCGAGCGAGAGCACCGACGTGGTCGGGTTCAGCCGCGCGCGCAGCGCCTGGCGATAGGCCGCCATGTCGGTGATCGGCTTGGTCGCCACGCCCGAATCCATCGCCGCCTGGGCGACAGCGGCGGGCACCAGCTCCATCAGCCGCGGATCGAACGGTGCCGGGATGATGTAGTCGGGGCCGAAGCTGTGCTGCACGCCATAGGCCGCCGCCACTTCCTCGGGCACCTGCTGGCGGGCCAGCTCGGCGAGCGCGGTCGCCGCCGCGATCTTCATCGCATCGTTGATCGTCGTCGCCCGCACGTCGAGCGCGCCGCGGAAGATGAACGGGAAGCCCAGCACGTTGTTGACCTGGTTCGGATAGTCCGAACGCCCCGTCGCGATGATCGCGTCCGGACGCGCCGCGCGTGCCTCGGGCGGGGTGATCTCGGGATCGGGGTTGGCCATCGCGAAGATGATCGGCTTCAGCGCCATGTGGTTGAGCAGCTCGGCGGGCAGCGCGCCTGCGGCCGACAGGCCCATGAACACGTCCGCGCCCTCCAGCGCATCGGCCAGCGTGCGGCGATCGGTGGCGACGGCATGGGCCGACTGCCACTGGTTCACCCCTTCGCGGCCCTGATAGATCACGCCGGTCCGGTCGAGCATCAGCAGGTTGCCGTGCGGCAGCCCCATCGCCTTGATCAGCTCGGCGCACGCGATCGCCGCCGCGCCGGCGCCGTTCATCACGACGCGCGTGTCCTTGATGTCACGCCCGGTCAGATGGAGCGCGTTGATCAGGCCCGCGGCGGCGATGATCGCCGTGCCGTGCTGGTCGTCATGGAACACCGGAATGTTCATCCGCTCCCGCAGCGTCTGCTCGATCACGAAGCATTCGGGGGACTTGATGTCTTCCAGATTGATGCCGCCGAAGCTCGGCTCGAGCAGCTCGACGCAGTTGATGAAGGCGTCGACGTCCTCGGTCTTCACTTCGAGGTCAATCGAATCGACATCCGCGAAGCGCTTGAAGAGAACGGCCTTGCCCTCCATCACCGGCTTGGAAGCCAGCGCGCCGAGATTGCCCAGCCCGAGGATCGCGGTGCCGTTCGAGATCACGGCGACGAGATTGCCCTTGGCGGTATAGTCATAGGCCGCCGCCGGATTCTCGGCGATCGCCAGCACGGGCACCGCCACGCCGGGCGAATAGGCCAGCGCCAAGTCGCGCTGCGTCGCCATCGGCTTGGATGCGATGACTTCGATTTTTCCCGGCCGGCCCTCGGAGTGATAGAGCAGCGCCTCGCGCTCCGAAAACTGGACGTTCGATTCCTCAGACATTCTTCTCTCCAGATTGCCTCCCCTTTAGGGGGGCCGTTCCGACGCCGCAATGTGCCGAATGCGACGGATTCCCATGCATCCGCCACGGATCGGCACGGATCGACCCGTCCAGATGTGCGGATTTCCGCACATCCGGCCTTTTCCCCAGGAAAATGCCCCGCCGGGGTGTTGATCGCGCACCGGGTTCCGCTAGGCCGCAAGCCATGTCCTCCGCAGCTCCCACCCCTATGATGGCGCAATATCTCGCCTTGAAGGCAGAAGCGGAGGATTGCCTGCTCTTCTACCGGATGGGCGATTTCTTCGAGCTGTTCTTCGACGATGCGAAGATCGCCAGCGCCGTGCTCGACATCGCGCTCACCGCGCGCGGCGAGCATGACGGCGAGCGCATCCCGATGTGCGGGGTGCCCGCGCATGCGATGGAGGGCTATCTCGCCCGGCTGATCAAGGCCGGCCACCGCGTCGCCATCGCCAACCAGACCGAGACGCCCGAGGAAGCGCGCAAGCGCATGGGCTCCAAGGCGCTGGTCAACCGCGCGATCATCCGCGTCGTCACCGCCGGCACGCTGACCGAGGAATCGCTGCTCGACAGCCGCACCGCCAATTGGTGCGCGGCGATCGGCGAGGCCGGCGGAAGCGTGGCGATCGCCTGCGCCGACATCTCCACCGGCCGCTTCGAGATCATCGAGAGCAGCGCCGACCGCGCCGCCGCCGAGATCGCCCGCCTCTCTCCCGCCGAGACGGTGGTCGGAGACGGCTCCGCCTTTGACGAACTCGCCACCGTCGTCCGCCCGCGAATCGATTTCGACAGCGCCGGCGGGGAAGCGCGGCTGAAGCGGCTGTTCGGCGTGGCGACGCTCGACGGCTTCGGCCAGTTCTCGCGCGCGGCGCTCGCCGCCGCCGGGGGCCTCGCCGCCTATCTGGAGCACACCGCCAAGGGAGCGCTTCCCTTCCTGCGCCCGCCGCGTGTCACGCGCACCGAAGCCGCGATGGCGATCGACGCGGCGACCCGCGAGAGCCTCGAACTCACGATCAGTTCGGCGGGCACGCGCAGGGGCAGCCTGCTCGATAGCGTCGATCGCACCGTCACCGGCGCCGGCGCCCGCCTGCTCGGCAGCGATATCGCCGCCCCGCTGATGGACCGGCCAGGCATCGAGGCGCGGCTCGATCTCGTCACCCATTTCCACGACGATGCGGGCCTGCGCGAGATGGTGCGCGGCGCGCTCCGGGCGATGCCCGATATCGGTCGCGCGCTGGGCCGCCTCGCCGCCGGGCGCGGTTCCCCGCGCGACCTGGGCCAGCTGCGCGACGGGCTCGACGGCGCCTGGCGCCTCGCCGAGCGGCTGGAGGCGACAGGCATCCCGCCCCTGCTCGCCGATCTCCTGCCCCAGATGCGCGGGCATGGCGCGCTGATCGACCTGCTCGGCCGCGCGCTCGTCCCCGAGCCGCCCATCGACGCCGCCAATGGCGGCTATATCGCCGAGGGCTATGACGCCGCGCTCGACGATCTGCGCGACGCGGGCGCCGGCGGCCGCCGCGCGATCGCCGCGCTCGAAGCCGAATATCGCACGCGCACCGGGATCGGCTCGCTCAAGATCCGCCACAACGGCGTGCTCGGCTATCATATCGAAGTGCCGGCGAAGAACGCCGATCCGCTGATGGCGCAGGACAGCGGCTTCACCCATCGCCAGACGCTGGCCGGCGTCGTCCGCTTCAACGCGCCCGAACTGCACGACGTCGCGGTCAAGGTCACCCAGGCCGGCGCTCATGCGCTCGCGGCCGAGGCCGCGCATCTCGAGGACCTTACCACCCGCGCGCTCGACGCACGCGAGCCCATTGCCCGCACCGCCGACGCGCTCGCCCGGATCGATGTCTCGGCCGGCCTCGCCGAGCGCGCCGCCGAGGGCGGCTGGGCGCGTCCGCACCTCGTCGAGCATGCCTGTTTCGAGATCGAGGGCGGCCGCCACCCGGTGGTCGAGGAAGCCGTCGCGAAGTCGGGCGGGCGCTTCGTCGCCAATGACTGCACCCTCTCCGAGTCCAGTCGCCTGTGGCTGGTCACCGGCCCGAACATGGGCGGCAAGTCGACCTTCCTGCGCCAGAACGCGCTGATCGCCGTGCTGGCCCAGGCCGGCAGCTATGTCCCCGCCGCCCGCGCCACATTGGGGCTGGTCGACCGGCTGTTCAGCCGCGTCGGCGCCTCGGACAATCTCGCCCGCGGCCGCTCGACCTTCATGGTCGAGATGGTGGAGACCGCCGCGATCCTCGCCCAGGCGACGCCGCGCAGCTTCGTCATCCTCGACGAAGTGGGCCGCGGCACCTCGACCTATGACGGCCTCGCCATCGCCTGGGCCGTGGTCGAGGCGATCCATGAGGACAATCGCTGCCGGTGCCTGTTCGCCACGCACTATCACGAGCTGACCCGGCTCGCCGAGCGTTGCGACGCGCTCACGCTCCACCATGTCCGCGCCCGCGAGTGGAAGGGCGACCTCGTCCTGCTCCACGAAGTCGCGGAAGGGCCGGCCGATCGCAGCTACGGCCTTGCCGTCGCGCGGCTCGCCGGCTTGCCGCCGGTGACGATCCGGCGCGCCAAATCCGTGCTCGACAAGCTGGAGGCCGGCCGCGCCGCCACCGGCGGCCTGGCCGCGGGCCTTGACGACCTGCCCCTGTTCGCCGCCGCCGCGATCGAGGAGGAGGAGTCCGTCGACGCGCTTCGCACCGAGCTGGGCACGCTCGACATCGACAGCCTGAGCCCCCGCGATGCGCTCGAGGTCCTGTACCGGCTCAAGGGCCTGGCGGCGGAAGGCGCATGAACGCCGCCGACCTCATCGACCAGTTCCTCGCCATCCTGCTGCGCGAAGTCGGCGGTACGCGGCGGCGGTGGCGGAACGTGATCGGCCCGGTGAAGCGCTACAGCGCCGCGACGCATCCGCATTGCAACTGGTCGATCACCCCCGGCGGCGAGGCCGAGGAGAATGCGGCGGTCGAGCGCATCGCCGACCGGCTGCGGGACAGGCATCCGATCATCGATTGAGCCCATGTCGCCGTCCCGGCGACGCCCGGCCTCGTTGCTCGCTGGCGATATTCAGGACCGCCCCAGCTTCTCCACCAGGAAATCGACGAAGGCGCGCACGCGTGCCGGGCGGGTGGCACCGCCGACATAGAGCGCGTGAATGTCCTCGCGATCGCCGGGGTTGAACGGCTCGAGCAGCGCGACCAGCCGCCCGGCGGCAACATGGTCCTCGACATGGAAGCTCCCGACCCGGACGACACCGACACCGGCAAGCGCGAGCTGGACCAGCGTCTCGCCATTATTCGCCTCGATATTGCCGCCGACGGGCAAGGCATAGTCGCGGCCGTCGCGCCGGAACGGCCAGACCGGCTCGGCGCGGCGGAAGTTGAAATTGAGGCAGTTATGCGCGTGCAGGTCCTCGGGCAGCGCTGGCGTGCCCATGCGCGCCAGATAGTCGGGCGAGGCGGCGATGGTGCGGCCGGTCTCGCCGAGCTTGCGGGCCGTGAGCGGACTGTCCGCCAGCGGGCCGAAGCGGATCGCGACATCGGCGCGGCCGCCCGCGACGTCCTCCAGCGTATCGCTGAGGCTGATGTCGACCAGGATGCCGGGATAGCGCGCGACGAATGCGCCGAGCAGCGGCACCACCGAGAGCCGGCCATGCGCCAGCGCGGCGCTGACCCGCAGGCGCCCGCGCGGCGCGGCCTGGTCGGCGAGCGCGCCCTCCACTTCGGCGATGTCGGCAAGGATGCGCTGGGCCGCGTGGAGATAGGCATCGCCCTCGGGCGTCAGCACCAGCCGGCGCGTGGTGCGCGTGATCAGGCGCACGCCCAGCCGGGCCTCGATCCGGCCGAGCGCGCGGCTGACCGCGGAAGGCGTGAGGTCGAGCCGGCGCGCGGCGGCGGAGAGGCTGCCCTCGCGCACTGCCGTCACGAAGATTTCCATCTCGCCCGATCGATCCGCCATGATGCGTGTCATTCGTGATTCCCAAGCACAGATGTTTCGCCTTTCGACGCTCTACTGGACGCGTGCATGCCGGTCCATTTGCATTGCCGCACAAATCCCGGAGCCCTATCCATGAGTCCCCGCCTCGCCCTCACTGCGCTCGCCATCGGTGCCTTCGGCATCGGCGTCACCGAATTCACGCCCATGGGGCTGCTTCCCGTGATCGCGGGGGATCTCGGCGTCTCGATCCCCGCCGCCGGCCTGCTCGTCAGCGCCTATGCGATCGGCGTTCTGATCGGCGCGCCGCTGATGACGCTGACCACCGGGCGGGTGCCGCGCCGCACGCTGCTGATCGCGCTCGCCGGCATCTTCACGCTCGGCAACCTGCTGGCGGCGCTGTCCGACAGCTATGCGATGCTGCTGGCGGCGCGGATCGTGACTTCGCTCAACCATGGCGCGTTCTTCGGCGTGGGATCGGTGGTGGCTGCCGGCCTGGTCCCGCCCGAGCGCCGGGCCGGGGCGATCGCGACGATGTTCATGGGCCTGACGATCGCGACGATCGGCGGCGTGCCGCTCGCCACCTGGGCGGGCGAGGCGTTCGGTTGGCGCGCGGTGTTCGCGGCGATCGCGGCGATCGGCGTGGTGACGATGGCGGCGTTGCGGCTGTTCGTGCCGGCGCTGCCCGGCCAGGCGGACGCCGATATGGGCGCGGAGTTGCGCGTGTTGGGCCGCGGACCGGTGCTGTTCGCGCTGGCGCTGACCATGGTTGGATTCAGCGCGATGTTCACCGTCTTCACCTATATCGCGCCGATCCTGCGGGAGGCGGCCCATGCTTCCACCTTCCAGGTGACGGCGGCGCTGGTGCTGTTCGGCATCGGCCTCACCGCGGGCAATTGGCTGGGCGGGCGCTATGCCGATCGCTCGGTCGAGGCCGCGCTGGTCACGATGACGGCGGCGCTGGCGGTGCTGCTGGTGCTGTTCGCGCTCGGCATGTTCTCGTTGCCGGTGGCGATGCTCCTGCTGCCGCTCTGGGGGGCGGCGAGCTTCGCGCTGGTGCCGCCGCTGCAGATGCGCGTGATGGACGCCGCGCACGAGGCGCCCAACCTTGCCTCGGCGATGAATATCGGCGCGTTCAACCTGGGCAACGCGATCGGCGCTGCGCTGGGCGGCGAAGTGATCCGCCAGGGGCTGGGCTATCCGGCCGTGTCGCTGGCCGGCGCGGCGATGGCGCTGGCCGGGCTCGCGATGGTGCTCGCGCCCCGGCTGGCGCGGCGACGGCGGGCAGTGGCGGTCGGCTGAGGGGCGCGCTAGGGAAGGCCGATGACCGACTTTCCCAAGCCGCCCGTCGCCGCCACGCGCCCGCACAGCTTCACGCGCCACGGCGTCACGATCGAGGATCCCTGGGCCTGGCTCAAGGACCCGGCCTATCCCAATGTCGCCGACAAGGACGTGCTCGCCTATCTCGAGGAAGAGAACGGCTATTTCGAGAAGGTGATGGCGCCGCTCAAGCCGCTCAGCGAGACGCTGTTCACCGAGATGCGCGGGCGGATCAAGGAAGACGAATCCACCGTTCCGCAGAAGGACGGCGATTGGCTCTACTGGACCGACTACGAGACCGGCGGCGAATATCCGCGCTGGTGGCGGCGCCCCGTGGGCGGCGGCGCGGACGTGATGATCCTCGACGAGCCGGCACTGGCCGAGGGCAAGGAATATTTCCGGCTCGGCGCCTTCTCGGTGAGCCCGGACGGACGGCTGCTCGCCTATGCCGTCGACGACAACGGCTCGGAGCGGTTCGAAGTCCGGGTGAAGGACCTCGAGACCGGCGAATTGCTGCCGGACACGATCCCCGGCATGCTCTCAGAAATCGTCTGGACCGCGGACTCCCGAGGCTTCCTCTATGGCCTCGCCAACGAGAACTGGCGGACCGACAATGCCCGCTGGCACAGGCTCGGCGAGCCCGTGGCGCAGGACGTCGAGCTCTTCAAGGAAGCCGATGAGGGCTACCGCGTGGCGGTGGGCGAGACTCAGTCGCGCAACTATCTGCTCGTCTCGACCGGCGACCATGTGACCAGCGAAGTCTATCTCCTCTCGCCCGAGGATCCTTCCCGGCCGATGGTCTGCGTCAGCCCCCGCAAGCCGGGCCGCGAATATGACGTGGACGAGCATGACGGCACGCTGTTCATCCACACCAACGACGTCGATCCGCAGTTCCGGCTGGTAACCGCGCCGGTGGCGGCGCCCGGCGAATGGACCGAGCGCATCGGCCCGTCGGCGCATTTCTACATGACCGGCGTGACCTGCTTCGCCGACTATTTCATCGTCGAGGGGCGCGAGGACGGGCTCGATCAGATCGAACTCCACCGCTACGACGCCGCCATCGCCCCGGTACGGCTGAAATTCCCCGAGGCCAGCTATGTCGCCGGGCTGGGCGACAATCCCGAATATGCGATGGACAAGCTGCGCATCGGCTATGAGTCGATGGTCACGCCGGGCACGGTCTATGACTATAGCGTCGCCACGGGCACGCTCGAGACGCTGAAGGTGCAGGAGATCCCGTCGGGCTATGACGGATCGAAATACCGCACCGAGCGGCTGAAGATCGCCGCCCGCGACGGCACCGAGGTGCCCGTGTCCATCGTCTATCCCAAGGACTTCCCCAGGGACGGCACGGGCAAGCTCTATCTCTATGCCTATGGCGCCTATGGCTATGCGATCCCGCCCGGCTTCTCGACCAGCCGCATCTCGTTCCTCGATCGCGATGTCGCCTTCGCCATCGCCCATATCCGCGGCGGCGACGATCTCGGCCAGCAATGGTATCTCGACGGCAAGCTCGAGAAGCGCACCAACAGCTTCAACGATTTCGTCGATGTGGCCAGGGGGCTGATCGACCGGGGCTTCACCCATGCCGGCGGCATCGCCATCGCGGGCCGCTCCGCGGGCGGCGAGCTGATGGGCGCGGTGATCAATTCCGATCCCGACCTGTGGGCAGTGGTCGTCGCCGACGTGCCCTTTGTCGACGTGCTCAACACCATGCTCGACGAGAGCCTGCCGCTCACCCCGGGCGAATGGCCCGAATGGGGCAATCCGGTGACGGATCCGGCGGCGTTCGCGCTCATCCGCTCCTATTCGCCCTATGACAATGTGACTGCCCAGGCCTATCCGCCGCTCTTCATCTCGGGCGGGCTCAACGATCCGCGCGTCACCTATTGGGAGCCCGCCAAATGGGCCGCGAAGCTGCGGGCGACGCGGACCGACGACCAGGTGCTGGTGCTCAAGACCAACATGGGCGCCGGCCATGGCGGCAAATCCGGCCGGTGGGAAAGTCTGCAGGAAGCTGCCGACGAGATGGCGTTCGTGCTGTGGAAGCTCGGGACCACAGCCTGAGTCCCGCCCGACTATCCCACCGGCCGCACCGCGAGGCGGGTCTCGCGGTGGCATTGGTGGCAGAAGGCGAAATCGAACGTCTCGCTGAGCGCCCAGGCCTGGGAACTGACGTCCCATTCTGCCCAGGCGTCGCGCGTAACGGCAACACCGCCGCAACGTTCGCACGCATACTCGACCCGAGGAGCTTCGCCTTCTGCCACGCCCGGCAGCATAGGGGATCTCCGATCCGTTTCGGCGGTAACCATCTCCATAATGGACAAGGTTGCGCGGCCGTTGCGGATCAGAGGAAGGAGGCCTAGCCTCGCCTTCTCCGACCAAGGGAGCGAATCCATGCGCACTTCCATGCTCGCACTCGGCGCCGCGGCGGCGCTGTTCACCGGCCTCGCGGCCACCGCCCCGACCAGCCGCGCCGTCGCCGCCGATCCGGCCGCGGACGTGATCGCCGGCCGCAAGGCCGCCTTCCTGCTGTCCGGCGCGCTGTTCGGCCAGATCAAGGCGGGCATCGATCGTGGCGATGATCCCAAGGCACTGGGCTTCGCCGCCCGCGCGCTGGCCGGCTGGGCCCGGGCGATCCCCGGCATGTTCCCCGCCGGCAGCGGCGCGGCGCCGTCCGAGGCGCAGCCCGCCGTTTGGAGCGACCGCGCCGGCTTCGAGGCACGCGCCGCCGACTATGCCGCAGCGGCGACCAAGCTCGCCGAGCTCGCCAAGGCCGGCGACAAGGCCGGCTTCGCCGCGCAGTTCGGCGAAGTGGGCAAGGCCTGCAAGGCGTGCCACGATGCCTATCGCAAGCCCGACGACCATCATTGAGCAAGCCCGCCCGGGCGCCCGGTTCCGGTTCAGCGCAACGAAAGCGCGGCTTCGCGATTTTCGACTCCGGTGTTAACCCTAATTGCCTGTGCACCATCCGCCGGGGCAAGGCTGTATGGTTCGGGGAGTATTGCCGATGCACGACTGCATGAAACGCCGCCTGCTCTACGCTTCCAGCCAGGCCTATCAGCCGGCCATGCACGTCCATGGCCGCAATGTCGGCTGGATCGAGGCGCCCTTCGTCGTGCGCCGCGAGAGCGCGCTCGGCCAGCGCCAGATCGACCAGGCGCTGGTCGGCCGCACCTCCCAGGGCGTGGTGGTGGCGTTCCGCGGCTCGCTCCCGCCCTTTTTCGGCAGCGCGCATGACGGCTGGGACGTGGTACTCGACTGGCTGAACGACGCCTTCTCGCTGTGCGTCGAGGATTCGCATTATGGCGGCGGCGTGCATTTCGGCTTTGCCGAATCGACGCGCCGGCTGTGGAACGACGCGGGCTCGGGCCCCGGCGTGCGCACCGCGATCCAGGCAATGCTCGACCAGAGCCTGCTCGACCGCAAGGCACGGCGGCATCTGTTCGTCACCGGCCATAGCAAGGGCGGCGCGCTCGCCAATCTGGCGGCGATGCGATCGGCCCAGGTGAAGGAATGGGCGGACCTGCCGGTGAGCGTCGCCACCATCGCCGCGGCGCGCGCCGGCAATGCCGATTTCGCCGCCAGCTATGACCGCACCCGCATCGCCTGCCTGCGCTACGAGATGCCGGGCGACGTGGTGCCGCATCTGCCGCTGAGCCCCGCCACGCCGGCCTGGGCGCGGGCGATCGCACGCGGCGTGTTCCCCCGGCTCGCGACCGCCGATTATCGGCCGGTGGGGCTGCTCGTCGCGCCGCCGCCTGCGCCCAAGGCGGGCCACCAGGCCTGGGCCGGCTCACGCCGCCCGGTGCGCAGGCTGCTCGACCGGCGCGGCACGGGGCTCGAGGCGCTGACTCCGGCGATCCTAACTGCGCATGCCATCTGCCCGGGCAGCGGCTATGACCGGCTGATCTGCGACGGCGAAGCGGTGTGCGATCACGGCCAGGAGCCGAAGCGCAAGCGGGCCTGAGCGCGCGGGTTCGGCCGCTACGAGTCCGTTTCCGTACAAGGGCTTCCGAGCCCCGGACCGAGTCCGGCATCGACACGACGAAGCAAGCGGCGGCGCGCGCCCCCGGGGAGCCGCGCCGCCGTTGCCGTGCCGTCAGAAGTGCGCGATCAGGCCGGCCATCGGGCGGAAGCTCTTCGCGTTGTTGAACGTGTTGATCTCCATGCGCAGGCGCACGCCGCTATTGCCGGTGACGCCGCCCAGGCCGATGTCCCTGGGCCCGACCTCGACGCCGGCGCCATAGGTCATCGCGTGATAGTCGCGGCTGTCGTTGCCGAGCGCGTCGAAATTGACCCATTGATAGCCGACCTTGCCATAGATCATGCCGCTCTCGCCCGCGCGCAGGCCGAAGCGGCCGGCGGCGCCATATTCCCAGTCGATATCGCCCTTGATGCCCTTGGCGACATTGCCCTCGGCACCGACGAAGACCGGCCCGAGCGGAATGTTGATGCCGGCGACGCCCTGGACCAGGGCACCGTCATAGGCCTTGCCGCTCGCGGGAATCGGGATGCCGGCGTTGGACTGGCGATCGAACCGCTCATAGCCGCCCAGGATGCCGATATAGGGCTCGATCCCGAAGGCGCGGGTGCCGTCGGGCGCGGTCCTGGCCGGCATGGCGGTGGCGGCCGTCTCGGCAGGAGCGCTGTCGGTGCCGGCATCCTGCGCCTGGGCGGCGGGGACGACGAAGGGCAGCGCGGCGAACGCCGCGGCGGCAAGGAGTTTACGCATGTCGGGGGAACCTCGTGGCTATTTCAAACACTCGCCCCGCCGAAGGCGACCCAGATACGCGGGCGCTGGCGGCGGGGCATGGGGTCAATGCACGAGGAGTCCGCCGGGTTGCATTGCAGCATGGAATTGCGGCGGGGGTGTTGCATAGGGGACACGGTTGGGGTTTCGGCAGGAGTGCGAAGCTGGTATTTTCCTGACATGACCCGCGAACGCTCCCTGTTCGACGAACGTGACCCTGCTGCCGAAGCGGCAGCGGATGCGCGTGCCGAGGCCGATGTGAGGGCGAGCCGGCTGGTGGGGCATGATGCCGTGAAGCGCTGGATCGCTTCCTGGGGAACCGAAGCACCGCTGCCCCGTCCCAAAACCGGCGAATAGCTTGCGCAAGATCGTCTGGACCGAGGAGGCGATCAGCCATCTCGAAGCCATTCTTGCCTATGTCTCCGCATTCAATCCCGGCGCGGCATCGCGGCTGGGCGAACGTCTGATCGCGGTGGCGGACAGCTTGGCGGCGTTCTCCGAGCGTGGTCGCGACGCAGGCGAAGGCCGGCGGGAAATGACCAGCGTCTGGCCCTATATCCTGCGATATCGGGTGAAGAGCGACACGGTCATCATCCTACGCATCCGGCATGGAGCGCGGGATGAGGTGGAGGAATAGGAGGAGATTGGCTACCGGGTTGTTCCAAGCGTGTGTGGGCGGCCATTTCGACCACCCACACTTCACGCGGCCCCAACCTGGATCATGCAGGCCTTGGTCGCCTTGGGGCAATCACTCCGCCGCGATCCCCGCCTTCGAGAACATGTCCGGCCCGCCGTCCCCGCCATCCTCGTTGGCGACCGGCGTGATCTTGGCCTTCTGGCGCTTGTCGAACGAATCCCACACTTCGTTCCATGCACCCCGGGTCGCCGCCTTCGAATATTCCGTCGCGCGGGTCTCGAAGAAATTGGCGTGCTCCACGCCGTTCAGCAGCGGGGCGAGCCAGGGCAGCGGATGCTCCTCGACCATGTAGATCGGCTTGAGGCCGAGCTGGCCCAGGCGCCAGTCCGCGATGTAGCGGACATATTTCTTGATCTCCTTGGGCGTCATCCCGTTCACCGGGCCCATCTCGAACACCAGGTCGATGAACGCGTCCTCGATGCGCACCGTCTTCTGGCACATGTCGAGAATGTCGTCGCGCACCGACGGGGTCAGGCAGTTGCGCTCCTTGCAGAAGGCGTGGAACAGCTTGATGATGCCCTCGCAGTGCAGGCTCTCGTCGCGCACCGACCAGGACACGATCTGGCCCATGCCCTTCATCTTGTTGAAGCGCGGGAAGTTCATCAGCATCGCGAACGAAGCGAAGAGCTGCAGCCCCTCGGTGAAGCCGCCGAACATGGCCAGCGTCTTGGCGATGTCCTCGTCGGTATCGACGCCGAAGGTGCTCAGATAGTCGTGCTTGTCCTTCATCTCCTTATACTGGAGGAAGGCGGCATATTCGGTCTCGGGCATGCCGATCGTGTCGAGCAGGTGCGAATAGGCGGCGATGTGGACCGTCTCCATGTTGCTGAATGCCGTCAGCATCATCTTGATCTCGGTCGGCTTGAACACGCGGCCATATTTCTCGTGGTAGCAATCCTGCACTTCCACGTCCGCCTGGGTGAAGAAGCGGAAGATCTGGGTGAGCAGGTTGCGCTCGTGATCGGTGAGCTTCTGCGCCCAGTCGCGGCAATCCTCGCCCAGCGGCACTTCCTCCGGCAGCCAGTGGATCTGCTGCTGGCGCTTCCAGAACTCGAACGCCCAGGGATATTCGAAGGGCTTGTAGGTCTTGCGGGCTTCGAGAAGCGGCATTGGGGTTACTCCGTGACGAACTAGATGAACTTGAGGACGAGAAGGACGGCGGAGACGCCGATGAAAGCGAAGCCGAGTCCACGCGAGACGTCGGCACGCGTGCCGTGGATGGAGGAAGGATCGATCAGGTAGCGCACGCCGACCAGCAGCAGGACCAAGGGCAGGAAGCCGTCGATCCACACGGGCGGGCTGCCCAATCCGAGCGGGCGCACGAGCAATGTGAGCGCGAAGACGCCAAGGGACAGGCAGAGGAAGGGCAACAGCACGACCAGCGGCCGGGCCAGCCAATTCTGGCGCGGGCGCATGCCCTCCGCCTCGGCCTGGGCCAGATCGACCTCGATGCTGCGCAGTTCCTCGAAATACCAGTCCTGCCCGCGCGCAAGGCGGCGTTCGCGGCGACGATGGAGCCGGGCCAGCCGCGCATCGATCCCGAATACCGGATCAAGCACCCGGCCGAGCGCCCAGCCGGCCACGAAGATCATGGCACCGAGAGGCAGCGCCAAGATCAGGAACAGCGGCGTGCTCATGCCGCCCCTCCCGCCAGCGTGAACGCCGCCGCGAAGCCGCCGAGGAACAGGCCGAGCGCGAAGAGCATCATGCCGGCGATGCGCAGGGCATAGGCCGTCGCCTCGGCCTCGGGCAGGCCGAGCGCACGGCGGACCCGGCCGGGGCGGGCAAGCGCCGTCAGCCCCGCGGCGCCCGCGGCAGCGGCCAGCCCGGCCATCAAGGCGATGCTGCGCGTCATTCGTGGTCGATCACCCGGCCGCCGCGCTCGCGCACGATGCGGTCGCGATAGACGATGCGCGTCACCCGGTGCCCGCGATTGGCGCCGACGCCGAATACGCAGATGCCGAGGAAATAGCCGAAGTCGTACCAGCCGCCATTGTTGGGCACGGCATAGACGGCGACTTCGGGCATCAGCAGCGAGAGGAACCAGGCGACCGGGAAGATGAAACCGTGCCACAGGCCAAGCAGGAAGCCCGGCGCTTCCGGCTGTACGGCGCTCGGCACCTGCTTCGCGCAGGCGGCAAGCAGCAGCAAAGCGGCAAGCGGCAGGGCGCGCCAGGACGTGCGGACATGCTTCATGCGATCCTCCTTTCGGATGGGCGACGGGCGGCGCAGGCGGCTGCATCGTTTCCCGGCCGCGTGCGTTGAGCGAACGAACCATCCCCCCAAGGAGACCCGGCATGAGCGATGTGCGTGCAATCCAGGAGCATATGGAAGTGATCGGCGCCGACGGCGTCCATGTCGGCACGGTCGACAAGGTCGAAGGCAGCCGGATCAAGCTCACCAGGAAGGACAGCGCCGTCGAGATCGAAGGCGCGACCGGCAGCCATGCCGGGCATCATCACTATGTCTCGATCGGCCTGGTCGCCGGCGTGGAAGGCGACAAGGTGCGCCTGTCGGCCACCGCGGCCAATGCGGTCGAGATCTTCGAGGAAGAGGCCTGAGTTCACAGCCCCTCTCCCCGTGGGAGAGGGGCAAGCCGCGAAGCGGCGCGGGGTGAGGATGAGCGCGACGCACCATGCGATAGCGCGCCCTCGCCCTTTCTGTCGCTAGCGCAATGGGGGGCCTCCCTCTCCCTCAGGGAGAGAGAGATTTGCGCTACAACGCCCTCGATATTCTCCAGCACGTCATTGTTCCAGAACCGCAGCACCCGATAGCCTTCATTCTCGACGAAGCGCGTACGTCGCGCATCATATTCGGCGGCTTCCGCGTGCTGCCCACCATCCACTTCGATGACCAGCCTTTCGGCGAAGCACATGAAATCCATGCGATACGGCCCGGCTGGAGCCTGAAAACGCCACTTCCGATCGGGAAAAGCCTCGCGCAGCGAACGAAGGAGCCGCCTTTCAGCCTCGGTCGCGTTGCGGCGCAATTCCCGAAGCTGGGAAACCGTACCGGACGGCTGATCCTGATAGAGGCGCATTCGCCCTCACCCTTCCGCCGCTTCGCGGCTCCCTCCCTCTCCCGATGGGAGAGGGATTCTCACCTCACTGGCAGGCCAGGCACTCATCATAATCCGTCGACTCGCCCAGATTGAACTGCGGCTTCTCGATCGTGTTGTCGGCCTCCACGCCGCCCGCGAAGCCGGCGCGCTGCACCGACTTGGAACGGAGATAATAGAGCGACTTGATGCCGAGCTCCCAGGCGCGGAAGTGGAGCATCAGCAGGTCCCACTTCTCGACGTCCGCCGGGATGAACAGGTTCAGCGACTGGGCCTGGTCGATATAGGGCGAGCGATCGCCGGCCAGCTCGAGGATCCAGCGCTGGTCGATCTCGAACGAGGTCTTGTAGACGTCCTTCTCTTCCGGGCTGAGGAAGTCGAGGTGCTGGACCGAGCCGCCCTGCTCGAGGATCGAGTTCCACACCGCATCCGAGTTCTTGCTCTTCTCGCTGAGCAGCTTCTCCAGATAGGGATTCTTGACCGAGAACGAGCCCGACAGCGTCTTGTGCGTGTAGATGTTGGCCGGGATCGGCTCGATACAGGCCGAAGTGCCGCCGCAGATGATCGAGATCGACGCGGTGGGCGCGATCGCCATCTTGCAGCTGAAACGCTCCATCACGCCCATGTCGGCCGCGTCCGGGCACGGCCCGCGCTCCACCGCCAGCGCCATCGACGCCTGGTCGACCTGCGCCTTGACGTGCTTGAACATGCGCAGGTTCCAGCTCTTCGCCATTGCGCCCTCGAACGGGATGTTCCGCGCCTGGAGGAAGGAGTGGAAGCCCATCACGCCCAGGCCGACCGAACGCTCGCGGCTGGCCGAATAGGCGGCCTTTTCCATGCCCGGCTCGGCCCGGTCGATATAATCCTGCAACACATTGTCGAGGAAGCGCATCACGTCCTCGATCATGCCGGTCTCGCCCTTCCACTCGTCCCAGGTCTCGAGGTTGAGCGAGGAGAGGCAGCACACCGCGGTGCGCTCATTGCCCAGATGATCCTTGCCCGTGGGCAGCGTGATTTCCGAGCAGAGGTTCGACGTGGAGACCTTGAGGCCCAGATCGCGATGATGCTTGGGCATGTTCGAGTTCACATGGTCGGCGAACACGATATAGGGCTCGCCGGTGGCAAGACGGGTCTCGACCAGCTTCTGGAACAGCGCGCGCGCATCGACCTTGCCCCGCTCGGACTGGTCCTTGGGCGAACGCAGCACCCATTCCTCGCCGCCCCGCACCGCTTCCATGAACGCATCGGGGATCAGCACGCCGTGGTGCAGGTTCAGCGCCTTGCGATTGAAGTCGCCCGACGGCTTGCGGATCTCGAGGAACTCCTCGATCTCCGGATGCGAGATGTCGAGATAGCAGGCGGCCGAACCGCGGCGCAGCGAGCCCTGCGAAATCGCCAGGGTGAGCGAATCCATCACGCGCACGAACGGAATGATGCCCGAGGTCTTGCCGTTGAGGCCCACCGGCTCGCCGATGCCGCGGACATTGCCCCAATAGGTGCCGATGCCGCCGCCGCGCGAGGCGAGCCAGACATTCTCGTTCCAGGTGTCGACAATGCCGTTCAGGCTGTCCGGCACCGAATTGAGGAAGCAGCTGATCGGCAGGCCGCGGCCGGTGCCGCCGTTCGACAGAACGGGCGTGGCGGGCATGAACCACAGCTTCGAGATATAGTCGTAGATGCGCTGGGCATGCGGCTGATCGTCGGCATAGGCCGAGGCGACGCGCACGAACAGGTCCTGGAAGGTCTCGCCGGGCAGCAGATAGCGGTCGCGCAGCGTCTCCTTGCCGAATTCGGTGAGCAGCGCGTCGCGCGAATGATCGACCTCGACATCGAACGCGCGCGGCGCAACCGCCTTGCTGTCGTTCCGCTTGCGCGCCTTCGGTGCCGCCTTGGCGACATCGCTCGCAGCCGGCTTGCCGGCAGTGGCGGGGGCTTCGGCGACGGTCTCGTTCACGCTGTTTTCCGTGTCCCTGAATTCCATGACTCTCACCCCTGAAAAGCTTCACCGGCCTTCCCCCGGGGGAAGGCATCAAATCCCGACTCGAAGGGGCTGCCGATCCTAGCATCGACGCGGCCGCGCGCGAAGAACAAAACATGTCCATCGCACTTCGTCCCAGGCACGAATCGACCCGTTCCGCATATGGGTATGCGGCGGCGCGTCCACCAGTGCTTGAGCTTGCCCCTCAGTGCAACCACAACAGATTGTGCCAATCCGAGTCCGCGCACAAGACCCGAAATGGTTAATTTCCACAACGTTTCGTCGCTAAAATGACTCGGTTCGTGGCACCTGCATATCTGCTGCAATGCCGCGACGCGCGGACTTTCCTAGGGTTTGCGAAAGGCAAGGGAACGAACGCGGAACGTTAATTTTTTTCGCGTGGAGGAATCCGGGGGACCACAAGGGCTTGTGGTCGGCCGCATGATCGCACCGCAGAGGATGGCGATCGCGGCGCGGACGCATCCGCCTTCCGCAATCATCTCCGCAAAGGCCGGATGACGGATGGAATCTCGGAGTTCCGGGCTCCCTTGCCCTCCCGGTGCGCAGTTGCAGTCCACGCAACCGAGCGTTGCCGATTGCGCGATATTCAATCAGACTTGCCCGGGTCTAGAGGCAGTCCTTTGGCGGATCGTTTCGCCGCGAGCGGGATTATGTCGGGATGGCAACGAACGGGGCAGCGACGGGGGAGCAGCCGGAATGGCAGCCGGCCCCGCACGAGCGCTCGCCGATCCCCGGTTCGCCCCCTACCCCCTGGCACCCGCCGCTGCGGCGCGCGGCCTATATATCGGTGGCGGTACTGGTGATCCTGTCGGGTTCGCTGGGCAATGCGATCGTCACCGCGAACCTGACGACCCTGCAGGGATCGCTCGGGCTCTATTCGGCCGAGATCCAGTGGCTGCCGACCGTCTATGTGATGACGAATGTCTGCGCCAACATGGTGCTGATCAAGTTCCGCCAGCAGTTCGGCATCCGGCTGTTCACCCAGATCTTCCTGGGCGCCTTCGCGCTGACCACCGCCGGACACCTGATCGCGCACAGCTTCGCGACGGCGGTGGCGGTGCGCGCGCTGAGCGGGATCGCGGCCGCCGCGTGCAGCACGGTGGGGCTGCTCTACATGGTCCAGGCCTGGACGCCCGAGCACCGGCTGAAGGGCATCGTGATCGCGATCAGCCTGCCGCAGATCGCCGTCCCCCTCGCCCGCCTCTTCCCCAGCGAAGCCTTCGAGCCGGATCGCTGGCAGACCATGTATCTGTTCGAGCTGGGCCTGGCCCTGTTCTGCCTGGCCGCGGTGCGCCTGCTGGTGCTGCCGCCGGTCGAGCGGATGAAGGTGTTCGAGCCGCTCGACTTCGTCACCTTCCCGATCTTCGCAGGCGGCATGGCGCTGCTCTGCGCGGTGCTGGGCATGGGCCGGGCGCTGTGGTGGTTCGAGGCGCCATGGATCGCGCCGGCGCTGATCGGGGCGATCGTGCTGCTGCCGATCGCCTGGCTGATCGAGCATCACCGCGAGCGCCCGCTGCTCAACACCCGCTGGCTGGCGAGCCGCGACATCGTGCGCTTCGCCTTCGTCTCGATCCTGGTGCGCGTGGTGCTTTCGGAGCAGACGATCGGCGCGTCGGGGCTGCTCACCGTGCTGGGCATGGGCAACGACCAGATGCGGATGCTCTATCTGGTCGTGCTGCTCGCGACGCTGGCCGGCGTGGTGGTCGGCGCGCTCACGCTCGATCCCCTGTTCCTGGGCAAGCCGATCCTGATCGCGCTGGCGCTGATCGGCCTGGGCGCCTGGCTCGATTCGGGTTCGACCAACCTCGTCCGCCCGCACGACATGTATTTCAGCCAGGCGCTGCTGGGCTTCGCCAGCGCACTGTTCATCGGCCCGGCGATGCTGATCGGGCTGACCCGCGCGCTGCGCGAGGGCCCGACTCATTTCGTCAGCTTCTCGGCGTTGTTCGGCATCACCCAGAATCTGGGCGGCCTGTTCGGATCGGCGATGCTCGGCACCTTCCAGGTGATCCGCGAGCGGGCGCACGGCAACGCCATCGTCGCGCAGCTGGCGAGCGGCGATCCGCTGGTGGCGCAGCGGCTCCAGCAGAATGCCGGCGCCTATGGCCGGGTGCTGATCGATCCCGGCCTGCGCCAGGCCGAGGGCGCGGCGATCCTCTCGCAGACCGTGACGCGCGAGGCGAACATCCTGGCCTATAACGACACTTTCCTGCTGATCGCGGCGATCGCGGCGGGGACGATCTTGTGGGTCTTCATCCCCATCATGCGGATCCGGCGCGAGAACCTGGCGCGCGCCGCGGCCGAGCAGCAAGCAGGAGCAAGGAATGGCTGATCCGACAACCCCGGCGATCGAAGCGGAAGCGAAGCCGGCGCCGGCGCCGGCCGCCGTGCCCGCGCCGAGCGAGGGTGCGGATCCGCCGCCCACGCCCGAGGTCGCCGCGCGCCGCTGGGCCCCGCCCCGCCTCTCCTGGACCGCCATCGCGATCGCCGTGCTGCTGGTGCTGGCGGGCATCGCGGCAGTGCTGATGGCGTGGCAGGTCTGGCCCTTTGCCGGGAACGTCCAGTCGACCGAGAATGCCTATGTGCGCGGGCAGGTGACGATCATCAGCCCCCAGGTGAGCGGCTATCTCACCGACGTGCCGGTCCAGGATTTCGCGACCGTGAAGGCAGGCGACGTGCTCGCGACGATCGACGAGCGCATCTATCGCCAGCGCGTCGACCAGGCGAAGGCGAACGTCGCCAGCGCCCAGGCGGCGCTCGCCAACAACCCGCAACAGGCGGCATCCAAGACCGCGGCCTTTGGCTCGCAGGAAGCGGCGGTCGCCTCGGCCCAGGCGCAGCTCGCCAAGGCGCAGGCCGATTTCAGCCGGATCGACGCATTGGCGAAGCAGGGCTTCATCACCCGCCGCGATCGCGACGCGGCGCTCGCCGCGCTGCGCACCGCCCAGTCGGCGGTGGCACAGGCCCAGGCGGCGCGGACGGTGGCGAGCGAGGACATCCGCAGCGTGACGGTGAACAAGGGCGGGCTGGTCGCCGCAGTGGATGCGGCCAGGGCGGCGCTCCATCTCGCCGAGATCGACCTCGCCAACACGGTGATCCGCGCGCCGGTAGCAGGTCAGCTGGGCGAGATCGGCGGGCGGCGCGGGCAATATGTCACGGCCGGCACCCAGCTGATGGCGCTGGTGCCGCAGACCCTATGGGTGACCGCCAATTTCAAGGAAGCGCAGACGGCGAAGATCCGCCCAGGCGCCAAGGCGAGCTTCCGGGTGGACGCGCTGGGCGGCGCGAAGCTGAACGGCACGGTCGAGCAGCTGGCGCCGGCGGCGGGATCGGAGTTCGCGGTGATCCGCAGCGACAATGCGACAGGCAATTTCGTGAAGATCCCCCAGCGGATCGCGGTGCGGATCCGAATCGATCCGGGCCAGCCCGCGGCGGCACGGCTGCGGCCGGGCATGTCGGTGGAGGCAAGCGTGGAGGTGGGGCACTAGAGTCGCGGCACATCCGGCGCACCCCGTCCCCGCCATCCCCTCCCGCCCCACCACCCCGTCCCAACCCCGTCATCCCCGCGCAGGCGGGGGCCCAGGTTTCTCTGCAGCATCGCCCGTGACTCTTGGTTCCCCGCCTGCGCGGGGATGACGAAAAGGGGGTATTTGGCCCAAGCGATACGTGTCCCAAGGGGGATAGGCGCCCTTGCGATCCGCCCTCCGCTTGCAGGGCCCGGCGCACGCGCTAGGCTGGCCGCGCAACGAGATTCGGGGACGGCGCATGCGAACGGGAATGACGGCTCTGGCGGTGACTCTGGCATGGACGTCGCCCGCATGGGCACAGGAAGCGGCCCCCGCCCCTGCCCCCGCCCAATCCGACATCGTGGTCCAGGAAACGCCGCGCCCGCTTCCCACCGTCGAGGAACAGTCGATCGATGCGCTGCGCACCGCGCTCGCCGACGGGAGCATGAGCAGCGGCTATATCGTCGATGCCTATGTCGCGCGGATCGGGAAGCTCGACCGCGCCGGGCCGACGCTGCGCTCCGTGATCGCCGTCGCGCCGGGCAAGGACCTGCGCGCCGATGCGCGCGACAGCGACGACCGGCGCAGGGCGGGCAAGCCGCTCGGCCCGCTCGACGGCATTCCGGTGCTGATCAAGGACAATATCGAGACGCAGAACATGCCCACCACCGCAGGCAGCCTGGCGCTCGCCAACAACGACACCGGGCGCGACGCGCCGCTGGTCGCGCGGCTGCGGGCACAGGGCGCGATCATCCTCGGCAAGACCAACCTCTCCGAATGGGCGAACATCCGCTCGAACAACTCGATGAGCGGCTGGAGCGCCATGGGCGGCCTGGTGAAGAACCCCTATGCGCTCGACCGCTCCGCCTGCGGCTCGTCGAGCGGATCGGGCGCGGCGGTCGCGGCGAGCCTGGCGGCAGTCGCGGTAGGCACCGAGACCGATGGATCGGTGGTGTGCCCGGCGGCGATGAACGGGCTGGTCGGGCTCAAGCCCACGCTGGGGCTGATCAGCCGCACCGGCGTGGTGCCGATCAGCCACAGCCAGGATACGCCCGGGCCGATGGCGCGCTCGGTGAAGGACGCGGCGATCCTGTTCGGCGCGATGGTGGGCAGCGACCCCGCCGATCCGGCGACCAAGGACGCGGACAAATATCGGAAGGACTATGCGGCAGGGCTGTCTCCGGACGCGCTCAAGGGCATGCGGATCGGCTATTGGAAGCCCGAGATGGCGGCCGACCTCGCCGCGCGCTTCGACAAGGCGCTCGCCGAACTCGGCGCTGCCGGCGCGGTGCTGGTCGAAGTGAAGGTGCCTGAGCTGAAAGGCCTGGGCGAGGCCGAGGGGCTGGTGCTCCACACCGAGTTGAAGGCCGACATGGCCGCCTATCTCGCCACCACGCCGGCGAGCGTGGGCGCGAAGACGCTCGCCGACCTGATCGCCTTCAACGCGGCGCACGAGGAAGCCGAAATGCCGTTCTTCGGCCAGGAGACCTTCATCAAGGCAGACAAGTCCAAGGGCCTGGACGATCCCGAATATCAGGCGGCGCGCGAGAAATCGGCGCGCATGGCCGGGCCCGAGGGGATCGACGCGATGCTCAAGGCCGCGGATGCGCGGATCCTCGTCACCCCGACCTATGGCACGCCCTGGCTGAGCGACCCGGCGCATGGCGACCAGTTCCAGGGCCCCTCGGCAAGCGAGCTGCCCGCAGTCTCGGGCTATCCGCACCTCACCGTGCCGATGGGCCTGGTGAACGGGCTGCCGGCCGGCCTGTCCTTCATCGGCACGGCCTATGCCGACGGGCTGCTGCTCAAGGCCGGCTATGCCTATGAGCAGGCGACGCACGCCCGGGTGGCGCCGCAATATCTGCCGACGATCCCGGCGGACCTGGGGCCGCGGACGCCCTAGGTCCAGAACGCATTCGACGAACCCCGTCATCCCCGCCCATGCGGGGGCGACGAAGGAAAATCAGATACTTGCCTGGGTTCTCAACCTAGCGTTTCCCGTCCAGCTCCAGCAGTTCCTCGCGGACATGGATCGCCTCGAGCGACATGCGCACCTCGAAGAGGAAGTAGATCAGGCCCGCCATCAGCAGCAGCATCGAGACGATGAAGGCGCTCGCCACCCAGATGCCGACATGCAGGTTGCTGAGCCGCGCGACGAACATCATCGCGACGACGAAGCAGATGGCGAGGGCGCTGGCCGTGCACAGGAAGATCGCGTTGTTGATCACCGATATGCGGCGATCGATGATCCGCAGCTCCCAGACGTGGCGATCATGCTCGGGCCCGGTGGATCGCGGGTGGAGCTGTTCGATGTTGCGCGCGCGATCGACGATGCGGGCGAGCCGGCCGACCATCACGTTCAGGAACGCCCCGATGCCCGCCAACAGGAACACGGGCGCGATCGCCGCCTGAATCGTTTCCGAAACCGTGGAGAGATAGGGTCCTTCCATGCGTCATGCGTTATGACCGGGGAACCGAACGGAGTGAAGCCCATGATGCAGTTCGAGACCGATATGGATGCCGGGGTGATCGAGTTCACCGTCGACGGCGAAGTCACCCGCGCCGAATATGACGCCGCGGCCACGGAAATGGAGGCAGTGATCGCGCGCCACGGCAAGCTGTCGGCGGTCGCGGTGATCCGCAGCTTCGCCGGCATGGAGCTGGCGGCGTGGTGGAAGGACATCAGCTGGGGCGTGGGGCACCTCACCAGGATCGGCCGCGTCGCGGTGGTCACCGATATCGGCTGGATCGTCGCCGCCAGCCGCGCCACCGGATGGATGGTGCCGGGCGAGCAGAAGATCTTCACGCCCGAGGAGCTGGACGCCGCCCGCGCCTGGGCTCGCGGCGGATGACCGCCGGCGTCATCACGGCTTGGTAACGGGTGCCGCGCTAGAAACATGGCCATGTCGAAGCCGATGCTGCTCGAGGAATTCACGCGCCTGCCGCCGGCGCTCACCATCGATTGCGTCGACGGGCTGGCCGGCGCGATCGACGCCGTGGCCGCCCGCGCGCGCCCGTCGCACCGCTTCCTGCGCTATGGCTGGTTCGCCGCCGCGCTCCGCACCTATGGCGGCCATGCCCGCACGCTCACCGTGGCGCGCGAGGGCGAGCCCGTCGCCGCGCTGCCGATCGTCGCCGCCGGGCCGGCCTGGGCGAAGCTGGCTGCGATCCCCGGCTGCTACTGGCCCTTCCGCAGCTTCCCCGTCCGCGAGGATGCCGGGGTCGAGGCGATCGAGGCGCTGCTCCCCCGGCTCGCCC
The DNA here is from genome assembly GCF_001899725.1 of Sphingomonas sp. 67-41. Lineage (NCBI taxonomy): Bacteria > Pseudomonadati > Pseudomonadota > Alphaproteobacteria > Sphingomonadales > Sphingomonadaceae > Sphingomonas > Sphingomonas sp. 67-41. Next base: position 1,057,968 of record NZ_MKWJ01000022.1, on the reverse strand, counting down.
GCGCGGCGCGCGCGCTGCGCGTCGGGCCGGTCTATGACGGCGATCCCGGGCTCGAGCTGCTCAAGGAAGCGGCGCGGAACCGGGGCTGGGCGGTGCTCGACCGGTTCGTGGCGGACAGCTTCCTGCTCGACATCGCCGCCGAGCGCGCCGAAGGCACCTGGCCGCGCAACTCGACGCTCAAGAAGAACCGCTTCCACGAGAAGCATCTGGGCGGGCACGGCGAACTCGACTGGAGCTTCGTCCACGGCGTCGGCTGGGACGAGGCGGCGTTCGAAGCGCTCGCCGGCATCGAGGAGAAGAGCTGGATCGCGGCGCGGACCGACGGTTCCGACGCCAAGTTCACCGCGCGCGGCCATGGCGGCTTCTGGCGCGCCGCCGCCGAGGATCCCGTCATCGCCCGGATGCTGTGGACGGCGCTGCTCCGCGTCGACGGCGCCCCTGCGGCCTTCTCCTTCGACCTCAATGCCGGCCCGCTCAAATATGCGATCGCGAACAGCTATGATCCGCGCTTCGCCAAGCATTCGCCGGGCAAGCTGCTCTATTATCGCAACCTCGTCCGCGCGATCGAGGACGGCATCGCGGCCGTGGACTGGGGCGCCGGCGACAGCGGCTACAAGCAGGTGATCGGCGCCGCGAAGGGCCCGGCGATCCGCGACTGGCTGTTCGTGCGGCCGGGGATCGACGCGCTGGCCGGCAAGCTGCTGCGCGGCGCCTGGAAGCGCACGGGCCGCGCCGAGACCGGATCAGCGCCGGCGGAAGCGAACCGCGTCCTCGATGCTGAGGAAGGCGACCGTGGCGATGAAGAACGCAAAGGCAGCGGCAACCAGACAGAGATACATGGGGCACTTCCCGGCTCGTGACGTGACGTGCCGCGTGCCTGCCCCCTGGGACAATCCGTCGCTTTGACCTTCGTCAAACCACCTCCGATATGCGGCGCATGATTGCCGCCCATATCTGCTCCGGCTGCGCGGTGCGCGACCGGGCGCTCTGCGCCAGCCTCGACGATGTCGAGCTCGATACGCTCAACGCGCTCGGCCAGCGGCGCCGGCTGACGCGCGGGCAGACGCTGGTCTGGGCAGGCGAGGAGAGCCTGGTCTGCGCCAATCTGCTCTCCGGCGTGCTCAAGCTCAGCGCCGTCACGCCCAACGGGCGCGAACAGGTGGTGGGGCTGCTCTACCCGGCCGATTTCGTCGGCCGGCCCTGGGCCGAGCTGGCCGACTTCACCGTCACCGCGCTCGGCGACGTCGAGCTCTGCGTCTTTCCGCGCAAGCCGTTCGAGCGCGTGCTCGAGGACCATGTCCGCATGGAGCGGCTCCTGCTCCAGCGTACCTTGGCGGCGCTCGAAGAGGCACGGGGACGGATGCTCGCCCTCGCCCGGCTCTCGGCGCGCGAGAAGCTGGCCGGCTTCCTCCTCGACCTGGCCGATCGCGTGCAGGGCTGCCGCGCCACCGCCTCCGGGCCGGTGACCTTCGACTTCCCCCTGACGCGCGGCGAGATGGCGGAGGTGCTGGGGCTGACGATCGAGACGGTGAGCCGCCAGCTGAGCAGGCTCAAGGCCGAAGGCGCGATCAACCTGATGGGCGCGCGGGGCATCACCATCCGCGACCGGACGTTGCTGGAAGCAGCCTGAGACTTCCCGTTCCTCCCCGGCGGGGGAATCAGGATGCCACTTTCCGCAGCGCCGCGACGAAGCGGTCCACCTCCTCCATCGTCGTCGCCAGCGCCGGCGTCACCCGCACGCAGCTTCCGCTCGCCAGGCCGTCGCGGTGCACGGTGAAGATGCCATGCTCGTCGAGCAGGCGCCTGGCCAGCGCGACATTGGCTTCGTGCGATGTCCGGCCCTTCAGCCGGAACGCAGTGATCGCGCCATAGCTGCCGGGATCGTCCGGCGTGAGCACCTCGACATTCGCCAGCGCCCGCGCAGGGCGGACCCAGCGATCGCGCAGCGCCCGGAGCCGCGCCTGCTTGGCGGCGGCACCGATGCCTTCGTGGAAGTCGAGGGCCGCAGGCACCGCGAGCAGCGCCGCATAGTCGACCGTGCCGGTATGGACGCGGGACCGGATGTCCGCGGGGTTGGCGCCGGCTTCGGCGGGGTCGATATCGATGTCCGTCAGCCGGCCGTCCCGGATCACGATCGCGCCGACGCCGAGCGGCGCGCCGATCCATTTGTGCAGGTTGATGCCGATGAAATCGGCGGCGAGATCGGGCAGCCTATAGTCGATCTGGCCGACGCCGTGCGCGGCATCGACGATCGCATCGATGCCGCGGAGCCGGGCCATCGCCGCGATCTCGGCGACCGGCAGCACCAGGCCGGTGCGGTGGCTGACATGGGTGAGCAGCACCATGCGAAGGTTGGGATGCGCGGCAAAGGCCTGCGCATAGGCATCGATCACCGCCTGGCGCGTGGCGGGCAGCGGCAAGGCGATCTTGATCACTTCCGCGCCGCGCCGGCCCTTCAGGCTCTCCATGCAGGCCTGCATCGCGTCATAGTCGAGATCGGCATGAAGCACCGCGTCGCCGGGGCGCAGGCGGTTATAGCCCAGGATCAGCGCGCGCATCGCTTCGGTCGCGTTGCGGGTGAAGGCGATCTCCCCGGTTCCCACGCCCATCGCGGCGGCCACCCGGGCGCGGACCGCCTCGATCTCGCCGGGCATTTCGCGCCGGGCAAAGAAGCTGGTGTCGCGGTTCACGCGATCGACATGGGCGCGATAGGCGGCATGCACCGGCCGCGCCATCATTCCCCAATTGCCATGCTCGAGCTGCGCAACCTTGCGCGTGACGTCGTATTGCGCGGCGATGCCGGCCCAGCGCTCGTCGTCCGCCGCAAGGGCCGGGGCGACGGGCATCGCGGCCGCGGCGGCGAGCAAGGTCCTGCGGTCCATCATTCCCCTCCTCCCGATCCGGCGCCGCACGGATAGCAGCGGGGCCAGCGCCGCACCATGCAGCGGCCTATCGGCGGATGTAGCGGAAGTACCACACTTCATGGCCCTGGCGCCGCGCCTTGCGCTCGTAGCGCGTTTCGGGCCAGTCCGCCGGGCGGGTGAGGAAATCCCGCGCGGTCTTCGCCTGCCATGCGAAGTCGCGGCGCTGGTCCATGATCATCATCGACCAGCGGCAATAGGTCGGATCGTCGGTGCCCAGGCGGAACTCGCAGCCGGGCTTGAGCTTCGCCGCGATGATGTCGAGCGGACCATGGTTCATCATCCGGCGCTTGGCATGGCGGGCCTTGGGCCAGGGATCGGGATGAAGCAGGTAGAGCCGCTCGAGGCTGGCATCGGGCAGCCGCTCGAGCACTTCGAGCGCGTCGCCCATGTGCAGGCGGACATTCTTGAGATCGCCGTCGCGGACATGGCCGAGCGCGCCGACCACGCCGTTGAGGAAGGGCTCGCAGCCGATAAAGCCGTGACCGGGGCGCATCGCGGCCTGGCCGGCGAGATGCTCGCCCGCGCCGAAGCCGATCTCGAACTCGAGGGGGCGATCGTCGCCGAAGAGAATGGCCGAATCGAGCGGACCCGATTCGGGCAGGCTCACCTGCGGGAGCAGCTCCTCGACAAGGGCGGATTGGCCCTGGCGGAGCTTGTGGCCCTGGCGGCGGCCATAGAGACGGCGGATGGAAACGGGATCGGACACGGGCCGCCTGTTAGCGCCCCGGACGCGGAGGACAAGCGTTAGAGCGCCTGGGCGAACGCGGCAGGCGCCGCCGGACGCATCGCGGCCATGCGCTGGTGCGCGGCGAGGCGGCGATGCTGGGGCACCGTCGCGCGCGGCTCGCGGCGGGCGAGGCGCGCGCGCGGCAGCGGGCGGCTGCGGGCCGGCGCGATCCAGTCGCCCTGCATGTGGCGGATGCCCATCGTGCACAGCAGGACCAGGTCCTCGCGGCGCGCGACGCCATTGGCGATCAGCGTCACGTCCATGTTGCGGGCAAGGCGCAGCACGCCCTCGACGATCACTCGGCGCGAGCTGCTGTCGGCGATGTTGCGGACGAGGCCGGCATCGAGCTTGACGAAGCGCGGCGTGAAGCGGCCGAGCAGGCGGACGGCAAGCGGGCCGACGGCGAAATTGTCGAACGCGATGGCAATGCCGCGGTCCAGACATGCCTGGGCCAGTGCCGCGATACCGGCCAGGTCGCCGCGCTCGTCGGCGTCGATTTCGAGGACCATGCGGTCGAGCGGCACGCGATGCGCGATCGCGGCGCGGAAGAGATGGGCGAGCAGCGCCTCGGGCGCGCCGCAGGCGGCGGCGACGGGAACCGCGAGCAGCGCCTCGCCGTCGAGCAGCCCGGCATCGGCCGCGCCGGCGATCGCGCCGCGGATCCGCGCCACTTCGAGCCGGAGACGGGCTTCGGGGGCAAGCGCCGCGGCGACCCGGCCGAAGCCGCAACCATCGACGGTGGCGATCGCGGCCCAGGCGAAGGGCTGGCCCGAAGTCGCGGCGATCATCGGCTGGAAGGCAATGGCGAGACCGGACTGAAGCGCGGCTGGAGCAGGTTCGGTATGCATGATGCTTCCTTTCTGCCCTTCGTTAAAAATGGTTAACGCCGCCCGCTCCATTCCGTGCGTCGCCGAAGGGGGATTCTCCCCATGGGGATTCTACCGGGGAAGGCGATGGCGGATTCCGCTTGCCTCACGCGAATCCGCGAGTCGTGCCACGGGGAAAGAATCGGCGTCGAAACGACCCCGGGGCAAATTACCACCGAAATGGTTTCTTTTCTGGAGACCGATGCGGGAACTGCGCGCGGCGAAGCGCGAATCAGGCCGCGTTGCGCAGCGCCGGCTGCGGCAGGCTGCCCGTGGCGGGTGCGCCGACATGGGCGCCCTGGACGAGCGGCACGCCGAAGCTGCGGATGCGCTCATAGACCGGCTCGCTGTCCACGCCAGCCGCGACGATGCGCAGACCCAGGCTCTGCATGCGGCGGATGAGGTCCTCGATGGCGATGCGGCGCGACCAGCTGGACGCGATGGTGCTGACCAGCTCGGGCTCGATCGTCACCGCATGGGGCGCGAACTTGCCGCAATAGGCGAGCCCCGATTCGTTGGGGCCGACGCCGTGAAAGGCGACGACCGGGCCCAGCTTGTTGAAGACATGCATGATGTCGGCGAGTTCGGAGCTGGTGATCGCCTGATAGTGGTGGAGCGTGAACACCAGCCGCTCCGCGACGATGCCATATTGGCGGGCGGTGAGCAGCGCCGGCTGGATATGCTCCGCCGGATCGCCGATCGCCGGGGCGCTCAGCGGAATGGCAAGCCGCCCGCCCGAGCTGGCGAAGCCCGCCGTCGCGGCCCAGCGCACCGCGGCAACCGCGCAGCGGCGGTCGACGTCGCGGCGCTGCTCGGCCGAGAGCTGGTCGAAATCGCCCGTGGCGGGCGCGCCGTCGCGGAGCGCCTGTGCCTCATAGGCATGGATGCGCCCGCCAGCGATCTCGGCGATGGGCTGGAAGGCGATCGCGAGCCCGGTGCCGGCGCCAGGGGATGCTCCGCTCTCCGGAACCATCATCGAATTCTCCGACTCCACCGACTCGCTCCTTTCCATTCCTTCCTGATGAAGAATTACGGTTGCCCAGTGCTTTATAGGATGGCCCGTACGAATACGTATCGAAGCGGCGCAACGAAAAGCCCCGCGCCGGCAGATGCGGCGCGGGGCTGTGATGTTCGGCAGGCCGAGGCCGGCGGGATCAGGCGGCGAGCGCGGCCTTCAGATCCTCGACCAGGTCGGTCTTCTCCCAGGGGAAGAAATCGCCCTCGGGCTTGCGGCCGAAATGGCCATAAGCCGCCGTCTTCGAATAGATCGGCTTGTTGAGCTGGAGGTGCGTGCGGATGCCGCGCGGCGTGAGGCCGCCCAGCTTCTCGATGCCCGCGATCGCCGCCTCGATCTTGTCGTCCGAGACCGTGCCGGTGCCGTGCGTGTCGACATAGAGCGACAGCGGCTTGGACACGCCGATCGCATAGGCCAGCTGGATCGTCACGCGCTTGGCCAGGCCGGCGGCGACGATGTTCTTGGCGAGATAGCGGGTGATATACGCCGCCGAGCGATCGACCTTGGTCGGGTCCTTGCCCGAAAAGGCACCGCCGCCGTGCGGCGAAGCGCCGCCATAGGTGTCGACGATGATCTTGCGGCCGGTGAGGCCGGCATCGCCGTCCGGACCGCCGATCTCGAACGAGCCGGTCGGGTTGATGTGATACTCGGTCTCGCCCGAGAGCAGCTCGGCCGGGAGCAGGTCGGCGACGACCTTCCTCACATAGGCCTTGAGCTCGGCTTCCTTGTCGCCCTCGTCATAGCCCTTGCCGTGCTGGGTCGAGACGACGATCGCGGTGGCCGCGACCGGCTTGCCGTTCTCGAAGCGCAGCGTGACCTGGCTCTTGGCGTCCGGCTCGAGGAACGGCGCCGCGCCCGAATGGCGATCGGCGGCCATGCGCTCGAGGATCTTGTGGCTGTAGTCGAGCGTCGCCGGCATCAGGTCCGGCGTCTCGTCGCAGGCGAAGCCGAACATGATGCCCTGGTCGCCGGCGCCCTCGTCCTTGTTGCCCGAGGCGTCGACGCCCTGCGCGATGTGCGCCGATTGCGGGTGCAGGTTGTTCTCGAAGCGGAGCGTCTCCCAGTGGAAGCCCTCCTGCTCGTAGCCGATGCGCTTCACGGTGTCGCGGACGGCCTTCTCGACCTCTTCCTGCACGCCCGGCGCCCAATTGCCCTCGGTGTCCATGATGCCCTTGCCGCGGATCTCGCCGGCAAGGACGACCAGCTGGGTGGTGGTCAGCGTCTCGCAGGCGATGCGGGCCTCGGGGTCCTTCGACAGGAACAGATCGACGATGGCGTCGGAAATCTGGTCCGCGACCTTGTCGGGATGGCCTTCGGAAACCGATTCGGACGTGAAGAGATAGTTGGAACGCATGGAAATTCCTCTTGTGGGGAGGAAAGCCGGGCCGTTGCCATGCCCATATAAAGCTTTCCTTATATCACGCCCCTAGCGGGCGAAGCGCCGAAACGCAATCGCGAACACCACCAGGGCCAGCGCGACGAGCAGCGCCAGCCAATTGCCGAGCCGCGCGAAGAAGGTGGGCGGCAGGGGCGCGGGGAGCGGCACTTCCACCGCGCCCTCCTGCCCCGCCGGCACCGTGCCGAGCAGGCGGCCACGGGCGTCGATCACGGCGGAAACGCCGGTGGGCGTGGCGCGCAGGATCGGCAGCCCCTCCTCGATCGCCCGCAACCGCGCCTGGGCGAGATGCTGCACCGGCCCCCAGCTGCCGAACCAGGCGTCGTTCGACGGGTTGAACAGGAAATCCGGGCGATTGCGCTGGTCGATGATCTGGCCGGAGAAGATGATCTCGTAGCAGACCGCGACGCCGGCCCTGCCGAAGCCGTCGACGGCGAGCGTGCGCGGACCGGGGCCGGGGATGAAGTCGATCTCGCCCATCACCAGCCGGGCGAGGCCGAGCGGCGCGAGCAGCGTGCGCATCGGCAGATACTCGCCATAGGGCACGAGATGCGCCTTGTCGTAGCGCCCGCCGAGCATGCCGGCGGGATCCACCGTCCACACCGAATTGCCCGCGCCGGTCAGCCGGTCTCCGTCGAAGAACAGCGCATTGCCGCCGACCATCGCACGGTCCCGGGGGCCGAGCAGCCCGCCGATCCGCCCGCGCACCCAGCGCGGATCGCCTTGCTGGTAGAAGCGCTGCGGATAGCCGTCCTCGACATAGTAGTTGACCATGCCCTCGGGCCACACGACCAGCCGTGGCACGCCGCCGGGCTGGCCGCTCCATTCGGCCAGCTTGGCGAGGACGCGCGGGGCATAGTCCGGCCGGTCGACGCCTTCCTGCCCGATATTGGGCTGGACGACGCGGACATGCGGGCGCGTGAGGTCCTCCGCCGGGCGGCCGGGATTGAGCGCGAACCCGCCGGCGAGCAGCAGCGCGGCGGTGGCCAGCGGCACGCGATACTGGTGCTGGCTGGCGAGATAGAGCGCGCCCGCGACGATCAGGGTTAGCCCCGACAGCGCATAGGTGCCGGTGAAGGCGGCAAGCTGCGCGATCGGCGTCGGCACCCAGATCGCCGCCACCGGATTCCACGGATAGCCGGTGAACAGCGTGCCGCGCAGATATTCGGTGACGATCCAGGCCGAGGCGGCGGCAAGGACGAAGGCGAGGTCCGGCTCGTTCCAGCGCGCCTTCACCATGCGGGCGAAGCGCCAGGCGAGGCCCATCGCCACCGCCGGATAGACCGCGAGATAGAGCGCCAGCAGCAGCACGGCGAAATAGCCGAGCACGGGCGGCATCTTGTCCTGGAAATCGAAGGCGTGCTGGATCCAGTTGTTGCCCAGGGTGAAATGACCGGCGCCGAACACCCAGCCGCGCAGCAGCGCCGCCCTGGCGCTCGGCGCGTGCCAGGTCAGGTGCAGCAGCACCGCGAGGCAGATCAGCGTGACGGGCCACCAGTCGAGCGGGGCGAATCCGGTGGCGGAGAGAAAGCCGGCAAGCAGCGCGACGAGCAGGGGGCGGGACAGCATCGTCTGGATGCTTAACCGATCCATCCCCTTTCCGTCATCCCCGCCTGCGCGGGGGTGAGGGAAAGGAGCACTGTCTCGAGGAGATGGGCGCCAAGCGCATCCAGGGTAACGAAGCAGCTCGACGACCGGCCGCGAAAATCGTGATCCCAGGTAGCGAAAATCACGCATTCCCCCTATGTGCCGCGCCATGACCGAGATCACCGTCGCCGCCCTGCAGCTCGCCTTTTCCAACGACATCGACGCGAACATCGCGAAGGTCTCCGCCCATGTGCGCGAGGCGGCCGCCCGGGGCGCGCAAGTGGTGCTGCCGCCCGAGCTGTTCGAAGGCGAGTATTTCTGCCGGGTGGAAGACGAAGGCCTGTTCGCCAATGCGAAGCCGACCGCCGAGCACAAGGCGGTGCTGGCGATGCAGGCGCTCGCCGCCGAGCTGAAGATCCACATCCCGACCAGCTTCTTCGAGGCGGACGGGCCGCATCATTACAACAGCCTCGCGATGATCGGCCCCGACGGCCGGATCGCCGGCGTCTATCGCAAGAGCCACATTCCCGACGGCCCCGGCTATGAGGAGAAGTTCTACTTCCGCCCCGGCAACACCGGGTTCAAGGTGTGGAACGGCCCGGACAAGGCCACGCTCGGCGTGGGCGTGTGCTGGGACCAATGGTATCCGGAGACCGCCCGCGCGATGATGCTGATGGGCGCGGACATCCTGTTCTATCCCACCGCGATCGGCAGCGAGCCGCATGACGAGAGCCTCGACACCGCGCGGCTGTGGCGCCGGGCGATGGTGGGGCATGCGGTGTCGAACGTCGTCCCCGTCGTCGCCGCCAACCGCGTCGGCACCGAGCATGGCCAGACCTTTTACGGCACCAGCTTCATCACCAACGAGCGTGGCGACATCCTGGCCGAGCTGGACCGCGAGGAGGAAGGCGTGATCGTCGCGACGCTCGACCTTGCGCTGGCCAAGCGCCACCGCGCCGCCTTCGGCTTCTTCCGCGATCGCCGGCCGGATCTCTATGGGCGGCTCGCGCAGGACATCTGACCCCGCCTGGCGGCCCGTCACCGGACGCGCTGCGCGATCGCTGATTTCCCGCCCCAGGCCTCGGCCCTAGCCCAGCGCAAACTCCAGCGCGGCGAGCGCATGCAGGCGCGTCGTGTCGAACAACGGCACTTCGCTGTCCCCTGGGCCGACGAGCAGCCCGATCTCGGTGCAGCCGAGGATCACGCCCTGCGCCCCGGCCGCCGCCAGCTCGGCGATCACCCCGCGATAGAGGGCGCGCGATTCCTCGCGGATCACGCCACCGACCAGCTCGTCATAGATGATGCGGTGCACGGCGGCACGCGCCTCCGCGCCGGGCAGGAGCACTTCCAGCCCGAAGCGCCGCTCCAGCCGTTCGCGGTAGAATGGCTGCTCCATGGTGAAGGCCGTGCCGAGCAGGCCGATCCGCGCGATCCCCGCCGCGCGGATCGCCGCCCCGGTGGGATCGGCGATGTGGAGCATCGGAATGCCGATCGCGGCCGCGATCCGGTCGGCCACCAGGTGCATGGTGTTGGTGCACAATAGCAGGCAATCGGCGCCCGCCGCCTCGACCGCCCGGGCCTCGGCCGCGAGCTGCTCGGCGAGCGCATCCCAGGCGCCGGCGTGCTGGAGCCGCTCGATCTCCCCGAAATCGACCGACAGCATCACGCTGCGCGCCGAATGCGGATGCCCCAGCCGCGCGCGCGCCTCGCGATTGAGCAGCGCATAATATTGGGCCGAGCTCTCCCAGCTCATGCCCCCGAGCAGGCCGATCGTCTTCATCATCGGAATGCTCCCGGCCCCGCCAAGGCAATGGCCCGTTCCACCACCGCCTCGAGCATCGCGGGCGTCAGCCGCCCGGTATTCTGGTTGTAGCGCGAGCAGTGATAGCTATCGACCAGCCACTGGCCGCGATGCAGGCGGTGCTCGGCGCCATGGGCGAAGCGCACCTTGGGCAGCTTGCCGCCCATCGCCTTGACCGCCGACTGATGCGCGATCTGGCCGAGCGCGAGCACCACCGGCGCCCGGAGCTTCGCCGCCAGGAAGGGCCGGCAGGCATGGATTTCCGCAGGGTCGGGCTTGTTCTCGGGCGGCAGGCAGCGGACTGCGTTGAGGATCACCACGCCCCTGGGTTCGCCCTTCTCGGCCAGCCCGAACTTCTCCAGCGTCGCGAACAGCAGCGCGCCCGAATCGTCGCCGGTAAAGGCGCGGCCGGTGCGGTTCGCGCCATGCTTGCCGGGTGCCAGGCCGACGATCGCGATCGGCGCATTGGGATCGCCCAGCGCGGGCACCGGCGCATTCCACCAGTCGGGATGTTCGGCGCGCAATTGTTCGCGCAGCGTGACGAGGCGCGGGCAGAGCGGGCAATCGCGGCTTGGCTGGAGCATCCCCGCGCGATAGGCCGCCCGGCATGGCGAGGACAAGCTATGCCATCGCGATCGGATCGAACCGGCGGGGTCGCCATGGCAGCCCCGCGCGGGAAGTCGCGGCGGCGATCGACGCGCTGGGCGGCGTCACCGCCGTCTCCCCGATCCTGCACACGCCGCCGCTCGGCCCCTCGAAGCGCCGCTTCGCCAACGCCGTCGCGCTGATCGAGAGCGACGAGCCGCCCCCCGCCCTGCTCCGCCGGCTGAAGGCGCTCGAGCGCGGCTTCGGCCGGCGGCGGGGGCGGAACTGGGGGGCGCGGGTGATCGATCTCGACATCATATTGTGGTCGGGCGGCAGCTGGGGCGAGCCGGCGCTCACCGTGCCCCATCGCCTGTTCCGCGGCCGCGAATTCGTGCTGGCGCCGCTCGCCCGGGTCGCGGCGGACTGGCGCGATCCGGTGACCGGGCTTAGCGTGCGCCAGCTCGCGGCACGGTTACGGAGGAAGCGATGATCTGGGCGTTGCTGGCGCTGGCCGATCCCGATCCGGGCCTGGTCGCCTTTGCCGATGCGTTCGACCGGGCGCAGCTGCGCCAGGATCGCGCGGCGATGGAGGCGATGATCGCGGACGACCTGGTCTATATCGACGGCTCGGGCAGGCGACAGGGCAAGCAGGCGTTCATCGATGGCTGGATGACGCCGGGCGACCGCTATGATCCGCTCGTGCTGACCGACCGGGTGATCGTGTCGCTCGGGCCGGATGCCGGCGTGGCCAATGCCGAGACGGTGCTGGGCGGCATCTCGGGCGGGCGGCGCTTCTCCAGCCATTTCCGCTTCGCCGACACGTTCCGCAGGACGAACGGCCGCTGGCAGGTCGCGCATGTTCAAGTGACGCGGATCGAAGCGCGACGTTGACCCGCCCGGCCGGCCCGCCTAGGGGCGACGCTGGTGTGGGTCCGTAGCTCAGTCGGTAGAGCAAGCGACTTTTAATCGAGAGGTCCCGGGTTCGAATCCCGGCGGACCCACCACCGAATGATCGCGCCGGTGCCCCGGAAGGGGCTTAAACGGGAATGCGGTGCGGACGGGCCTTCCGTCCAATTCCGCGGCTGTCCCTGCAACTGTAAGCGGCGAGCGCGATGCACTTGCTCCCCGATTCGAGGGAGCGGCCACTGGATCGCCGATCCGGGAAGGCCGTGCATCGTGCCTTGACCCGCGAGCCAGGAGACCTGCCGGCGCAACGGTCGCTCTTGCCCTGGTCCAGGGGATGGCCAAGGCACGGTATCTCTCCGTCTGAGCGACGACCAAGCGGCCGGGGCCGCTTCGGTGCCGTGCGACGGGCAAGTGCCCGCCCGTCGCCCGCATCGGCCGTTCGCGGCGGGCCCCGCCCTCGTTGCACGGGCGCAGGGGGGACTACCCATGTTGAAGACCAGTTTCGTCTCGCTGATCGCGATCGCCGCCGCTCTGCCGGCCCATGCGCAGGACGCCGACCAGGCCACCGACCCACAGGACGCGATCATCGTCACTGCCTCGCGCTCGGGCGACGGCGTCGCGCTCAAGGACCTGCCCGCCTCGGCCACGGTGATCGACGCGGAAGCGCTCGACCAGCGCCAGACGCGCATCGTCTCCGACGTGCTGCGCGACGTGCCTGGCGTCGCGGTCAGCCGCATCGGCGCGATCGGCGGCCAGACTCAGCTGCGCATCCGCGGCAGCGAGGCCAATCACGTCCTCGTCCTGATCGACGGGATCGAGGCGGCCGACCCCTATTATGGCGAATATGACCTCGGCACGCTGATCGCCGATCCGGCGGCGCGGATCGAAGTGCTGCGCGGCCAGCAATCGTCGCTCTACGGATCGGATGCGATCGGCGGCGTGGTCAACTACATCACGCTCTCGGGCCGCGAGGCGCCGGGCTATGGCGCACGGGCCGAAGGCGGCTCGTTCGGCACCTTCAGCGGCGCCGCCCGCGCGGCCGGCGCTTCGGACACGCTGGACTATGCGGTCTCGGGCAGCTGGTATCACACCAAGGGCTATCCGACGGCGCGGGGCGGCACGCGCGATATCGGCTCGGACAGCGTCGGCGCCAGCGCCAAGCTGGGCTGGACCCCCGCTGCCAACCTGAAGGTCACCGGCGTGCTGCGCTACAGCCATACCGATGCCGAGACCAACAACAGCGAGAGCAATCCGGCGAGCCCGCGCTTCGGCTATACGGTCGACAGCCCGGGCGTGCGCTTCACCAACGAAGCGTTCTACGGTCTGCTCAGCGCCGAACTGACCGCGCTCGACGGCCGCTGGACCAACACGCTTTCCGGCCAGTTCGCCGACACCACCCGCACCGGCTACAAGCCGAGCGGGATCGACTATGGCGACAAGGGCCAGCGCTACAAGGGCTCTTTCGTGTCGAGCTTCCGCTTCGGCACCGACGCGATCACCCACCGGCTGACCGCCGCGGTCGACTGGGAGCGCGAGCAGTTCCGCAACACCACGCCGGGCACGGGCTCGCCCTATGACGCCTTTCGCGGCCGCCGCAGCACCGACAATCTCGGCCTGGTCGGCCAATATGAGCTGACCGCCGGCGATTTCACCGGCGGCGCCTCGGTGCGGCACGACGACAACAACCGCTTCGCCGACGCGACCACCTGGCGCGTCCAGGCCGGCTATCGCCTGCCGACCGACACGCGCGTCCACGCCGCCTATGGCACCGGCGTGAAGAATCCGGGCTATTACGAGCTCTTCGGCTTCTCCAGCGGCACCTATATCGGCAATCCGAACCTCAAGCCGGAACGATCCGCGGGCTGGGAAGCCGGGATCGAGCAGAGCTTCTGGGACGGCAAGGCGACGATCGGCGCGACCTATTTCGATTCGAAGCTGACCGACGAGATCTACATCACCTATCCCGCGCCGAACTACACGGCGACGCCCGGCAACCGCACCACCGATTCCAAGCAGCACGGCGTCGAAGTGACCGCCAGCCTGCGCCCGATCCGCCAGCTCCGGATCGACGCGGCCTATACCCATCTGAAGGCGACCGAGGACGGCGTCACCGAAGTTCGCCGCCCGGGCGACATGGCCAGCGTCAACGCCACGCTGTTCAGCAAGGACGAGCGTTTCTCGACCACGCTGACCATACGCTACAACGGCCGGATGGACGACCTGGCCTATATCGACCCAAGCTATGTGCCGGTGCGCGTCTCGCTCAAGCCCTTCACGCTGGTGAACCTCAACGCGCAGTACAAGCTGAGCGACCGCTTCTCGGTATTCGGGCGCGTCGAGAACCTGTTCGACGTGAAATATGAGGAAGTGTTCAGCTTCGCGACGCCGGGCGCCGCCGCCTATGGCGGCGTGCGCGTCGCCTTCTGAAGCGCAAGGGGGAAGCGGCCGTGAAGCAGCGCACCGACGAAGAACACAATGCCAGGATGAGGAAGGTCCAGGCGGCCCAGGCGAAGAAGCTCGCCACCAAGACGGTGGAGAAGGGCCTGGTCATCGTCCATACCGGGCCGGGCAAGGGCAAGACCTCCGCCGCGCTCGGCATGGCGGTGCGCGCGATCGGGCACGGCATGAAGGTGGGCATGGTCCAGTTCGTGAAGGGCGCCATGGCCACCGGCGAGAAGGCGGTGTTCGACCGCTTCCCCGACCTGATCGCGTTCAAGCCGATGGGCGAAGGCTTCACCTGGGACACCCAGGACCGCGCGCGCGACATCGCCGTGGCGCGCGAAGCCTGGGAGGAAGTGAAGCGGATGATCGCCGATCCGGACTATGCGATGGTGATCGCCGACGAGCTCAACATCGTGCTGCGCTACGATTATCTGCCGACGGACGAAGTGCTCGCGGCGCTGGCCGCCAAGCCGGCGATGAAGCACGTGATCATCACCGGCCGCAACGCGCCCCAGGCGCTGATCGACGCGGCCGACCTCGTCACCGAAATGGCCCAGGTGAAGCACCCCTTTCGCGAGCAGAACGTCAGGGCGCAGGCGGGAATCGAGTTCTGATGATCGATCCCCGCGCTCACCTACATGTTCCCCGGCAAAGGCCGGGCCCCAGTTGCCACGGCGTTCGAGAGGCTCTCTCGGTTCACCAACTGCGCCGAAGCCGGGCCCCGGCCTTCGCCGGGGAACGGGAAGGCTCTTTCTGATGGCTTCCCGCATCAGAATCGCAGCGCTCGGCCTACCACTGCTTGCTTTGGGTGGCGCAATCTCGTGGGCGAGCACCGACGCGCCCACACCGCCATCGGCGGGCAAGCCGAAGCGGATCGTCTCGATCAACCTGTGCGCCGACCAGCTCGTCCTCGCGCTCGCCGATCGCGAGCAGATCGCCGGGGTAACCCGCAACGCCACCGATGCCGAGATGTCGGGCGAGTCGGCGAAGGCGCGCGGGCTGCCGGTGCTGAAGAATTCGGCCGAGCAGATCCTCGCGATCGATCCCGACCTGATCATCGGCATGCCGGCCAGCCGCAGCGCGCCGATGCGCGCACTGAAGGGCCATTCCTACAACCTGCTCGACCTCGAGACCGCCAACACGGTCGACGAGATCTACGTCTCGATCCGCCAGACCGCCGCGGCGGTCGGCCATCCCGAGCGCGGCGACGCGCTGGTCGCGCGCATGCAGGCGCAGCTCGCCGGGATCGGCAGGTCGGGCGGCGGCAAGGTCGCGGCCTATTATCAGCGGCGCGGCTTCATGACCGGCACCGGCACGCTGATCGACGATCTGATGCGCCGCATGGGGCTGGTGAACCTGGCGGCAAAGCTCGGCAAGCCGCCGCTCTCGCAGCTGAGCATCGAGGAGATGGTGGCGGCCCGGCCCGACTATCTGATCGTCGAGAGCGCCACCGACAAGGTTGCCGACCAGGGCACCGAGATGCTCCACCACCCGGCGCTGGCCGGCATTCCCCGGATCAGCATTCCCCAGGCCTGGACCGTATGCGGCAGCCCCGCCTATGTCGACGCTGCGCGGGGGATGGCGCGGCAGCTGGCCCGTTTTCAGGATCGGACCCACGCCCGATGACGATTTCCCGCCCCTTGCTGATCGCCGGGCTGATCGCCCTCACGCTGGCCGCCGCGATCGGATCGATCCTGTTCGGGCCGGTCCATCTCTCGCTCGCGCGGATGATTGCCGCCTTCACCGGCCATGGCGACAGGATCGCCACTACCATCCTGCTCGAGCTGCGCCTGCCGCGCATGCTGCTGGGCCTGGGCGTGGGCGCGATGCTCGGCCTGGCCGGCGCCGCGCTGCAGGGCTATCTGCGCAACCCGCTCGCCGAGCCTTCGGTGCTGGGCACGTCCAACGCCGCGTCGCTCGGCGCGGTCGCCGCGCTCTATTTCGGGCTGGCCGCGCTGCACCCGGTGGTGCTGCCGGTGCTGGCGGTGCTGGGCGCGCTGCTCTCGCTGGCCGGCCTGTCGGCGCTGGCCGGCCGCTCGGAGAGCCCGCTCACCCTGATCCTCGCCGGCATCGCGATCGCCACCCTGGCCACGGCCGGCGTCAGCCTGGCGCTCAATCTTTCGCCCAATCCCTTCGCGGCGATGGAGATCATGACCTGGCTGCTCGGCAGCCTGGAGAACCGCTCGTTCGAGCATGTCTGGATCGCCTATCCCTGCATCGCCATCGGCGGGCTGCTGCTGCTCTGGGACGGCCGCGCGCTCGATGCGCTGACCTTGGGCGAGGACGGCGCGCAGGCGCTCGGCGTCGATCTGCGGCGCACGCGCATCCGGCTGCTGCTCGGCACCGCGATCGGCGTGGGCGGCGCGGTGGCCGTGTCGGGCGCGATCGGGTTCATCGGGCTGATCGTGCCGCACCTGGTCCGCCCGCTCACCGATCGCAGCCCCTCGGCGATCCTCATCCCCTCGGCGATCGGCGGCGCGGCGCTGCTCACCTTCGCCGATGTCGCGGTGCGGCTGATCGACACCCGGAACGAACTGAAGCTCGGCGTCGTCACGGCCTTTCTCGGCGTGCCGGTCTTCCTGATCCACCTGATGCGGGAGCGCCGGCTATGGTGAGCATAAGCCTCGAACAGGTCGGCGTATCGCTCGGCCGCCGCACTGTGGTGCGGAACGCCAGCGCCACCTTCCGGGCCGGCGCCCTTGCCGGCATCGTCGGCCCCAACGGCGCCGGCAAGTCGACGCTTGCCCGCGCGATGCTGGCGCTGGTGCCCCATATCGGGCGCATCCTGGTCGACGATGCGGAAGTCGCGACGATGCCGCGCGCCGAACTCGCCCGCCGCGTCGCCTATCTGCCGCAGGGCCAGACCCTGCACTGGCCGCTCACCGTCGAGCGGCTGGTCGAGCTCGGCCGGCTGCCGCATCTCGCCCCGATGTCGCGGATCGGCGATGCCGACGGTGCCGCGATCGAACGGGCGATCGAACGCGCCGATATCGCCGCTCTGCGCGACCGTGTCGCCACCGAGCTTTCGGGCGGCGAGCGCGCCCGCGTCCTGCTCGCCCGCGCGCTGGCGGTGGAGGCCCCCGCGCTGATCGCCGACGAGCCGCTCGCCAGCCTCGACCCCGGCCACCAGATCGACGTGATGGAACTGCTCCATGGCGAGGCCCGCGCCGGCGCGCTGGTGATCGCGGTGCTGCACGACCTCACCATGGCCGCGCGCTATTGCGACCGGCTGGTACTGATCGACCGGGGCACTATCGTCGCCGACGGAACGCCCGCCGAAGTGCTGACCCCGGCCAATCTCAAGTCGGTCTACGGCATCGACGCGCGCGTCGAGCTGGCCGGCGACTGGCCGACGGTCACGGCCCTGGGCCGCAGCCGGTGAGCGACGACGCGGCCTTCTACCGCGACCAGGGCCATGTCGCGCTGCCGCTGTTCGATCCCGCCCTGGTGGAGGCCGCCCAGGCCGACATCGCCGAGCATATCGACCGGCTCTCGCATGCCATGTACCTGCCCTTCGACAGGAGCTGCCCCGACGCGCCGCTCGCGGAGCGGCTCGACCGCATCTACGCGCACGACCGCAGCCAGGCGAACCTGCTGCGCGTGGCGATCTGCACCGATGCGCATCGCGGGCCCCGCCTCCAGGCAATCGCCAACGATCCGCGCCTGCGTGCCGAAGCCGAGCGGATCGGCGAGCGCGCGCTGGCCGGCCAGGTCGTCCGCGTCCGCGCCAGCATCGCGAGCTTTCCCGAGCATCGCCACGCCTGGCACAGCGACGTCGCCCGCGACGACGGCGTCGCCTGCGGCCAGGTCTGGACCACTGCCTGGATTCCGCTCTGCGATGCCGGCCCCGGCAATGGCGGGCTGGAGATCATCCCCGGCCGCCAGCCCGCCCCGCTCGCCAGCCAGACCGACAACGGCCTCAGGATCACCGAGGAAGCGATCGCCGGCCTGCCGCGCCTCCAGCCCGAATGCCCGGCCGGCACCGTGCTGTTCCTCGATCGCTTCACGCCGCACCGCACCCTGCCCGCCGACAGGGCGCGCTTCGCGCTTGTCGTCTGGATGAAGGCCGCCTAAGGCCACCCGCGCGACAGGTTCCCCGGAGACGGGGATGAAAAGGGAACGGGACAATCCCGGCTGCCCCTGCAACTGTAAGCGGCGAGCCATCGGCCTCATGCCATTGGGTGTTGCACCCGAGAAGGCGGCCGGACCGGCAACGACCCGCGAGCCAGGAGACCTGCCCGTCGCGGTCGTCTTTCGTGCGGACAGGGTGTGCCGGGCGGACGGGGGTGAACCCGAGCGACGACAAGGTTGGCCGCGTGCGTGCGCGGACGATGTCGTTCGCCCCTGGCGGCAGCGGCGTCGGCCTTGCACGGATGCGGCGTCGTCATGGGTTGCACGCAATGAAGTCCGTTCTCCGTTTCTCCGCCTCGCTCCTCGCCCTGGCCGCCGCGCCCGCGGCCTTCGCCCAGCAGGCCCCCGCGCCCGATGCGGCGGCGGCCGAGGACAGCGACCAGATCACCGTCACCGCCACCCGCGCGCCGGTGAACATCGACCAGGTCCCCGCCTCGATCACCGTGCTAGACAAGGCGGCGATCGACCGCAGCCAGGATATCGGCGCGACCGAGCTGCTGCTCCGCACGCCCGGCATCAGCGTCTCGCGCAACGGCGGCTATGGCACCTCCACGTCGCTGCGCATCCGCGGCGCCGAGGCCGATCAGACCGTGGTGGTGATCGACGGGGTGAAGCTCAACGATCCGGCGGCCACCGGCGGCGGCTACAACTTCGCCAACCTGCTGGTCGGCGACGCGTCGCGCATCGAAGTGCTGCGCGGGCCGCAATCGATCCTGTGGGGCAGCCAGGCGATCGGCGGCGTGGTCAACATCGTCACCGCCGCGCCGGAGAAGCCGCTGGAAGGCAGCTTCGACATCGAGGCCGGATCGCGCGAGACGGTGAGCGCCCGCGCCGCGATCGGCGGCCGCACCGGGCCGCTCAGCTGGCGCGTCGGCGGCCAGAGCTTCACCACCGCCGGCATCTCGGCGATCGCCCCGGCGTTCGGCGGCAAGGAAACCGACGGCTATACCAACCGCAGCGCCACCGGCCGCGCCGAGCTGGCGCTGGCGAGCAACCTCAGCGTCGAGGTGCGCGGCTATTATTCGAACGGCCGCACCGAGATCGACGCGACCACCGGCGACAGCAGCGACTATTCGCTGAACGAGGAGTTCGTCGGCTATGCTGGCGTGAACCTCGCCCTGCTCGGCGGCCGGCTGCGCAACCGCTTCGCCTATGCCTATACCGACACCGATCGCGACAGCTACGGCCCCACCCGCGCCCGCCCGCTGAGCTTCGAATCCAACGGCCGCAACCAGCGGCTGGAATATCAGGGCAGCTTCGCCTTCACCAAGCGCGTCTCGGCGGTATTCGGGCTGGAGAACGAGAATTCGAAGTTCCGCAGCCGCTCGCCCGCGGCTTCGCTCGCCACGCCGCTCCCGGCCTTCGCGCGCGGCAATGCCGAGATCACCAGCGCCTATGCCCAGCTGAGCGTCGAGCCGATCGACGGCCTCACCCTCAATGGCGGCATCCGCTACGACGATCACAACCGCTTCGGCGGCCAGACCCTGTTCGCGGCAGGCGGCGTGTGGCGCCTGTCGACCGGCACGATCCTGCGCGCCAGCTATGGCGAAGGCTTCAAGGCGCCGACGCTCTACCAGCAGTTCAGCGAATATGGGAACACGGCACTCGATCCCGAGCGGGCCAAGGGCTGGGAGGCCGGTGTCGAGCAGCAGCTGTTCGGCCGCAAGCTGACCTTCGGCGCGACCTATTTCGAGCGCACCACCACCAGCCAGATCATCTTCAACAGCTGCACCGCGACTTCGACCGTGCCGCTCTGCTTCGTGCCGGGCACCACCACGCGCCGCTCGGGCTATTATTCGAACGTCTCGCGCGCCGAGGCGCACGGCATCGAGGCCGCGGGAGCCCTCAAGCTGGGCGGCCTCACGCTCGACGGCAATTATAGCTGGATCGTCGCCGAGGACCGCTCGCCGGGCACCGCGAATTTCGGCAAGTGGCTGCCGCGCCGTCCGCAGAACAGCGCCAACGGCTCGATCAGCTACGCCTTCCCCTTCGGCCTCACCACTGGCGCCGCGATCCGCTGGTCGGGCCACAGCTTCGACAATGCGGCCAACACGACGCGGCTCGACGGCTACACCCTGGTCGACCTGCGCGCCGAGCTGAAGGCCGGCGACAATCTCAGCGTGTTCGCCCGCGCCGAGAACCTGTTCGACGAGACCTACATGACCGCCTATCGCTACGGCACGCTGGGCCGCAGCATCTATGCCGGCATTCGCGGGCGCTTCTGATGGGAGAAGACAATATGACGCAGGCACGCGCCTCCACCTTGTGGATCATGCTGCTCACCCTGGCGAGCATGGCGACCAGCTTCGCCCTTGCCTGCACGGCTCCGGTCGCGGCGCTCGCCGCGCTGGCGGCGGTGCACATGCGCCGGCGCGACGGGATCGCGCTGGCGCTCGCCGCCTGGGGCGCCAATCAGGCGGTGGGCTTCCTCTTCCTCCATTATCCGCACGACCCGAAGACGCTCCTGTGGGGCGTCGGGCTGGGTACCGCGGCGGCGGGGTCGGCGATCGGTGCCTATGCGGCGCTCGCCCGGCTGCGGGTGCGGTCGACCGCCGCCGGGCTCGCCATCGCCTATGTCGCGGCGTTCGTGGCGGGGAAGCTGGTGACCCTGTGCTGGGCGGCGGTGCTCGGCGGCGTCGCGATCACGCTCCATCCCGGCTATTCGCTCGACCAGTTCCTGCGCAACGGCGCGATCCTGATCGGGCTCTACGCCTTCTACCACCTCCTGCGCGCGCTCGGCATGCCCGCACCGCGGCAGAAGCTCGCCGCCGCCTGATGCTGAAGCGCGTCGCGGACGGCCCGGCGGTCGTCGCCTGCAACACCTGTCGCCACTCCGCCGATGCCCGCGAGGATGGCGACGGCGTGCGCGGCGGCGCCCGGCTGGTCGCGGCGCTGCGCAAGGTGCAGGCGAGCGACGCGCGCTATGCCGGTGTCGCGGTCCAGGAGATGCCCTGCCTGTTCGCCTGCACCGATTTCTGCACCGTCCATCTGCGCGCGCCCGGCAAGATGGGCTATGTCCTCGGCCGGTTCGCGCCGGACGAGGACAGCGCGCGCGCCATTCTCGACTATGCCGTGCACCATGCGGCGAGCGAACATGGCCGGGTGCCCTTCCAGCAATGGCCGGAAGGCGTCAAAGGGCATTTCGTCACGCGCACCCCACCACCTGGATACGTCGCCGAATGACCTTTGCCTCGCCCGCCGATTTCCGCGCCGCGCTTGCCGATCTCCGCGGCCCCGATCAGGGCGCCATCGCCGCCGCCCGTGCCCGCCAGGCCGAACTGACCAAGCCGGTCGGCTCGCTCGGCCGGCTCGAGGACATCGCGCTCTTCCTCGCCGGCTGGCAGGGCACCGCCCGGCCGCGGATCGCCCGCGCCCGTGCCGCGATCTTCGCCGGCAATCACGGCGTGACCGTGCACGGCGTCAGCGCCTTCCCGGCGAGCGTGACCGCGCAGATGGTCGCCAATTTCGAGGCCGGCGGCGCGGCGATCAACGCGCTGTCGGGCGCGGCGGGGCTGGAGCTGGTGGTGACCGCGCTCGATCTCGACAAGCCCACGGCCGACTTCACGATTGGCCCCGCGATGACCGAGGCCGAATGCCTCGCCGCGCTGAATGCCGGCGCCGCGGCGGTGGCCGGGGATCTCGACCTGCTCACCATCGGCGAGATGGGCATCGGCAACTCGACCGCCGCCGCCGCGCTCTGCCTGCGCAGCTTCGGCGGCACGGCGGCGGACTGGATCGGCCCCGGCACCGGCGTGGATGCGGAGGGGATCGCGCGCAAGACGGCGGTGGTCGAGCGCGCCCTCGCCTGCCACCTCGATGCACCCGCCGACGCGTTCGAGACGCTGCGCCGCGTGGGCGGGCGCGAGATCGCCGCGATTGCCGGCGCCGTGCTGCGAGCGCGCCGGCTCGGCATCCCGGTGGTGCTCGACGGGTTCATCGGCAGCGCGGCGGTCGCGCCGCTCGCCGCCGACAATGCGGCGATCGCCGCGCATTGCATCGCCGGCCATGTCTCGGCCGAGCCCGGCCATGCCCGTCTGCTCGCCCGGCTCGGGCTGGAGCCGCTGCTGGCACTCGGCATGCGGCTGGGCGAGGGCAGCGGCGCGGCGGTGGCAGTCGGCGTGATCCGCGCCGCGCTGGCCGCGCACGACCAGATGGCGACCTTCGCCGAAGCGCAGGTATCCGGATCGCTGTGACCAGCTTCGCGCTCCATCTGCTGCGCCACGGCGCACCCGTCCTGCCCGGGCGGCTGATGGGGCATACCGATGGCGAACCGACGGCCGAGGGCATCGCGGCGTGCGCGGCACAGGCGGCGGATCTGGGCGCGGCGCATCTCGTGAGCTCGGACCTGCTCCGTGCCCGCGCGGCGGCCGAAGCGATCGGAACGCCGATCCTGGACCCGCGCTGGCGCGAGCTGGACTTCGGCGCATGGGACGGGCTGGCGCCGGACCGGGTCGATCCCGACGCGCTCGCCGGCTTCTGGGCGGACCCCGATGCCAATCCGCCGCCCGGCGGCGAGCGCTGGTCGGAACTGGTCGCCCGCGTCTCCGCGGCGCTGGGCGCGCTGGCGCCCGCACCCACGGTCGTCGTCACCCATGGCGGGGCCATCCGCGCCGCGCTGCATCTGCTGTGCGGCTTCGAACAGCACCAGCTCTGGGCGCTCGACCTGCCCTATGGCGTGCTGGTCTCGTTGCGCGTGTGGCCGGGCGCGCGGCCGACCGCCCAGATCATGGGCCTCTATCCGTGAAGGGGCTGATCGTCGCGATCCAGTTCCTCACCAGACTGCCGACGCCGCGGATCGCGGTGAGCGGCGCGGAATTCGCCGCCTCGATGCGCTGGTTCCCGGCAGTGGGGCTGATCGTGGGAGCGATCGTCGCGGCCGGATGCCGGGCCGGCGCGGAGGTCGATCCGTGGACGGCCGCGCTTGCGGGACTGGTGCTCTGGGTGGCAGTCACCGGCGCGCTGCATCTCGACGGGCTCGGTGACATCGCCGATGCCTGCGGGGCCGCGCACAAGGATCGCGACCGCGTCCTGGCGGTGCTCGCCGACCCCCATCTCGGCAGCTTCGGCGCGGTGGCGATCGGGCTGCAACTGCTCGCCAAGCTGCTGCTGCTGCACGCGCTGGTCGCAAGCAGCGCCTATGCCGCCATTGCCCTGATCCCGTTCGCGGCGCGCATCGGGCCCCTGTTCTGGACGCGCTGGCTGCCCGATCTGCACGCCGGCCTCGCCGCGCGGTTTCGCGACGCGGTGCGCCCGATGGACCTGGCGATCTGGACGCTGGCGCTGCTCGCCGCCGCCTGGTTCTCGCCCAGCCTGCTCGCCACCCCGCTGCTGCTGTTCGGCTGGGCCGCATGGCTGTGGCGCAAGCTCGGCGGCATCTCGGGCGACGGCCATGGCGGCGGGATCGAAGCGACCGAGACCGGCCTGCTCCTCGCGGCGCTGCTCGTGGCACGGTTCGCATGAGCGGCTGGACCTGGCATGGCGGCGGGATCGAAGCCGCGCGGCGGCACTTCGGCGGGAGCGGCTGGCTCGACCTGTCGACGGGCATCAACCCCCATCCCTGGCCCGGCGCCGATGCAGTGGCGATCGACTGGCGGCGCCTGCCCGAACGCCAGGAACTCGCCGAACTCGAAACCGCGGCCGCCGCATATTTCGGCCTGGACCCCCGCCATGTCTGCGCCGTGCCGGGCACCGAGATCGGGCTGCGACTGGCCGGCAGGTTGCTCGGGGGGGCGGCACAGTTCGCCGCCCCCAGCTATCGCACCCATGGCGAGATGATCGCGAACGCCGCGCCGACCGATCTCGACGACGCGGATGACGGCACGCTGATCCTCGCCAATCCGAACAATCCCGACGGGCGCGTTCTTGCCCCGGCGCTGCTGGGCGCGCTGCTCGGCCGGCGCACCGACGACGCATGGCTGCTGCTCGACGAGGCCTTTGCCGATGTCGATCCGGCGCTGAGCCTGGCCGGCCGGATCGGCGACGCACACCGCCTGGTGATCTTCCGCTCCTTCGGCAAGTTCTTCGGCCTGGCCGGCGTGCGGCTGGGCTTCGTGCTCGGGCCTGCCCCGCTCCTCGATGCGCTCCGGGCGGCGCTCGGCGCCTGGCCGGTCTCCGCCGCCGCCATCGCCATCGGCACCGCCGCCTATCGCGACCGCGCCTGGATCGACGGGATGCGCGGGCAGCTCCCCGCCCAGGCCGCCGCGCTCGACACGGTGCTGCGCGAGGCGGGCCACCGCCCGGCCGGCGCCTGTCCGCTCTTTCGCCTGATCGAGGTGGCGGACGGCATGGCGCTGTTCGAGCGGCTGGCACGCCGCGCGATCCTCACCCGTCCCTTTGCCGATCGGCCGCACTGGCTGCGCATCGGCCTGCCACCCGACGAAGCCGGCCGCGCACGGCTCGCGGCGGCGTTGGCCGATGGCTGAGCCGATCGCCCTTGCCGCGCTCATGCTCGACGCCGCGCTGGGCTGGCCGGACGCGCTCTATCGCCGGATCGGCCATCCCGTCGGCCTGTTCGCGCAGATCATCGGCGCGTGCGAAGCGCGGTGGAACCGGCCCGAGCGCAGCTTCGGCACCCGGCGCGCGCTGGGCATCCTCGCCTTGCTGCTGCTGATCGCGCTCGTCGGCGGCGCCGGCTGGATCGCCCAGCAGCTGCTCCTGCGGCATCTCGGCCCCTGGGGCTGGCCCGCGGTCGCGGCGCTCGCCTGGCCCGCGCTCGCCCAGCACAGCCTGTTCGATCATGTCCGCCCCGTCGCCCGGGCGCTGGCCCAGGGCGACCTGTCCGCCGCGCGCACGGCAGTGGGCAGGATCGTGGGCCGCGACACCGCGATGCTCGACGAAGCCGGGGTGTCGCGCGCCGCGATCGAGAGCCTGGCCGAAAGCTTCTGCGACGGCGTGGTCGCGCCCGCCTTCTGGCTGCTGCTGCTCGGCCTGCCCGGAGTGTGGACCTACAAGGCGATCAACACCGCGGACTCGATGATCGGCCATCGCGAGCCGCGCTGGCGGGCGTTCGGCTGGGCCGCGGCGCGCGCCGACGACCTGCTCAACCTGGTTCCCGCGCGGCTTTCCGGCCTGCTGCTCTGCCTTGCCGGCCCTGGCGGCTGGCGGATCCTGTGGCGCGACGCCGGCAACCATGCCTCCCCCAATGCCGGCTGGCCCGAAGCGGCGATGGCCGGTGGACTGGGGCTGCGCCTTGCCGGCCCGATCGCCTATGACGGCGTGATGCACGACAAGCCCTGGATCGGCGACGGCCGCGATGACGCGGACAGCGGGGACATCCGCCGCGCGCTGCGCATCTATGTCCGTGCCTGCCTGCTGCTCTGGCTCGTCGCGGGAGGCATGGCATGGGCGCTCTGATGCTGCAGGGCACCGGCTCGGACGTGGGCAAATCGGTGCTGGTCGCCGGGCTCTGCCGCGCCTTCGCCAATCGCGGACTCGCCGTGCGCCCGTTCAAGCCGCAGAACATGTCGAACAACGCCGCGGTGACGGCGGACGGCGGCGAGATCGGCCGCGCCCAGGCATTGCAGGCGATCGCCTGCCGCGTGGAACCGCATAGCGACATGAACCCGGTGCTGCTCAAGCCCCAGGCCGATCGCACCTCGCAGCTGATCGTGCAGGGCCGGGTGCGCGGCACGCTCGGCTCCGGCAATTTCCGCGAAGCGCGCGGCAGCCTGATCGCCGAAGTGCTGGCGAGCTACCGCCGGCTCCGGGCGGAATGCGACCTGGTGGTGGTCGAGGGCGCCGGCTCCCCGGCCGAGATCAACCTGCGCGCCGGCGACATCGCGAACATGGGTTTCGCCCGCGCCGCCGGGGTGCCGGTAGTGCTGGTCGGCGACATCGACCGGGGCGGCGTGATCGCGGCGATCGTCGGCACCCGCGCGGTGATCGAGCCCGAGGACGCGGCGATGATCCGCGGCTTCCTGATCAACAAGTTCCGCGGCGATCCGGCACTGTTCGAGGACGGCTATCGCGCGATCGAGGAACGGTCCGGCTGGCCGGGCTTCGGCGTGGTGCCCTGGCTGGCCGCCGCCGTTCGCCTGCCCAGCGAGGATGCAGTGGTGCTGGATCGCGGCGCGCCGCGCGGCGGAGGGCGCAGGCTGGTCGCGTGCCCGATCCTGCCGCGCATCGCCAATTTCGACGATCTCGATCCCCTGAAGCTGGAGCCGGGCGTGGAACTGGCGATGGTGCCGCCCGGCACGCCGATTCCGGGGGATGCGGCGCTGATCGTGCTGCCCGGTTCCAAGGCGACGATCGCCGATCTCGCCTTCCTGCGCGCCCAGGGCTGGGACATCGACATCCACGCCCATCATCGCCGCGGCGGCGCCGTGCTCGGGCTGTGCGGCGGCTACCAGATGCTCGGGCGCAGCGTTGCCGATCCGCTGGGGATCGAGGGGCCGCCGGGGCAGGTCGAAGGGCTCGGCCTGCTCGATGTCGCGACCAGCCTCGCGCCCGGCAAGATGCTGCGCCAGGTGGCGGGCGTCGCACTCGGCGCACCCGTCCATGGGTATGAGATGCACATGGGCGAGACGACCGGCCCGGACACGGCGCGCCCCTTTGCGCTGCTCGACGGGATCGGCCCCGAAGGCGCGATCAGCCGCGACGGTTCGGTGATGGGCAGCTATCTCCACGGGCTGCTGGCCGCGCCCGAAGCGCGCGGCACGCTGCTCGCCCGGATCGGCGTGGCCGGGTCGGGCCGCGACCATGCGGCGGACGTCGATGCCGCGCTCGACCAGATCGCCGCCGAACTCGAATGCCATGTCGATGTCGATGGCTTGCTGCAACTGGCCCGGGGGACTTCATGACCAGGCTGTTCGTCCTCGGCGGCGCCCGCTCGGGCAAGAGCCGCTATGCCCAGCAGCGCGCCGAGGCGCTGCCCGGCCGCCACGTCTTCGTCGCCACCGCCGAAGCCTGGGACGCGGAAATGGTGGAGCGCATCGCCCGGCACCGCGCCGATCGCGACGCGCGCTGGGAGACGGTGGATGCACCGCGCGACCTGTCCGCCGCGCTCGATGCCGCGAGCGGCACCGGGGCGGTGGTGCTGGTCGACTGCCTCACGCTCTGGGTCAGCAACCTGCTGCTCGCCGATGCCGATATCGAGCAGGCGACGGCCGGGCTCCGCGCGGCCATTGCGCGCTTCGACGGCCGGCTGATCCTCGTCGCCAACGAAACCGGCCTCGGCATCGTGCCGGACAATGCGCTGGCACGCCGCTTCCGCGATGCGGCGGGGCGAGTCAACCAGGCGGTCGCGGCGGTGGCCGAGGAAGTGACGTTCATCGTCGCCGGCCTGCCGATGCGGGTCAAATAGCCCGTTCGGAGCGTTGGAGCCCCCGGGATGGCATGATAATCGCGGAAGCGCAGTTCGGGAGTGCAACATGGGAGTGCCGGTCAAGATCCTGCTCCAGACCACGATCCCCATGATCGCGGACGATTGGAACATCACGCGTTTCTCGATGCTACGCGAACACCTGGCCGGGCTGGCCGGCGAGGACGGCATGCCCATCTTCGAAGTGACCGCGCGCAACCGCACCGCCCCCGGCGCGCCCGATCCGGTGCTCTCCACGCTCGACCGGTCCGACTATGCGGCGCTCTGGCTGTTCGCGGTCGATACCGGCGACGGGCTCACCGCCGAGGATTGCGCGGCGATCGGCCGCTTCCGCCGGAGCGGGCGCGGCCTGTTGGTGACGCGCGACCATATGGAT
The DNA here is from genome assembly GCF_001899725.1 of Sphingomonas sp. 67-41. Lineage (NCBI taxonomy): Bacteria > Pseudomonadati > Pseudomonadota > Alphaproteobacteria > Sphingomonadales > Sphingomonadaceae > Sphingomonas > Sphingomonas sp. 67-41. Next base: position 1,029,893 of record NZ_MKWJ01000022.1, on the reverse strand, counting down.
CTGGGCTGCTCGGTCTGCTCGCTGGGCGGCGTGGGCGCGGCGCATTTCTTCCACAGCCACAATCCCGATCCCGAGCAAGACCGCCGCGTCGACGACGATCGCGAGACCGGCGACATCCGGTGGCCCAATTATCATTCGGGCGCGAACGGCGATTTCCAGGAGATCGCGATCCTCGGCGACGTCCATCCGGTACTGCGCGACCCGGATGCGGCGGGCGGGCTGATCCGCTTCCTGCCCGCGCATCCGCACGAGGGCGCGGTCGGCGCGCCGGCGGACGATCCTTCGGCACGGGTGGTGGCGATGGGCACCAGCAAGGCCAGCGGGCGCGCGTTCAACATCGCCATCGCCTTCGAGCCTTCGGAACAGGGCGGCCCGGCCTGGGCGGAATCGACCTTCCACCATTTCGCCGACTATAATTGGGATCCCGCCCGCGGCTGCCCCAGCTTCGTCGCCGAAGCGCCCGGCCAGGGTCTTGCCGCTTCGCCCGAGGCGCAGGCCTCGGTCCGCAACTATGCGCGCAACCTGGCCTTGTGGCTGGCCGGCCGCCTGCCCATCGACGAACGGGCCCGGCAGCGCGACCGCGAGCTGGACGAGGCGCTGAAGGAAACCTTTCCGGCCAGCGACCCGCCTGCGATCTACTGATCGCGCCAGGCCGCCAGCGCCGCGCGATAGGTGCGGCCGACCGGGATCGAACTCCCGTCGATCAGTTCGATCGGCCCGCCCCGGTGCAGCGCCGCGACGCTTGCGCCGTTGACGGCATGGCTGCGGTGCACGCGTATCAGATGCGGTGCCGCCATCCGCACCAGCGCACCGAGATTGACGGTGACGAGCAGGTCGCGCCCGTCGGCGAGATGGACGCGGCAATAATCGTCCTCGGCCTGCGCGCGCAGCAGGTCGCCGCTCGCGATGCGATGCTGCACATTGCCGTGCGGCAGCGTCACATAGGCCGGTACGGCTGGCGCCGGCATCGGTGCTTCCACCGGGACCGCGCGCCTGGGGAACGCGACGGCGGCAAGGAAGGCCGCGGCCAGCAGGTAATAGCCGGAATCCAGAAAGCCCGGCACGAGCGACGACCAGAGCAGCGCCAGCCCATAGCCGCCCAGCAGCACCCGCATCCGCCCCCGCCCGAGTGCCGCGCCCGCCACCGCGGCGCCCGCGCCGGCACGCAGCGCCCAGAGCGCCTTCGCATCCCAGGCCGGCAGCAACCATGCCCCGCCCACCGCCAGCGCCGTGGCCGACAGCAGCAGCAGCCGCGCCCGCCGCTCCACCAGCGCGCCGGCCAGCCATGCCAGCAGCAGCGCGCCGATCCCCGCGAGCAGCGCCACCACGAAGAGCCGGGTCACCTGCCAGGGATAGGCATAGGTCAGCATCAGCTTCGACGCCTCGGCCACCGCCTGCGCCAGCACGACGCCGCCCAGCAGCGCGGCCACGCGCCCGGTTCCGGCGAACAGCTGGAGCAGCAGGGCCGCCGCCAGCAGCCCCAGGGCGATCAGCGTCGGCAGATAGGCGCGCAGCACGCTGCGCAGCGGCTCCTGCGGCGGGCCGACCGCGAGCCGGTGCACCGGCCGGCCGACCGGCACCCAGCGATGATGCGCGGAGAACCGCACCTCGACCAGATTGTCCCCCGCGCGCAGCCGTTCCCAGGGCACCGGGAAGCTCGCGGTGAACCTGCCGGGCACTTCGCGCGCGCGATCCGGGCCGACTCGGCCGTTGACGCCGATCACCGCGCCGTTCCACCGCACCTCGGCACTCGCCATCGCCGTCACGTCGACCGCCAGCGCCTCCTCCCGCCGCGGATCGGCGATCCGCACCACGCGCCGCATCACCGTGACCGGCGCGGCGAGCGACGCGCCGGTCGGCTCGCCCCAGCCGCACGCGGCATTCGAGGGACAGATCCACCATGCCGGCGCCCTCGGCTGCGGGGCCGGCACGGGCCGGGGCCACGCCGCGATCCCAAGCGCGGCCAGCCCGGCAAGGAGCAGGAACGACGCGATCAGCGATGCGGGGACGCGTTCACCGACCGCCACGAACGCTCACCGATTGGCGGTGGCGATCCGGCGGAGCCGATCGCAGGAGTGGATGGAACGCCCCATGGCGCGTTCCTGACGTTCGCGCCGGGATCGCGCAAGGGGCCCCCAAGGGAGAATCGAGAAGTGGAGCATATCGATCGCCGCATGCTGATGGCCGGCATGATCCTGCTGCCCGTCACTGCCCGCGCCGCGCGTCTCGGGAGCGGTGCGGAGCAGGCCGGGCTCGACGCACTGGTGCGCAAATGGGCGAACGAGCAGGGCTTCAGGGGCCTGGTCGCGCTCGGCCGCAAGGGACACGCAACCGCGAGCAGCGCCCAGGGCTTCGCCAATGTCGAGATGCGCCTGCCGTTCGATCTCGACGTGCCGATGGCCATCGCCTCGATCTCCAAGCGGATCACGGCGGTGGCGGTGATGCGGCTCGTCGAGCGCGGCCAGTTGGCGCTCGACACCCCGATCGCCCGCTATCTTCCCGCCTATCGCAAGGATATCGGCGCGCAGGTGACGCTGCGCCACCTGCTCTCGAACAGCAGCGGCATCCCCAACCAGTTCGGCGCCGTGGTGCGCGCCCGGCCCGAGCTCTTCGGCAAGGACATGCCCGCCGGCGAGGCGGTTTCCCTCTTCGCCTCCGGCGATCTCGTGTTCGCGCCCGGTACGCGCTTCGACTATGCGCTGACCAACTGGATCCTCGTGCTGGCGATCCTCGAAACGGTGTCCGGCGCACGATTCCCGGATCTCGTCCGCAACCTGGTCACCGCGCCGCTCCGCCTGGGCGCCACGCGCCTCGAGCAGCTCGGCGATTCCATGTCCTACCGCACGCTCGATCCGCCCACCGTCTGGGCCTCCCCCACGGCCGATTATCTTGCGGCCGGCGGCGGCTTCTGCGGCACGGGCCGCGACCTGATGCGGTTCGCCCATCGGGTCTATGGCACGTCCTTCCTCACCGCCGATTCGCGCCACGCGCTGACGACAATCGAAGTGGCGTCCGATCATTATGCGCTCGGCGGCCGCGTCCGCGAGGTGACGATCGCGGGGAAGGCCGTGCGCTGCGCCTGGGATACCGGCAATCGCGCGGGCTATCGCTCGGTGCTCGGCCACCGGCTCGACGGCAAGGGCACGGTGGTGGTGCTCAACAACACCGGCTATTCGCAGAAGACGATGGACGAAGTCGCCGAAGCGGCGCTCCGCCTTCAGGCCGGATAGGCCGGCGCCTTCCCCCGGCCCATGTCGCCGGGGGAAGGCGCAGGATCACGGCGCTTCGTCGGCGTCGATCACGCCATTGTGGTTGGCATCGGCCTTGTCGAACTTGGCGAGATCCTCCGCCGCCAGCTCCGCGGCGCTGACATAGCCGTCGCCATCCGTGTCGAGCCGCTTCAGGCGGCGATCGACCTTGGCCTGGTCCATCGTCTCGCCGCGCTTCTCGGCCGACTTGGTCATGAAGGCGAGCAGTTCGGCCGGGCTGCCCTTGCCGTCACCATTGGTGTCGAGGCTCCTGAACTTCTTGGCCGAGGCCGCCTGGGCCTCCGCGCGGGTCTGGCCGGCCTTCTGGGCAAGCGCCTGGCCGGAGACCAGCAGCGCCGCGACGGTCACGGCGATCTTCACATTCTTCATTATGTCCACTCTCCTTGCATGCTCATATCGTGATCAGAACCGGAAGCCGGCGCTGGCCCGGGCGCCGACGCTCGAGCCGCCGCCGCCGGTCTCGCCGCGCACGCCCAGGCCGAGCATGAAGCGGCCGACATTGGTCGCGGCGTCGAGCCGCCCGGTCAGCGTGGTCCTGCCGAACTGCGCGCCGCGCGCCGCGAAGCCATTGCCGGTGTCGATGAACCGGAACATCCGCCGGGTCTCCGGATCGTCGATATAGGAGCGCCCGCCAATGTCGCCGGTCAGCGTCACGCCGCCCATCGCCGCGGTGCCGCGCAGGCCATAGCCGGCCAGGCTGGTGGTCGTCCGCGCCTTGCCGGCGATCAGCGCCGCCGCGCCGCCCCATTCCTGCGCCCGATCGAACGTCGTCGCATTGACGCTTGCCCCCAGATAGGGCCCGACCCGTACGCCCTTCCCCAGCGGCGCGAGATAGGCCAGCTCGCCGAAAGCGGTATAGCCATGACCGTCGCCCGCCCCGCTCAGCTGGTTGGCCAAGCCGCCAAAGGCCACCCGGCGATCGGTCGAGAAGGTGTTCGCCGAATAGCCGAGGCCGCCGGCGATGCGCAGGCCGTGCAGCGTATAGCCGAAATAAGCGAAGGCCGAATTGCTCACCAGCTTGCCGTCGCTGGCGCGCGCATCCAGGCGGACATCGTTGCTGGCATAGCGATAGGAGAAGCCGTAGCGCAGATTGTCGCCGGTCATCTCGATGCCGCCCGCGAGCACCCGGCGGTTCGATTCGATCCCGGCCAGGCCGTCGCGCGCGCCGGCCTTGAGCTGGCCGACATCCCCCGCCATCCATAGCGTCCGCTTCTGCTCGCGCGGCCCGTCGATCCGGCCGATCAGCTCGCGCGCCGCGTCATGCCCGTCGCGCGCCGCCACCGTCATGCCCGCCGCGAACACTTCGCCGGAAAGCTGGTCGAAGGCGCCGCGCGCATCGCCGGCGTTGAGGCCGATCACTGCGTCGAACACCCCGCCCGAGCTCTGCGCGCCGACCGCGGCGGCGACCGCCATCTGGTTCGGCGTCTGCGCCACCGCGCCCAGGCTGACATCGTTGCGCAGCAGGCGCAGCTGCACGCTCGCCGCATTGTAGACCAGCGAGGGCGTGAGGAAGGCAAGGTCGGTGACGACGCTGCCGAAACTGCCCGTCACGCTCGATCCGGAAAGGATCGTATAGGTGGTGAGCGGCAGGAAGTTGGTCTGCCCCCCGGTCAACACCGACACGGCACCGCCGTTGATGGTCACCGCCCCGGTGGCGACGATCTGGTCCGAGAGCCCGGTGGGCGAGACTTCGACCTGATAGGTCGAGCCCGCTGCAAAGGTCAGGCTGCCATTCACGTTGAGCGTGCCGATCGAATTGCCCGGCGCCACGATGCCGGAGACGGTGAGCGCGCCCACCCTGCCCGAGCCGCCGATGCGGCCGGTCGCGCCGATCGTCACCGCTCCCGCGAGCGAGCCGTTCACCACCAGCAGGCCGTCGTTGATCGTCGTCGAGCCGGTATAGGTGTTGGCGCCGTTCAGCGTCAGCGTGCCGCTGCCCGACTTGACCAGGCGGCCGGTGCCCGAGAGCACGCCCGAATAGGCGGAGGCCGCGGCGGCGTTCACGGTCAGCACGGCGCTGCCGAGCGCGATGCCGCCGTCGCCGGCCAGGCCGCCCACGGTGGTCGCGAAGTTCGCCAGATTGACCGCGCCCGGCGCCGTCACGGTGAGCGTGCCGGTGCCGAAGGCATTGGCAACGCCCGCCGTCAGCGTGCCGCCGGTCACTGTCGTACCGCCCGAATAGGTGTTGGCGCCGCCCAGCGTGAGCGTGCCGCTGCCCGATTTCACGAAGCTGCCGGTGCCGCCGATCACGCCGGTGAAGCTGCTGGTCGCGCCTATGCTGGCGGCGAGCGAACCGCTGCCGAGCAGGATGCGGCCCGCGCCGCTCAGGCCCGAGACCGATGCGGCCGCGCCGTTGACGTCCAGGGTCGCCCCGCTCGCGACGCTGAGCGCGCCGCCGCCGATCGTGCCGCCGTCGAGCCGCAGCGTGCCGGCCGAAACCGTCGTCGCCCCGGCATAGCTGTTCGCGCCGGCCAGGGTGAAGGTGCCGCTGCCCGTCTTGGTGAGCCCGCCGCTGCCGCTGATCGTGCCGGCATAGCGCGTGTCGGCATTGCCGCCGCCGGTGGTCAGGCTGCCGCCCGATAGCGTCACGCGGCCATCGCCCGCCAGGCTGGCCACCGTCTGCGAGGCGGCGAGATCGAGCGTCGCGCCCGCCGCGATCGTCACATTGGTGCCGCTGGGCAGCGCGCCGTCCACGCCCGCGCGCAACGTGCCACCGGCGATGCCGGTGGCACCCGCATAGCTGTTGGCGCCGCCCAGGATCAGCGTGCCGCCATCGAGCTTGCTGATCCCGCCGGCGCCGCCGATCCCCGCGCCGATGGTCGCGCGCACGCCCGGATCGACACGGATATTGGTCTGCGCATCGGCCAGGCTCAGGCTGCCCGTGCCCGCGACGATCGCATAGCCATCGGTCATGAACTGCATGCCGGTCACGCCGATCGCGCCGTCGACGGTGACGGTGCCCGCCGCGCCCTGGAACACGGCGAAGCGGCTGCCCCAGCTGTCGTTCGCCGTGCCGTTCGCGTTGGTCCAGTTGGTGCGCGTCCCGGTCCAGCTGCCCGAACCGCCGCCGACCGCGCCGTTCGCGATGGTGCCGGCACCGTCCCAGAACTGAATCTCGGGAACGATATTGTCATAGACCAGATTGACCTGCTGCCCGACCGAGGTCTGCAGGTTGATGTGCGGTGCGTTCGCGCCGGCCGGCAACGTGCCGATCGTCAGGCCGTTGTCGATGAGCGTGCCGCTATAGTCGATCAGGCGGTAGACGCCGACGCCGAAGCCGCCCAGGTCGGTGACGTTCAGCGTGCCGCCGAGCGTCAGGTCGCCGTTGACCTGGATGCGGTCGCTCGCGCCCGCCAGGTTCGGCGTGCCGAGCCCCATGTCGAGCACCGAGCCGGCGGACAGGACCAGTCCGCCGGTGGTGAGCGTTCCCGCCCCCGCGCCGCCGGCCGCGAGATGCGCGCCGTCGGCGATCGTCACCACGCCCGCCGCGCTGCCCGAGCCGGAAAGCGTCGCGCCGCCGGCGACGGAGACCGCGCCGGCAACGCTGCCGTCGAGCTGGAGCGTGCCGGCATTCACCTGGGTCGCGCCGAGATAGGCATTGGCGCCGCCGAGCGTCAGCGTGCCGCTGCCGGTCTTGGTCAATCCGCCATTGCCGCTGGCGACGCCGGCGAAGCTGTCATTCGCATCGAGCCCGCCAGTGGTCAGGTTGGCGCCGAGCAGCACGCTGCCCGCGCCGTTCAGGCCGCCCACGGTCTGGTTCGCGCGGATGTCGAGCGTCGCGCCGGTGGCGACCGAGACGTTGCTCGTCGCCGGCAACGCGCCGCCGCTCAGCGCCACCAGCGTACCGCCCTGCACGTTGGTCGCCCCGGCATAGCCGTTCGCGCCCGCGAGGATCAGCGTGCCGGCATCGTTCTTGATCAGGCCGCCGGTGCCCCCGATCGCCGCGCCGATCGTGGCGGTCAGGCCCGGGTCGACGCGGATGTTGGTCAGCGCGGTGTTGGTGGTCAATGTGCCACTGCCGGCGGCGATCGCATAGCCGTCGGCCATGAACTGCGCGCCGGTGAACAGGATCGTGTCGTCCACCGTCACCGTGCCCGCCGCGCCGCCGAACACGCCGAACGCGCCCGCCCAGCCGCTATTGCCGGTCCCGGCCGCATCGGTCCAGTTGGGGAAGCTGTTGGTCCAGCTGCCGCCGCCGCCCTGGGCCACGCCGTCCCCCGAATTGTCGGTGCCGTCCCAGAACTGGATCGTGGCCGCCGCCGGGGTGCCGTAGATCAGGTTCACCTGGGTCGCGACCGAAGTCTGGATGGTCATCAGGCCGCCATTGGCACCGGCGGGCACGCCGCCGATCACCAGGCCGTTGTCGGTGAGCGCGCCGCTATAGTTGATCAGCCGGTAGACGCCCTCGCCGAAGCCGCCGACGTCGTGCACGTTGAGCGTGCCGTCGAGCGTGAGGTTGCCGTTCACCTGGATGCGATCGCCGGTGCCGGGAGCGGCGAGGTCATAGTTGAGCACCGAGCCGGCGGACAGGATCAGCCCGCCGGTGGTGAGCGTGCCGACGCCGCCATTGCCCGGGGCAAGGGTGGCGCCCGAAGCGTCGAGCACGCCGCTCACCTGCCCCGCGCCGGAAAGGACGGTGCCGGCCGCCATGGTCACCGCGCCCGACCAGAGGCCGGAAAGCGCCACGCCGCCGCCGTTGATGGCGAGCACGCCGTTGGTGGTGTTCTGGCCCGAGAGGGTCAGCATGCCGCTGCCCACCTTGGTGAGGCCGCCGCCGATGCCGGCGACGCTGCCGTTCAGGCCGCGGACGACGCCCGAGAAGATCGTGTCGCCGCCGAGCCCGCCCGTGGTGAGCGTCGCCCCCGCGGTGCGGCCGGTATCCACCGTGCCGCTGCCCGAAAGATTGCCGATCGTCTGATTGTAGCCGATCTGGGTGCTGCTGCCCGAGCCGTCGACGCCGTTCAGGTCGAGCGTGCCGCCGCTGCTCAGGACCACTGCCGAATTGGCCGAGAAGCTGTTGGCGAGCAGGCCGGTGCGCAGCATGCCGGTGCCGCTGATGATCGTGTCGCCGGCATAGCTGTTGGCGGTGGTCAGCGTCAGATTGCCGCTATTGGCCAGCTGCAGGCCGCCGGAGCCGCCGATCGCTCCGGCGGTCTGCAGGTTGCGCGTGCGGTTGTAGATCAGCGTGCCGTTGTTGAGGATCGTGCCGTTCACCGAGCCGCCGCTGGTGGCGTCGTAATCGTCGAAGCGCAGCGTCGCGCCGGCAGCGATGGTCGCGCCGTTCGCCAGCGTCTGGCTGTTGATGATGCCCCAGGCGCCGCCCTGGACGTTCAGCGTCTCGAAGCCGGAGGCATTCACCAGCACCTGCGAGCCGGTGCCGGTGAGGTTGAGGATGTCGGTGACGGTGGTGCCGCTGACCGGATCGCCGTTCCAGCCCGCCAGATAGCCGTTGATCGTCGCGCCGGTTTCCACCGTCACCGTGTTGGTGACATTGGTGTTGGGGGCAGGCGCGCCGCTGAAGGTCACGGCGTTGGTGGAGGCGCCGGTGGTCGTGCTGCCCGCCGCCAACGTCACGTTGTTGACCGTGCTCAGGCCAAGGTTGATGCGGATCGCCTCGCGCCCCAGGGGGCTGGAGCCGCTGCTGACGCCGCCATTGGCGCTGCCGCTGATCGTGCCGCGATTGACGATCGTGGTATTGCCGGTACCGAACACGCCGAACGCGCCGGTGATCACGCCGGTCGCCTCGTTGGTGAGGGTCAGGGTGCCGCCACTATGGCCGCGCACGCCTTCGCCCTGGCTGGAGGGCGCGCCGTTGAGCAGGCCGGTGCCGGTGATCGTCCCGGCATTGGTGATGGTGGTCGTGCCGCTGCTCTGGATGCCTTGCGCGCCGGTGATCGATCCGCCGGCCTGATTGTTCAGCACCAGGCTGGCGGACGCCAGGCTGAACTCGATGCCCTGCGGCGCGGCCCCGCTGAAGGCTGTGCCCTGGGACAGGCTGACGATCGTGCCGGAATTGGTGATGGTGACCAGGCCCGTGTCGGGCCCCGTGTCGCCGGTCGAGCCCTCCGCGAAGCGGATCGCGTCGTTGTTCGCCCGGATGATGCCGGTGTTCACGATCGTCGCCGTGCGATCATAGAGTCCCGCGGGCGCGCTGTTGATCCCGCGCCCGCCGCCGGTGCCGTCGGTCGATTCGATCGTGCCGTTGTTGGTGACGACGACGCCGGCGCCCGTGCTCCCGTTGTTGATGTTGACCGCCTGGCTGGTGCCGGCGGGGGTCGAGATCGCCCCGCCCGCCGCCACGGTCACCGTGCCGGAGCCGCTGACGCTCACGCTGCTCGTGCGCGTCGTCCCCGCGCCGATGGTGGTGTTCTGCGCATAGGCCGTGCCGGGCAGCGCCACGAAGCAGGCCGACAGGAGCAGGCGGGTGCGCACATTGCGGGCGCGGATCGAAAAGGTCATGAGTCTTCCTCCCCATCGCGGCGTCTTCGGCCGCATCGGTCATCGCCAGTCGCCTGGCCGCTGGTGATTTCGTCGGGCCCTGCGCCGCAGGCGCCTGCCCCCACCGCCCCCCGGCGGCGGCGTGTCGGCTAGGCCGGCGTCCGCATCGTCGCTTGCACTCCCATCGCGCACCTCTCTGCTCGTTTCCGGCTCTTCCCGGCCTGGACGGACCGGTTGCGGAATTATGGGCGATAAGGCCCGATCCACCATCCGGAGTCAATAGAATGGTTAGTCCAGGATAATGATATTGGTCCGGTTATAGAACGGACATCATGACGTGACATTGGTGTGCACCGGCATTGGCGACCACGCGGTCGCACATGGGCGACGCGCAACGGCACTTGCAGCCGCATGCACGAACCCCACAGAGCACAGGGCCGCGTGTGGTCAGGCCAGTCACTCCCCAGCCGATTCCGATTGTCCGAAGCATTTGCCCGAAGCCGCCCCGATATGGCGGCCGCCCGCTAGGGTCCCGGGCGATTGTCCTTCGCGTGTTTCAGCATCCCAACCTCTCCCTGTACCGGCGCTTGTCTGTCAGATGGTTTTGGTTACCGGTGTCATACCAATAGGGCGTAGTTTTGCACGGAAGTCAAGGGACTGGTCAGGCCAACTCCGGGACAAGGGCGCGCGACATCGCACCACGGCCCGTGCGACACGATCCGGGAGCTCGGGAAACGCGCCGCGGCGCGCGGCTCAGCTCAACTGTGCGCTGATCAGGAAGCGGTTGCGGCTGGCCTCGGCCTTGCGGCGGAGCTCCAGGATCTCGCGCTCTTCCGAGGCCTTCAGCATCGCTTCGAGCAGGCGGCTGAAATGCTTGCGCATCGCCGTGCGCGCCGCCGCCGAATCGCGCTTCTTCAGCGCCTCGAGCACGGCGGCGTGCTCGTCGTGGCGGCTGTCCTCGTCCTTGCCGCAGACCGAGGCGTGAAGCGCGCAGATCTCGGGAATCTCGGTGCGCATCCGCCACAGGCTGTTGATCACGAACATGATCGCCTGGTTGCCCGAGGCGCTGGCTATGGTGAGGTGGAAGGCGCGGTCCGCCTCGGTCGCGGCGGCGCTGCCCTCCTCCGCCTCGTCCATCGCGGCCACCAGCGATTCCAGCACCTGGATCTGCTCGTCGCTGATCGTCGGCGCGGCCAGCGCGGCCGCTTCCGATTCGAACAGCGAGCGCGCCTCGGTCAGTTCGAATGCGCTCACCGCCGGCAGCGCGCCCATGCCCTGCTCGCCCCGATCGCAGACATAGACGCCCGAGCCGGTCTTGATCCGCACCAGCCCCTGGGCCTGCAGCGCGATCTCCGCCTCGCGGATCGTGACGCGGCTCACCCCCAGCCGCTCCGCCATCTCGCGCTCGCCGGGCAAGCGCGAGCCGGGAGGGAAAGTGCCCTCCGCGATCATCGCCGCGATACGCTCGGCGATATCCTGGAAGAGACGGCGTTCAGCCATGTGGATCCTCGATCAGCTTGGTCTATCTCCCAGCAATGCCCCAGACCGGCAGCATTTGGAATAGGCAATTGGTCCGCACCGCCGCACTCGCCCAGATCAGCGCAGGCGGACGCGGAAGCTCAGGAAATATTGCGGCCCGTAATATTCGACGTTCCGGGTGCTGCCGACCACCGGCATGTACTCGACGCGCGGCGCGTTGAAGAGGTTGAGCGCCTGGAAACGGATATCGGCAATCTTGCTGATCCTGTAGCTCAGATTGGCATCGAAGGTGTTGTTGCCCTCGACATAGCGCAGCTGGGTATTGTCGCTGGTGAACGCCTGATAATAGCGCGAGCGATAGCGATAGATGCCCTGGAGCGAGATCGGCCCGATCTCGTAAAAGGCCTGGGCCGAGAAGACGTGCTTCGAATAGCCGCTCAGCCCCGCCGGCGGGATCAGTCCGGGGATCAGGTTGCCCGTCCCGCTGTCCACCACGTCGCCGTAGCGGATGTCCTGGGTCTTGTAGTTCGACCAGGCGTAATTGTAGCTCAGCTTCACGCCCAGCCCGTCGAGCGGATGCGGCAGCCAGCTGAACCGGTTCGAGGCAGTGATCTCCAGCCCGTAGAGATCGGCCTTGTCGTTGCTGTTTGCCGTCTGGGTGACCGGCACGGCATAGTCCTGGCCGCCGATCGTGAAATTCTCGTCGGTGGTGATCGGGATCTTCCCGCCGCTGAAGCGCTTGTAATAGGCGGTCGCGGCGAACAGCGTGTCCTTGTTGGCATAATATTCGAACGCCAGGTCGCCGTTCCACGACATGGTCGGCTTCAGCCGCGGACTGCCGGTGGCGATGATCGAGTTGATCGCGTCGGTGACCGAAGTGAAGCCGTTGCCCACCTCGAGCGTGATGGTGCGGCCGGCGCCCAATGCGCTCGGCGCGGGGCGCGACATGGCGCGATAGACGCCCGCGCGCACCCGCATCCGGGGCGCCACGTCGAAGATCGCGTTGACGCTGGGCAGCCAGCGCATCGTGCCTGCGGCGATCCTGGTATCGGTGAAGCTGCCATTGGCGCGCAGCGAGATGGTGCCGTCGCTGTTGTTGATCACGTCGAGCCCCGAGCGCAGGCCCCGGGCGGTCACTTGCGTGTGCACGCCGCGCACGCCGAAATTGCCGCGCACCGGAATGCCCGCGAACCGCCCCGAATAGGTCGCCATCGCATAGCCGGCCCAGGTCTCTTCGGTGACGTCCGAATTCTCCACGGCGCGCAGGTCGCCGCTGTTGCCCGGATCCTCGGTGCCCAGATAGTTGCGGAACTGGCAGAGCACGTCGAAGGTGGCGTAGCCGGCGATCCCCCGGCTCGGCGCGTCGGCGAAGAAGTTGCGCTCGGGAAAGGGCGTGCGGCAGGCCAGATTCACTCGACGATCCACCGCCAGGTCGTTCTGGTCGATGTTCACGTCGTTGCTGTAGCCGAAGAATTTCCGCTTGGCCCAGCGCCCGCCGATATCGATCCGCTCGAGGAAGCCGTCGAGCTTGTAGCTCGCATCGAGCCGGGCCGAATGGATCTCGTCGTCGCGGCCGTCCTGCGAGCGGGTCAGCCGGGCATCGTCGCTGAACACGTCATGGTCGGTCGGATCGAAGCGCGGATCATAGGTGAAGGCCGGCAGGAAACTCTGCGTGAAGTCGACATGATAGGGGATGCGCTGGTTGTTGATCGGCGTGCGCACGCCATAGATGTCGAACGGATCGGTGCGCAGGCGGACCTGGCGGGTGATGTCGAGCCGCGTCGTGTGCGAATAGCCGAAATCGGCGGTCACGGTGAGCCGATCCGCCGGCTTCCATTCCACATTGCCGCCAAAGCCCAGATATTTCTCGTCGCGCCGGAACAGGCCCGACACCGTCTGCATCGTCGCCGAACCGTCGGCCGAAAGCATCTGGTGGTTGTCGCCGACCACGACGTTGTGAAGGTTGTAGCGCCCCTCGGCGGTGCCGAAATCGTTGCGCTGCTCGCTATATTGGCGCCGCGAATATTGCAGGTCGAGATTGACGTCGATCGTCGGGCTCGGCTGCCATTGTACCGCACCGAACACTGCGTTGCGCAGGTCCGACGTGATCATCTGACGATAGAGGTACGAGTTGGAGGCATGATAATAGGGCGTGCCTGCATTGCCCTGCTGGCGCGTCACTTCGGTGCAGTTGGTGGTAGAGACCAGGGCGGCGTTGCAGGTGAACCAGGTCGTACTGGTATAGAAGCGCTCGACCGGATCGTTCACGTCGTTGCGCTGATAGCCGATCGAGATGCCGAGCCTGCCCAGCGCGCCGATATCGAACTGGTCGATATAGCTTGCCGTCGCGCGGTAGCCATAGGGGCTCCGGCCGGCGATCCGGTCCTGATAGGGATTGAGGTTGCCCTTGATCTCGGCCTGGATCTGGCGGCGCTTGTGGTCGAGCGGCTTGCGCGTCTCGAGCTCGATCAGGCCGGCCACGCCGCCCTCGATCAGGTCCGCCTGCTGCGTCTTGTAGATCTTGATCGCGTTGAACAGCTCGGACGGGAACTGGCCGAAATTCACTGCCCGGTCGCCCGAGCCGTTGGTCGCCTCGCGCCGGTTCAGCGTCGTCATGCTCAGGCCCGAGCCGAGGCCGCGGATCGAGACTTCGGTGGGACCGTAATTGGCACGGTCGATCGAAGCGCCGGTAATCGTCGCGATCACTTCGCCGACCGACTGGCCGGGCAGCTCGCCGATCTCCTTCGACGACACCGCATCGACGATCGCGTCCGAATCGCGCTTGGACTGGATCGAAGTCTGGATCGTCTCGCGGATGCCGGTGACGACGATCCGATCTTCCCGGCTCTGCTCCGTCTCGGGCGTGCCCGCCGGGGCGGGCGCGCCGTCCTGGGCCTGCGCCGGCACCGCCGCCAGTGCCGTGGCGATCGATACGCCCGCCAGCAACAGCGCGCGCGCGCGCACGCACGCCCGGATCGAGACCATAGCCATTCGAATCCTCCCCGATTGTATTCTTATACCAATTCTATGAACCTGTGGTGCGAATGATGTCAATGTTATCTTGATACCAATTATCCAATCCGCTTAGTGCGGCATCGCGGAACGGGATAGGAGGATTGGATGGCAACCGGATCGACCAGGGACGGACCAGCGCGAGTCATCGGCTTCGGCGAAGTGCTCACCCGGCTTGCGACACGGGGCCGGGTCCAGCTGCCCCAGGCGCACGGCTTCGACCTTCATGTCGGCGGGGCGGAGGCCAATGTCGTCGCCGCGCTGGCCGCGCTCGGGCACCGCACGGCGCTGGTCTCGGCGATTCCGCATGGCGGTCTTGGCGACGGCGCCTGGCGTGCGCTCGCGGCCGCGGGGGTGGATCTGGCTCCCAGCTTCCGCGCGCCCGGCCGCCAGGGCCTGTACTTCCTCAGCCCCGGCGGATCGCTGCGCCCCTCCGAGATTCTCTACGACCGCGCCGGCAGCGCGTTTGCGGCGCATGACTGGTCGGCATTCGACTGGTCCGCGGCGTTCGCGGGCGCCGAATGGCTCCACGTCTCGGGCATCACGCCCGCGCTCGGCCCCGCTCTCGCCGCGGCCACCGGCGCGGCAATGGCCGCCGCTCGGGCCGCCGGCATGCGCGTGTCGTTCGACGGCAATTATCGCGCACGCCTGTGGGAGAATTGGGACGGCGAGCCACGCGCCATCCTCACCGGCCTGGTCCGCCGGGCCGACCTGTTCTTCGCCAATCACCGCGACATGACGCTGCTGCTCGACCGGCCCTTTTCGGGCGATGGCGCGGCGCGCCGGCGCGAGGCTGCGCTGGCCGGGTTCGCGGCCTTCCCGAATCTCGAATGGATCGCCTCCACTGCCCGCCAGGTCGAGACCGGCGACTGCCACCGCCTCGCCGCCCGCATCGACACGGCCGATGCCGGCTTCCAGACGCGCGAAGTGACGATACCCGGCATCGTCGACCGCATCGGCGGCGGCGACGCCTTCGCCGCGGGGGTGCTGCATGGGCTGCTCGAAGGCGTTTCGGCACCGCGGGCCGCCGAGCTGGGGCTGGCGCTGGCCTGCCTCAAGCACAGCGTGCCGGGCGACATGGCGCTGTTCTCGCGCGCAGAGGTGTCAGGCTTCTCGGGCGAAGGCGCGGACGTGAGGCGCTGACCGCGCTTCGGAAGCTAGAACCACCGCCAGATCGGGTTCGCCGGATCGGCCAGCAGCTTCACGGTCAGCGCCGCCGAAAGCAGCACGAGCAGCGGCCGCACCCCGCGCCCGCCATAGCGGATCGCCAGCCGCGCGCCGATCTGGTTGCCGGCCATGTTCGCCAATGCCATCGCGATGCCGAGCCCCCAGAGCAGCTTGCCGCCCGCGATCATCGCGAGCAGCCCGGCAAGATTGGTCGAGAGGTTGAGGAACTTGGTGTTGCCGATCGCGCGGACCAGCCCCAGCCCGGCCAGCGCGACCAGTACGGTGGTGAAGAACGAGCCCGTGCCCGGCCCGAAGAACCCGTCATAGAAACCGATGCCGGTGACGATCAGCGTGAGCCCCGTCGGCCCGATCCGGGCGTGGCGATCGGCCTCGCTCATCTTCGGGGCGAGCAGGAAATAAAGCCCCATCAGGATCAGCAGGATCGGGACGAAGGCAGTGAGGAACGACGGGTTCATGAACTGCAGCGTCGTCGCCCCCGCCGCCGCGCCGGCAAAGGCGCCGCAGGCGGGCAAGGCGAAGCGGCGGAAATCGACATGGCCGGCACGGGCATAGGTGAACAGCGCCGATCCGGTGCCGCAGGCGCTGGCCAGCTTGTTGGTCGCGATCGCCGAGACGGGCGGGATGCCCGCCGCCATCAGCGCCGGCAGCGAGATCAGCCCGCCGCCGCCCGCCATCGCGTCGATCGTGCCGGCGAGCAGCGCCATGGTGACGAGGAAGGCGAGGATGTCGGGGGTGAGGTGCATGGCCAGCCCGATAGGACAGGCGCGTCCGGGGAAAAAGAGGGGCGCGGCCGAGGGAGTCGAACCGCGCCCCAGGGACGGAGCTCAGGGGAGCAGCTGGCTGCTCAATTCGGGAATGGCGACGGCGAGGTCGTACGCGACGATCCTGGCGAACACCTTGGCGCCTGCCTCGCCGACATGGGTATAGTCGAACTTGGCGGCGATCCGGCCGCGCGGGCCGGTCTTGGGCAGTGTCGAGGACGGCGGCGCCTCGGGCGCCGGGCGCGGGCGCAGCGTGGTGCCGGCCCTGGCCGCGGCCACTTCCTCGGCAAGCGGATCGGCCATCGCCAGCTTCATCGATTCGACCGCGCCGAGCTGCTCGACGGCCCTGGCGCTGTCGCGGTTGAGATCGACGAGCGGCACCTTGTTCTCGAGCGCGACCTTGCGGACGGCATCGGCCCAGCCAGCCAGCGTGTTGTCGAGCCGGCCGCCCCGGAATTCGCGGCGCGACAGCGGCGTAACCAGTACCGGCACCGCGCCCGCGGCACGCACGTCGAGCACCATCTGCTTGAGGTTCGACGGGAATTCGTCGGCGAGGTCGGTCCAGCGCTCGGCCTTGGTCGACTGGTCGTTATGCGCGAACTGGATGAGGACATATTTCCGCGCATAGCCCGCCGCCCGCGCCTCGCTCATCGCGATCTCCCATGAGCCTTCGGCGCGGTAGCTGCGGGTCGAGCGGCCGCCGCGGCCCAGGTTGAGGCACGCGACGTTCGACTTGACGTGATAGGCGCAGAACGCGGACGCCCAGCCGCTGCCGGGCGCCATGGTGGAATCGCCGACCAGGATGATCTTGTAGGCGGAGATCGGCGGCGCATCGACGCGCTTCTCCCGCTTCTCGAGCGGAGGCTGGGCCTCCGCAGCCTGGGCGAAGGCCGCCCCCGGCAGCGCCGCCAGCGCGGCCAGCATGATTGCCGTCTTCAACATTCCCCATCCTCCCGGTTGCGGCGCTTCCTCCCCCGATCAGGAGAAGCCGAGCCCGCCATTGATGTCCATGTTCACTCCGGTCAGGAACGACGCGTCGTTCGAGGCGAGGAAGACCACGGCCGAGGCCACTTCGTCCGGATGCCCTTCGCGGCGCAGCGGCGTGTTGCCGGCCACCGCCCTGCGGCCCTCGGGCCTGGAGAAGATGTCGTGGAAGCTGGTGCCGATCAGCCCCGGGCACAGCGCATTGACGCGGATGCCCTGCGGGCCCAGTTCCTTGGCCAGGCTGCGCGTGAAGGTCATCAGCGCGCCCTTGGCAGTCGCGTAGATCGCAGCGCCCGGCCCGCCGCCGTCGCGGCCGGCGAGCGAGGAGAGATTCACGATCGCACTGCCCTCGCCCAGGTGCGGCAGCACGGCCTTGGTGACGAGGAAGGCCGACTTCAGGTTCAGCTCCATGACCTGGTCGAAGAACGCCTCGTCCATGTCGGCCAGCGTCTTGCGGGCGACCATGCCGCCGGCGACGTTCACCAGCACGTCGACACGCTGGCCGAATGCCGCAACGGTCTCCGCCACCAGCCTCGACACGTCTTCGGGCCTGGTCACATCGGCCTGTACCAGGATCGCGGTGCCACCGGCCGCCTCGATCTCGGCCACGGTCGCCTGCGCGGCCTCGGCGTCGCTGCGATAGTTGACCGCGACCCTGGCGCCTTCCGCCGCCAGCTGCAACGAAACCGACTTGCCGATATCACGCCCGCCGCCGGTTACGATGGCGACCTTGTCCTTCAATTTCATGCTGAGTCCTGCTTGGTCTGGAGAGTTGCGTCCGCGATGCGCGGCACGCCGCGCCCGAGGATCAGAATGGCGAGAAG
Source organism: Sphingomonas sp. 67-41 (assembly GCF_001899725.1). Lineage (NCBI taxonomy): Bacteria > Pseudomonadati > Pseudomonadota > Alphaproteobacteria > Sphingomonadales > Sphingomonadaceae > Sphingomonas > Sphingomonas sp. 67-41. Next base: position 1,011,938 of record NZ_MKWJ01000022.1, on the reverse strand, counting down.
CGCGAGCGGCACGATCGCCGCGGCCAGCGCGAAGATCGGCGCATAGCCCTGGGCAGTCATCACCGGCACCAGCCAGGTCGTGATCAGCGTGCCGGCCACGGCGGCGGTGCCGCTGATGCCGGCAAGACTGCCGACCGCGCCGCCGGCGAAATAGTCGCCCGGCATGGTCTGGATGTTGTTGATCGCCACCTGGAAGCCGAACAGGATCACCGCGATCAGCAGCACCGCCGCCAGCGGGGTGGAGGCCTGGGCAGTGAGCAGCAGCGCCGGCAGCATGATCGCGCAGCCGATGGCGATGGCGAGCTTGCGCGCCGCCAGCGCGCTCCAGCCCCGGGCGATCAGCACGCCGGAGAACCAGCCGCCGAGGAGACTGCCCAGCATCGCGCCGACGAACGGCACCCAGCCGAACATGCCGATCTGCTTCACGTCGAAACCGAAGGTCTCGGCCAGGTAGATCGGCAGCCAGGAGACGAACAGCCACCAGACCGGATCGAGGAAGAAGCGCCCGAGCAGGATCGCCCAGCTCTGGCGATAGCGCAGCAACGCCAGCATCCCGGGCGCCGGCGCCGCGCCTTCCGGGGCCTCCGCCGTTGCGGGACGCGCAGCGATATGGGTGCGCTCTTCATCGCTCAGCCAGGGATGGCGATCGGGATCGGCGCGATAGACGAACAGCCAGGGGACCAGCCAGACAAGGCCGAGCACGCCGACCAGCACGAAGGTCGCCCGCCAGCCGAACGCACCGTAGAGCGCGGCAACCGCCGGTGCGGCGATGATCGCGCCGATCGCGGCACCTGCATTGAAGATGCCTTGGGCGAAGGCGCGCTCCTGCGGCGGGAACCACAAGGCATTGGCCTTGACCGCGCCCGGCCAATTGCCCGCCTCCGACACGCCGAGCGTGACGCGCAGGCAGAGCAGCGCTCCCAGCGAGCGGACCAGGGCATGTGCGCCGATCGACACCGACCAGACGGCGATCGCGATGACGAAGCCGATCCGCGTCCCGATCCGGTCGAGCAGCTTGCCGAACAGCGACTGACCCGCGGCATAGGCGATCATGAACATGGTCACGAGCAGCGCATAGTCCGCCTTGCCCGCGCCGATGTCCCTGGAAACTGCCGGCCACATCACGGCAAGCGCATTGCGGTCGATATAGTTGATCACCGTGACCAGCCCGATCAGGCCGATGACGAGCCAGCGCAGGCCCTTGACCTTGGCCACGGCTCAGTTCCCCTTGCCCGTGTCGAACCGGGAGAAATGGCCCTTCCAGTCGAGCTTCCTGCCGTCGACCGTCGCCGAGTGGACGGCGCCGGCATCGGCCGAGAAGGCGATGGCGAGCGTGACGCCGCGGCCGTCGGCGAGCTTGATCGTGATCACGTCCGCATCCCCGGTACGGACATGGGTGAAACCCTTCACGCGGCTGTTGCTCGCGGTCGTCTTCTCTTCTCCCGCGTCGTAGTTGCCGTGCGGCTCGAGCAGGTTGACGAACCGGGCGCTGGCCGCCCCGCTCACCCGCTCGATCAGCAGCGGCTCGCGGCGCAGGTTGAACCTGGGATCGTTCGCCCCGCTCTCGCCCAGGATGACGCTGGCGCCGGCCGGCGCGATCATGCGGTAGGTATAGAAGCGGTTGTCGTTGATCCAGGTAACCGCGCCATTCTCCGGCCCCGGCGCGCCGGTCGCGTCGACCCAGATGTGCTGATAGCCGTTCGCCTTGCCGAGCACCGGCCGCTCCGCGGCGTTCGACTGGAGCGGGAAGCCGATCGCGGTGATCTGGCCGGCATAGTGGAGCGGCAGGTCATAGGTGGCCGGCTTGTCGCCGGTCACGTCGAGCAGGTCGACGATCATCGGGCTCTCGATGCCGTCCACCGGCAGCTGGACCAGCGTACGGCGATAGCGCACCCCGGGATAGGCATCGGTCATCTCGGCGGTGCTCACCGTCGCCTGCGGCGTGCTTGCCCAGAACAGCTGCTTCGGCGCGAGCTTGTCGCCGACCCTCCACTTGCCGCCGAAATTGCTGGTCTCGTTCACGACGAGCGTGTTGTGCGCGACGGTCTGCTTCGCCCAGCTCTCATTTTCCTTGAGGTAGCGCCCGCCGTCCTTGCTCTCGACATTGAGGAAGCGTGCCGCGCCGTAATCGGTCACGATTGCATGGCCATTGTCGTAGAGAATCCAGTGCAGCTTGTCGAAATGGCCATGCCCCATGCCCATCGCGCTGTTCTTGGCGACGAGCACCTGGTCGGTGTCGGCGGGCCCCGAACGCATGATGGCGAGGCCGCCCATGTCGCCCCTGGGCCCATCGCGCAGGAACTGCGAGGCGAAGGGGAAGGGCTGGGCCTTGCCCGCCGCCAGGTCGCGCGCCACCATCAGGCCGTCGGGCGTCAGCACGGTGCGCCCCTGCCATTTGGCGATCGAGAGCAGCGCCGGATCCCTGGTCGCCTCATAGCCGATCGCCACCGATTGATAGAGCTCGTCGGTCTTCAGGCTCTTGTCCGGCATCGCGTCGTTGAACGGGAAGAAATACCCGTCATAGGTCGTCTGGATCGAAGTCCGGATCGCCTTCAGCAGCACGCCGTCGCGGTGCTGGAAGATCTTCAGTTCGGGCTGGTTCGCCGCGATGAAGCGCGCGAACAGCACGAAGGGCAGCATCGCATAGCGCTGGTAATAGGGCCCTTCGACATAATAGCCGTCGGGCGAGAAAAGCTGGTCGATCTGCGCCAGGAAGCCGAACTTGCCGTCGCGCTTCAGCCCCTTCAGCGCCACCTCGACGAAACCCGCGTCGCGCAGCGTGTAGCCGATCATGCCCACCGCGGCGCAGGCCCAGGTGGCATGGTTGTGGATCTGGTCGAACTCCTCGGCCTGGCCGGCCGAGAGGAAGGTCGCCATCGGGCGGAACACCTTGTCATCGATCGTCGCGCGGTCGTCGGCGCTCAGCGTATCGCGGATCGCGTCATAGCCCTGCACCGCATAGACCGCCCATACCGCGTCGTTGAGGCTCTGCCAGAAGAGCCGGCCCGGCCGCTGGTCGCTCGCCGCCGGATGGTTGCCGAGCGTCGGGTAGAGCCTGGCATATTCGAGCAGTTCGGCCTTGGCGAAATCGGCATAGCGCTGCTCGCCGGTGATGCGGAACAGGAGCCCCGCGCCATAGATGGCGGTATAGTTCCGCTTGTGCTGCTCGTGCGTGTAGCCGCCGCCGGGATCCCTGGGCTGGGGCACCACCACGCCGGCCTTGATCGCCTTGTCGACTTCGCGGCGGACGCGCTTCAGCTCGGCGGCGAACAGCGGATAGGCTGTGGCCTCCGTCGCGGCGGCCGCCATCTCGGAAGCGCGAAACAGCGTGGGCTGCGCACCCGGCACGGTCTGCGCAATGGCGGGCGCGCCGAGCAGACAGGTGCCGGCGAGGAGAAACGCGAAACGAGTCATCAATGGCTTCCCGGAAGCGGCGAGGCCGCAGGCTTGGCGTACCAGGAGACACCCGTCTCCTCGCGCGCGATGGGCTTGAGCGTGCGATCGACACCGAGTTTCGCCAGTGCCGGATCGGTCGGATAGAGCAGGCCATTGGCCGCGCGCGCGAGCGTCACCGTCCGGCGAGCCATCGCCATGGGCAAGGCGGCGGGGCCGGGCACGGACATCACGTTGCCGGCGAATGCGATTCCGGCGATGTCCGCCTTGACGACGAAGGGATCGCCGCGCTTCGCGTTGACGAAGAGATTGTCTACGAACCGGGTCGAGATCGGCGGCAGCGACAGCTCCTCGTTCGCGCCGTTGCCCAGCGTCACCGCCGCCGCGTCGATCATGCTGTTGCGCGCGATCAGCGCATCCTCGACCTGGGCATAGCGGTTGAGCGGCGAATTGGGCACGCCGTTCATCAGCGAGATCGCGCTATACGGCCCTTCGCCGGCCAACCCCTCCAGATAGTTGTTCCGCACGATCTGGCGGCGGTTGATCACGCGGATGCCGCCGGTGCGCTTCACGCCATTGCCGAAGAAGACATTGTCCTCGATCCGGTTGCCGTGCCCATGGCGCATCACGAACGCGCCCTGGCTCTCGACCACGGTGTTGCGACGCAGGATGTTCGCGCCCGACTTGATGGAGACGATCTCGGCTTCGCCATCGCAGCGCTCGAAGAAATTGTCCTCGACCACCGTGAATGAATCGCTCTGCGATTCCTGGCTGGTGCCGATACGGATGGTCTCGCCCCCATTCTCGCCGAGTGGCGGACGGGGGCCGAAATAATTGTGATCGATGCGGTGATGGTTCTCGAGCGGCAGGTTCGCCGCGCGCACCACGACGAGCATCGCCCCGCCATGCGCCTTGCCGGCGAAATGCGAATGGTCGACTCGGTTGTTCCGCCCATAGAGCGACACCCAGTGATCGGTCCTGGCAGCGTCGGGCGGGCCATAGCCGTCGACCACCACGCCGGTCAGCCGCGAATTCTCCGCCCAGCGCTTCGCCCCGTCGCGAAAGGCGATCAGTTCCTCGTCGCCGCCATGGCCGTCCCTGAAGACGAGATCGGACACGACCAGCCAGTTGCCCGCCATGCGCAAGCTCGACCGACCGGTGAGGATCACCTTGCCCGGCGTCTCCGCCGTCAGCGTGATCGGCTTGTCCGCCTGGCCCGTGGCCGAGAAGCGCACCGCGAAATCGCGCCACTCGCCATTGGCGAGCACGATGCGGTCGCCCGGCGCCAGCAGCTTCGCCGCGGCGGCATATTCCTGCTGATCATGGACAAGCATGTCCCGCGCGCCCGCCGGAAGGGCGGAAACCGCAATCATGATCATCGACAGCGCCCAGGGTCGCAACGGATCCTCCCAACCGGCTCTGATGGCCGATGTGGGTGGGCTACCAGTCTGGCGCGCTATGTGCAAGCCAGTTTAAATACCAATTTACTGGACCGGAACTGGCATAATGGTTCTATACCATGACGGTCAGCCGCGAAGGCGGCCGGCGAAGAGCGGCGCGAGCGTCACTGCACCGGCGCCGATCAGGATCGCGGCCACCGCCGGCTCCAGTTCGTCGGCAAGCCAGAAATAGGCCGCGGCCCCCGCCGCCGCGGCAAGGGCCAACCCCGCCAGCAACGATGCGGCGCGCAGCAGCGGGCCGGCGCGGCGCGGCCAGCCGTCGACGATCCGGCGAACCCGATCCAGCGTCGCGGCGGAGAAGCCCGCAGCCTCGGCACGCATGGCTTCGCCGGCATCGATCGCCGCGCCTTCGAGCCGGTACAGGATGGCGAAGCGACGAAGCGCCTCGAGCCGCGGGTTGGCAAGGCCGGATAGCCGGCGCGAACCGAACAGCATCGCCCCCAGCCGCTCGATCCGGTGCGGCGCGCGCAACGAGGCACGGCCGTCCGCCTGGGAAAGCTGGAGCGTGCGCAATTCGAGCGGGCTCAGCACGGCCCCGGCCATGCCTTCCAGCAGCGCGGCCCGGCTATCGAGATATGCCATTGCAAATTCTCCTGTTCGACGAGCCGCTATCTAGGTGCGGTGCACGCGCCGGATTAGTCGCGCGCGCGGCATCGCAAGGTTTCCGCAAATGCAACGATCCCCAGACGGAGCGACGCCGCGTCGCCCGCAAGCGCCCGCGGCGGCCAGTCGGTCCGGAAGCGGGACAAAAGAACTTGATACCTTATATCATCGCGATTACCGCGGCGCGGCAAGTTTCATGGTTCGGGAAGATTCGTCGATGTTGCGTCCGTTGCTGCTCGGTTCCGCCGCCCTGCTCGCCCTGCCCGCCCATGCCCAGAGCGATATGGGCGACACGGTGGCCGCAGCGCCGGCGAGCGACACCGGCAGCGCCGCGACGGCGCCGCAGGATCATGACCAGCCGGGCGCCCAGATCGTCGTCACCGGCACCCGGGCCCGCAACACCGCCGACGTGCTGGGCGGCACCGCCGTCCTCGCCAAGGAGGAGCTGACGCGCGACCTGCGACCGACGATCGGCGAGACGCTGGCACAGCAGCCGGGCGTCTCGGCCTCGTCGTTCGGCCCCAATGCCTCGCGGCCGGTGCTGCGCGGCTTCATCGGCGCGCGCGCCCCGCTGCTCACCGATGGCATCGGCAGCATCGACGTGTCGAACACCTCGGCCGATCACGCGCCGATCATCAACCCGCTCACCGCCGATCGCATCGAAGTGCTGCGCGGACCGACCGCGCTGATCTTCGGCCCCTCGGCGATCGGCGGCGTGGTCAACGTGATCGACAGCCGCATCCCGCGCCACATGCCCCAGGAAACGGTCCATTTCGACGGCATCGCCAGCTATGGCAGCGCCGCCGACGAGCGCTCGGCCTCGGGCGCGGCGGACGTGCCGGTGACGAGCAAGATCGTCCTCCACGCGGACGGCAGCTTCACCCAGACCGGCGACCAGCGCACCGGCGGCTATGTCCTGTCGCCCGCGCTCCGCGCCCAGGCGGCGGCGAGCGCCGATCCTGCGATCCAGGACCTGGCCGACCTCAAGGGCAAGGTGCCCAACACCGCCGCCAAGACCTGGGACGTGGCCGGCGGCGCCGCGATCATCGACGGCAACAACAATCTCGGCTTCTCGGTGAGCCATTTCGACACTTTCTACGGCGTGCCGATCCGCTACTCGCTCGATCCGTCGATCGAGGCGGAGCAGGTGCGCCTCCATGCGCAGCAGACCCGCGTCGACATCCGCGGCGAAGTCGATACCGGCGGCGGCATCTTCCGCCAGATCCGCACGCGCCTGGCCGCGGCCGACTACAAGCATTCGGAGATCGCGGAGGACGGCGCCATCGGCACCACCTTCTACAATCAGGGCTATGAAGGCCGGCTCGAGCTGGTCCAGACCGCGCGCGGCGGCTGGGAAGGCATGATCGGCGGCCAGTTCAGCCTGCGCGACATGCATGTGGTCGGCGACGAGAAGTTCCTGCCCAAGAATTCGGCGCAGCAATTCGGCCTGTTCACGCTCCAGTCGCTCGACATGGGCCCGTTCAAGGCCGAGGCGGCGGCGCGCTTCGAGCATAACATCGTCGATGCCCAGGCCGATGCCGATATCGGCAACCCCGCCTATAACCGCACCTTCAACAGCTTCTCCGCCTCGCTCGGCGCCAGCTATGCCGTGGCCCAGGGCATGCGCTTCGGCATCAATGTCTCGCGCGCCGAACGGGCGCCGACCCCGGAGGAGCTGTTCGCCGACGGCCCGCACGCCGGGACGCAGGCGTTCGAGATCGGCAACCCGAATTTCGGCACCGAGAAGAGCTGGGGCGTCGAGGCGACCTTCAAGGGCTCGGGCGACGGCTTCGCCTTCTCGACCGCGGCCTATTACAACTGGTTCACCGGCTATATCTACGACACGCCGACCGGCGCGACGCGGGACGACCTGCCGGTGTTCCAGTACAATCAGGCAAATGCCCGCTATTACGGCTTCGAGGCCGAGGGCTCGTTCCGCATCGCGACGGTGAAGGACTTCACGATCAACACCACCGCGCTGGCCGATTATGTCCATGCCGAGATCGTCGGCACCGGCCCGGCACCGCGCATTCCGCCGCTGCGCATCAATGGCGGGATCGAGGCGACCTCGGACCGCTTCACGCTTCGCGGCGAAGTGGAGCATGTGTTCGACCAGACGCGCATCTCCGCCTTCGAGACGCCCACCAACGGCTTCACCTTCGTCAACGCCTCGATCTCGTGGAAGCCCTGGGGCGCTGGCTCGAACACCAGTCTGCAGCTCTCCGCGAACAACATCTTCGACGTCGAGGCCCGCCGGGCCGCGAGCGTGCTGAAGGACTATGCCCCCCTGCCGGGCCGCGACATCCGCGTGACCGCGCGCATCCAGATCTGACGGCGCCCAATCCTCCCCCTCCCTCTCCGGGGGAGGATTGGCTATGGCGGACCCGATGCACCCCGACCCCGAAGCCCCGCCCACTTCCCGCCGCCTGCCCTGGCCGGTCCTTGCCGCTTCGGGCTTCGCGCTGTTCCTCCTCGCGCTGCTCTGGTTCGGGCACGAACTGGTCGAGGGCGACGGCGCGGCAGTGGACCGTGCGATCATGCTGGCAATGCGGGCGGACGGGCATCCGATCGGCCCCGCCTGGCTGCCCTCGGCGGTGCGCGACGTGACCGCGCTGGGCAGCACTACGGTGCTGAGCTTCCTCGTGCTGGTCGGCGCGATCTTCCTCTGGCTCGCCGGCCGGCTGCGCACCGCGCTCCTCCTCGTCGGCGCCACTGCGCTCGGCTCGCTCACCGTGGAGACGATCAAGGCACTCGTCAGCCGTTCGCGGCCCGACCTGGTCGGGCGGCTGATGGAGGAGACCTCCAAGAGCTTCCCGAGCGGCCATGCCGCGCTGAGCGCGATCGTCTACCTCACGCTCGCCACCCTGCTCTTCCCGGTACTGCCCGATCGCCGCATCCGCGCCTTCGTGCTCGCCGTCGCGCTGCTCCTCACCCTGTCGGTGGGAATCAGCCGCGTCTATCTGGGCGTGCACTGGCCGAGCGACGTCGCCGCCGGCTGGGCGTTCGGCGGCGTCTGGGCGATGCTATGGTGGCGGATCGAGCTGGCGCTGCTGGACCGCCGCGGCCCTCAGCCCTGACGCTCGGCCAGCTTGCGCTCCCAGGCGAGCGCGTCCTTGACGATGCCCTCCAGGTCGTCGTGCTTCGGCCGCCAGGGCAGCGCTGCCAGGATCGCGCCATTGTCCGCGATCAGCGCATCGGGATCGCCTGCGCGGCGCCCCTCCAGCCTGCGTTCGATCGTTACATTGGTGACCCGGTCGACCGCATCGAGCACCTGGAGCACCGAGAAGCCGCGGCCATAGCCGGCGTTGAGGATGTGGCTCTCGCCCGGTCGCGCGATCAGCAGGTCGAGCGCATCGACATGCGCGGCGGCCAGGTCGCTGACATGGATATAGTCGCGTACGCCGGTGCCGTCGGGCGTATCGAAATCGGTGCCGAAGACCGAGACATGGCCGCGCTTGCCCGTAGCCGCCTCGACCGCGACCTTGATCAGGTGCGTCGCCCCCGCGGTCGACTGGCCGGAGCGGCCCTGCGGATCGGCGCCCGCGACGTTGAAATAGCGCAGCGCCGCATAGTTGACCGGGTGCGCCGCGGCGACGTCGCCCAGCATGATCTCGGTCATCAGCTTGGACATGCCATAGGGGTTGATCGGCCGCTTGGGGCTGTCCTCGCGCACCGGCACGACCTCGGGAATGCCATAGGTCGCGGCGGTGGAGGAGAAGATGAAATGCTTCACCCCCTCGGCCACCGCGCTCTCGATCAGCGCGCGGCTGGCCGCAGTGTTGTTGCGATAATATTTGAGCGGATCCGTCACGCTCTCCGGCACCACCACGGAACCGGCGAAATGCATGATCGCGATCACGCCATGCGCGCGGATCGCGGCACGCACCTTCTCGTCATCGGCAATGTCGGCGACCACCAGCGCGGCACGCGGATCGACCGCCCAGTCGAAGCCGGTGACGAGGTTGTCGACCACCACGACCTTCCAGCCGGCATCGAGCAGCGCCAGCACGGCATGGCTGCCGATATAGCCTGCCCCACCCGTCACCAGCACCGTGCCTTCGCGCATCTTCGACCTCGTCCCTTTGCTCGGGCCTCGCTCAATCCTATCTTTGCGCCGATAGCAAGGAGTTCACGATGACCATCGAGACCGCAACGCTGGCCGGAGGCTGTTTCTGGTGCACCGAGGCCGTGTTCAACGACGTGATCGGCGTACAGTCGGTCGAAAGCGGCTATATCGGGGGAACCAGGGAGAACCCGACCTACAAGGAAGTCTGCTCGGGCACGACCGGCCATGCCGAGGCGATCCGGATAGGCTTCGACACCGACCAGATCAGCTATGGCGAGATCCTCGACATCTTCCTGGCGACGCACGACCCGACCCAGCTCAACCGCCAGGGCAACGATATCGGCACCCAGTATCGCTCGGCGATCTTCCCGCATTCGGCCGAACAGGAGCGCGAGGCGCTGGACGCGATCGACCGGGCCCGCCCCGACTGGCCAGAGCCGATCGTCACCGCGATCGAGCCGCTCGGCCAATGGTGGCCGGCCGAGGACTATCACCAGGAATATTGGCAGGGCGACGGCCAGCGGAACCCGTATTGCCTGGCCGTGATCCCACCCAAGCTGCGCAAGCTCCGCAAGAGCTTCGCCGCGCGGAGCAAGGAAGGCGCGACGGCCTGACGCCGCGCCTCCCCTCGCCTCATTCCGCGGGCAACGCTTCGCCTTCGATCGGCGGGCGCTTGCCCGCATCGGCGCCCAGCGCCTTGTAGACGAAGCCGCCGAGCAGGCCGCCGACGATCGGCGCGATCCAGAACCAGACGAGCTGCTGCAGCGCGATGCCGCCCTCGAGCAGTGCCGGCCCGGTCGAGCGCGCCGGATTGACCGACGTGTTGGTGACGGGAATCGAGATCAGGTGGATCAGCGTCAGCGCCAGCCCGATCGCGATCGGCGCGAAGCCGGCCGGGGCGCGGCTGTCGGTCGATCCCATGATCACCATCAGGAACATGAAGGTCAGCACGACTTCGATCGCCATGGCCGATTCGAACGAGAAATGGCCGGGCGAATGCGCACCGAAGCCGTTGGAAGCCAGGCCGCCGGCAAAGCCCGGCCCGCCGCTGGCGATATACCAGAGCAGCCCCGCGCCGATCACCGCGCCGATCACTTGCGCGATCACGTAGAGCGGGATGTCCCTGGCCGGGAAGCGGCCGCCGGCCCACAGGCCGAAGGTAACGGCCGGATTGAGGTGGCAGCCCGAGATATGGCCGATCGAATAGGCCATGGTGAGCACGGTGAGGCCGAAGGCGAGGCTGACGCCCGCCAGCCCGATACCGACATCGGGGAACGCAGCGGCAAGCACGGCACTGCCGCATCCGCCGAAGACGAGCCAGAACGTGCCGATCAGTTCGGCGAGCCCGCGTTGCACATTGCTCATGATATTGCCCTCCTGCTGTTTCCGGTCTCTCTCCCAAACCCCCAGACCTGCGCAGATTTGTAAGTCTTCGGCGCCCGGAATGCAAAGCGTGGCGGATCGCAGTTGCGGCACGGCGGCGGCTGTGGTGAGGGAAGGGCGATGACGCTTCCCGATCGCAGCTTCGCCGCCTTCCTGTTCGACATGGACGGAACGCTCGTGAACAGCCTGGCCGTGGTCGACCGGGTGTGGCGCGCCTGGGCGGCCCGGCACGGCATCGCGGCCGATCCGCTGATGGCGGCCCTGCACGGTGTCCGCGCGATCGAGACGATCCGCCGCTTCGCCCCTGCCGGCGTGGATGCCGAAGCGGAGACGGAGGCGCTCACCCAGGCCGAGATCGACGATGTCGACGGCCTGGCGGAGATCGCCGGGGCCGCGGCATTCCTGTCCCGCCTGCCCGCGGATCGCTGGGCATTGGTCACCTCGGCGCCGCGCGCGCTGGCGCTGCGCCGGCTGGCGGCAGCTGGCATGGCGCTGCCGGAAGTGGTGATCACCGCCGAGGACGTGGTGCACGGCAAGCCCGCCCCCGATTGCTTCCTCGCCGCCGCCAAGCGGCTCGGCGTCGCCATCGGCGATTGCCTGGTGTGGGAAGACAGCCTCGCCGGCCTCGCCGCCGCCGACGCGGCCGGTGCCGCGGCGATCGCGATCACCGAGGCGCATCGCGGCGCGCTCGACACCCCGCATCCGATGCGGGCCGACTATCGGGGCCTCGACATCGAGACCGACGCGCGGGGCTGGCTGAGGCTGGTGGATGCAAACCGGCTTCCCCGCCATCTCCCTTCGGAGCCGTCGGCCGGATGCCGGACCTAGTGCGCGGCGCGGCGCAACCGGTCGTTGATCGCCACGCCGATGCCGGATTCGGGGATCGGCGCCACGGCGATGGCCCGCGCGCCGCTCGCATCGGCACGGTGCAGCGCGTCGAACAGGTTGGCGGCGGCTTCGGTGAGGTCGCCGCCGGCGGACAGGGTTTCGGCGCCGCCGATCGCGCCGAAGCCGATCAGATACTCGCCGTCCTTCGCCTCGGCCGCGTTCAGCCGCACCGGCTTGGAGGGGGCATAATGGCTGTCGAGCTGGCCCGGCGCGGTGATCCTGCCGTCCGGCACGGCGATCGCGAGCCCGAGATCCTCGGCGCCGAGCGGGCCCGGGCGCAGGATGCGCTCGCCCATCACGATCGTCGACTCCACCCCTGCCGAGGTCGCGCCGTCGTCGATCACCAACGGGATCCGCCCCGCAAGGCTCCGGACGACATGCTCGGCCCGGGTCGGGCTGATTCCGCCGCTGGCATTGGCCGAAGGCGCGGCCAGCGGCTTGCCGGTTGCCGCCAGCAAGGCCTGCATCGCGCGGTGGCGCGGCACCCGGATCGCAATCGTGTCGAGCCCGGCGGTAACCAGCGACGCGATGCCGGCATCCGGGCGCACGGGCAGCACCAGGGTCAGCGGCCCCGGCCAGAAGCGCATGGCGAGATCGCGCGCGCGATCGTCGAAGACCGCGATCCGCTCGGCGGCGGCAAGGCTCGGCACATGGACGATCAGCGGGTTGAAGCTGGGCCGCCCCTTGGCGGCATAGATGCCCGCCACGGCACGCGAATCGGTGGCGTCGGCGGCAAGCCCATAGACGGTCTCGGTGGGTATGGCGACGCATTCGCCGGCGCGAATCAGCGCCGCCGCCTCGGCGATCGCGGCCATGCCGTAGGGTAAGGTGCGCGGATTTGTCGGGCTCACGCCCCGCGAGCTATACGGCGCGAAACCAGACCACAAGAGAGGCCCCATGTTCACTCCCGCCACCGCCGACCAGCGCTTCGTGCTCGAGACCATCGTCCGCCTGGGCGAGATCAGCGAGGAGGCGGGGGAGATGACCGATGCGGTGCTGGAGGGCGCCGGTGCGTTCGCGGCAGGCGAATGGGCGCCGCTCGAGCGGGAGGGCGACACCATCGGCCCGAAATGGACGCCGGAGGGCGTGAAGATGCCCGCCGGGTTCGCGGATGCGTACAAGGCCTATGTCGAGGGTGGCTGGGGCACGATCGGCTCGCCTGTCGAGCATGGCGGCCAGGGCCTGCCGGTGAGCCTGTCGATCGCGGTGCTGGAGACGTTGGGCACGGCGAACATGGGCTTCGCGCTGGCGCCGATCCTGACGGTCGGCGCGGTCGAGGCGCTGATGCACCATGGCACGCCCGAGCAACAGGCCCTCTACCTGCCCCACCTCTCGACCGGCGCCTGGACCGGCACGATGAACCTCACCGAGCCGCAGGCCGGCTCGGACGTCGGCGCGCTCAAGACTCGCGCCGAGCCGGCCGGGAACGGTAAGTGGAAGATCACGGGCACCAAGATCTTCATCTCGTTCGGCGATCACGACATGGCCGAGAACATCGTCCACCTCGTCCTTGCCCGCACGCCGGGCGCGCCGGCCGGCACCAGGGGCATCTCGCTGTTCCTGGTGCCGAAATACCGGCTGCGCGAAGACGGCGCGCCCGGCGAATTCAACGATGTCCGCACCGTCTCGATCGAGCACAAGATGGGACTGCACGCCTCGCCCACCTGCGTGCTGAGCTTCGGCGACCATGACGATTGCATCGGCGAGCTGGTCGGCCCCGAGCTGGGCGGCATCCGGGCGATGTTCACGATGATGAACAATGCCCGGCTCAACGTCGGCCTGCAGGGCGTGCAGGTGGCCGAGCGCGCCACCCAGCGTGCCGTGGCCTATGCCCGCGAGCGCGTGCAGGGCTATCGCGGCGGCGAGCAGGTCGCGATCGTCGAGCATCCCGATGTCCGCCGCATGCTGCTGCGGATGAAGGCGCAGACCCAGGCGGCGCGGGCGCTGGTCTATTACGCCTTCGGCCAGCTCGACCGGGCCCGGGCCGGGGATGCTGCGGCGGCCCAGCGCGTCGAGCTGCTCACGCCGCTCGCCAAGGCGCATGGCACCGATCTCGGCAACGAAGTCGCCAGCCTGGGAGTCCAGGTCCATGGCGGCATGGGCTATATCGAGGAGACGGGCGCCGCCCAGCATTTCCGCGACGCCCGCATCACGCCGATCTATGAAGGCACCAACGGCATCCAGGCCGCAGACCTGGTCGGGCGCAAGCTCGGCATGGACAATGGCGGGACGCTGCTCGGCTTGCTTGGCGAGATGCGCGAGGATGCCGAGGATACCGGCCTGCTCAACCTGATCGACGCGTGCGAGGAAGTCGCCCGCAACCTGCTGGGCAGCGAGATGGATGACCGGTTGGCTGCCAGCTATCCGTTCCTGACGATGCTCTCGACGGCGGTGTGCGGCTGGCTGATGGAGGCGAGCGGCCGCGCCGCCGCGCGCAGCGAGGGCGATCCCGCGTTCCTGAAGATGAAGCAGGCCGCGACACGCTTCTATGTCGCTCAGATCGTGCCGGAGGCGATGGGGCTCAAGCCGGCCGCCATGGCCAGGGCGGAAATGCTCTACGCGATCGATGCCGAGGGCTTCGCCGCGTAGAGCTTCCCCCTTTAGAGCCTGGGAGCATAGCGGAAGCCCGCGGACAACTCGCCGGATTTTGGCGCCGAATTGGCTGGATTTACAATGCAATCCCGAACCAGCGCGCCAATGCCGCCTCGCCGGCGCGCGTCACTTCGAGTGCGCGCGTGCCCTGGCGGGGCCGCACCCAGCTGCGCGCGACGAAATGGCGGTAAAGCGCAGTGGCGGGCGCGCCGGCGAGATGCGGGCGGCGCTCGCTCCAGTCGAGACAGGCGCGGCACGGCGCATCGAGTGCCGCCTCCGCGACGCCGAGCTCGCCGAGCAACGCCACGCCCGCGCCGGTGAGCGCCGCGCCATCATGGCCGAGCACCAGCTGGCCGCGCTCCGCCATGCGCCCGGCGATCGCGACGGCGAGTTCGCCGGCGAGATGGTCGTAGCAGGTCCGCGCGCGGCGAAGGCCCGCGTCGCGCGGCCCGGTGACGGGGAGCGGGCGGCGCGACAGTTCCTCGGCGACGCTCATCACGCTCTCGACCATCTGCGCGACTCCGGACGAGGCGAGGCGGAAATAGCGATGGCGGCCCTGCGCGGCGGGCGCGATCATTCCCGCTTCGGCGAGCCGGGCGAGGTGGCCGCTCGCGGTCTGCGGCGTCACGCCGGCGAAGCGCGCCAGCTCGCCCGCGGTAAGCGCGCGACCATCCATCAGCGCGAACAGCATGTTGGCGCGCGCGGGATCGCCCATCAGCGCCGCGGTCTCGGCAAAGGCGGAAATGCGCTGCATGCCTGCATCATGCCCGTGCGGGCCGGGCAATGCTACGGCGCCGGCCGAAGCATCATGCGCCCCTCGGGCGGCAGAGGAGCGGCGGAGGAGAAACCCGATGCTGACCTGCTTCATCCGCTACGAGATCGAGCCCTTCGGGGCACAGGCCTTTGCCGAATATGCCCGTGCCTGGGGCCAGGCGATCCCGCGCTGCGGCGCCGACCTGATCGGGTATTTCGGCCCCGCCGAAGGCTCCGCGACGACGGCCTATGGCGTCTACGACATCGATTCGCTGGCTGCCTACGAGACCTATCGCGCGCGCCTCCGCGACGATCCGGTCGGCCGCGCCAATTATGATTTCGCCGCGCGCGAAAGGTTCATCCGGCGCGAGGACAGGATTTTCCTCCGCCGCGTCCCCGCACCGCACGCGCCGCTGGTGCGGCCATGATCGCAGTGCTGTTCGAAGCCTGGCCGGCGGAAGGCCAGGGCGATCGCTATCTCGCCATCGCCGCCGCGCTCGGTTCGGAACTGGCGGCGATCGACGGCTTCCTGGGGATCGAGCGGTTCGAGAGCCTTTCCGAACCGGGCAAGCTCCTGTCGCTTTCCTGGTGGCGCGACGAAGCCGCGATCGCCGCCTGGCGCGGCTTCGGCCCGCATCGCGCGGCGCAGGCCGAAGGGCGTGCGGCAATCTTCCGCGACTATCGGATCAGAGTCGCAGCGGTCGTGCGCGGCTATGGCATGCACGACCGCACCGGTCAGTTATAGCGACTGCCGCCCGGATCGGCGCGGAAGCCGTTGTCGCCGCCCGCGCAACGCGCGTCCTCGGGATGCTTCTTGCAGAGCTTGCGCAGTTCCTTGCCCTCGCGCGCTTCCTGCTCGCGCATCTTGCGGCCATAGTTGCGATCGGCCTCGTCCTGGCTGGTCGTCGCCCAATCGGCCGCCTTCGCGCCCGCCTTCACCGGCAGGGTGGCCACATCGACCACCGTCTTGGCGATGCAGCCGCCGCCGAGCAGCGGCAGCATCGCGCAGATCGGAACCAGAAGCTTGCGCATAGAAATCCTCATCCCCCCGCCCGCGGCGCGTCCCGCGCCTCGACACCGACATGCGGGAAATCGGTGAAGAAACCGTCCACGCCCAGCCCGATGAAGTACAGGATCTCGTCCTTCAGTCGACCATGGTCGACCGGATTTGCGCCGGAACGGTAGTCGGGCAGGAGGAAGAAGTTCTCCGCCCGGAACGTCCAGGGATGGAGCCTGAGCCCCGCCGCATGCGCATCGGTGACCAGCGTGGTGGCCGGGCCGGAGGCCGGCTGGATCATCGTCAGCTCCGGGCCGATGCCATAGGCATAGGCGGCCACCGCCTTCAGCCCCTCGGGCGTGGCCATCGCCTTGTAGCTGGGCTGCGCGCCGTCCGCCGGGCCGCCGCTCCCCGCCATCAGCTGGATCAGCCGCACCCGTGTCATCTTCTTGAGCTTCTTGAGATTGTCGACTTCGAACGACTGGATGAAGACCGGCGCGTCGGCGCGGTCCCAGCCCGCCGCCTTGAGCTTGTCGACCAGCCGCTGCTCGAGCGGCAGGCCGATCGAGGCGAAATAGGTCGGGTGCTTCGTCTCGGGGTAGATGCCGATCGTCCGCCCCGTCTCCTTCGACGCCCGCTTCGCGAGGGCGATCACGTCGTCGAGCGTCGGGATTCCGGCCTGGCCGTCATATTTGGTGTTGCCCGGGCGGAGCTTGGGCAGTCGCTCCTTGGCCCGCAGCGTCTTCAGCTCGGCGAGCGTGAAATCCTCGGTGAACCAGCCGGTGAGCTTCTCGCCGTCGATCGTCTTGGTCGTCCTGCGCGCGGCGAACTCGGGATGGTCCGCCACGTCGGTCGTATCGGCGATATTGTTCTCGTGCCGGGCGACGAGCACGCCGTCCTTGGTCGGCACCAGATCGGGCTCGATGAAATCGGCGCCCTGCTCGATCGCGCGCTGATAGGAAAGCAGCGTGTGCTCGGGGCGCTCGCCCGAGGCGCCGCGATGCGCGATGACGATGACCTTGTCGGCTTTCCCATGCATGGCATGATCCTGCCCCAACGCGGCGCCCGGCACCATCAGCATCAGCGCCGCAATCAGTGATCTCGTCACGAAACTCTCCCTTCGCTACGAAATCGGGCCTAGGCTCCGGATGTGACGGTTGCGAGGCGATATGGCGGATAACGACAGCGTGCTTGCGGCGGCCCGCGCCTGGCAGGGCGCGCGGCTGGCGCTGGCCACCGTCGTCTCGACCTGGGGATCGGCGCCCCGGCCGGTCGGGAGCCATATGCTGGTCCACGAGGACGGCCGGTTCGAAGGCTCGGTCTCGGGCGGCTGCGTGGAGGCCGACATCCTCCAGGCCGCCGCCGAAGTGATCGCCGGCGCGCCCGCCATGGTGAAACATTATGGCGTGGCCGATCCAGCCGCCTGGGAAGTGGGCCTGCCCTGCGGCGGCAAGATTTCGGTGCTCGTCCAGCCCGTCTCCGAAATGGGCTTCCCCCCGGCCCTGTTCGACGCGATCGACGCCGCGCGCGGCCGGGGCGAGCCCTTCGATGTCGGCACCGACCTCGCCACCGGTCGCTCGGCGCCCGGCCCAGGCGGGTTCCGCAACCGCTACGATCCGCCGCGCCGGCTGCTGATCGTGGGCGCCGTCCAGATCGCCCAGTCGCTGGCCGGCCTGGCGCGCGAGATCGGCATCCGCACCCATGTCATCGATCCGCGCGGGAGATTTTTGACGCCCGAGCGTTTTCCCGGGGTGATGCTCGACGACCGCTGGCCAGACGAAGCCGTGACGGCGCTCCGCCCCGATCCGGCCACGGCGGTGGTGACGCTCAGCCACGATCCCAAGATCGACGACGCGGCGCTGGTCGCGGCCCTGGGCTTCCCGACCGGCTATGTCGCCGCGCTGGGTTCGCGCAGCAGCCATGCCGCGCGCCGGGAACGGCTGGCCGCCGCCGGGATCGCGCCCACCGATCTCGATCGCATCCAGGGGCCGGCCGGCCTTGCCATCGGCGCGATCGGCCCCGCCGAGATCGCCCTTTCCATCGCCGCAGCCATGGTGAAGACCTTCCATGATCACCCCTGACCAGACCGCCCTGATCCTGCTGGCCGCCGGCCGCTCCCGCCGCTTCAACGACGGCGACAAGCTTGCCGAGCCGTTCCTCGACAAGCCGCTCGCCTATCATGTGGTGACGGCGCTGGAGCGCATTCCCTTCCAGGCGCGGATCGCCGTCGTGTCCGCCACCACGCTCGATTTCGCCGCCCTGGGCTATGACGTGGTCGAGAACCCGGATCCCGCGCTCGGCCAGGCGCGCTCGCTCGGCTTCGGCGTGGCCCGCGCGCAGGAACTGGGCTGCGAGGCGGTGCTCGTCGCGCTGGCCGACATGCCGCGGGTCACCGCCGCGCATGTCCACCGGCTGATGGATGCCGCCGACGGCCCGGCGACCATTGTCGCCTCTTCGGACGGCGTGCAGCCCATGCCGCCGGCCCTGTTCGGCAAGGACATGTTCCCCATGCTGATGCAGTTGGAGGGCGATCACGGCGCGCGCGACCTGATCCGGCGGGGTCACCACGTCATCGCCCCGCCTGCCGAGCTGGTCGATATCGACACGCAGGAAGACCTGCGCGCCCTGCGCGAGCGCTACGGCCTGCGTACCGACGGCCAGCCTGAGCCGCCGCCCGCGCGCGTCACTCGTGACGAAGCGCGTCGATCGGATTGAGGCTGGCCGCGCGGCGCGCCGGGAAATAGCCGAACACCACGCCGATGATCGCCGAGATCGCGAAGGCGATCACGTTGATCTGCACGTCGAACAGGAAGGGCAGCGAGCCCAGCCACGACATCAGCGCGACGGCGAACTGCGCGATCAGCAGGCCGATGACGCCGCCCAGCATCGACAGCACCACCGCCTCGACCAGGAACTGCAGCAGCACTTCGCTCGCCACCGCGCCGATGGCTAGGCGGATGCCGATCTCGCGCGTCCGCTCGGTCACCGACACCAGCATGATGTTCATGATGCCGATGCCGCCGACGATGAGGCTGATCATCGCCACCGCGGCGACGATCTGGGTGAGCAGCGTGGTGGTGCCGGTCAATGCCTGGCTGATCTGGGCGGTGTCGAAGATGTTGAAGTCGACATCCTTGCCGCCGGTGATGTTGCGGCGTTCGCGCAGCAGGTCGGTGATCGACGACTGGACCTGGGCGCTGTCGTAATCGGGATCGGTGCCGACCAGCATCAGGCGCACGTCGGGATTGCCGGTGAAGCGGCGCTGCACCTGCTTGATCGGCATGATGATCACATCGTCCTGGTCGCCGCCGAACCCGGCCTGGCCGCGGGTCTGGAGCACGCCGATCACGTCGCACGAGATGCCGTTGACCCGGATCCGGCCGCCCACCGCGCTGCCGCCGCGGAACAGGTTGGTCCGGATCGTCGTGCCGATGATGCACACCGCCTTGCCCGCCTGCTCCTCCGGCCATGTCCAGTAGCGGCCCTCGACCAGCGGCCAGGGCTGGACCTGGAAATAGGCGTTGGTGGTGCCGTTGACCGTCGTCGACCAGTTGGCGCCGTTGTAGATCACGGTCGCGGTGGTCTGTGCCTGGGGGGCGACCGCGGTGACGCCGGCGACCTGGTCGCGGATCGCGGTGACGTCGTCCGCCTTGAAATCGGGCGGGCGCGGGCCGCCGCCGCCGCGGCCGAAGCCCTGGCCCGGACGGATCTGGAGGATGTTGGTGCCGAGCGCCGAGATCTGCTGCTGCACCGCCGCCGTGGTCGCCTTGCCGAGCGTCACCATGGTGACGACCGCGGCGACGCCGATGATGATGCCGAGCGTGGTCAGGAACGAGCGCAGCTTGTGGCGCAGGATCGACCGGATCGCGAGGATGAAGGTGGTGCCGAACATCAGTGCCCCACCGCCTCGCCCTGGCGATGCTTGTCCTCGATCCGCTCGACCAGCCCGTCCTTGAAATGCACGATGGTATGCGCGAACGCCGCCATGTCGGGCTCGTGCGTGACCATCAGCACGGTGATGCCGCTCGTCTTGTTGAGATCGGTGAGCAGTTCCATGATCTCCACCGAACGCTCCGAATCGAGGTTGCCGGTAGGCTCGTCGGCGAGCAGCACGTCGGGACTGGTGACGATCGCCCTGGCAATGGCGACGCGCTGCTGCTGGCCGCCCGATAGCTCGGCGGGGGTATGATCCCACCATTGCTTGAGCCCGACCTTGTCGAGCGCCGCCATCGCCGTTTCGCGACGCTGCTGCTTTGAATCGCCGCGATAGAGCAGCGGCAGCTCGACATTCTCGAGCGCGCTGGTGCGGGCGAGCAGGTTGAAGCCC
Source organism: Sphingomonas sp. 67-41 (assembly GCF_001899725.1). Classification (NCBI taxonomy): domain Bacteria; kingdom Pseudomonadati; phylum Pseudomonadota; class Alphaproteobacteria; order Sphingomonadales; family Sphingomonadaceae; genus Sphingomonas; species Sphingomonas sp. 67-41. The sequence continues at coordinate 991,476 of NZ_MKWJ01000022.1, read as the reverse complement.
TGGAAGACGAAGCCGAGATATTTGCGCCGCAGCAACGCGCGCTGGTCCCGTTCCAGCTTCTCGACATGCACGCCCTTGAACAGGAACTCGCCGCTGGAAGGCACGTCGAGGCAGCCCAGGATGTTCATCGTCGTCGACTTGCCCGAGCCCGATGGCCCCATCACCGCGACGAAATCGCCGGCCTGGATGTCGAGGTCGATGCCTTTCAGCGCCTGGAACTGCGTCGCCCCCTCGCCATAGCTCTTGGTGACGCCGCGCAGGCGGATCAGCGGTGCCTCACTGTCCGCCACGCTGGCCTCCGGCGCCGCCGCCGCCCTGGCGCCGCTGCCCGCCGGAGCGGCGCTGGCCCGAGCTGCCATCGGCGAGCTGGCCGGTGATGACCTTGTCGCCCGGTTTCAGATTGCCGCCGGTGATCTCGGTCACGGTGCCGTCGGTGCTGCCGGTCGTGACCGGCACCTCCTGCGGCTTGCCGTCGGCGCCGAGGATATAGACGCTCCGCTCGCCGGCACGGTCGCCGGTCGCCGTCTTCTGCTGCTGCCCGCCGCCGCCGCGCCGCGGGCGGCTGGGGACCAGCGCGCCGGCGATGCCGCCCTTGGCGCTGCCGCCACTCGCGCCCTGGGCAGTGGCGGCCGGCGTGAAGCGCAGCGCCGCATTGGGCACGAGCAGCACGTTCTGGCGCGACATCGTCACGATGTCGGCCGTCGCGGTCATGCCTGGGCGCAGCTGCTCGTTCGCATTCGAGACCGAGAGATCGGCGGCATAGGACACGACCTGGTTGGCGGTCGTGCTCGTGGACGAGGTCGAGGAGCTCGCATCCTGCACCGACAGGTTGGAACCGACCTCGACGCGGGTGATCTTCGCCGGGAAGGTCTTGCCCGGGAAGGCGTCGACGGTGAAGGTCGCGTCCTGCCCCTCGCGCACCTGGCCTACATCGGCCTCGTCGATCGCCACTTCCAGCTTCATCTGCGACAGGTCCTGCGCGATCACGAACAGCGTCGGCGTGTTGAACGAGGCGGCGACGGTCTGGCCGGGGTCGACCTGGCGCGCCAGGATGACGCCGGTCACCGGCGAGCGGATGATCGCCCGCGTACGCTGCGTCTGGGCCGAGGACAGCTGGGCGCGCGCCGACGTCACATTGGCGTTGGCCGCATTGAGATTGGCCAGCGCGCGATTGCGATCGCCGATCGCGCCGTCCATCTCCGTCTTCGCCGGCACCTTGCCGCCCGAGAGCCGGCTGACTTCCTGGAAGCGCGCCAGCGTGGCGTTGTTCTGCTCCAGCGTCGCCCGCGCCTGGCCCACGGCCGCGACGTTCGCCGCGAGCGTCGCCTCGGCCTGCCTGACCTGATCGTCGAACTGCGACGGATCGATCAGCGCCAGCGGCTGGCCGGCGGTGACCCGGTCGTTGACGTCGGCCAGCACCTTCACGACCTGCCCCGACAGCTGCGAGCCCACGGTCACCTGGTTGGTCGGCGCCAGCTTGCCGGTGGCGGAGACGGTGACGGTCAGGTTGCCCCGCGCGACATCGTCGGTGGCGTATTTGACTTCGTTGCTGCTGCCGAAGAAGTGCCAAAGCAGCAGCGCCGCCAGCAGGACGCCGATGCCGATCAGGCCCCATTTGAGCCAGCGCCGCCACCAGGGGCGCGGGGGCGTGCCCAGAAAGGCGTCGAGATTCTGGTTGGGATCAGTTGCCATTCGCAGTGCCGCCTGTGGTGGGAACGGTGGGGGTGACGCTCGGATCCCAGCCGCCGCCCAGCGCCTGGTAGAGCTGGATCAGCGCCGTCGCCGCGTCCGAGCGCGCCGAGACGACGCCGTTGCGCGCCGAGATCAGCGCGGACTCGGCCTGGTTGAGCGTAGTGAAATCGGTGAGGCCCGAGCGATATTGCATGCGCGCCAGCAACGCCTGGTTGCTCGACGCTTCCAGCGCGACCGCGAATTCCTGCTGGCGGCGCTGCGCCGTCTGCAGCGCGACGATCGCGTTCTCGACATCCTCTAGGCTGGTCAGCACGGTCGACTTGTAGGCGAGGAACGCACCGTCCGCGGCGGCTTCGGCCGAACGGACCTGGCTGGCGCGGCGGCCGCCGTCGAAGAGCGTCTGCGCGATGTTGGCGAAGAGGCGGCCGGTGATCACGTCGAAGATCGAGGCGAGCGCGGTGCTGCCCGCATCGATGCTGCCGCCGATCGACAGCTGGGGATAGAGCTGCGCGGCGGCGACGCCGATGTTCGCGGTGGCGGCGGCGAGGTTGCGCTCGGCGGCCCGCACGTCCGGCCGCTGGCGCAGCGTGTCGGCGGGGATGCCGGCGGCAACGCTCGCGGGGCCGGCGGGGATCGGCTTCACCGCTTCCATCTCGGCCTTGAGCGCACCCGGCGCCTGGCCGGTCAGCACGCCCAGGCGCGCGACATAGCCGTTATAGCTCGCCTCGAGCGTCGGGATCGATGCGGCCAGCTGCGCCCGGCTCGCCCGCGCCTGCTCCTGGTCGAGCGAGGAGACGAGGCCCGCCTGCAACCGCCAGCCGGCGATCTGGAGATTTTCGTCCGCGATCCCCAGGCTGTCGCGCGCATTGGCGATCTGCGCCTGCACCACCCGCGCAAGCACATAGTTGCGCGCCGTTTCGGCCTCAGCGGAGATCAGCACCGTCGCAAGATCATAGCCGCTCGCCGCATAGGATGCCCGCGCGCCTTCCACGCCGCGGCGCACCCCGCCGAACAGATCGACCTGATAGTTCGCATCGGCGCCGAGCGAGAAGCTGGTCGCGCCGCCCTGCGAGAAGCTCGTCACCGTGCCGTCGGGCAGGGTCGTGGTGCTGGAGCCGCCGCGCAGCGGCTCGCTGCGCGACACGCCGCCGGAGACGCTGAGGCTCGGAACCAGGTTCGCGCGCTGCTGCACCAGCGACTCCCGCGCCTGGCGGAGCCGGGCCACGGCCTGGGCCACGTCGAGATTCGCCGCCTGGGCACGCTGTACCAGGCTGGCCAGCATCGGATCGTCGAACCGGGTCCACCATTGGCTCAGGTCTTCCCGGGCCTTCTGCCCGGCGGAGACGGACCAGCCGTCCGGCACGCCCAGCTCGGATGCGGGGCGCGGATGATAGTCCGGGCCCACCGCGCAGGCGGATAGCGACAAGGCGAGCAGGATGCTCGGGGTCAGCGGACGATTGGCCATGGCACTCTAGATGTTTCCAAAGCCGTTTCGGTTCCAGAAGAATATTGTCGCAGTCTGTCGCCGGCCATGCCGGATCATGCGCGGAAACATATTCTGCGCTTGGCGTGGCGCGCGGGCTTGGGCAGAGAGGCCCCAACGAAGCGAGGAGCCCGTAGCGATGAGCGATACCATCAGCGTCCACCCCGTACCGGAAAGCTGGGCGCGCAGCGCCCGGGTGGATGCTGAAGGCTATGAGAAGCTCTACGGCATGAGCCTGGCCGATCCGGGCAGCTTCTGGCTCGAGCAGTCGCGCCGGCTGGATTGGGTGAAGCGCCCGGAGATCGCGGGGGACTGGTCGTTCGAAGAGGCGGACTTCCGGATCAACTGGTTCGCGGACGGCAAGCTGAACGTTTCGACCAACTGCGTCGACCGGCATCTCGCGAAGCGGGGCGACGCGGTCGCGATCCTCTGGGAGCCGGACGCGCCGGACGAGGCGCCCCGGCGCTACACCTATCGCCAGCTCCATGCCGAGGTTTGCCGCTTCGCCAACGTGCTGAAGGCGCAGGGCGTCCGCAAGGGCGACCGCGTCACCATCTACATGCCGATGATTCCCGAAGCGGCCTTCGCGCTGCTGGCCTGCGCGCGGATCGGCGCGATCCACTCGGTGGTGTTCGGCGGCTTTTCCCCGGAAGCGCTGGCGGGCCGCATCACCGATTGCGATTCCGCGGTGGTGATCACCGCCGACGAGGGCCGGCGCGGCGGCAAGAAGGTGCCGCTCAAGACCAATGTCGACGCGGCCGCCCAGCACGTTCGCTGCCTCGAGAAGGTGATCGTGGTGCAGGCCACCGGCGGCGACGTGCCGATGCAGGAAGGCCGCGACATCTGGTATCACGCGGCCGCCGCGGACGTTCCCGCCGACTGCCCGGCCGAACCGATGGGCGCCGAGGACCCGCTGTTCATCCTCTACACCTCGGGCTCGACCGGCAAGCCCAAGGGCGTGCTCCACTCCTCGGGCGGCTATCTGCTCTGGGCCAGCCTGACCCACGAGCTGGTCTTCGACTATCGCCCCGGCCAGGTCTATTGGTGCGCGGCGGACATCGGCTGGGTCACCGGGCACAGCTATATCGTCTATGGTCCGCTGGCGAACGGCGGCACCACGCTGATGTTCGAAGGCGTGCCCAACTGGCCCGATGCCAGCCGCATCTGGCAGGTGGTCGACCGCCACAAGGTCGAGATCCTCTATACCGCCCCTACCGCCTTGCGCGCGCTGATGCGCGAAGGCGACCAATATGTCGCCAGCACCTCGCGCCAGTCGCTCAAGCTGCTGGGCACGGTGGGCGAGCCGATCAATCCCGAGGCGTGGCGCTGGTATTACGACGTGGTCGGCGAGGGCCGCTGCCCGATCGTCGACACCTGGTGGCAGACCGAGACCGGCGGCCACATGATCACCCCGCTGCCCGGCGCCACGCCGCTCAAGCCCGGCTCCGCCACCCGGCCCTTCCCCGGCGTCGACCCGCAGATCGTCGACGGCGAGGGCACGGTCCTCCACGGCGCGACCGAGGGGAACCTCGTCATCGCGCGCAGCTGGCCCGGGCAGATGCGCACCGTCTGGGGCGATCATGCCCGCTTCTTCCAGACCTATTTCACTACCTATCGCGGCAAGTATTTCACCGGCGACGGCTGCCGGCGCGACGAGGACGGCTATTACTGGATCACCGGCCGCGTCGACGACGTGATCAACGTCTCGGGCCACCGCATGGGCACCGCCGAAGTGGAGAGCGCGCTGGTGCTCCACCCCAAGGTGGCGGAGGCCGCGGTGGTCGGCATGCCGCACGACATCAAGGGCCAGGGCATCTATGCCTATGTCACGCTCAACGCGAACTGCACCGCCGACGAGGCACTGCGCGCCGAGCTGACCAGATGGGTGCGCACCGAGATCGGCCCGATCGCCACGCCCGACGCGCTCCAGTTCGCCCCCGGCCTGCCCAAGACGCGCTCCGGCAAGATCATGCGCCGCATCCTGCGCAAGATCGCCGAGGGCGACGTCTCGTCGCTGGGCGACACTTCGACGCTCGCCGATCCGTCGGTGGTCGACGACCTGGTGAAGAACCGGGTGGGATGAGCGAGGATCGCATCCGGATCGTCGAGGGGGACATCACCCGCCTCGACGTGGATGCGATCGTCAACGCGGCGAAGAACTCGCTGCTCGGCGGCGGGGGCGTGGACGGCGCGATCCACCGCGCCGCCGGCCCGGAACTGCTCGCCGAGTGCCGCACGCTGGGGGGCTGCGCGACCGGCGATGCCAAGCTCACCAGAGGCTATCGCCTGCCCGCCGGGCATGTGATCCACACCGTCGGCCCGGTCTGGCATGGCGGCGGGCATGGCGAGCCCGAACTGCTCGCCAGCTGCTATCGCCGCTGCTTCGAGATCGCCCGCGCCCATGGCTTCCGCACGCTCGCCTTCCCGGCGATCAGCTGCGGCGTCTATGGCTATCCGATCGCGGCGGCGACGGGGATCGCGGTGGCCGAGGCGCGCAGGGCGCTGGCCGGGGATCCCGAGCTCCAGCTGATCTTCGCGACCTTCGGGGCCGAAGTCACTGCCGCCTATCGCCGCGAATTATAGCCTGAAACCCGTTGCGAGTGTAACTACCCGGCGTTACATCCGGCTAACACAGTCTTTCGGGGGAATCCTCAAAATGAAGATCAGCAACATGGTGCGTCTCGCCGCCGGCGTGGCACTGCTCGCCGTCTCGCCGGCAATGGCGCAGACCGCCAAGCCGAAATATGGCAGCTTCGGCGTCGACCTCTCCGCGCAGAAGCCGGGCGTGAAGCCGGGCGACGATTTCTGGGCCTTCGCGAACGGCGGCTGGAACGACCGCGTCGAGATCGCCGCCGACCGCGCCTCGGCCGGCTTCGGCACGCTGCTCTCGATCGAGGCCGAGGCGAACGTCCGTGCGATCCTCGACGACATGGCGAAGAATCCCACCGCCTATGGCGCCTCGGGCAAGCGGGTCGGCGACTTCTATGCCAGCTGGATGGATGAGGCCGGCATCGAGAAGCTCGGCACCGCGCCGCTCAAGCCCTATCTCGCCAAGATCAACGGCGTGAACAATCTCGACGCGCTGCAGGTGCTGTTCGCCACCGTCGGCTATGCCTCGCCGGTCGAGCTGGGGATCATCCCCGACCTCGCCGATCCCACCCATTATACCGCGGTTACCGGCCAGGGCGGCCTGGGCATGCCGCGCGACTATTACCTGCTCGAAGGCGCCAAGTACGACGCGTTCCGCACGGCCTATCGCGCCTATGTCCAGAAGATCCAGGAGCTGGCGGGCATCCCCGACGCCGCCGCCAAGGCCGATGCGATCGTCGCGCTCGAGACCGCGATGGCCAAGGTCCAGTGGTCGCCGGCCGAAAGCCGCGACATCGCCAAGCTCAACGACCCGCAGACGCTGGCCGGCCTGAAGGCCAAGGCGCCGGACTTCAACTGGGCGCTGATGCTCAAGACCGCCGGTCTCGAGAGCTCGCCCAAGGTGCTGATGACGCAGAACACCGCCGTCACCGCGCTCGGCAAGCTGATGGTCGCCACGCCGCTGCAGGCCTGGAAGGACTATCTCGCCTATCGCTTCGTCAGCGACCATGCGCAGTTCCTGCCCAAGGCCTTCGACGACACCCGCTTCGCCTTTTATTCGCAGACGCTGTCGGGCGTGAAGGTGCAGCGCGAGCGCTGGAAGCGCGGCGTGCAGCTGGTCAACGGCGCGCTCGGCGAGGCGGTCGGCGCGATCTACGTCTCGAAATATTATCCGCCCGCAGCCGAGAAGCAGATGGCCGAGCTGATCGAGAATCTGCGCGGCTCCTACAAGGAGCGCATCGCCGCCTCGACCTGGATGGACGAGGCGACCAAGCAGAAGGCGCTCGCCAAGCTTGCCGCCTTCGAACCGCGCATCGGCCACCCCGACAAATATATCGACTATTCGTCGTTCAAGGTCGTCCGCGGCGACCTGCTCGGCAATGCGATGCGTTCGGGCGAGTTCCAGCACGAGCTCGAACTGTCGCGCTTCGGCAAGCCGGTCGACCGCACCCTGTGGGACATGACCCCGCAGACGGTGAACGCCTATTACAACCCGCTCTCCAACCAGATCACGTTCCCGGCCGCGATCCTGCAGCCGCCCTTCTTCGATCCCAATGCCGATCCGGCGGTGAATTATGGCGCGATCGGCGCGATCATCGGCCATGAGATGGGCCATGGCTTCGACGACCAGGGCAGCCAGTTCGGCCCGACCGGCAAGTTCGAGAACTGGTGGACCGACGGCGCCAAGAAGGCGTTCGGCGAGCGCACCGCAGCACTCGTGGCTCAGTATGACGGCTATGAGGCCATTCCCGGCACCAAGGTGCAGGGCAAGCTGACGCTCGGCGAGAATATCGGCGATCTGGGCGGCGTCGAGGCGGCATATGGCGCCTTCCAGAAATACCAGGCCGAGCATGGCAAGGCGCCGGTGATCGGCGGGTTGACCGGCGACCAGCGCTTCTTCCTGGCCTATGCCCAGGCCTGGCAGACCAAGCTGCGCGAGGACACCGCCCGCCAGCTGGCACTGACCGACCCGCATTCGCCGGCCGTGTTCCGCGTCAACGGCATCGTCCGCAACGTCGACGCCTGGTACAAGGCGTTCAACATCCAGCCGGGCGACAAACTCTACCTCGCGCCCGAGCAGCGCGTGCATATCTGGTAAGCCCCCAAGGCTTCGCCCAATGCAGCGGCCCGGCAGCGATGCCGGGCCGTTTGCGTTCCTGCGCGCGCCTTCCCGGCCCGGCGGCGATCGGGCCAAATCCTGCATTGCAACCGCATGCCCGGGCGCGGCAAAGGGGCGCATGACTCCACGCGAACTCATCGATACCGCGATCGTCCCCGGCGGGGGCGAGGCGCTGCGGCTGTTCCGCCGCGGGCGCGACTTCATGATCGTGCTCGATCGCAACGAGCTGATGTCGAGCCGGATGAGCGGTTCGGAGGAAGCGCTGGCGGTGATGAGCTGCGAGCGGCTCGACAACCCGGCGCCGCATCTGCTGATCGGTGGCTATGGCATGGGCTTCACCCTGCGCGCGGCGCAGGCGGCGCTGGGCCCGGACGCCAGGCTGACCGTCGCCGAGCTGGTGCCGGAGATCATCGCATGGGCGAAGGGGCCGATGGCCGAGCTGGCCGCCGGCTGCCTCGACGATCCGCGCGTCGACGTGGTGCTCGACGATGTCGCCGCGGTGATCGGCCGCGCGCGCGCGACCTATGACGCGATCCTGCTCGATGTCGACAACGGCCCCGACGGGCTCACCCGCGACGCCAACGACCGGCTCTATTCGCCGCGCGGGCTGCAGAAGCAATGGGAGGCGCTCAAGCCGGGCGGCGTGCTCGCCGTCTGGTCCGCCGCGCCCGACAACGCCTTTGCCCGGCGGCTGAAGGATACCGGCTTCCAGGTGGAGGAAGTCGCGGTGCGCGCACGCAGCAACGGCAAGGGCCCGCGGCACGTGATCTGGTTCGGGCGGAAGCGATAGGCACGCGGCTTCGCTACGCCCGCGTCACGATTGCAAATCCCGCAATCCAATCCCCAACCCATTGCAGTTGCGGAAAGCGCAACCCTGAACCATCTGAACATGCTGCATTGCAGCAAAGCAATGCTCGCATGAGGGTTTCACGATGTTCTCGCTTATCTCGCTCTTCCTTGCCGCGCGTCGCGAAGTCACGCTGCCGGTCGCCGTTCAGGCGCCGCGCGTCGCCGCCGACGAGCAGGCCGAGCTGCGCCTCGCCGCCTGAACGGGCGGCACCGCAGACGCAAAAAGGGGGAGCGTCGCCGCTCCCCCTTTTCGTTTGCGCGGAAGGCGCGGCGCCTATTTCACGCCGTGCATCCAGTATTTCAGCGGCCAGCTCAGCAGCAGGAGCAGCACGCCGAGGATGATCGCCGCGATCGAAATGGTGGTGAACACGTCGACATAGACGAGCAGGCTGGTCTTGAGGTTGGTCACCTGGCCACCCACCGTTTCGACGCTGGCGAACTGCGCGACGACGCCGGCGACATATTGCGCCACCGAGATCGACAGGAACCACACGCCCATCATCAACCCGACCACGCGCGCGATCGACAGCTTGGTGATCATCGACAGGCCCACCGGCGAGATGCACAGCTCGGCGAAGGAGTGGATGAAATAGAGGCCGGCGAGCCACCAGATGCCCACCTGGAAATTGGCATCGGCATATTGCGCGCCCCAGACGAGCAGCAGGAAGCCCGCCGCCACGCCGATCAGCGCGATGCCGAACTTCACCGGGATCGACGGCTCCAGCCCGCGCTTGGCCAGCGCCGTCCACAGCAGCGACATGAACGGCGCGAGCAGCACGATGAAGGCAGCGTTGAAGAACTGGGTCTGGCCCGCGGTGATGGTGAACAGCCCGAACACGGAGAGATCGGTGTTGCGGTCCGCGAACAGGGTAAGCGACGAGCCCGCCTGCTCGAACAGCGTCCAGAACACGACGTTGAAAACGATCAGCACCATCGCCGCCAGCATCATCTGGAACTCGGTCCTGCTGCCCGCGAAGAACGACCAGATCAGGATCGCCGGCACGCCGATCAGGAACGAGCCGAACAACAGCTTGCCCATCAGCGGCAGCGAAACGACATAGCCGATAAAGCCCGAGCCCGCGGCGGGCGCGGCGGAATGCATCAGGTTGACGTAGAGCAGATAGAAGAGCGGCACGACGCAGAGGGCGACCGCATAGATGATCCATTGCTGCGAATTCACACCGGGCTTGGCCGGCGGTTCGCCATAGCCGTCGAGCTTGCCGCCGTTGAACTGGATCAGCGACCACGAGATCATCATGCCGATCGCGGCGAGGCCGAAGCCCCAGCTCCAGCCATAGGCCACGGCGAGCCAGGGGCAGAGGATCTGCGAGAAGAGCGAGCCGGTGTTGATGCCCATGTAGAAGATGGTGAAGCCGCTGTCGCGTCGTCGGTCACCCTGCTCGTAGAGCTCGCCGACCATGGTGGAGATGTTCGGCTTGAAGAAGCCGTTGCCGACCGAGACCATCGACAGCGCGATCAGCATCACCATCACGTAGAAGGCATTGCGATCCGCGCCGGACTCGAACTTGCCCTTCTCGACCTTGCGCGCGACCGCACCGGCGTCGAGCAGGTCGACGCTGCCGTCGTCATTGCCCTTGATCTCGAGCTTCTTCGCCCCGTCGACGACGTAGCGGACTTCCTTGCCCTCGGCCGACTTGCCGATCGAGACTTCGTAGCGCTGGCCGTCGATCGTCGCATGGGGCTTGGCGGTGGGGCCGCCGAAGCAGAGGATCAGATAGCCCAGCGACATGACGATCGCGCCGAATTTCACCGCGCGCTTCGAACCCAGATACTGATCGGCCAGATAGCCGCCGATCAGCGGCGTGAGATAGACGAGGGCGGTATAGCCGCCATAGAGGCCGGTCGCCTCGCGATCGCCGAACATGAAATGCTGCGTGAGATAGAGCGTCAGCAGCGCGCGCATGCCGTAATAGCCGAAGCGCTCCCACATCTCGGTGGTGAACATGCGCGCCAGCTGGCGGGGATGCCCGAACCACGTCTTCTCCGCGGCGGGATTGACGTGGGTGATGTCCGGCTCTGCCGGACTATCGGCGGTTGGAGTGTCGACCATGCGGTTTATTGCCCTTTGATATCGGTTCCGGGCTCGGGGCCCGGCGCATGGGCGGCCAAACTAGACGGAATGAAGCCGCTGTAAAGCATGGGCCGGCGCGACATCGCCGCACCGGCGCCCGCCGCGCCTATCCTGCGGATCTCGGGTCCGCGCTCATTGGAGCAAGATGTTCGTGCCGGGCCGGAGGATCTGCTGAAGCACGGTGCGCGTCTTCGGGCCGTGATAGGTGAAGGGAAACGACGTGGCGCCGACCGTCGTCTGTATCTGGAACAGGATGCCCGAGGCGATGAAGCTCGAACAGGGACGGGGCAGCGCGGTGGCGATGCTGAGCGTCCCGCTCGTCCCCTGGCCCCAGCTGACGCTGCGCACCATGTTCATGACGGCGCCCAGCGCATGGGCCTGCGCTCCCTCCGGATGCTCATGGCCGTCGCCATGCATATCCTTCGAGGTTTCTTGTTGAGACATGACCGCGAGACTCCCGGACAGGTTCGTACCGGCGGCGATCTGAGCACCTTCATCGTTGCGCAGTCGAATCCTTTCTGGTCCGCGACGGTGGCGTTTGCGCGCGCGCCTTCCACTCCCTAGATGCCCGGCCATGGTCCTGAACGATAGCTCCAGCCTGCTCGCCCATCTCCGCACCCGCCGCTCGGGCAAGCCTCGCGACATGGCCGGGCCCGGGCCCAGCCCGGAGCAGCTCGACGCGATGATCGAGATCGCCGCCCGCACGCCCGATCACGGCAAGCTCTTCCCCTGGCGCTTCGTGATCGTGCCCAAGACGGCGCGGGCCGCGCTGGGCGAGAAGCTCGTCGCGATATTGCGCAGCGAGAAGGCGGACTGCACCGCACGCGACGAGGAGGCGGCGATCCAGTTCGCCACTCAGGCGCCGGCGCTGGTGGTGGTGCTCTCCGCGCCCGTGGTGCCGCACAAGATTCCGGCATGGGAACAGGAGCTCTCCGCCGGCGCGGCCTGCATGAACCTGCTCCATGCCGCGCATGCCCTGGGCTTCGCCGGCGGCTGGCTGACCGGCTGGGCCGCCTATTCGGATGCCGTGCGCGACCTGTTCGGCGAAGCGCCGCAGAAGGTCGCGGGATTCGTCTTCATCGGCACCCCTGCCGCGCCGCTGGAGGAGCGCCCCCGGCCGTCACTGTCCGAAATCGCACATAAGTGGAATCCGGGGTATGGACCCGCTGCCTGATTGGTGTATTATGGCAGCATGACAGCGCTAGAGCACGAGGACAGCCCGGTCTACCTCAAGCTGCGCGCCAGCATCGCCGCGGCGATCCTGCGCGGGCAATACCGGGCAGGGGATCAGCTTCCGTCGGTGCGCGCGCTGGCGGCCGAGCACGGCGCCAATCCGCTCACGGTGGCCAAGGCCTATCAGAGCTTCCAGGACGACGGCTATGTCGAGGTCCGGCGCGGCGTCGGCATGTTCGTGCTGCCGGGCGCGGTGGAGAAGCTGCGCATCGCCGAGCGCGAGCGCTTCCTCACCGGCTATTGGCCGCGGGTGAAGGAGCATATCGCGCTCCTCGGCCTCGACGCCCGGGAATTGTTCGACCGCGAAACCGTCTGAACCGGACGATGGCCCGCTGGCCCGGCGCGCGCGCGCTGCCGTTCATCGCCGCGCTCTCCTGGCTCTGTCTGGGCGCGCACGAGCTGGCGCATCACCTGACCGGCCGCATCGTCTGCGGCGCCTGGGGCGGCATGACGCTGGCCACCTTCACCTTGCCCGAGACATGCCCGGATTCGGCCGCCTGGATCGCGGCGCTGGCCGGACCGGCGCTGAGCTGGCTGCTGATCTATGCCGGCGTCGCGCTGCGCGGGCAGCTGGGCCTGTTCCTGATCTTCGCCAACCTGCCGCTCGCGCGCATCGTCACCGTGGCGACGGGCGGCGGCGACGAGCGGATCATCGGCAAGGCGCTGTTCGGCGAAGCCCTCGCCTTTCCCGCGATGGTGGCGATCACGATGGCGCTCGCGCTGCCGCCGCTGATCCTCGCCTGGGGCCGCTTGCCCCGGCGGCACCGGCTGGCGGGCTTCGCGGCGCTCCTGGTGCTGCCGCTGTTGTGGGATCTGCTCTTCAAGCGCATGGCGATGGGCGCGTTGCTGCCCGCCGACCCGGTGTGGAACGGCGTACCGGCCGTGATCCTCGCCAGCCATCTCGTCGCGGCGGTGCTCCTGATCCTCACCTGGCCGCGCACCGCGACGGAGCGGTTTCCATGCTGATCATCACCGGCACCTTCCGCCTGCCGCCCGCCAATCTCGACACGGCGCGGCCGGTGATGGCGGCGATGGTCGCGGCGAGCCGTGCGGAGCCCGGCTGCCTGCGCTACAGCTATGGCGAGGACGTGCTCGATCCCGGGCTGATCCATGTGACCGAGCATTGGGCGGACCAGGCCTCGCTGGCGGCGCATGGAGCGAGCCCGCACATCCGGGAATGGCGCGCGACCTGGCCCGGGCTAGGCATCGGCGCGCGCGACCTGACGCTGTTCGAGGCAGGTGCCGGCCGGCCGATCTAGGCCCAGCCTCCCAATATCTCCGCCACGGCGCGAAGCACCTGCGGCTTCATCTGGACGAACAGATGGCTGCTGCGCACCTCGAGCGCACGGCACGCCGCGTCGTTGCCTTCGCGGCAGATCAGCCCGTTCACGAAGCCGTCGCTGCGGCTCCAGATCGCGGCGCTCGGCATGGGCAGCGGGCGCGCGGCCTCGGCCAGCCGCTCCACCACTGCCGGATCGGCGATCTTCTCGCCGGTGAGCAGTTGGAAGGGGCGCCAGACATTGGTGGCGCTGGGCGGTCCGGCAAAGGGCGAGCTGATGGTGAGCACCGCGCGCACCAGATCGGGGCGGCGATGCGCGACGATGCGGCTCATCACGCCGCCGAGCGAGACGCCGATCAGCGTGACCTTCCCACCGGTCTCGCGCTGGATCTCCTCGACTCGGGCGATCAGCTTCTCGCACTCCGGCCCGACGGTGCGCACGCCGAAATTGCGGCCGAGCCGCCAGGGATAGGGACGATAGCCGAGCCGGCCCAGCATGGCGCGCAGCACGAAGTTGGAGCGATCGGTGTTGCACAGGCCCGGCGACACCAGCACCGGCCGGCCGTCGCCCCGGGCGAGCCCGGCGAGGCGGAAACGGGCGAGTTCGGCCAGGGTCATCGCGGCACGGGCCGGTTCGAGCGCAAGGGCAAGGCGGGGCGGCGGCTCGGCGGCCGTGCGCGGGATCATAGCCACAGCATCACGCCCCAGGGCAGCGGCGTCCAGATACCCATCCGCACGCCCGCCTCGCGCAAGCCCCCGCCCGTCCATTCGTTGCAGGTACGGAGCGCGCTATAGCCGCCCTTGGCCGAATAGAAGGCGTCGCGCGTGCCATAGCCGCGCACCACCGGCCCGGCGGCAAAGGTGCCGCGGACATAGGCGACCAGCCGGCGATATTCCTCGGGCCGGAGCAGCACCGCGCGCACCGATCCGTCCGCGCGCGGCTCGGGCACATGCTCGACGTGGAGCACGGTCGATCCGGCGCCGGCCATTGCCTTGGCGGTGCGCCACAGGTTGATGTCGCGCCACCGGGCGGTGTGGAGGTAGAAATCGCGATTGCCCCAGCCGATGGCGAGATAGGGCTCGGCACCGTAGCGGGGATCGGCCAGATGCTCGGGCCGGGCGATGTCGCGGAAGGCGGCGGCGGGCAGGATCAGGTCGGTGTGCGCGCCATTGTCTGCCACATAGATGCGCACGCCCGTCGCAGGCGGCGCGCGCCCGCTGTTGGTGGCGAACCCGGCGCCCAGCGCCGCGGCGGCGAGATAGAGGACCACAGGCAGCACCAGCGATCCGATCAGTCGTACGAGAACCCGCAACCGGCCATCCCCCATTTCGCACCTGCACCATGGCATGCTATGCTATTTTCATGGCTCAAGACACGCATGTGCTCGATCGCCCGCCCGAGGGTGCATCGGCCGACTGGACGATCCCGCAGAACTGGCAGGCCTATACGGCCGAAGAGCATGCGACCTGGGACAGGCTCTATGCGCGCCAGGCCAAGCTGCTGCCGGGCCGGGCGAGCAATGCCTATCTGAAGGGCCTCGACGCGCTGCGCCTTTCCGAATCGGGCATTCCGAACTTCGAGGAGCTGAGCGAGCGGCTGATGAAGCTCACCGGCTGGCAAGTGGTCGCAGTGCCCGGGCTGGTGCCCGACGATGTGTTCTTCGATCACATGGCCAATCGCCGCTTCGTCGCCGGCAACTTCATCCGCCGGCCCGACCAGCTCGACTATATCCAGGAGCCGGACGTCTTTCACGACGTGTTCGGCCATGTGCCGATGCTCGCCGATCCTGTGTTCGCCGACTATCTCGAGGCCTATGGCCGCGGCGGCAACCGGGCGCTCGAGCTGGGCGCGCTGAAGCAGCTCGGCCGGCTCTATTGGTACACGGTGGAGTTCGGGCTGGTCCGCGAGGACGGCGACCTGCGCATCTATGGCGCCGGCATCGTCTCGTCCTTCGCCGAAAGCGTGTTCGCGCTGGAAAGCGCCAGCCCCAACCGCATCGGCTTCGACCTGAAGCGCGTGATGCGCACCGATTATCGGATCGACGACTTCCAGCAGAATTATTTCGTCATCCCGAGCTATGCCGAACTGCTGCGCGCCACGGTGGAGACCGATTTCGCGCCGCTCTACGACGAGATTCTCCGCCAGCCGGACATCCCGATCGCCGAGATCCTGCCGGGGGACGACGTGGTCACCCGCGGCACCCAGGAATATGCGCGGTCGAAGGCCTCCTAGGGTCGAGGCTCGTTCGGCGAACCCCGTCACCCCCGCTCGGGCGGGGATGGCGAACGAAATCAAGGTCTTGATCGAGATTTGATCCCGGCGCCCCTCCGCAGGGCGGGGGAAAGGATCGTCACCAGCTCCCGAACCCCGGCGCCTCACCCTTGCCGCGGCTCAGCCGGGTCACCCGTTCCGTCCCATAGCGCACCCGCTTCGTCAGCGTCAGCGTCGGCCAGTCGCCGCGATCGGCGCGGTGGACCAGGCGCAGGCCCTGGCGGCGATAGGCCTGGGCCACCGTCTCGGCCTGCCCCGCCAGCAGCCCCGCCAGAATCAGCGTGCCCCCCTCGGCCAGCACCGCGCCGATGCTCGGCGCCAGCTCGACCAGCGGGCCGGCAAGGATGTTGGCGATGACCAGGTCATAGGGCGCGCGGCCGATCAGCAGCGGATGCTCGACGCCCGCCGCGGCGGCCAGCGCCAGCGCGCCCTGCCCGCCGCCCAGCCTGATGCCGTTGCGCTCGGCATTCTCGGCAGTGACCGCGACTGCGCGCGCATCGATATCCGACGCCGTGGCATAGGCGCGCGGCCAGAGATGGAGTGCCGCGAAGGCGAGCAGGCCGGTGCCGGTGCCGAGATCGAGGACGTTCTCGAAGCGCTTGCCCTCCTGCTTCAGCCGGTCGAGCGCGAGCAGGCAGCCCGAAGTGGTCGCGTGCGTGCCGGTGCCGAAGGCGAGGCCGGCATCGATGCGGAAGGCCGTGGCACCTTCGGGCACCTTGCCCTTGTTGGTAGCGGTATGGACGTAGAAGCGGCCGGCATGGACCGGCTCGATCCCGGCCTGGCTGAGCGTCACCCAATCGGCGTCGCGGATCTTCTCGGCGACCGCCTTCACGCCCTTCGCGCTCGGCACCAGGGCGCGCACCGCGTCGAGCGCGGCGCTGTTGGGCTTCGATTCGAAGAAAGCCTCGAGCTGCCAATGGTCGGGATCGTCCTCGATCCGCTCGCTGGTCAGCAGCACGGGCATCGGCTCGATGCCGAACAGTGCCTCGTCATCGGCATCGATCGCCTCCGCTTCGGCGCGGGTGCAGGGCAGGATGAGCTTCCAGCTCGACATCAATCGATCTCCACGGGACGCGCGACGACCACCTTGAGATCGGGGATCTCGATCGCGCGATATTGCAGCTTGCGGCCCTGGCGCATCAGCAGCGCGAGGCGGGTCGGGCTCTGCATCCAGGCCTTGTCGATCCCGTCTACCCCGGCGAGCAGATAGGCCTGGCGCCCGGTGGCGAGATTGCCGACCAGCACATCCTGACCCGTGCCATCGGCGGCGCGGACGCGGAACACATAATAAGCGAGCGGGGCCTTTTGCGTGTCCACGCCTTCCTCCCCCGCACCGGCCATCGCCGGCAGATACTCGCGGGAGAGGATCCGGCGGCCATTGTCCGGCAGCAGCTTGCGACTGGCGCCGCTCGCCTTGTCGAGCAGGATCACGTTGCGCTCGTCCGGGGCGCCCCCGCCCGAATAGGAGCCGGCATCGCCGCGCCGGATCGAGGAATCGGTGGCGATCACGATCTCCTGCGCGTTGGTGCCGTGCAGCGGATTGACCGCCGCGACGGCGAAGACTTCCTTGGCGGCCTTGGCCTCGACCTGCGCCGGAGCATCGGCATTGCCCCGCCCGCGCGTGAGCATCATGCCGCCGACCAGGACCACCGCCAGGATCACGATGCCCGCCCCGACCACGGCCAGCGCGCCGACGAGGAGCCCGCCGACGAAGGGCGGGCGCGCGGCCAGGGGGAGCCGGGGCCCGGGGCTATCGGACATAGCTCGCCCCGTTGATGTCGAGCACTGCCCCGGTCATCGAGGGCGGCGCGGCAAGCGCGCAGAAACGGGCGAGCACGGCCACTTCGTCGGCGTCCGCCACCCGGCCGAGCGGGATGTCCGCGAGCAGCTTCTCGCCGCCGCGGCTGGCGAGATAGTCGTCGGCCATGCCGGTCATGGTGAAGCCCGGGCAGATCGCGAAGGCGAGGATGCCGCTGCGCGCATAGCCCCGGGCGATGCTCTTGGTCATGCCGACCATGCCCGCCTTGGACGCGGCATAGTGCCAGTGCGCCGGGCTGTCGCCGCGATAGGCGGCGCGGCTCGCCATGTTGACGATGCGCCCGGGACGCCCCCCGGCCTGCCAGTGGCAGATGGCGAGGCGGCAGAGTTCGGCCGAAGCGGTGAGGTTGACGCGCATCGTCCGCTCCCAGTTCGCTACCCAGTCGTCATGCTCGATGTCGAGCGGATTGCTCTCGAACACCCCGGCATTGTTGATGAGCACGTCGATCCGCCCGTCCAGCGCATCGAGCGCCTGGTCCCACAGGGCCCTGGGCGCCGCCGGATCGGCGAAATCGGCGGGTATGCCGCTCCTGGTGCCCTGCCCGATCAGGCGAACCGCGTCGTTCCGGAAGCTGTCGGCGATCGCGGCGCCGATGCCGCGGCTCGCGCCGGTGAGGAGAATGTGGGTGGCCATGCGCCTGCCTAGCCGCTTCGCCCTGTCCCCGCCATCCCCGCGAAGGCGGAGGACCAGAGCAGCAAGTGCTGTCCCGCTTGCCCCTGGAGCCCTGCCTTCGCGGGAATGACGAAGCGCTTCAGGCAGCGACGCTGCTGGAGAAACTGTCCGCGGCAGCGCGCAGCTTGTGGAGACGATCGTCGACTTCGGCCACGTCCTTCTGGAGCGTGTCGATCTCATGGGTGACCGACTTGGTATCCTCGCGGATGGCGCCGATGGTGGCGGACATGGAGTCTGCGGCAAGCGCCGTCTCGTCGACCGCGGCGGTGATCGCGGTGACGGTCTGCGCCTGGACTTCCATCGCGACGCGGATGCGGTTGGCGCTTTCCTGCACCTCGCTCACCGTCGAGCGGATCGAGGCATTGGTCTCCACCGTGCTCCGCGTCGCCGACTGGATCGCCGCGATCTTCGCCGCGATGTCGTCCGTCGCCCGCGCCGTCTGGTTCGCCAGGCTCTTCACTTCCTGCGCCACCACTGCGAAGCCGCGCCCGGCATCGCCCGCCCGCGCCGCCTCGATCGTCGCGTTCAGCGCCAGCAGGTTCGTCTGCCCGGCAATGTCGCGGATCAGCCCCAGGATCGATTCGATCGACTTGGCATGATCGCTCAGCGCCTCGCTCATCCCCACCGCGTCGGTCGCCTGCGACGACGCACGCGTCGCGATCCCCGCCGCAGCTTCCACTTCCATCCGCGCATCCTCGATCGCCCGGATCAGCCCCGCCGCCGTCTGCGCCGCCTCGCGCATCGCAACCGCAGACTGTTCCGCCGCCGCCGCAACTTCCGATGCCTTGCCCAGCATCCCGCGCGCCGAGCCCGAGGCGCCCTGTGCCTGCACCCGGATGCGATTGGCGAGGCCGGTCGCGCCTTCGATCGATTCGGAGATGCTGGCCTTGAACTGCAGCGAGCGATCGCGGCGCGCCTGATCGGCCTGGGCGGCATCGCGCGCGCCGAGATGGCCGGCCATCAGATCGGCCTCCGCCATCGCCATGCGCTGCACCACGTCGCACAGCCGGGCGAGCCTTTCCCCGTCGTTCGGCAGCGCCTCGCCCAATGCGCGCATCGTCTCGCTGTGCGCGAAGGAAAAGGCCGCGACCAGTGCCGGCAGGGAGATCCCGGCCTGATAGGTCTCGACGGCGTAGCTGCACACCATCTCGACCCATTCCTCGCTGAAGGGCTTCTCGAACTTGACCGTGCCGTAGCGGGCACCGCGGGCGACCTGCTCCTCATAGCCCTTGGGATCGTCGAGAATCCTGCGCATCGGCAGGCTCGTCGGCATCGCCTTGAAGTGGCGCCAGAACGCTTCCGCGATCTCGCGCTGGCGATGGCCGATCAGCGCGACGATCTCGCGGCAGCCGGTCTCGATCAGGCCGTCCCAATCATATTCGCGGCGGTGGTCCTCCACCGTGCGGGTGCCTCCGCTCCAGCGGCCGGGCTTGCGGGTTCCTACCATCTCGTATCTCCCCCTCAGGCCGCGACCTTGGCAATGAAATCGCTGGCGCTGCCCTTCAGGCTGCCCAGCTGGCCCTCCAGCGCCGCAAAGCCCTGGCCCACCCGATCGATCTCGCTCGCCACGGCCTCGGTATCCTCGCGGATGGCGCCGATGGTGGCGGACATGGAGTCTGCGGCAAGCGCCGTCTCGTCGACGGCGGCAGTGATCGCGGTGACGGTCTGCGCCTGGACTTCCATCGCGACGCGGATGCGATTGGCGCTTTCCTGCACCTCGCTCACCGTCGAGCGGATCGAGGCATTGGTCTCCACCGTGCTCCGCGTCGCCGACTGGATCGCCGCGATCTTCGCCGCGATGTCGTCCGTCGCCCGCGCCGTCTGGTTCGCCAGGCTCTTCACTTCCTGCGCCACCACTGCGAAGCCGCGCCCGGCATCGCCCGCCCGCGCCGCCTCGATCGTCGCGTTCAGCGCCAGCAGGTTCGTCTGCCCGGCAATGTCGCGGATCAGCCCCAGGATCGATTCGATCGACTTGGCATGATCGCTCAGCGCCTCGCTCATCCCCACCGCGTCGGTCGCCTGCGACGACGCACGCGTCGCGATCCCCGCCGCAGCTTCCACTTCCATCCGCGCATCCTCGATCGCCCGGATCAGCCCCGCCGCCGTCTGCGCCGCCTCGCGCATCGCAACCGCGGACTGTTCCGCCGCCGCCGCAACTTCCGATGCCTTGCCCAGCATCCCGCGCGCGGAAGCCGAAGTATGGCTGGCCTGGACGCGCAGCTGCTCGCCCTCGCGCGAGGCGCGCTGGACGGTGCCGCCGATCGAATCGCGAAAATCCTCGGCAAGCCGGTCGCGCGCGGCCTGGGCGCTGTGCTCGCGGTACATGTTGTAGATCTCGACCGTGATGTCGCCTTCGAGCGCGGAGAGCCGCATCAGCGTATCGATCAGGCCGGCGAGTCGCTGGTCCTCGGTGCCGACGCGGCGGATCAGTATCTCGAGCGCCACCCGGTCGCTCGCGCTGATCATCGAGAGCAGCGCCATCGGCGGCACGTTCGCGGCATAGGCCGCCGCGACCGAGCGCTCGATCGACTCGATCCAGGCGCGGCCCTCGGCGTCGAGGAAGCGGTTCCTGAGGAAGACGACGCCGAGATCGATCATCTTCTGGGTATCGTCGGGCGCCCAGCTGCGCTCGTCGGCGAAGCAGCGCAGCCATTGCTGCCAATAGGCCTCCGAGACCGCGCGAATCTCCGGCTCCAGCGCTTCCCAGGCGGCGCGGCCCGAAGCGGCGAGCGAGCCTTCGAAATCGAAGATGCGAAGCCGGGCGCGCACGTCGATGCGGGCGGCCGTGGAGCCCGGTGCCGGCAGATCCTCAAGCGAAACGGCGTTGGTCACGAAACTTGTCCCCTTTGCGGCCGCGGGACGATCGGCCACTTGCTCCGGGATATGCCGGCGAAGTGGTTAAGGCGGGGTTAGCCAAGCCGGATGCCGTGCATGCCAGCTTGCATCCGGCGGCATCGGGATTAAGGAGACGGCACCGACCGAGGAAGGACATAATCTTGGCCAATGTGCGCAACGAAGCGCGACCGCTGTCGCCGCATCTGTCGATCTGGAAATGGGGGCCCTCCATGGCGGTCTCCATCACCCACCGCGTCACCGGCAGCGGCATGGCGACCGTCGGGACGATCCTGTTCGTCTGGTGGCTGGTCGCCCTCGCCTCGGGCCCGGCGGCCTATGCGGCGTTCCTCGACCTGTTCACGGTCAAGTCCGGCGCGCTCAACATCGCCGGCTATGTCTTCGGCATCGGCCTGACCCTGTCCTTCTTCCAGCACATGAGCTCGGGCATCCGCCACCTGTTCCTCGACCAGGGCGCCAATTTCGAGCTCAAGGCCAACAAGACCACCGCGACGCTGACCTATGTCGCTGCGGTTCTCCTCACCGCGGCCTTCTGGGCCTATATCATCTGGGGGAAGACCAATGGGTAACGGCACCAGCATCGGCAAGGTCCGCGGCCTCGGCTCGGCGCATGAAGGCGCGCATCACTGGTGGCATCAACGGCTCACCGCCGGCGCCAACCTGATCCTGACCCTGTGGTTCGTGCTCAGCATCGCATTGCTGCCGGCCTATGACTTCGAGACCGCACGCCACTGGATCGCCCAGACCCAGGTCGCCGTGCCGCTGATCCTGCTGGTCCTCACCACTTTCTATCACTTCCGCCTCGGCCTGCAGGTGGTGATCGAGGATTATCAGCACGACGAGACGCACATCGTGCTGATGGTGCTGCTCAACTTCTTCACGCTGGCGGCGGGCACCACCGCCATCTTCTCGATCCTCAAGATCGCCTTCACGGCGGGAGCAGCGCTCTGATGTCCGCGTACAAGATCATCGATCACACCTATGACGCGGTGGTGGTCGGCGCCGGCGGCTCGGGCCTGCGCGCCACCATGGGCTGTGCCGAGGCGGGCCTCAAGACCGCCTGCATCACCAAGGTGTTCCCGACCCGCAGCCACACCGTGGCGGCGCAGGGCGGCATCGCCGCGAGCCTGGGCAACAACACGCCCGACCACTGGTCGTGGCACATGTTCGACACCGTCAAGGGCTCGGACTGGCTCGGCGACCAGGATGCGATCGAATATATGGTCCGCGAGGCGCCCGCCGCGGTCTATGAGCTCGAGCATGCCGGCGTGCCGTTCAGCCGCAACGACAACGGCACGATCTACCAGCGCCCGTTCGGCGGCCATATGCAGAACATGGGCGAAGGCCCTCCCGTGCAGCGCACTTGCGCGGCGGCCGATCGCACCGGCCACGCCATGCTCCACGCGCTCTACCAGCAGAGCCTGAAATACGACGCGGACTTCTACGTCGAATATTTCGCGCTCGACCTGATCATGGAGAACGGCGCCTGCCGCGGCGTGATCGCGCTGTGCATGGAAGACGGCTCGATCCACCGCTTCCGCAGCCATGCCGTCGTCCTCGCGACGGGCGGCGGCGGCCGGGTCTACCAGTCGGCGACGTCGGCGCACACCTGCACCGGCGACGGCAACGGCATGGCGCTGCGCGCCGGCATCGCGCTGCAGGACATGGAGTTCGTCCAGTTCCACCCGACCGGCATCTACGGCGCCGGCGTGCTGATCACCGAGGGCGCGCGCGGCGAGGGCGGCTACCTCACCAACTCCGAGGGCGAGCGCTTCATGGAGCGCTATGCCCCTTCGGCCAAGGACCTTGCCAGCCGCGACGTGGTCGCGCGCTCGATGGCGATGGAGATCCGCGAGGGCCGCGGCGTCGGCAAGGAGAAGGATCACATCTTCCTTCACCTCAACCACATCGATCCGAAGATCCTGCACGAGCGCCTGCCGGGCATCACCGAGACCGGCAAGATCTTCGCCGGCGTCGACCTGACCCGCCAGCCGCTGCCGGTGGTGCCGACCGTGCACTATAACATGGGCGGCATCCCGACCAATTATCACGGCGAAGTCGTCCACAACAAGGACGGCGATCCGGATGCCGTGATCCCCGGCCTGTTCGCGGTCGGCGAAGCGGCCTGCGTGTCGGTGCACGGCGCCAACCGCCTGGGCTCCAACTCGCTGATCGACCTGGTCGTGTTCGGCCGCGCCACGGGCCTGCGCCTCAAGGAGCTGCTCAAGCCCGGCATGAAGCACAACGAGCTGCCCAAGGGCTCGGAGGAGTTCGCGCTCGGCCGCCTCGATCACTTCCGGAACGCCAAGGGTTCGCGCCCGACCGCGGAGGTCCGCGCCGACATGCAGAAGACGATGCAGCGCCACTGCGCCGTGTTCCGCGACAGCGCGCTGCTCGCCGAGGGCGTCGGCCACATGCAGGAAGTGTACAAGGGCTTCCAGGACGTGGGCATCCAGGACCGCTCGCTGATCTGGAACACCGACCTGGTGGAGACGCTGGAGCTCGACAACCTGATCGGCCAGGCCGTCGTCACCATCGAGTGCGCCGCCAACCGCAAGGAAAGCCGCGGCGCGCACATGCACGAGGACTTCCCCGAGCGCGACGACAAGAACTGGATGAAGCACACCGTCGCCACCTTCGAAGGCTGGGGCGGCAAGGGCGGAAAGACCGAGATCGATTACCGCCCGGTCCACGACTACACGCTCACCGACGAGATCGAGTACATCAAGCCGAAGAAGCGGGTGTATTGATCCTTCCATCCAAGGTTCGAAGGGCTCGTTCGCCAGGTGCGAACGGGCCCTTTTCCTATCCGGTCGCGACTAGGCCGCCTTCCCGAACCGCTCGACCTTGATATCCTCGGCATGCGCGCGAACGCTCGCCAACGCATACGCACTCTGCATGCGGAGCAGCGCATCTGCCTTCACCCCGAACGCTTTCTCGAACCGGATCGGCATTTCGGCCGGCAAGCCCTTCGACCTGCCCGTTTCGACAAGGCTCGACAGCGCCTTGTGCCGGATCGCCTCGATCAGCACTTGCGCAAAATGGGGACATGGCCGTCAAGCGTCACTTCACATTCATTCGCTTGACACCGCCCCTGCCGCCACGAGAGTGCGCGGCATGGGGGCACATCGATGAGCGGGTTCGAATTCAGCTTTTCCCTGTTCGGCCTGCTGCTCGGCCTTGCCCTGGCCGAGGGGCTGGGCGGGCTCTCGCGCGCACTCAAGGCGCGGCACGAGGTGCGGATCGGCTGGGCGACCGCGCTGCTCGGCATCTTCGTATCGTGCGACGTCGTCACCTTCTGGATGTATGGCTGGACGCTGCGCGACCTGCTCAAGCTTAGCTGGCCGATGCTGTTCGGCGGCTTTCTCGTCACTGCCAGCTACTATGTCGCCGTCTCGCTGATCTTCCCGAGCGACTTCGCCGAATGGCCCGACCTCAATGCCTATTTCGACAAGCATTACCGCAAGGTGATGGGCGCCGTCCTACTCTGCAACGTCGCGCTGATGGCTACGACCGTCGCGCTGTTGGGCCCGAAGGGCATGTTCACCGTTCGGGTAATCGTCCTCACATGGTCCTTCTTTCCGATCTCGCTGGTCGCGATCTCCGTCAGGAACCGGCATATCGTGATGGCCTGCCTGATCTGGCTGATCGCACTCTATCCGCTCGCCGCCATCTGGCATTGAGGCCGGGCGCTCCCCAGATGTCGTGACGGGACGGGATTTCCGTCCCCGCTTGACACCGCTCCCGCACCCGCGAGAGTGAGGCGTTAACGATCTCCGGGGGGTTCGGGCCTGCCATGCGTATCGCGTTCGCCATCCTCGCGGCGGCTGCCGCGCTCGCCGTCACGCCCGCTACGGCCCAGTATCGCGCGCCGGAGCACAAGGCGGAATGGCCCGGGATGGTCTCGGGCAGCGATGGCATCGAGGGGCTCGATCCCGGCCCCGAGCTGCAGCGCGGGCGATCGGCCAGGGCAATGCTCGCCGATGCCCGCAAGCTGAACGTCGCGCTCGCCGCGCTCCAGCCGCAGCGCAAGGCACTGGTCGACGCCTATGTCGTCTCGGTCGCGCTCGACAGCGATCCGGTGTTCGTGCGCGAGGCGCGCGAGGCGGGCAAGGTGCTCTCGCGCCGCTTCGATGCCGCCGGGCGCACCATCGTGCTCGCCGGCAGCACCGGCACCATGCCGAGCGAATTGCCGAACGGCTCGCTGACCAGCCTCACGCTCGCGCTCGCCCGGGTCGCCGAAGTGATGGACAGGGAGCAGGACGTCCTCGTCCTCTACACCACCAGCCACGGCGCCAAGGTAGGCATCGCCTATCATGACGGCGACGAGGGCTATGGCGTCCTGAGTCCCAGGCGGCTCCAGGCGCTGCTCGACGAACTCGGCATCCGGAATCGCGTGCTGATCCTCTCGGCCTGCTATTCGGGCATCTTCGTGGGGCCGCTGTCCAGCCCCGACACCGCATTGTTCACCGCCGCCTCCTCCGACCGGCCGAGCTTCGGCTGCCAGGCCGACAATGACTGGACCTTCTTCGGCGACGCGATGATCAACCATGCGCTGCGCAAGAACCAGCCGCTCGAAAAGGCGTCGGACGAAGCGCGGATGATGATCGGCGAATGGGAGGGTGCGGCGCGGGTGCCGCCCTCCAATCCGCAGGTGGCGATCGGCGATCATGTCGCGACCTGGCTGGCGCCGCTCGAGGCGCGCATGCCCCAGACCGATACGCCCCCCGTCGGCCGCCCGGCGACCGACGCGCTCAAGGCCGGCGGATGAGATGGCCGAGCAGGAGACCCTTCTGGAGCGATTGATCCCCGGCGAGCTGGAACACCAGATCCCCGCGGCGATCCAGAAGGCGCTCCCGGGCGGCTTCCGCAACCGGCTGCTGCAGCTCGGCCTTGGCCTGCTGATCACCTTCGGCTTCGCGTTCATGGTCCGCCGCTGGGTGGAGCGACGCGAGGCGCGGCGCCGGGCGCTTGCGCCGCGACCGGCCGCCCCCGCGCTCCCGCCCATCCCCGAGCCCGAAGTGCTCGCGGCAATTGCCGGCACGCACGAACCGGAGCCCCTGCCCGACGACGGCATCCAGGCGACGCGCTACCCGCTGCTCGCCCGCCCGCACGTCGCGCTGTCCGGCCCGGTCGACCAGGCGATGTACGCCAGCTTCCGCGCGCAGCTCGGCGCCGCGCCGAAGCAGGGCGCGCTCGTCGTCTCGCTCTCGACGCCGGGCGGCGATCCCGAAGTCGCGCGGCTGATGGGCGACGAGATCCGGCTGCTGCGCGAATATTCGGGATGCGAGACCCTCTTCGTCGGCAAGGTCGCGGTCCATTCGGCCGGCGTCGCCTTCATGGCCGCCTTCCCCCCCGACAAGCGCTTCCTCACCCGCGGCACGCGGCTGATGCTCCACCCGCGCATCCTCGCCCGCAATGTGGAGATTGCCGGCCCGCTCGACAGCTGCGCCGCCAGCCTCAAGGCCATGCTGCACGAAATCGAGGAAGCCGCGCGGATCGAGGAAGAGGACTACCGCGCCCTCGTGGCGGGCTCGCGCCTGTCCTTCGAAGACCTCCAGGCCCGCGCGCCGGCCGCCCGGGACATCGCGGCGGAGGAGGCGCGTTCGCTGGGCCTGGTGCTCGACCTCATCTGAGAGGTTGAGCGGCGCGGCGCGATTGGCTATCGCGCGCCCAAGCATAAGGAACCCCCTCGATGGCCCAATTCCGCCTTCCCAAGAACAGCCGCATCTCCACCAAGGGCCGGGAGCACAAGGCGGATCCGGGCGCGACGAACGTCAAGACGTTCAAGATCTACCGCTACGATCCCGACACGGGCGAGAATCCGCGCTACGACAGTTTCGAGATCGACCTCGACGAATGCGGCCCGATGGTCCTCGACGCGCTGATCAAGATCAAGTCCGAGCAGGACTCGACGCTCACCTTCCGCCGCTCGTGCCGCGAGGGCATTTGCGGCTCGTGCGCGATGAACATGGACGGGCGCAACGGCCTCGCCTGCACCACCGCGATCGAGGATATCAAGGGCGACATCCGCATCACGCCGCTGCCGCACATGGACGTGATCAAGGACCTGGTGCCCGACTTCACGCATTTCTACGCGCAATATGCCTCGATCAAGCCGTGGCTGCAGACCGTGTCGACCACGCCCTCGGGCAAGGAACGCCTCCAGAGCCCCGAGCAGCGCGAGAAGCTCGACGGCCTGTACGAGTGCATCCTGTGCGCCTGCTGCTCGACTTCGTGCCCGAGCTACTGGTGGAACAGCGACAAGTTCCTCGGCCCGGCGATCCTGCTCCAGGCCTATCGCTGGCTGGCGGATTCGCGCGACGAGATGACCGGCGAGCGTCTCGACGAGCTCGAGGATCCCTTCCGCCTCTATCGCTGTCACACGATCATGAACTGCGCGAACGTCTGCCCCAAGGGCCTGAACCCGGGCAAGGCGATCGCCGAGATCAAGAAGATGGAAGCCGAGCGCACGCTGTAACGGATGGAAACGCCCAGCGGGGCCCGGCACCCGGCCGAGCCCCGCGTCGAGGATGATGGCTGCGGCCTTAGTAGGGCGTCCTGCAGCCGGCATCGCGATAGGGCGTCGGGCTTGCCAGTATCCATCCGCTTCCCGGCGAGGTCTGCGCGCAAGTGATGAAGCCGTTCAACTTGCTCGCCCAACGATAAAATGGCGCAGGAGGCGCGGCGGCGGCAGAACCCGCCACGAGAAGCGAGATCGCCAGAATGACTTTCTTCATTGCTTTCTCCTTTCCAATTGGAATGTTCAGCGAGATTCACGTCTTCGAATCTCGGTATCTATTCTTGTAGATAATGATGACAGCCTGAAGAAACGCACCGCAGATCAGTCCATAATGGATAAGCATCGGCATGATTTCTGATCCGGAATCCGATTTCATTCATGAAGACGCTGCCGACCACCCCGGCTGGAAGCGGTGGGAGTTGCGCGACCCGACGCGCTTCAACGCTTTTCTCGGCCCGATCCTGACGCGGATCGAGGATGGCAAGGCGCTGGTCCGGATGGTGCCGGGGCGCGAGCATTCCAATCTGCGCGATTCCACCCATGGCGGCGCGCTGCTCGCCTTCATGGACGTGGCGTTGTTCGCGGCGGCGCGCAGCTTCGGCATGATCTCCGCGGGCGGCGCAGTGACGCTCGATCTCTCCGCCCAGTTCATCGGCACCAGCACGATCGGCCGGCCGATCGTCGCCGAGATCGAATTGCTGCGCGAAACGGGGCGCATGCTTTTCATGCGCGGCGTGATACGGCAAGGCGAAGCGACCATCGCCAGCTTCCTCGGCACCATCCGCAAGAGTTCGCCCCCCGCATGACGCTTTCCTCCCCCATCCCCGCAGGAGCGAGGATCCAGAGCCACGACGGACATCGCCCACGATGCCCGGCCCCTTGCCTGCGCGGGAGTGGCGGGGAGGGAAAATGACCAGCGTGATCGAACGCTATCGCGCGCTGGTGAAGGCCGGCGAGCTTCGCCCCGATCCCGAACAGGCGATCGCCGCCGAGCGGCTGCACAGGCTCGCCGGCGAGCTGGAGGCGGTGCCGAAAAAGGGCAGCATCCTGTGGCGCGCGCTCGGCCGCCTGCCCGAGCCGCCGCGCGGGCTCTATATCTGGGGCAGCGTCGGCCGCGGCAAGTCGATGCTGATGGACCTGTTCTACGAGAGCGTGAACATCCGCCGGAAGCGCCGCGTCCATTTCCACGAGTTCATGCTCGAAGTGCACGAGCGGCTGAACGAGGAGCGCAAGAAGGACACGCGCGATCCGGTGGTGAAGGTCGCCGATGCGATGGCCGAGGACGTGCGCCTGCTCGCCTTTGACGAGATGGTGGTGAACAATCCCGCCGACGCGATGATCCTCTCGCGCCTGTTCACCGAGATGATGGGCCATGGCCTCACCATGGTCGCGACGTCGAACCGCCCGCCGCGTGACCTCTACAAGGACGGATTGAACCGCACGCTGTTCATTCCCTTCATCGAGCTGATCGAGACCAGGATGGACGTGGTCGCACTCAACGGGCCCACGGATTACCGGCTCGACCGGCTCGGGCGGATGGACACCTGGCTGGTGCCCAATGGCCCGGAGGCGACGAAGCAGCTCTCCGCAGCCTTTTTCCGCCTGACCGACTATCCGGTCGAGGATGCCGCGCATGTGCCGAGCTGCGCGCTGCCGGTGCAGGGCGGACGCGAGCTGCACGTGCCGAAATGCCTGAAGGGCGTCGCGGTCTTCTCGTTCAAGCGGCTGTGCGGCGAGGCGCGCGGCGCGGCTGACTATCTCGCCATCGCCCGGCGCTTCCACACCGTGATCCTGGTCGGCATCCCCAGGCTGGGGCCCGAGAACCGCAACGAGGCGGCGCGCTTCGTCACGCTGATCGACGCGCTCTACGAGCACAAGGTCAAGCTGCTCGCCGCCGCCGATGCCGAGCCGCAGCATCTCTACGAAGCCGGCGACGGCCGCTTCGAGTTCGACCGCACCGTTTCCCGCCTCATGGAAATGCGCTCGGATGCCTATCTGGCGGAGGGCCACGGCGAACGATAGGCTGCCGACTCCGGCCAGCGGAGACGGCAAATGACTCGGGATCAGCGCGACTTCGTCACCAAGGTGCCTGCGGTCACCCTGGGCTTCTGGATCATCAAGATCCTCGCCACCACGCTCGGCGAGACGGGGGGCGACACCGTCTCGATGACCTGGGAGATGGGCTATCTCGCCAGCACCGCGATCTTCGTCGTTCCCCTGGTCCTGCTCGTCGCCTGGCAGATCGCGGCCAGGCGCTTCCACCCCTTCCTCTACTGGGCGACGATCATCGCCTCGACGACGGCGGGCACCACCATGGCCGATTTCGCCACGCGCTCGCTGGGCATCGGCTATACCGGCGGCTCGGCCCTGCTGCTCGCCTGCGTGCTCGGCGCGCTGGGCCTGTGGCACGCGGCACTGGGATCGGTCTCGGTGGACACGGTGCGCTCGCCCCCGGCCGAGGGCTTCTACTGGCTGACCATCACCTTCTCGCAGACACTCGGCACCGCCCTCGGCGACTGGGCGGCGGACGATGGCGGCCTCGGCTATGCCGGCGGCGCGATGCTGTTCGGCGGCGCGCTCGCGGGGCTGGCATTGCTCTATTACCGGACCCGGACGAGCCGGGTCGCGCTGTTCTGGGCCGCCTTCATCCTCACTCGGCCGCTCGGCGCGACGGTGGGCGACTTCCTCGACAAGCCGATCGCCAAGGGCGGGCTCGATTTCAGCCGCCCCCTCGCCTCGGCGGTGCTCGCCGCGGCGATCCTCGTGCTGATCCTCGTCATTCCGCAGCGCCCGGGCACGCATCCGGGCGGCGCATCCCAGGGAGAGTAAGTTGCAGCCGATCACCATATCATGGTGCGCGCTCGCGCTCGCGCTGACACCGTTTACCGCCTCCGCCCAGACCCTGGCCGCCGCCGATATGCGCCCGGGCCGGAGCCTCGACGGTGCCTGGCACTGGTCGGTCGACCCCTATCGCGACGGCGTCGCCGGCTTCCATGGCGGCCCGCCGGGCGAGAGCACCGCGCGCTTCCAGGACAGGATCCAGGCCGACGAGGCCGAGAAGCGCCCGACCGCGCTGTTCGAGTTCGACATGCAGCGCTCGCCGGTCACGCACCTGCCCGGCAGCTGGATCGGCCATGCGCCCGAGATGCGCTATTATCAGGGGCTGGTCTGGTATCAGCGGACTTTCGACTGGCAGCCCGCCGGCCCGGGCAAGCGCGTGTATCTCCGCTTCGGCAGCGCCGACCATGCCGCCAGCGTGTTCCTCAACGGCAAGCCGGTGGGCAAGCACATCGGCGCCTTCACGCCGTTCGCCTTCGACGTGACTGCGCTACTGCGGCCCGGGAGCAACCAGATCACGCTGGGCGTCGATTCCGCCCGGACCGACAGGGACGTGCCCCCGCCGGTCACCGACTGGGAAACCTATGGCGGCGTCACCCGTTCGATCCGTCTCGTCACCGTGCCGGAGACGTTCGTCGACGATGCGTTCGTGCGGCTGGGCAGGGACGGCCGCATCGCCGTTTCCGCCCGCCTGCTCGGACCCAAGGCCGCAGGCATGCCGATCCGCCTGGCGATCCCCGCGCTGGGTGCCGCGCTCGAGGGCCGCACCGATGGCGAGGGAAACTGGACCGCCAGCCTCGCCGCTCCGCGCGCGCTCCGGCGCTGGTCGCCCGACAACCCGACGCTCTATGACGTCGAGATCGCCGCCGGCGCGGATCGCTTCACCGACCGGATCGGCTTCCGCACGATCGCGGTGCAGGGCGACAGGATCCTGCTCAACGGCAAGCCGATCTTCCTGCGCGGCATCTCGATGCACGAGGAGGAATTGGGCAAGGATCCGGTGCGCGCGATGAGCCCCGCCGCCGCGCGCGCCCTGTTCGCCGAGATCAAGCAGGGGCTCCATGGCAATTTCGTACGCCTGGCGCATTACCCGCACGACGAGGGCGCCACGCGCCTCGCCGACGAGATGGGGCTGCTGGTGTGGAGCGAAGTGCCCGTCTATTGGCGCGTCGCCTGGGACGACGCCGATACGCTGGCGACCGCGCGCCGGATGATCGCCGAGAATATCCGCCGCGACCGCAACCGCGCGGCGATCATGCTGTGGAGCGTCGCCAACGAGACGCCGGTAAGCGACGCCCGCAACGCCTTTCTGCGCACGCTGATCGGCGACGTCCGCGCGCTGGACGACAGCAGGCTGGTGACCGCCGCCCTGCTCAGCACGCGCCAGGGCAAGGTGATGCGGATCGACGATCCGCTGGTGGCCGACCTCGATGTGATGGCGATCAACACCTATAATGGCTGGTATTCGGACGACCCGCTCGCCGCGCTCCCGAGCTTCGAATGGCGGAGTCCGGTCGACAAGCCGCTGATCTTCTCCGAATTCGGCGCGGATGCGCTCCATGGCTATCACGACGACGCCGCCGCCCCGCACAAGTTCAGCGAGGAATATCAGGCCGAATATTATCGCCGTACGCTCGAAATGGCGGCCAAGGTGCCGTTCCTGCAAGGGCTGAGCCCCTGGATCCTCAAGGACTTCCGCTCGCCGCGCCGGCAGCACCCGGTCTATCAGCAGGGCTGGAACCGCAAGGGCCTGATCTCCGAGACCGGCCAGCGCAAGCTGGCGTTCGCGGTGCTGGCCGAGGACTATGCGAAGCGGGAGAAGGCGGAGCGCCGATGCCCCTCTCCGAACGCTACCCGGCCATTGTCGCCGCGAAATCCGCGCCCTTGCCCGTGAGCGCGTAGAGCGGCAGCGGCGGATAGCGATCCTCGAGCTTCCGCCGCACCAATGCCTCGTCGATCACGGCCTTGAGCGTGGTCGACAGCGCACGCGGCGTCACCGGGGCGAGGCGCGCCTGGATCTCGCCGAAGCGCGTCCAGTCCGGACCCAGTCCGACGACCAGCGGCAGCGACCAGCGCGGCAGGTCGCCCGGCCCCAGCTTCAGCCGCGCCCGCGCCGCCTCGATCCGCGCGCACAAGGCGGCCACCGCCAGCCCGGCTTCGGTCAGCACATATTCCGGGCGCAGCGGGTGGCCATGGCCGGGATTGGGCACCACCCAGCCGCACGCCTTCAGATGGACGAGGCACCGCGTCAGGCTGTTGTGCGGCAGGTCGAATGCCCGCGCGATCACGGCGAAGCGCGAGCCGTGCTCGCGATGGAGCAGCGCCAGCACCGGGATCGCCCAGCGATTGGCCTCGAGCATGCGCAGCAGCGGCACGGGTTCGGGGGGCATTGACTCCATCGTCAAATTCATATCGACTATATAAATGGCACTATAGATTCGGAGATCGGAAATGGCAACCACGCTTGCGGCCCCGGCCCGCGCCGCACTCGGCTATGACGGCGCCCTCACTTGCGCGATCAATGTCAGCGACCTCGATGCCGGCATCGCCTGGTATCGCGACACACTCGGGATGGAGCTGCTCTACCGAGTCGATGAGATCGCCTGGTGCGAGTTCGAGAGCCCCGTCGCGCGCGTGTCCGTCGGCCTCGCCCAGGTCGAGCAGGTGATCCAGGGCGGCGGCGCGACGCTCACCTTCGGCGTGGTCGATCTCGACGCGGCCAAGGCGGTGCTCGATGCCGCCGGCGTGCGCCAGGATGGGCCGGTGCAGGAGATCCCCGGCATGGTCCGGCTGCTCACCTTCTACGATCCCGACGGCAATGCCCTGATGTTCGCCCAGGACCTCTCGGGGCAGGGCTGAGGCCTCAGTCCTCGATGACGTGCGGCACGAAGCGCGCAGTGTTGCCGGTGATGAGGCCGTCCTCGCGGATGCCCATGCCGGCCGGCGCCCCGTCGACGATCCAGGCGCCGATCACGGGATAGCCGCCGCCGAAATCGCGCAAGGGGTAGAGCGCCTGGTAGATCCAGCCGCTCTCGTCATAACGCCCGCCGGTTTCCGCGACGACCTCGCCCCCGCGCAGGATCGAGACATTCGCCCCCTCGCGCCCGAGCAGCGGCTTGGCGACCTGGTCGCCACCGGGCAGCCGGCGGCGGCTGGCGGGGAGCAGGTTGGGATGGCCGGGAAACAGCTCCCAGAGCACCGGCAGGATCGCCTTGTTGCTCCAGATCATCTTCCAGATCGGCTCGATCCAGCGCGTGCCGCCCAGGCTCTCCAGCAATGCGGGCGCGAACTCCTCGGCGAGCAGCCATTCCCAGGGATAGAGGTGGAAACAGTTCTCGATCGCCCGGTCCCCCAGGTCGACGAAACGCCGCGCGTCATGGCTCCACCCGATATCCTCCATGCGGATCGCCGTGGTGGCGAGCCCGGCCGCCTGCGCCGTGTCGCGCAGATAGGCGATGGTGACCGTGTCCTCGCCGGCATCGTCCGCGACATGGGCGAAATGCACATGCCCGCCCGGCAGCAGCGGCGCGATGTCGCGCCATTTGTCGACGAGCTTCTCGTGCAGGCCGCTATATTGGTCGAGCGCGGGGAAGACGGCTTCCTTCCAGTCCCACTGGATCACCGCGGCCTCGATCAGACTGGTCGGCGTGTCGCAGTTGAACTCGAACAGCCTGGGCGGGCCGTCCCCGGCATAGCCGAGGTCGAAACGGCCGAAGTTGAGCGCGGGCGGCTCTTCGTCCCAGGCCCGCCGGATCGCGGCCCAGGCCGGCTCGGGAATGCCGAAGCTGCCGAGCAGGTCGTTGGCGAGGACATGCTCGCCCGCCGCCAGGAACAGCCGGTAGAGCTCGGCGGTCGCTGCCTCGATTTCGTCGATTTCCCGGGGTTCGAAGCGATAGCAGGCGCTTTCGTCCCAATAGGGGCGCCCGTCCATGCTGTGCCAGACGAGGCCCAGCGCCTCGACCCGCACCTGCCAGTCCGGCCGCGGGGCGACCGGGGTGCGTCGCATCACCCGCCTCCGAAGCCGCCATGGAAGCCGGCCGAGCGCCCGAAGCCCCCGCGCGAGACCGAGCCCCTGCTCACGCTCGAATAGGAGACGCCGGCGCTGGGCCGCGTGGAGCCGCCCCGGGCGACCTCTCCCATTTCGGGCACGCGCTGGCCGCGCCCGACATAATAGGCGTGCGCGCCGCCCGCGCCCCCGCCACGGGCGCTGCCGCAATTCGCATCGGCGATGCGGCGGCCGGCACCGTCGACGCACATCCGGGTGGGCTGGTTCGCAACCAGCGCCCCGCCGCCGCAGCCGCTCGCCAGCAGTGCGGCGGACGTCGCCACCGTCACCTTGAGCGCCGAGAAATCGATCTTTCCGTGCATCCCACCCCCCGCTCGGGCAGAGAGCTATCAGCACGGCGTGGCGCTTGGCAATCCATCCGCACGCCGGCAGGATGCAGGCAACGACTCAGGGGATGGAACCATGATCGTCACCACCACCGAGAATATCCCGGGCCACAGCGTGGTCCGCACCTTGGGCCAAGTGTTCGGCGTCGTCGTCCGCAGCCGCGGCATCGGCGGCAACATCAGCGCCTCGCTACGCTCGATCGTCGGCGGCGAGATCCCCGAATATACCCGGCTCGTGGAGGATGCGCGCCGCCACGCGATCGACCGGATGGTCGCCAACGCCCATGCGATGGGCGCCAATGCGATCGTGATGATGCGCTTCGATTCGGGCGAGATCGCCCAGGCGATGAACGAAGTCGTCGCCTATGGCACTGCGGTGGTGCTCGATCCGGCTCCGCTGGACTGATCCCGATGCTCCGCCTGGTCGTGACGGTCGCGGCGGTCCTGTGGTTCGTCGCGGCGGTCGCGATGACCGTGCTGGACACTGCCGCCTGGCCGATGCTGGCCATGGCCGGCGTGCTGCTGCTCGGCACCCTGTTCGAGCGCTTCCATTATCGCGGCGCCGACGGCCCGTTCGACCCGGCCGGCTGGCACCCCACCACGGAGCGCTTCCGCGACGAGGAGACCGGGCGGCTCGTGACCATATGGTTCAATCCCGCCACCGGCGAACGGCGTTATGTCGATGCCGGCGACGAAGCGTAAGTCACTTATTGCACTTGCGAATTAGTTGCAAAGATAATCCGGCACCCACGGTTTTCATGGGTTGCGACTCTCCTATTATAGGCCTAAGCCGCCGTCGCTTTCACCGGCGCGCCGGTACGCGCGTCTGTGTCCGGTTGAACCAGACCCATAGGGAGTTTCCATGGCCCGCAAGAAGATCGCGCTGATCGGCGCCGGCAACATCGGCGGTACGCTCGCCCACCTCGCCGCACTCAAGGGCCTGGGCGACATCGTCCTGTTCGACGTGGTCGAGGGCGTGCCCCAGGGCAAGGCGCTCGACCTGAGCCAGTGCGGCCCGGTCGAGGGCTTCGACGCCAGGATCACCGGCTCGAACGACTATGCCGACATTGCGGGCGCCGACGTGATCATCGTGACCGCCGGCGTCGCCCGCAAGCCGGGCATGAGCCGCGACGACCTGCTCGGCATCAACCTCAAGGTCATGAAGGCCGTGGGCGAGGGCATCGCCGCCAACGCGCCCGACGCGTTCGTGATCTGCATCACCAACCCGCTCGACGCGATGGTCTGGGCGCTGCGCGAGTTCTCGGGGCTGCCGCACACCAAGGTGGTCGGCATGGCCGGCGTGCTCGACTCGGCCCGCTTCAGCCACTTCCTCGCCGAGGAATTCCAGGTCTCGGTCAAGGACGTGAACTCGTTCGTGCTCGGCGGGCACGGCGACACCATGGTCCCCGTCCTCGAATATTCGACCGTCTCGGGCATCCCGGTCAGCGACCTGATCGCGATGGGCTTCTCGACCAAGGAGCGCATCGACGCGATCGTGCAGCGCACCCGTTCGGGCGGCGGCGAGATCGTCGGCCTGCTCAAGACCGGCTCGGCCTTCTACGCCCCCGCCACCTCGGCGATCGCGATGGCCGAGAGCTATCTCTACGACAAGAAGCGCGTCCTGCCGGCTGCCGCGCACCTGACCGGCCAGTACGGCGTCGACGATCTCTACGTCGGCGTGCCGATCATCATCGGCAAGGACGGCGTCGAGAAGATCATCGAGATCAGCCTGACCGACGAGGCCAAGGCCAACCTCGCCGTCTCGGTCGACGCGGTGAAGGAACTGCTGGTCGCCTGCAAGGCTATCGACGGCTCGCTCGCCTGATATGCTGAAGCGCCCTCTCGCGCTGCCGTTGCCGGCCGTGATCCGCAAGGGGATCGCGGCCGACACCGCGTCGCGAGGTGCGTCCGAACGACGATGGCTGGGGGAATGAGATGAAGCGGATCGCGCTGTTCGTTCTTGGCCTCGGCGTCGCCCTGCCCGCCGCCGCGCAGGAGGCAACGCCCACCGCACCGGCCGAGCCGGTGCCGCTGTTCCAGGCTGCCTGCGTCAGCGGCGCGGTGCGGCTCAACAAGAGCGTCGCCGAGGCGATGACCTTCGCGACGCTCCCCGCCGCCGCCCAGCGCGCGCTCGGCGCGAGCACCGTCGCGACGCGCGGCGAGGCCGAGAAGCTGCCCGTCCCCGTCGCCGGCCAGGTGGGCAACCCCATCTATCGCATCGCCGGCGGCCAGCTCTATCTTATGCCGCCCACCGCCCAGCCCAGCGGCACGCCGATCGGCGACAGCTGCATCGTGCTGTGGCACGCGCTGTCCGACGAGGATTATTTCGCGGCGCGCAAGCTCGTCCTGCCGAACGAGGAAGCCGTGCCGCTGACCGCGCGCCCGACCGCGAGCGCGCTCGGCGCCTCGGTCGCCACCGCCCCGCACGACAGCGTTCGCCTGACCGCCGCCGCCTTTGGCGGCTGGGTCGTGCTGCGCTCCTCCCCGCTAGACGCCAAGACGGGGCAGTGAGCGCATGAGCCCGGGGCCCCGCATCCATTTCACTGCCCCCACCGCGCGCGGCGGACCGCAGCCGGTCCGCCTGTCGGTACAGATTCTAGAGAAGGACAGTAATCGGTGAGCATCCTCATCAACAAGAATACCAAGGTCATCACCCAGGGGATGACGGGTGAGACCGGCACCTTCCATACCCAGCAGGCGCTCGCCTATGGGACGCAGATGGTCGGCGGCGTGACTCCCGGCAAGGGCGGCACCGAGCATATCGGCCTGCCCGTGTTCGACACCGTCGCCGAAGCCGTCACCAAGACCGGCGCCGACGCCTCGGTCATCTATGTGCCGCCGCCCTTCGCCGCCGACTCGATCCTGGAAGCGATCGACGCCGAGGTTCCCCTGATCGTCTGCATCACCGAGGGCATTCCGGTGCTCGACATGGTCAAGGTGAAGCGCGCCCTGTCCGGCTCCAAGTCGCGCCTGATCGGCCCGAACTGCCCCGGCCTGCTCACGCCGGGCGAGTGCAAGATCGGCATCATGCCGGGCTCGATCTTCTCGAAGGGCTCGGTGGGCGTCGTCTCGCGCTCAGGCACGCTCACCTATGAGGCGGTGTTCCAGACCACCAATGCCGGCCTGGGCCAGACCACCGCGGTCGGCATCGGCGGCGACCCCGTCAACGGCACGAACTTCATCGACGTGCTCGAGCTGTTCCTGGCGGACGACGAGACCAAGTCGATGATCATGATCGGCGAGATCGGCGGCTCGGCCGAAGAGGAAGCCGCCCAGTTCCTGATCGACGAGGCCAAGCGCGGCCGCAAGAAGCCGATGGCCGGCTTCATCGCGGGCCGCACGGCGCCTCCGGGCCGCCGCATGGGCCATGCCGGCGCCATCGTCTCGGGCGGCCAGGGCGGTGCCGAGGAAAAGATCGCGAAGATGGAAGAAGCGGGCATCCGCGTCGCGGCCAGCCCGTCCGAGCTGGGTTCGACGCTTGTGGAAGTGCTCAAGGGTTAACCCTTCTCTCCCTGGGAGAGAAGGCATGGAGGCCTGGCGGCTCGCTGCCCGGCCGGAGTTGGATGAGGGGGATCTCAGTTCCCATATCCCCCTCGACCTCCCACTCGGCCTTGCCGAGCGGGCCCCTCCCTCTCCCCAGGGGAGAGGGAATGAAGGAAGCGCTATTATGGGCTATGAAGGCCTGGATTTCGAGCAAGTCGCCGGCGGGGTGAGCCCCGCCTTCGTCGAGACGCTGTACCGCCGCTACAAGGCGGACCCCACCGGCATCGAGCCGCAGTGGCAGCAGTTCTTCGAAGGCCTCGAAAGCACGGCCTCGGGCCCGAGCTGGGCCAATCCGCGCTGGCCGCTCGACGAGACGGATGCCCTCACCGCCGGGCTCGACCCGACCCAGATGGAACCGGCGCCCAAGCCCGCCAAGGGCGGGGCCGCGCCTGCCGCCAAGCCCGCCGGGCCGGCTGCGTCGGAAGCCGATATCGCCCGGGCCGCCGGGGATTCGATCCGCGCGATGCTGCTGATCCGCACCTATCGGGTGCGCGGCCACCTCGCCGCCACGCTCGATCCGCTCGGCCTCGCCCGCCAGGACGTGCCGGCCGACCTGACGCCCGAATATCACGGCTTCACCGGCGCCGACCTCGATCGCCCGATCTATCTCGGCGGCGCGCTGGGCCTGGAAAAGGCCACCGTTCGCGAGATCGTCGACATCCTGCGCGCCAATTATTGCGGCAATGTCGGCCTCGAATACATGCACATCGCCGATGTCGAGGAGCGCCGCTTCCTCCAGGACCGGATGGAAGGCAAGGACAAGGCCATCCAGTTCACCCCGGACGGCAAGAAGGCGATCCTCTCCAAGGTCATCGAGGCCGAGGAGTGGGAGAAGTTCTGCGGCAAGAAATATGTCGGCACCAAGCGCTTCGGCCTCGACGGCGGCGAAGCGATGATCCCGGCGATGGAAGCCATCATCAAATATGGCGGCCAGCTCGGCGTGCGCGAGATCGTCTACGGCATGGCACATCGCGGCCGGCTGAACATGCTCGCCAACGTGATGTCGAAGCCCTATCGCGCGATCTTCCATGAATTCTCGGGCGGCTCGTCCAACCCGGATGACGTCGGCGGCTCGGGCGACGTGAAATACCATCTCGGCACCAGCACCGACCGCGAGTTCGACGGGATCAGCGTCCATATGTCGCTGGTCGCCAATCCCTCGCACCTCGAGGCCGCCGATCCGGTGGTGCTCGGAAAGACGCGCGCGATCCAGACGATCGCCGGCGACCTGCAGGAGCATACCGGCTCGCTGCCCGTGCTGCTGCACGGCGACGCGGCCTTTGCCGGCCAGGGCATCGTGTGGGAGTGCCTCGGCTTCTCGGGCATTCGCGGCTACAATACCGGCGGCTGCCTGCACTTCGTCATCAACAACCAGATCGGCTTCACGACGAGCCCGCAATTCGCACGCTCCTCTCCCTATCCGTCGGACGTCGCCAAGGGCGTCCAGGCGCCGATCTTCCACGTCAACGGCGACGATCCCGAAGCGGTCACCTTCGCCTGCAAGATGGCGATCGAGTTCCGCCAGACCTTCAAGCGCGACGTCGTGATCGACATGTGGTGCTATCGCCGCTTCGGCCATAACGAGGGCGACGAGCCCTCGTTCACTCAGCCGCTGATGTACAAGGCGATCCGCCAGCATCCGTCGGTGAGCGTGGTCTATGCACGCAAGCTGATCGGCGAAGGCGTGATCGACCAGGGCTTTGTCGACGAGCGTACCCGGCAGTTCAACCTGCTGCTCGAGGGCGAGTTCGAAGCGGGCAAGTCGTACCTTCCCAACAAGGCGGACTGGTTCGGCGGCCGTTGGTCGGGCCTGTCGGCGCCTGTCGATACCGAGAATGCGCGGCGTTCGGTCGACACCGGCATCGAGAAGAAGCTGTTCGACAGCCTCGGCCGCACGCTGACCGAGGTTCCCGCCGATCTCGAGATCCACAAGACGCTGGGCCGCGTGCTCGACGCCAAGCGCGCGATGTTCCAGACCGGCGAGAATTTCGACTGGGCGACGGGCGAGGCGCTGGCCTTTGGCGCGCTGCTGTCGGAGGGCTATGGCGTGCGCCTGTCCGGCCAGGATTCGGGCCGCGGCACCTTCTCGCAGCGCCACGCCGTCTGGGTCGACCAGCGCGACGAGCATCGCTACATCCCGCTCAGCACCATTCCGCACGGCACGTTCGAAGTGCTGGATTCGCCGCTCAGCGAATATGGCGTGCTCGGCTTCGAATATGGCTATGCGCTGGCCGATCCGAAGACGCTGGTGCTGTGGGAAGCGCAGTTCGGCGACTTCGCCAACGGCGCGCAGATCATGATCGACCAGTTCATCGCCGCGGGCGAAGCCAAGTGGCTGCGCGCCAACGGCCTGGTGATGCTGCTGCCGCACGGATATGAGGGCCAGGGCCCCGAGCACAGCTCGGCGCGCCCGGAGCGCTATCTCCAGCTCTGCGCGGAAGACAATATGCAGGTCGTCAACATCACGACGCCGGCCAATTATTTCCACCTGCTGCGCCGCCAGATGCACCGCAACTTCCGCAAGCCGCTGGTGCAGATGACGCCCAAATCGCTGCTGCGCCACAAGATGGCAGTGTCGAAGGCCGAGGATTTCCTGGGCGACAGCCATTTCATGCGCATCCTGTCGGACCCCAATGCGCCGGCGGATACCGATGTGAAGCGCCTGGTGCTCTGCTCGGGCAAGGTCGCCTACGACCTGATCGAGGCGCGCAACGCGGCGGGCGATGGGAACACCGCGATCGTCCGTATCGAACAGCTCTATCCCTTCCCGGGCGAGGCGCTGGCCAAGCGCCTGGCGCGCATGCCCAATGTCGAGGAAGTGATCTGGGCGCAGGAAGAGCCGAAGAACAACGGCTATTGGACCTTTGTCGAGCCCTTCATCGAAGCCAGCCTGGCCGAGGCGAAGTGCAAGGTACGGCGTCCGCGCTATGCCGGCCGCGCGCCGGCCGCGGCGGTCGCCACCGGCCTGATGAAGCGCCACCAGGCCGAGCAGGGCGCGCTGATCGCCGATGCCCTTGGCCACAATGTCCGCGACGAGATTCGTCGCACCCGCAACAACTGAGACCGTCCCCAGGGAACGAGGAAAGACAATGGCAGACGTTAAAGTCCCGACACTGGGTGAATCGATCACCGAAGCCACGCTCGGCGAATGGCTGAAGAATCCGGGCGATCCCGTGCAGCTCGACGAGCCGATCGCGAGCCTGGAGACCGACAAGGTCTCGGTGGAAGTGGGCAGCCCGGTCGCCGGCGTGATGGGCGAGCAGCTCGTCAAGGTGGGCGACACGGTCGAGGTCGGCGCGGTGATCGCCCTGGTGAGCGAAGGCGGCGCCGGCGCCGCACCGAGCCCGGCTCCCGCCGCGGCACCGGCCCCGACGCCCGCGCCGGCCGCCGCGCCCGCGACCGAGGCCGCCGCGCTCTCGCCCTCGGTGCGCCGCGCGGTGCTCGAGACCGGCGTCGATCCGTCGACCGTGCAGGGCACCGGCAAGGACGGCCGCCTGACCAAGGACGACGTGATCGCCGCGGCCAGCAACAAGCCGGCCCCTGCCGCCGCTCCGGCGCCCGCCGCCGCGCCGGCCGCTTCCTCGGCCAATGGCCGCAAGGAAGAGCGCGTCAAGATGACGCGCCTGCGCCAGACCGTCGCCAAGCGCCTGAAGGAGGCGCAGAACACTGCCGCGATGCTGACCACGTTCAACGACGTGGACATGACCGCGGTGATCGAGGCGCGCGCCAAGTACAAGGATCTGTTCGAGAAGAAGCACGGCGTCCGCCTGGGCTTCATGGGCTTCTTCGTGAAGGCCGCCTGCATGGCGCTCAAGGACATCCCGGGCGTCAACGGCTCGATCGAGGGCGACGAGATCGTCTATCATGATTATTGCGACATCTCGGTCGCCGTCTCGGCCCCGCAGGGCCTGGTGGTGCCAGTGATCCGCGACGCGGAGACGCTGAGCGTCGCCGGCATCGAGCGGACGATCGGCGACTTCGGCAAGCGCGCCAAGGACGGCACGCTGAAGATGGAAGAAATGAAGGGCGGCACCTTCACCATCTCGAACGGCGGCGTGTTCGGCTCGCTGATGTCGACCCCGATCATCAATCCGCCCCAGTCGGCCGTGCTCGGCCTGCACCGCATCGAGGACCGCCCGGTGGTCCGCGACGGCCAGATCGTGATCCGCCCGATGATGTATCTCGCGCTCAGCTACGACCATCGCCTGGTCGACGGCCGCGAGGCAGTGACCTTCCTCGTCGCGCTGAAGAACGCGATCGAGGATCCGACCCGACTGCTGATCGACCTGTAAGGCGGTCGTAAAACTGACTTGCTCCGCCACTAACCCTCATGGGTTGCAGGCGGGGCGGGTCATCCTATGTGGTTGTGGAAGCGCAAGCGGAGGCAGGAAGAAGCAGCCTCCCCGATGATCGAGCCGGCCCCGGCGCCCGCGGAAACTCCTCCGCCCTCGCCGCCGCCAGCTCCCGTCGCAGAGACGAAAGAGAAGCAAATGGCCGATTATGATTTCGACGTGCTGGTGATCGGTTCGGGCCCCGGCGGCTATGTCGCGGCGATCCGCGCGGCGCAGCTGGGCCTCAAGACCGCATGCGCCGAGAGCCGTGCAACGCTGGGCGGCACTTGCCTCAACGTCGGCTGCATCCCCTCCAAGGCGCTGCTCCACGCCTCCGAGCTCTATGAGGAAGCCGCCAGCGGCAAGCTCGCCAAGCTCGGCATCAAGACCCCGACGGTCGAGCTCGACCTCGACGCGATGCACGGCCAGCGTATCGACGCGGTGAAGGGCCTGACCGGCGGCATCGAGTTCCTGTTCAAGAAGAACAAGGTCGAATGGCTGAAGGGCCATGCCAGCTTCACCGGCAAGGACAGCGTCA
Source organism: Sphingomonas sp. 67-41 (assembly GCF_001899725.1). NCBI lineage: Bacteria > Pseudomonadati > Pseudomonadota > Alphaproteobacteria > Sphingomonadales > Sphingomonadaceae > Sphingomonas > Sphingomonas sp. 67-41. The sequence continues at coordinate 948,359 of NZ_MKWJ01000022.1, read as the reverse complement.
AGGTCGGCGACCGTGAGGTGCGGGCGAAGAACATCGTCATCGCCACCGGCTCCTCGGTCACTCCGCTGCCGGGCGTCGAGATCGACCAGAAGGTCGTGGTCGACAGCACCGGCGCGCTCGAACTGCCCAAGGTCCCGCAGCATCTCGTCGTCATCGGCGGCGGCGTGATCGGCCTGGAGCTCGGCTCGGTGTGGCGCCGCGTCGGCGCCAAGGTCACCGTGGTCGAGTTCCTCGACCAGCTGCTGCCGGGCATGGACGGCGAAGTCCGCAAGGAAGCGGGCAAGCTGTTCAAGAAGCAGGGCATGGAGCTCAAGCTCTCCACCAAGGTGACCGGCGTCGCCGTCAACGGCGGCAAGGCCACGCTCACCCTGGAGCCCTCGGCCGGCGGCGCTGCGGAAACGCTCGAGGCGGACGCAGTGCTGGTCTCGATCGGCCGCCGTCCCAACACCTCGGGCCTGGGCCTGGAGGCCGCCGGCCTCTCGACCAACCAGCGCGGCCAGATCGAGATCGACCACGACTTCCGCACTTCGGTCCCCGGCATCTGGGCGATCGGCGACGTCGTTCCCGGCCCGATGCTCGCGCACAAGGCCGAGGACGAAGGCATTGCGGTGGCCGAGAACATCGCCGGCCTGACCGGCATCGTGAACCATGACGTGATCCCCTCGGTCGTCTACACCTGGCCCGAGATCGCCGGCGTCGGCCTGACCGAGGAACAGGCCAAGGAGCGCGGCGAAGTGAAGGTCGGCAAGTTCCCGATGATCGCGAACTCGCGCGCCAAGACCAACCACGAGCCGGACGGCTGGGTGAAGGTGATCGCCGACGCCAAGTCGGACCGCGTGCTCGGCGTGTGGATGATCGCCTCCGTCGCCGGCACGATGATCGCCCAGGCCGCCCAGGCGATGGAGTTCGGCGCGACCAGCGAGGACATCGCCTATACCTGCCACGCGCACCCGACCCATTCGGAAGCGTTCAAGGAAGCCGCCATGGCGGTCCAGGGCAAGCCGATCCACATCTGACCATCGCCTCCCTCTCCCGATGGGGGAGGGAGTTGAAGCCGCTTCCATTGCGTGTTAGTGAACTAACACACTTTGGGAGGAACCTTCATGCGCCATTTCGTCCTCGGCTTCGCGCTCGTCTGCGCCGCGCCTGCCTTTGCCCAGGACGTGGCGCGGATGGACAAGGTCGCCGCCGCCGAAGCGGATAGCGGTGCCTTCATGGGCGCGGTGCTCGTCGCGCAGGACGGCAGAATCCTGTTCGACAAGGGCTATGGCTCGGCCAATCTCGAATGGAAGATCCCGAACGACGGCGAGACCAAATTCCGCCTCGGCTCGATCACCAAGCAATTCACCGCCGCTTCGATCCTGCTGCTCCAGGAGCGCGGCAAGCTGCGCCTCGATGCGCCGGTGAAGACCTATCTGCCCGATGCCCCCGCGGCCTGGGACAAGGTGACTGTCTTCCACCTGCTCACCCATAGCGCCGGCATCCCCAACTTCACGTCGTTCGACGAATATTCGGCATCGAGGACACAGGCGACCACGCTCGATGCGCTGATCGCCCGTTTCCGCGGCAAGCCGCTCGATTTCGCGCCGGGCGAGCGGCACAGCTATTCCAATTCGGGCTATGTCCTGCTCACCGCGATCATCGAGAAGGCGAGCGGCCAGCCCTATGCCGCCTTCGTCGCCGAGAACCTGTTCAAGCCGCTCGGCATGGCCGATAGCGGCTATGACAGCCATGCGCAGGTGATCCCGCACCGCGCGTCCGGCTACAGCCCGCGCGCCGGGCTGGTGGTCAATGCCGACTATATCGACATGTCGATTCCGCAGGGCGCGGGCGCGCTCTATTCGACCACGCACGACCTGCTGAAATGGGAAACGGGGCTGTGGGGCGGCAAGCTGCTCAAGCCCGAATTGCTCGCGGCGATGCGGACGCCCTACAAGGACAATTACGCGCTCGGCATCGTCGCCGTCGCCAGGGACGGCAGCACCACCTTGTCGCATGGCGGCGGCATCGAGGGGTTCAACACCTGGCTCGGCTATGATCCGGACCGCAGGATCACAGTGGTGGTGCTCGCCAATCTCAACGGCAACAGCGCGGACAAGCTCGGCGCCACGATGATGACGCTGGCGCGCGGCGGCACGATCACGCTGCCGAGCGAGCGCAAGGCGGTGAAGCTCGAGCCGGCCCTGCTCAAGGCCTATGAAGGCACCTATGAAGCGAACCCCAATTTCAGCTTCACCCTCCGCGCCGAGGGCGACCGCCTGATCGCCCAGGCGACCCGCCAGCCGCCGCTCGACCTGTTTCCCGAAGCGAAGGACCGCTTCTTCTTCCGCGCGGTGGACGCGCAGATGGACTTCACCCGCGATGCGTCGGGCAAGATCGTCGGCGCGGTGATGCACCAGAATGGGCGCGACCAGAAGGCCGTGCGGAAATAGGGCTCCGGCCCGCCATCGTCGCGCCCGCGTCTCGAGCAGCGCCCCTCAGCCTGCCGAGTCGACGTGAAGACGGGCATGCCAGGCCGGGCAGCGCCCCTCTATCAGCGAACCGCCCAGGGGCCGGCCAGCTTCGGCCGGATCCGCATCAGCGCGAAGGCGAGCACCGCGCTGGCGATCGGCGCCAGCCACAACGCCGTCCAGCCCCAGCGAAGATGGCTCGCCGCCCCCATCACCGCACCGGCGACGAAGCCGAGCCACAGGAACAGATAGCGCGCCCAGGCCCAGCGATCGGGATCGCCCATCAATGCGCCGGCCAGCTTCTGCCCCATCTTGACCAGCGATCCGGTCATATAGGTGACGCCGATCGTCGCTTCGCCCTCGCGGTGGAGGATGCCGTTCTCGCAGCCCATCGCCATGGCGAGGAAGATCAGCACGATCGGCCCCGGCGCCAGGCTGGCGAGCGTTGCCGCGGCGACGAGCAGCGCCGTCACCACCAGCATCAGGCTTTCGCGGAACCGCGCCTGGCGCCAGCGCGTCACCACGCTGGCCAGGATCACGCCGCTGACGAAGCTCATCACCAGGCCGCCGGCCACCGCCGCGTCGCCGGGCAGGTTGCCGCCCAGGCCCACGCCCAGCCGCGTGCTGTTGCCGCTCATGAACGAGGCGAAGAAGCCGCCCAGGCTGGTGAAGGCCAGGGCATCGACGAAGCCGGCAAGCGCGGCGAGGCAGATGGCGATGACGACAAGCGGAGACTCGGTACGCTGCATGGCCGCAGTCATGCCCCGGATGCGCGTTTGACAGCAAGCCGGTGCCGGAGAGAAACAAGACGGATGGACGCCGCTCTCGCCGCTGCCCGCATCGGGCCGATCCTGCCCTGGCTCGACATGTTCGGCATCGCGCTGTTCGCGGCGACCGGCGCGCTGGCCGCCGCGCACCGGGCACAGACCTTCGTCACCGCCGCCTTCTTCGCGCTCGTCACCGGGGTAGGCGGCGGCACGATCCGCGACCTGCTGATCGGAGCGCCGGTATTCTGGGTGCACGACGCGACCGTCGCCGCGCTGATCCTCGCCGTCGCGGTGCTGGTGTGGAGCACGCCGCAGCGCTGGTGGAACGACGCGACCTTCGCGTGGCTCGATGCGCTGGGCCTGGCCGCCTATGCCGCGTTCGGCGCGGCCAAGGCGCTGGGCTATGGCATTCCGCCAGTGCCGGCGGCGGTGATGGGCGTGGTCACCGCCTGCGCGGGCGGCATCATCCGCGACGTGCTGGCAGGCGAGCCCTCGATCCTGATGCGGCCCGAGCTCTACGTCACCGCCGCCGCGCTCACCGCCACGCTGCAGGTGGCGCTGGCGCTCGCCGGGCTGCCGGTCTTCGCCGCCGGGCTGCTCGCCGCCGGCGCCGGCTTCGGGCTGCGCGCTGCCGCCATCCGGTGGAAACTCGGCCTGCCCGCCTATCGCGGCCGGCGCTGAGGAAGCGGGGGCTATTCCTCCAGCAACCAGGCGATCGCTTCCTCGCGATCGCCGAAGATGCCGATGTCGGGACGAACTTCGCGAAGCCGCTGCACCTGCAGGCGGGCCAGCGCAGTGACGACGACAAAGGCCACCTTGCGCGCCCATAGCGGACGCACGGCTTCGTTGTTGAAGGTGTTGATGATCAGCTCCGCCGTGGCCTGCGGGACGACCGGGATGCTGCTGGCATCGTAGAGCGTGACATGCTGCCCCACTTCCGGGCCGAAATCGCGGACGGCGGCACGCAGTTCCTCGCCGATCCAGGCCGCATCCTCGGGCGAGAGCATGGCTTTCAGCCTGAGATCGATCAGCTTGCGCTCGCGATCGACGCGAAGGCTGTGCAACTCGGAATCAGGCATACGCTACTCGTATCCGGCACAAGGACGGTGCGAGGATAGTCGGCGCCGCGCGGCCCTCAATCCCGGACAATCCCCATATCCGCGAATTTGCGGGGTTCGACGGGGGGCACGCGCGGCTCGTTCAGCTCGCACTGCCAGAAGCCGACATCGATCCATTGGCCGTGCTTGAAGCCCACTTCGCGATAGACGCCCTGGCGGCGAAAGCCGACCGCTTCGTGCAGGCGGATCGAGCGGTCGTTCGGCAGGGTGATCGTGCCGATCGCATGGATGAAGCCCTGGGCCCGGAGCGTGCCGACCAGCGCCTCGTAGAGCAGCCGGCCGACGCCCGATCCGCTCGACGCGTCGGTCAGGTAGATCGACGTCTCGCAGACATAGCGATAGGCCGGGCGGTCGCGGAACTTGCCGGCATAGGCATAGCCGATCACGCCGGCATCCGGATCATTGGCGCTGGCGCCGCCCGTCGTCGCCACGATCCAGGGATAGAGGCCCTCGCTCGCATGCATCCGCTTGCGCATCTCCGCCTTTTCGGGCGGCTCGATCTCGAACGAGGCGGTGCCGGTGAGCACATGCGGCGCATAGATCGCGGCGATGGCGCCGGCATCGTCCGACGTGGCTGCGCGGATGCCGATCACAGGCCGAGCCGCGCCGCGATCGCGTCGAACAGGCGGGCATCCTCGAGGCTGCCGGTCGCCGGGCCGAAGCCGCCGCATTCGAGGCAGCGCGCCTGGACCGAGCCGCCGGTGGCGAGCCGCCTGGCATCGCCCAGCGCCTGGGCGAGCAGCGCGCGCTGGCCGATCGCGGCGCGGGCGAACAGGTCCGCCCCGGCCGGCTGATCGGCCCAGTCGCCGTCCTCGTCCTTGTCGTCGGCGAAGCTGGCGATCAGCTTGGCCCAGCTCGAAGGCTCCTTCTCGAGATAGACGGCATGGACCTTGGCCGGGTCGAGCTTGGCGCGCCGCGCGGCCTCGGCGATCGCATCGTCGATCCCGCCGAACCGGTCGACCAGCCCGATCTGGTGCGCGGTGCCGCCGATCCAGACCCGGCCCTGGGCGATCTCATTGACGCGCTCCGGCGTCAGCTTGCGGGCGCCCGCGACCAGCCCGACGAAGCGCGCATAGCCCGCCTCGATCGCCGACTGGAGCAGCGTGTCCGTCTCCGCATTGGTGCCGCCATAGATATCGGGCTGGCCGCTGAGCGGCGTGGTCTTCACCCCGTCCGTGCCGACGCCGATCTTGGCGAGCGTCTTCTCGAACGTGGGGATCACGCCGAAGATGCCGATCGAGCCGGTGATCGTGTTGGGCTCGGCAAAGATCGTGTCGCCCGCGGTCGACACCCAATAGCCGCCGCTCGCCGCGAGGCTGCCCATCGAGATCACCACCGGCAGCCCCTGCGCCTTGGCCTGGAGGATCGCCTGGCGGATCTGCTCCGAGGCGAGCGCCGAGCCGCCCGGCGAATCGACGCGGACCACCAGCGCCTTCAGCTTCTTGTTCGCCAGGCCCTTGAGCAACGCCGCGCTCACCGTGTCGCCCGCCGCCCTGCCGGGGCCGCCCTTGCCGTCGACGATCTCGCCGGCGACGGTGATCACGCCGATCGCGTCGCCGCCGGTGGGCAGCGGATGCGCGGCCACGAAATCGGCCAGCTTGATCCGGTTGAAATTGCCTGCCGGCTTGCCGCTCGGCGCGCCGGCGATCTCGGCGACGCGCTTGCCGAAGGCAAGCCGGTCGCCCAGCTTGTCGACGATGCCCATCGCCAGGTTCGCCTTGGCGATGTCGCCCTTTGCCGCCGTCACCGTTTCCGCGGGCTTCGCCAGATAGTCGGCGATGCGCGCCTTGGGCCGCGCCTTGGCGATCTCCTGCCGCCACTGGTCGAGGATCTGCTGGTACATCGCCAGATCGGCTTCCTTGGCCTCGGGCGACATGTCGCTGCGCATATAGGGCTCGACCGCCGACTTGAACTTGCCGACGCGGTAGATGTGCGCATTGACGCCGAGCTTGTCGATCAGCCCCTTATAGTAGAGCCGCGTGCCGCCCGGGCCCGCGAACATCGCGCCGCCCAGCGGATTCACCCAGATCTCGCTCGCATTGGCGGCAAGCGCATAGCTGTCGTCGGTATAGGCGGTGGCATAGGCGAGCACGGGCTTGCCCGCCGCGCGCACCTTGCCGACCGCTGCGGCAACTTCGCTGATCGCGGCGGGATAGCCGCCCGTGAAGCGATCGAGATCGAGCACCACCGCCTTCACATGGTCGTCGCCCTTCGCGGCATCGAGCGCGCGCACCACATCGCGCAGCCGTTGCTGCTTCACCGTGCCTGCGCCACTGAGCCGGGAGAAGGGATCGGCCTCCTCGGGCTGCTCCACCAGCGCGCCGTCGAGCGCCACCAGCAGCGCGCCGTCGCGGATCGATCCGGGATTGGGCTTGGCGGACAATGCCGCGAACAGCATCGTGAAGAACAGCAGCATGAAGACCAGGACCAGAAAGTCCTTGATCCCCACCAGGATCTTCCAGGCGCCCCGAACAAGCTTCACGTGCCGCTCCCATGCGAAGGAATATGCCCGTGGTGCTAGAGGATCGCGGGGGACGCGTAAATGCCCCTGCCATTGCGCGGGAACGACCATTTGTCTCGCAGCGAGAGCCCTTGCGTCGCTTCGCGGGTGCCGGGCCGGGGGTCGGCGCCACCTAAATTTGCAACGGCGCGCCGCGCCCTGGTTGACGCGGGCGGATCGGCTTCGCATATCGCGCCGGCTGGCACTCACCCCGAGCGAGTGCCAAATCCGAGATCAACCCTGAAGTAAGGATCAGGCAATGAACTTCCGTCCGTTGCACGACCGCGTGCTCGTCCGCCGCGTCGAGGCCGAAGCCAAGACCGCCGGCGGCATCATCATCCCCGACACCGCCCAGGAAAAGCCGCAGGAAGGCGAAGTCGTCGCCGCCGGTTCGGGCGCGAAGAACGAGAAGGGCGAGATCACCCCGCTCGACGTCAAGGCCGGCGACCGCATCCTGTTCGGCAAATGGTCGGGCACCGAGGTCAAGGTCAATGGCGAAGACCTGCTGATCATGAAGGAATCGGACATCCTCGGCATCATCGGCTGAACCCGGTTCCCGGCCCCGCCGCGTGCGATGGGGTCGTGGCTTTTATGACTTTCTGAACGAATTTTGAGAGGTAGGAACAATGGCTGCGAAAGACGTCAAGTTTTCGCGTGACGCCCGTGAGCGCATCCTGCGCGGCGTCGACATCCTCGCCGATGCGGTGAAGGTGACCCTGGGCCCGAAGGGCCGCAACGTCGTGATCGAGAAGAGCTTCGGCGCGCCGCGCATCACCAAGGACGGCGTCACCGTCGCCAAGGAAATCGAACTCAAGGACAAGTTCGAGAACATGGGCGCGCAGATGATCCGCGAAGTCGCCTCGAAGGCGAACGACACCGCGGGCGACGGCACCACCACCGCCACCGTGCTCGCCCAGGCGATCGTGCGCGAGGGCATGAAGTCGGTCGCGGCCGGCATGAACCCGATGGACCTGAAGCGCGGCATCGATCTCGCCGTGACCAAGGTGGTCGAGGACGTGAAGTCGCGCTCGAAGCCGGTTGCCGGCACCAATGAAGTCGCCCAGGTCGGCATCATCTCGGCCAATGGCGACAAGGAAGTCGGCGAGAAGATCGCCGAGGCGATGGAGAAGGTCGGCAAGGAAGGCGTGATCACCGTCGAAGAGGCGAAGGGTCTCGAATTCGAGCTCGACGTCGTCGAGGGCATGCAGTTCGACCGCGGCTATCTGTCGCCCTATTTCATCACCAACCCCGAGAAGATGTCGGTCGAGCTCGCCGATCCGTACATCCTGATCCACGAGAAGAAGCTGTCGAACCTCCAGTCGATGCTGCCGATCCTCGAGGCGGTCGTGCAGTCGGGTCGCCCGCTGCTGATCATCGCCGAGGACATCGAGGGCGAGGCGCTGGCCACCCTGGTGGTCAACAAGCTGCGCGGCGGCCTGAAGGTCGCGGCCGTCAAGGCGCCGGGCTTCGGCGATCGCCGCAAGGCGATGCTCGAGGACATCGCGATCCTCACCAAGGGCGAAGTCATCTCGGAAGACCTGGGCATCAAGCTCGAGTCGGTTACCCTGGGCATGCTCGGCACCGCCAAGCGCGTCACGATCGACAAGGACAACACCACCATCGTCGATGGCGCCGGTGAAGCCGATGCGATCAAGGGCCGCACCGACGCGATCCGCCAGCAGATCGAAGTAACCACCAGCGACTATGACCGCGAGAAGCTCCAGGAGCGTCTCGCCAAGCTCGCCGGCGGCGTGGCCGTGATCAAGGTCGGCGGTGCCACCGAAGTCGAGGTGAAGGAGCGCAAGGACCGCGTCGACGACGCGCTGCACGCGACCCGCGCGGCCGTGGAAGAAGGCATCGTTCCGGGCGGCGGCACTGCGCTGCTCTATGCCACCAAGGCTCTCGAGGGCCTGAAGGGCGCGAACGACGACCAGACCCGCGGCGTCGACATCATCCGCAAGGCGATCACCGCGCCGCTCAAGCAGATCGCGCAGAACGCCGGCCATGACGGCGCCGTCGTCGCGGGCAAGCTGCTCGAGGGCACCGACACGTCGCTCGGCTTCAACGCCGCGACCGACGTGTACGAGAACCTGGTCGCCGCCGGCGTGATCGACCCGACCAAGGTCGTCCGCACCGCGCTGCAGGATGCGGCCTCGGTCGCCGGCCTGCTCATCACCACCGAAGCGGCGGTGAGCGAGCTGCCGGAAGACAAGCCTGCCATGCCCCCCATGGGTGGCGGCATGGGCGGCATGGGCGGCATGGACTTCTAAGTCCCGCCACTCAGGCAAGAAGACGGGCGGGCCGGGGAGCGATCCCCGGCCCGCTTGCTTTGCGCCGAACTGGAATGGTTAAGCGCTTGACCCGCCAGAAACAGTGGGGAAATGAATGGAAAACTTGTTTTGGGGGTCTGCAAGTGTTCAGTTGGTTTGGTGGTCGTGTGCGTTGCCTGGGGGGGCGGCACGAGCGTTCCGAGAAACATGCCCAGCGCATCGGCGAGGGCGAGAAATTTGTCAGCAAATGCCGGTATTGCGGCGTGCACATGACCCGGCGTGCCAAACGCGACTGGATCGTGACACCCAAGGGCGCCCGCTGAGCCGCGGCGTGCTGGCGTCATAGGACGACAAAGCACTTCCTTTCATCTCGAAATCGCGACAGATTGGCCGCCTCACCACGGCGCCGGCCTACAGGCGCGTTCTCGGGGAACTGGAACATGACCGAACTTTCTCGTCGCGAGGCGCTGGCTGCCGCCGCGTTCGCCGGCGCCGTCGCCGCCTTGCCGGCATGGGCCCGCCAGGCCGCCGCGCCCGCCGGGGCGCAGTGGGACCTGAGCGAACTCTATCCCAGCGAGGCCGCCTGGGAAGATGCCCGCAAGCAGGCGCTCGCCGCAATTCCCGCCGTCGCCAGGTTCAAGGGCCGCCTTGGCGAAAGCGCCGACGTGCTCGCCGAGGCGCTGGTGCTCCAGTCGGACCTCGGCCGCACGATCGGCCGCATCTACACCTATGCCAGCCTGAAGGGCGACGAGGACGTCCGCATCTCGGCCAACCAGGAGAAGCTGGCGCAGGCGCGCGACCTCTACACCGCGTTCGGCGAGGCCAGCTCCTGGACCTCGCCCGAGCTGCTGACGCTCGGCAAGGCGAAGATCGACGCCTTTCTCGCCGCCAATGCGACGCTGCGTACCCGGTTCGACTTCGCATTGGCCGATACGCTGCGCCAGGCCGAGCACACGCTCTCGCCCGAGGGCGAGGCGATCCTCGCCAGCGCCAGCTCGCCGCTCGCCGCGCCGGGCGAGATCTCGGGGCAGCTGCGCTCGTCGGACATTCCCTGGCCGACGATCACGCTCTCCACCGGCAAGCAGGTCCGCCTCGATTCGCAAGGCTATTCGCTCAACCGCGACGCGCCGAGCCGCGAGGACCGCAAGGCAGTGTTCAACGCCTTCTGGACCGCGCACGGCAAGTTCCAGAACTCGTTCGGCGCGACCTATGGCGCCAAGGTGCGCGGCGACATCTTCTATGCCAAGGCACGGAAATACCCGACCTCGCTCGCCCGCGCGCTTTCCGGCAACAACGTGCCCGAGACCGTATACCGCACGCTGGTGGCCGAGGCGAACAAGGGGCTGCCCCAGCTCCACCGCTATTTCGAGCTGCGCCGCAAGATGCTCAAGCTGCCGGACATCGGCTATTACGACATCTATCCGCCGCTGGTATCGATGGACCGCAGCTACACGCTCGACCAGATGCGCGCGACGACGCTCGAAGCCGTGAAGCCGCTCGGCCCCGACTATCAGGCGCGCATCGCCAAGGCGACTGCGGCCAAATGGATGGATCCCTGGCCCCGCGAGGGCAAGCGGCCGGGGGCCTATATGAACCCCGGCGCGTTCGACGTGCACCCCTATCTGCTGCTCAACCTGAGCGACAAATATGACGGGATGAGCACCTATGCCCATGAATGGGGCCATGCGCTCCACTCGCTGCTCGCCAATTCGACCCAGCCCTATGACAAGGCCGACTATCCGATCTTCCTCGCCGAGATCGCGTCGACCCTGAACGAGCAGCTGCTGTTCGCGCACCTGATGAAGAACGCGAAGACCAAGGAGGAGAAGCTCTTCTATCTCGGCCAGCAGATGGAGAATTATCGCGGGACCTTCTTCCGCCAGACCATGTTCGCCGAATTCGAGCTGAAGGCCCATGATATGGCTGAGGCGGGCGAAGGCCTGTCGGGCGCCAAGTTCACCAAGGTCTATGGCGAGCTGCTGCGCACCTATCACGGGCCGAACATGATACTCGCGCCCGAATATGCCAACGAATGGGCGTATATCCCCCATTTCTACAACAGCTTCTACGTCTACCAATATGCCACCTGCATCTCGGCGGCGACCTTCTTCGCCCAGTCGATCCTGAAGGGCGGCCCGAAGGAGCGCGACAACTACCTGTCGGTGCTGAAGGCGGGCGGGTCCGACTATCCGACCGAGATCCTGAAGCGCGCCGGCCTCGACATGGCCAGCCCGGCTCCGTACCAGGCGCTGGTCGCGGACTTCAGGAACGTGCTCGACCAGGCCGAGGCGCTGATCGGCTGAACCCGTTCCTCCCTCGGCGCCTTGCTCCGGGGAGGAATCAGGATGCCTTCCGCCGCGTCGGCGCATGGAAATCGGGCGGCTTGTCCGCGATCCATGCGACGAAGCGGCGGATGTCCTCCGACCGGAGCAGCGCCGCCATCGTGGGATAGACCCGCGCCAGTTCGGCGTTGCTCGCGCAGGCATGGATGGTGCGGTGGCAGATCGGATGGAGCGGCACCGTCTCGCGGCCGCCCTCGCTCTTCGGCACGACATGGTGCCATTCGGCCCGCCGGCCGAGCGGGCGGGCGCAGAGCGCGCAGGCCTCCGCCGGCGGCGCATCCGCCGCGGCCGCCATCGCCGCCGCGACCTGCTTGCGCCGGACGCGCCCGCTCATCCTTCGAGCTGGCGCAACAGCCAGTCGTCCACCACCAGGTCGAGCACCAGATGGACGCGCGCGCTCCGGCCCCGGTTCGCCACGCTGTGCGGATCGGCGAGGCGCAGATACCAGGCCTCGCCCGGCGCCATCGTCACGCGCGTGCCGTTCAGCCGGAAATCGACATCGTCGCTGGTCAGCACCGGCACATGAATCCGCGCAAAGCCCTGGGCGGCGTCGAGATCGAAATCCGCATGCTCCTTGATCACCGATCCCGCCGCCAGCCGCATCAGCCGCACCGAGCGGACCGGACAGGCGAACGCGTCGATCGCCGCCGACAGGGCCGGCATCCGCGCGCGCCACGGCGTATCGACGAACGCAGTGACGCCGGGCGCCGAGTAGATCTGCTGGACCGGATGGGCGGCGCCGGCCGGCGCGCGCAGCGGCAAGGCGCTCCACTCGCCCTCATAGTTCCGCTGCACGAAATGCGCGGTCCAGTCGCCACGCTCGAGCGCGGCGATGTCGGCGGCGAGCGGCGCGGGATCGAAGGCAAGCGGCAGTCGCACCCGATCGGGCCAGGCGGATTGTGCGGATATGGTCGCCATATTAGCCTGCCTCTCCCTTCCGCATGAGCCTATCCCGGCCCTCGATGATTGCAATGCCACCAACCATGCTCGACCGATTCCGCGCCGCCGTGATGGCCGATCCGCAGGCGCAGGCGCACCTCGCCGAACCCCGCGAACCGGCGATATTCGAAGCCCGTGCGCTCGCCTGGGCCGCCGCGCGCGGCATCGCGCTCACCGCGGCCGATCTGATCGAGGGCGGCCGCCCAGACCCCGCCGGGATGCATCGTTTCCTCCAGGCGCCGGTCGCCCGGCACGATTGGCCGGCCCGGGGCTGGCTGCCCATCGGCTTCGCGGCTTTGCCCGAACCCGCGGTCGATTGGTTCAACTTCGCCAACATCTCCCCGGGCAGCCCCTTTTTCGAGGATGCGGTGCGCGAAGCGGCGGGCCGGCCGTTCAACCGCCTGTTCCGCACCGCCACGCCGCTCGCCAGCTTCCTTGGCCGCGCGGATCCCCGGCCGCCTTCGGGCTTCATCTTCCACATGTCGCGCTGCGGCTCGACGCTCGTCTCGCAGATGCTCGGTGCCGCCCCGGGGCATGTCTCGATCTCCGAGGCGCCGCCGCTCGACGCAATGATCCGGCATCGCTTCCCCGATCCGGAGATGCAGGTCGACGCGCTGCGCGCGCTGGTCCATGCCTATGGCCGCGGCGCAGGGCATCTCTTCGTCAAGCTCGACAGCTGGCACACCCGCGCGCTGCCGCTGCTCCGCCGCGCCTTCCCGGAGACGCCCTGGATCTTCCTCTATCGCGAGCCGGTGGAAGTCCTGGTTTCGCAGCTGCGCCTGCGCGGCGTGCAGACCGTGCCCGACCTGGTGCCGCTCGAATGGTTCGGCCTCGCGCGCGAGGATGCGCACCTCCCCGAGCGCGCCTTCATTGCCCGGATACTCGAGCGGACCTGCAGCGCGGTGATCGAGCAGGGTGCGGACAAGGGGCTGCTGATCAATTACGCCCAGCTGCCCGAGGCATTCTTCGACCAGATCCTCCCCCATTTCGGCATCGCCCCCGACGCGGCGGCGCGCGACGCCATGGCCGCGATGGCAAGTCGCCATTCCAAGGCCCCGTCCGCGCGTTTCCAAGCCGATGGCGAAGCGAAGCAGCGCGAAGCCGATGCCGAGCTGCGCGCCATCGCCGACCAGTATCTCGCCCCGATCTTTGTCGAGCTCGAGGCCCGGCGCCTCGCGACCTAACCGCCCTTCTGCATCGCCTCGATGATCTTCTTCACTTCCTGGCTGCGCCCGCGCGGGAGGACGAGCACGTCGTCGCCCGAAGCGACCACGATCAGGTCCTCGACGCCGACCAGCGCCACGCGCTTGCCGGGCTCGGCACGGACGAGGCAATTGCTCGATTCGATCACCACCGCATCGCCGCGCACCACGTTGCCGCCGGCATCGGCATGGCTGATCGCATGCAGCGCATCCCAGCTGCCGACGTCGCTCCAGCCCATCGTCACCGGCACCACCGCCACGCGCGGCGCCTTCTCCATCACCGCATAGTCGATCGAGTCCGACGGGCTGGCGGCGAAGCTCTCGGCATCCGGCCAGATCCGGGCGCCATCGCGCCGGCCGTTCGCCATCGCCTGCTGCGCCGCATGCAGCATCCCGGGCGCATAGCTCGCCAGCGCCCCCAGATAGGCATCGGCGCGGAACAGGAAGATGCCGCCGTTCCAGGTATGGCCGCCCTCCGCAAGCATGGCCTCGGCCTTGTCGCGCGCCGGCTTCTCGACGAAGCGCTCGACGCGGTGCACGCCCTCGGCCAGCACTTCGCCCACCTTGATCCAGCCATAGCCGGTCTCGGCCGCGTCGGGCGTGATTCCGAAGGTGATCAGCCACCCCTCCTCCACCAGCGGCAGCGCGGCTTCGATCGCCAGGTGAAAGGCGTCGACATCGGCGATCACGTGATCGGACGGCATCACCAGCAGCGGCTCGGCGCCGCCGCCCGCGGCGATCGCGGCGAGGGCGATGGCCGGCGCGGTGTTGCGCCCCATCGGCTCGAGCACCAGTGCGCGCGCGGCGCTGTCCGCGGCGGCGAGCTGTTCCTCGACCATATCGGCGTGATGCGCGTTGGCGACGACGATCGGCCGGCCGAATCGCTCGCCGGCGGCGCGCCGCGCCGTGAGCTGGAGCATCGTTTCCTCGGCGGTCAGCGACAGGAGCTGCTTGGGTTTCTCGGCCCGCGACATCGGCCAGAGTCGGGTGCCCGATCCTCCCGACAGGATGACAGGAACGATCGGCTTCGAGTCCGGCATGTGTTTCGAACCTCCTGAAGATTTCGCAATGCTGCGATTTGCCCCCGGGGTCAAACACATGGGTTGCGGCATTGGTGCCGGCGCGCGACGGATTTTTCCGCGAGCCCGGCCGGCGTCGCCATGTCGGATTTGTTTACACTTCTGCACTAGAGCGGGTCCCATGATCCGGCTGTTCAAGCATTACGTGCCCAACGCGGTGCTGCTGCTCGGCTTTCTCGACATCCTGCTGCTGGCGATGTCGGGCGAGCTCGGCTGGATGCTGCGCGCACACCAGCTCGGCATCGGCCTGCCGCTGATGCAGGAACGCTGGCCGCAGCTCGTCAGCTATGCGCTGTTCCTCGAAGTCGCGATGGTCGCGGTCGGCGTCTATGGTGCCGATTCGCTCCAGTCGCTGCGCTATGCGATGGCGCGGCTGATCGTGGCGATCTCGCTGGGCGTGATCGGCTTGAGCGTGCTCTATTTCCTGATCCCCGAGATCGGCTTCTGGCGCTCGAACCTGCTCTACGCGATGGGCTGCTCCATCGCGTCGCTGATCGCGCTGCGCATCCTGCTCGGCAAGGCGCTGGGCAGCCAGGCGTTCAAGCGCCGCATCGTCGTGCTCGGCGCCGGCGCGCGGGCACAGCGTCTGAAGGATCTCTCCAAGACTCCCGGCGCGGGCTTCGTCGTGGTCGGCTATGTCGCGATGAGCGAAGCCAATCGCGTGATCCCCGAGGCGATCGCCCGCGATGCGATCTACAATCTCGCCGACCATGTCGTGGTGCTCAACGCCAGCGAAGTCGTCCTCGCCCTCGAGGAACGCCGCAACGCGCTGCCGCTCAAGGACCTGCTGCGGATCAAGACCACCGGCGTGCACGTCAACGAGATCTCGACCTTCCTCGAACGCGAGACAGGCCGCGTCGACCTGGACAGCGTCAATCCCAGCTGGCTGATCTTCTCCGACGGCTTCTCCTCGGGCCGCATGCTGTCGAGCCTGTTCAAGCGGCTGTTCGACATCGGCGCCAGCCTGGTGCTGCTCATGCTGATGCTGCCGATCATCCTGCTCACCGCCATATTGGTGAAGCTGGAGAGCAGGGGCCCGGCATTCTACCGCCAGCGCCGCGTCGGCCTGTACGGCACCGGCTTCGACGTGATCAAGTTGCGCTCGATGCGCCAGGACGCGGAGGTCGACGGCAAGGCCGTGTGGGCGGAGAAGGACGATCCGCGCATCACCCGCGTCGGCCGCGTCATCCGCAAGACGCGGATCGACGAGCTGCCGCAGTGCTGGAGCGTGCTCAAGGGCGAGATGAGCTTTGTCGGCCCGCGCCCGGAGCGCCCCCAGTTCGTCGAGGATCTCGAGGCCAAGCTGCCCTATTATGCCGAGCGCCACATGGTGAAGCCGGGCATCACCGGCTGGGCGCAGATCAACTATCCCTATGGCGCATCGATCGAGGATTCGCGCCAGAAGCTGGAATACGACCTCTATTACGCGAAGAACTATTCGCCGTTCCTCGACGTGCTGATCCTGCTCCAGACCATCCGCGTCGTGCTGTTCCCCGAAGGCGCACGCTAGATGGGGGCGCTGCTGCTCTGGCTGCACGCGCTCGCAGCGCTGCTGTTCGGGGCGCTCGCGCTCTGGGCGTGGCGCACCGATCTCGCCGGGCTGCCGCGCCGCCCGCTTGCCTTCGCGCTGGCCGCCACCGCGTTCTGGGCGCTCGCCATCGCCGGCATCGGATCGACCGATTTCGCCAGCTGGTTCGCCGAGACGCTGCGCAACCTCGCCTGGCTCGGCTTCATGCTGGTGCTCCACCGCCGTGACGCGCAGACCCGCCCGCCGATCGCGCTGGGCACGGTCTATGGCGTCGTCGCGCTCGTACAGATCGGCGCATTGGCGCTCACCCTCATCGCCTATGCCGATCCCGAACCGATAGTGGCGGCGCAGACCGCCAATGCCGCGGTGCTGCTGCGCATGCTCGTCGCCGTCGCGGCGCTGGTGCTGGTCCAGGCGCTCTGGTCGGCGCTGAGCCCGGCCGCCGGCGGACCGCTGCGCACGCTGGTGCTTGCGCTTGCCGGCATCTGGTGCGCCGAGCTCGGGCTCTACACGATCGCCTATCTCGCCGCCGAGTGGCGGATCGAGCCGCTGGTGCTGCGCGGGCTCGCCTATCTCGCCGTCGCCCTTGCGATCGGCGCCGTGCTCCAGCGCAAGGGCGAATGGAAGATCGAGGTGTCGCGCGCCGTCACCTACCAGTCGCTCTCGCTCGTCGCGGTGGGCGTCTATTTCGCGCTGCTCGCGCTCGCCACGTCCGCGATCGCCACCGTCGGCGGCCCCAATGCCCGCATCCTGCAGACCGCCTTCGTGCTGGGCTCGACCGCGGCGATCCTCACGCTGGTCGCCAATAGCTGGCTGCGCGCCTGGCTGAAGGTCAAGCTCGCCAAGCACCTCTTCCGGCACCGCTACGACTATCGCACCGAATGGATGCGCTTCACCGAAACGCTCGGCAATCCGCAGGGCGGTGCCGCACTCGACGAACGCATCGTGAAGGCGATCGCCGACCTGACCGAGAGCCCCGCGGGGGTGCTGCTCGTCCCCGATGCGGGCGGGCTCGGCGTCGGTGCGAGCTGGAACTGGGACCGCGCGACGCTGCCGATCGCCAGCGACACGGCGCTGGGCGGCCATCTCCAGGCAAGCGGCCGGATCATCGAGCTCGACGCGGTCCGCCGCAGCGAGGACCATCTCGACGCCGCCGTCGTGCCGCAATGGATGCTCGACCTGCCCGAGGCCTGGGTGATCGTACCGCTGCCGCATCTGGCCGAGCTCGCGGGCGCGATCCTCCTCGCCCGCCCACCGCTCGACCGCGCGCTCGACTGGGAGGATTTCGACCTGCTGAAAGTGGCCGGCCGCCAGGTCGCCTCCTATCTCGCCGAGGCCCGCGCGCAGGATGCGCTCGCCGAGGCGCAGCGCTTCGACGAATTCAACCGCCGCTTCGCCTTCATCCTGCACGACATCAAGAACCTGGTGAGCCAGCTCACCCTCACGGCACGCAACGCCGAGCGCCATGCCGACAAGCCCGAGTTCCGCGCCGACATGGTGGCAACGCTGCAGAGCTCGGCCGAGCGGATGAACGGGCTGCTTGCGCGCCTCTCCCAGCATCATCGCGGCCGCTCCGAGGCGCCGCATGCCATCGAGATCGTGGCGCTGGTCGAGCGAGTCGCCACCCAGCGCAGGGGCCAGCATCCGGTGGTCACTTCCGGCGTGCGCAGCGCCATCGCCCATGCGGATCCGGCAAGCCTCGAGCAGCTGCTCGGCCATCTCGTCCAGAACGCGATCGATGCCAGTCCGGCGAACGAGCCGGTGACGCTCGCGGTCTCGGCCGATGGCGAGCGGGTGGCGATCGACGTGATCGATCTCGGGATCGGCATGTCGCCAGGCTTCATCCGCGACAAATTGTTCAAGCCCTTCGTCTCGTCGAAGGAAGGCGGGTTCGGCATCGGCGTCTTCGAGGCGCGCCAGCTCGCACATGCCATGGAGGGCCGCATCGAAGTGACGTCGCGCGAAGGCAAGGGCACGCGCTTCCGCGTCATCCTGAAGGCCGCGCACCCCGCCGATCTGGGCATGGGGAGGGCCGCATGAGCGACGCCCCCGCCCCGACCAGGCTGCTGCCGAAACTGCTCGTCGTCGAGGACGATGCCGGGCTCCAGCGCCAGCTGCGCTGGGCCTATGACGGCTATGAGATCTTCACGGCCTCCACGCGCGAGGAAGCCATCGCAGTGCTGCGGGCCGAGGAGCCGCCGGTGGTCACGCTCGATCTCGGCCTGCCGCCCGATCCCGACGGCACCACCGAGGGCTTCGCCACGCTGGAGACGATCCTGTCGCTCCGCCCCGACACCAAGGTGATCGTCGCCTCCGGGCACGGCGCGCACGAATCGATGCTGCGCGCGATCTCGCTGGGCGCCTGGGACTTCTACCAGAAGCCGATCGACATCGACGCGCTCGGCCTGATCGTCGCCCGCGCCTTCCATGTCCATGCGCTGGAAGCCGAGAATCGGCGCCTGGCCGAACGGGTCGAGGCTGGCGCGGTACTGGGCGGCATGCTCACCGGCGCGCCCGAGATGCTCAAGGTCACCCGCACGATCGAGCGCGTCGCCAGCGCCGACGTGTCGGTGATGCTGCTCGGCGCCAGCGGCACGGGCAAGGAACTGCTCGCCCGCGGGCTGCACGACAAGAGCGGGCGCAAGGGGCGCTTCGTCGCGATCAACTGCGCGGCGATCCCCGAGACCCTGCTCGAAAGCGAGCTGTTCGGGCACGAGAAGGGCGCCTTTACCGGCGCGGTGAAGACCACCGAGGGCAAGATCGAGCTGGCCCAGGGCGGCACGCTGTTCCTCGACGAGATCGGCGACGTGCCGCTGCCGCTCCAGGTCAAGCTGCTGCGCTTCCTCCAGGAGCGCGTGATCGAGCGCGTCGGCGGGCGCCAGGCGATCGCGGTGGACACCCGCATCGTCTGCGCGACGCATCAGGACATCGACGCGATGGTCGCCGACAATCGCTTCCGCGAGGACCTTTACTACCGCCTTGCCGAGATCGTGGTGCGCATCCCCAGCCTGGCCGAGCGGCCGGGCGACGCCGGCCTGCTCGCCCGCCATTTCCTCCGGAAATACGCCGGGCAGATGAACACCGCTGCCCGCAGCTTCGCGCCCGACGCGCTGGCCGCGATCGATGCCTGGGGCTGGCCCGGCAATGTGCGCGAGCTCGAGAACCGCGTGAAGCGCGCGGCGATCATGGCCGAGGGCAAGCACGTCACCGCCGGGGATCTCGATCTCGACGCGCAGGCGGGCATCGAGCCCGTCAACCTGAAGGCCGCGCGCGAGCTCGCCGATCGCAAGGCGATCCGTCATGCGCTGGCCCGCGCCGAAGGCAATATCTCCGGCACCGCCCGGCTGCTCGGCATCAGCCGCCCCACCCTCTATGACCTGATGAAGGCCTATGACCTCCAGCCATAGGCGCGCCCGCGCCAGATCCTCGGGCTTCGGCGTGCGCGGCGTGCTGGTGATCGGCATCGCGCTGGCGGTGCTGTTCGCCGTGCTGATCGGCTGGTTCACGCTGGCCCCCGGCCGGATGGGCAAGGCCGAAGCCGCCCAGGCCACCGAGCGCGCCGAGGCGATGCTCAAGGCCGACGACGCCAACGGCGCACGCGATCTCGCGGCGGAAGCGGTGCGCGGCGACCCCGACAATGGGAACGCCCATATCGTCCTCGCGCGCGCACTGCTCGCGCTGCAGGACGGCGTCGGCGCCGAGGGAGAGATCCAGCGCGCGGTCGATGCCGGCTACGACGCCGCGGCCGTGCCGCAATGGCGCGCCGAGGCATGGGTGCTTCAGGGCAAGACCGACAAGGCGCCCGCCGAGGCCGACAAGGCGCCGCAGAAGCTGCGCCCCTATGGGCTGCGCATCCGCGCGCGGGCGCTGACCGCGACCGGCGACTATGCCGGCGCGCAGAGCGCCCTCGACCAGGCCCTGCATCTCGCACCCGACGATGCCGGCCTCTGGACCGATATCGCCCGCTTCCGCTTCGCCGCCGGCGACCTTCTCGGCGCCGCCGAGGCTTCGGACCGTGCGGTCAAGCTCGCGCCCGGCTCGGTCGACGCGCTGGTCGTGCGCGGCGAGGTGGTCCGCAGCCAATATGGGCTGGTCGCCGCGCTGCCCTGGTTCGAACAGGCGCTCAAGCGCGATCCCGCCCGCCACGCCGCGCTGATCGAATATGCCGCCACCCTGGGCGACGCCGGCCGCACCGTCGACGCGCTCGCCGCCACTCGCCGCGCGCTCGCCGCCCGGCCGGGCAGCCCGCAGGCGCTCTACCTCCAGGCAGTGATCGCCGCGCGGGCCGGCAATTTCGACCTCTCCCGCTCGATCCTCGAAAAGACCGGCGGCGCCATCGACGACCTTCCCGGCATGATGCTGCTCGGCGGCACGCTCGACCTGGAGAAGGGCGATTACGAGCAGGCGATCGAGAAGCTGACCGACCTGGTCGGCATGCAGCCGATGAACATCACCGCGCGCAAGCTGCTCGCCATCGCCCTGCTGCGCACCGACCGCGCCCGCAACGCGATCGACATGCTGCGCCCCGTGGTCGCCCGCGCCGATGCCGACAGCTATGCGCTGACCCTGGCCGCCCGCGGCTTCGAGCGGATCGGCGACCGCGACAGCGCATCGCACTTTCTCGACCGTGCCGCCTTCCCGGCGACCGGCGAATCGGCGGCGTTCAGCGCCGACGACAGCACCGCCACGCTCGCCGCCGATGCGGCCCGGCAGCCGGGCAACCCGGAAGCGGCGCTGCCGCTGATCCGCGCGCTGATCGCTGGCGGCGACAAGGCCGGCGCCCTCGCCCGCGCCCAGGAAATCGCCGCCAGGAATCCCGGCGCCGCCGCCGCGCAGGTGGTGCTCGGCGACATGCTGATGCTGCTGAACCGCCCGGCCGATGCCGCCGCGGCCTATCGCCGCGCCGCCGACCTGCGCTTCGACGAGCCGACCCTGCTCCGCCTGGTCGACGCGTTCGATCGCGCGGGCCGGCGCGAGGATGCGGCCAACGCACTCGCCCTGTTCCTGTCGCAGAACCCGGCGAGCATCCCGGCGCTGCGCCTCTCGGCCCATTGGCAGCTCGCCGGCGGCGACTATGACGCGGCGATCGATTCGCTGGAGGACATCCGTGCCCGCATCGGCGACGGCGACGCCGTGCTGAACGCCGAACTGGCCGCCGCCTATGCCGGTGCCGGCGAAACCGGCACCGCAGTCGATTTCGGCGAGGCGGCCTATGGCCTCTCCCCCGCCAACCCCGCGGTGGTCGACGCCTATGGCTGGGCGCTGTTCCTTGGCGGCGACAAGGACGGCGCGCTCGAGCTGCTCCGGAAGGCAGTGATCCTGGCTCCCCGGCATCCGGGCCTGCGCTGGCACCTGGCCCAGGTCTATGCGGCGCTGGGCCGCAAGGCCGAGGCGAAGGAGCACGCCCAGGCCGCGCTGGCCGATCCGGGCTTCACCGACCGGGCGGCGGCCCTGGCGATGGCCAACGGCTGACCCGACGCCTGACAAGCCGCACCCACAGGGGCTGAAAGCGAAGTTGGGGGTGAGCCGGCGACGGCACCTCGCTATAGCCACCCCCATGAACGAAGAGATCCTCGCCCGCATCGCCGATGCGCTCGACCGGCTCGCTCCGCCGCCGCCGCCGCCCGCCGATCTCGAGGCGCATCCCGCCTATGTATGGCGCGGGCATGGCCTGGCCCCGGCGCGCGTGTTCGATCCGCTTCCGATCGAGATCCTGCGCGGCGTGGATTCGCAGCGCGAGGCGCTGGTGGCGAACCTCACCCGGCTTTCCGAAGGCCATGCCGCGCAGGACGTGCTGCTCTGGGGCGCGCGCGGCACCGGCAAGTCGGCGCTGGTGAAGAGCGCGGTCGCCGCGGTTCAGGCACGGGGCGGGCGCCTCGCCCTGGTCGAGGCGGTGACCACCGAACTCGCCACCCTGCCCGAACTGTTCGGACTGCTCGGCACGACCGGCCGGCCCTTCGCCGTGTTCCTCGACGATCTCGGCTTCGACGGAGCAGGCGATGCGCGGGCATTGCGCTCGCTGCTCCAGGGCGGAGCCGAGGCCCGGCCGAACAACGCGCGGCTGCTCGTCACTTCGAACCGCCGCCACCTCGTCGTCCGCGACATTGCCGAGCAATCGAGCGCGATCAATCCGCGCGATTCGGCGGACGACGGCCTGGCGCTGGCCGACCGGTTCGGGCTCAGCCTCGGCTTCCATGTCGTCGACCAGGACACCTATGTCGACATCGTCCGCGCCTATGCCGATGCGCATGGCCTCGGCTTCGATCCGGTCGACGCGATCGGCTGGGCAACGCGGCGCGGCAGCCGTTCGGGACGGGTCGCATGGCAATATGTGATTGACCTTGCAGGAAGATCGGGGCGCAATCTGTAATTGCACTGATCCAGATCAAAAAGACCGGCGAGGACGCTTGACTCTCATCGGCGGCCAGTCCCTGCTCGCGCCATGGGGCGAATAGGCGAAACCGATCTTCTCGACCGGCTGGCGCCGAGCGGGCGTGGCACATGGATCGTGCAGCTTGGCCTGGGGTTGCTCGCCACCGCCATGGCCATCGGGCTGCGCACCGCGATCGACAGCTTCGCGCCCGCCGCCGGCCCCTTCGTGCTCGGCTTCCCCGCCATCCTGATCGCGACGCTGTTCGGGCGGTGGCAGGCGGGGCTGCTCACCGGCGTGCTCACCTTGCTCTACAGCTGGTATTTCGTGCTCCCGGTGCGGCACACGCTGGCGCTCAAGTCGCCGGACGAAACCGCGCGGCTGGCGCTGGCGGCGATCAACTATCTGGCGGTGATCGTGATCGCCGAGCTGTTCCGCCGCGCCGTGCGCCGCGCCTCCGACGAGCGCGACCGCGAGATAGCCGAGCGCGACCTGTTCCTCGAGGAATTCGATCACCGGGTGAAGAACAATTTCACGCTGGTCGCCGCCCTGCTCGACATGCAGCGCCGCCGCGCACGGGAGGCGGAGACCCAGGCGGCCCTCTCCTCGGCGCTCGCCCGGGTGGACAGCATCGCCCGGGCGCACAGGCACCTCTATCGCGGCGCGGCGGCGTCGCACGGCGCAGTCGACATGGCGGTCTATCTCGAGGAACTGAGCGCGGCACTGGCCGATGCGCTGTTCCTGCGCGGCGCGATCACGCTCGACTGCGCGTGCGACCATGGCGCGATCCCGCGCGACCGCGCCGTCTCGATCGGGCTGATCGTCAACGAACTGGTGACCAACGCCGCCAAGCACGCCTTTGCGGGGCGCGAAAGCGGGCGGATCGAAGTGCGGTTCGAAGCGACGCCGCAGGGCTGGAGGCTGGTGGTGCGCGACGACGGCGTGGGCATGCCCGCCGATGCCAAGCCCCGCAAGGATGGCGGGCTCGGCCAGAAGCTGATCGACGGCTTCGTCCGGCAGGCACGCGGCACGGCGACGACGGAGACCGGCCCCGGCGGGACGGTGGTCACGGTGGTGCTGGAAGCTTGAGCCAGGCAGATCATGCCCAAACCCCCGCCACCCCCGGGACAAGGCCGGGGTAACGGTCGGCATTGCGGCGCCGTCGCGCCTCAGCCCAGCGCTTCCACCATCTCCGCCAGCTCCAGCCAGCGCATCTCCGCCGCGTCCTTCTCGTCCCGCAGCTTCGAGATGCCGTCGCTGAGCTTCGAGAACCTGCCCGGGTCCTTCGCATAGAGATCGGGATCGGCCAGCGCCGTCTCGTCCCTGGCGATCTGCGCCTCGATCTCCTCGATCCGCCTGGGCAGCAGATCATAGTCGCGCTGGTCCTTGTAGCTGAGCTTGGTCGCCCTTTTCGGCGCTTCGGCCGCCGGCACGGGCTTGGGCGCGGCCTTCCTCGCCTCGATCTTCGGCCGGCGCTTGGCTTCCCAATCGGCATAGCCGCCGACCACCACGTCCACCATCCCCGATCCGTCGAGCCCGAGCGTCACCGTTACCGTGCGATCGAGGAAATCGCGGTCGTGGCTGACGATCAGCACGGTGCCTTCGTAATCGGCGATCACTTCCTGGAGCAGGTCGAGCGTCTCGAGATCGAGATCGTTGGTCGGCTCGTCGAGCACCAGCAGGTTCGAATGACGAGCGAACTCGCGCGCCAGCAGCAGCCGCGAGCGTTCGCCGCCCGATAGCGTGGCGATCTTCGCCTCGGCGATCGAGGGGTCGAACAGGAACTCCTTGAGATAGCCATGGACGTGCTTCCGCACGCCCAGCACCTCGACCCAGTCGCCGCCGTCCGCCAGCACGTCACGGACGGACTTGGCGGGATCCATGAGACTCCGCTGCTGGTCGATGATCACTCCGTTCAGCGTGTTGGAGAGCTTCACGCTGCCTTCGTCGGGCTGGATCTCGCCGGTCAGGAGCTTGAGCAGGGTCGACTTGCCCGCGCCGTTCGCGCCGACGATGCCGATCCGGTCGCCCCGGGTGACGCGGAAGGTCAGGTCCTTGATGATCGTGCGCTGATTCTCCCCGGCGCCGAAGCGCTTGGTGACGTGCTTGGCGTCGATCACCACCTTGGTATTGCTGTCGTCGGCGGCGGTGGCCAGCTTGGCGGCCCCCTGCGGCCCCATCATCGCGGCGCGGGTGGCGCGCATTTCCTTCAGCTTCTCGAGCCGCCCCTGGTTGCGCCGGCGCCGGCCGGTGACGCCGCGCTGGAGCCAATGCTCCTCGATCTTGAGCTTGGCATCGAGGCGCTGCGCGTTGCGCTCCTCCTCGGCATAGACCTGGTCGGTCCAGGCCTCGAACCCGCCGAACCCGACTTCCGCGCGGCGGATCGTGCCGCGGTCGAGCCACAGGGTCGAGCGGGTGAGGCGGGTGAGGAAGGTGCGGTCGTGGCTGATCACGATGAACGCGCCGGTGAAGCGGCTCAGCCAGTCCTCGAGCCACTCGATGGCGGCAAGGTCGAGATGGTTGGTCGGCTCGTCGAGCAGCAGCACGTCGGGGTTCTGCGCCAATGCCCGCGCGATCGCGGCGCGGCGGCGTTCGCCGCCCGACGCCGTCTTCGCGTCGCGGCCCAGGTCGATGCCGAGCTGGTCGGCGATCGCCTCCGCCTCGTGCCGGGGCGGGGCGTCGCTGCCGGAAAGCACATAGTCGAGCAAGGTCGCGCAGCCTTCCATCCGCGGCTCCTGCTCGAGCAGCACGACATGCGTGCCCGGCACGATGGTGCGGCGGCCCTCGTCGCCGTCGATGCTGCCGGCGATCAGCTTGAGCAGCGTCGTCTTGCCCGCGCCGTTGCGGCCGATCAGCGCCAGCCGGTCGCGCTCGCCGATATAGAGGTTCAGGCCGCGGAACAGCCAGCCATGGCCCTGGACGAGACCGAGATTTTCGTAAGCGAGGACAGGTGCAGCCATGCGCGCCACCTAGGGGCCCGCGACGGGCCCGGCAAGTTACCGCCGGCTGAAGCGTGCGTTCAGGGGCTATTCAATGCCCGGACCCTATGCCATCTGCCATGAAGATGTTGGTGACGCCCATCCTTTGCGCCTGTCTGGCGGCGTTCGCGCCCGCCGGGACTGCGGCTGCGCAGCCGGATGGGCATCAGGATTCGGACGGCCGCCCCCGGCGCCAGGCCGGGCCGCCGCTCTCGGTACGCGAGATCGAGCGTCGCGTGGTGCCGCGGTTGCCCGGGGCCCAATATCTCGGTTTCGACTATGATCCCGCAACGGAAGTTTACACGCTGAAGTTCCTGCGCAATGGATCGGTGATCTGGGTGGACGTCGACGGCCGGACCGGCGCGATCGTCCGCAAAACGGGCGATTAGGGCCCGGCGAGGGGAATGACATGCGACTGCTGATCGTCGAGGATGAGCCGAACCTGGGGCAGCAGCTCCGCAACGCGCTGGAAGGCGCGGGCTATGCGGTGGATCTCGCCACCGATGGCGAGGAGGGCCTCTATCTCGGCTCCAACGAGCAATATGACGCGATCATCCTCGATCTCGGCCTGCCGGAGATCGACGGGCTGACCGTGCTCGACCGCTGGCGCAAGGAAGGCAAGACCACCCCGGTCCTGGTGCTCACCGCGCGCGACAGCTGGTCGGACAAGGTGGCCGGCCTCGATGCCGGCGCCGACGACTATGTCGCCAAGCCGTTCCAGACCGAGGAACTGATCGCCCGGCTGCGCGCCCTGATCCGCCGCGCCTCGGGCAATGCCTCCGCCGAGCTGACCGCGGGCGACATCCGGCTCGACACGCGCTCGGGCAAGGTCACGCGCGGCGGCGAGCCGGTGAAGCTGACCGCCCAGGAATACAAGCTGCTCAGCTACCTGCTCCACCACAAGGGCAAGGTGGTGAGCCGCACCGAGCTGATCGAGCATATCTACGACCAGGATTTCGATCGCGATTCGAACACGATCGAAGTCTTCGTCACGCGCATCCGCAAGAAGCTGGGCGCCGATGTGATCACCACCATCCGGGGCCTGGGCTACAGCCTGGAAGAGCCGGCCGACGCCTGAGCGGATGGCACGGCTCGCCCAGACTCTAGGCGGGCTGCGCCGGCGCCTGTTCGGTCGGCCCCTCACCGAGCCGGAGCCCGTCGCGCCGGGCGAGGTGCCGTCGCGCCACTATATGCGCACCACCGGATCGGTGAGCCGGCGCATGCTGCTGGTCGCCACCGCCTGGATCATGCTGCTGCTCGTCGGCGGCGGCATCGCGCTCGACCGGGTGCTGGTGACCACCGTCACCAAGAATTTCGACGATCAGCTCGACTATCTGCTCAAGGCGATGATCTTCTCCGCCGAGCTCGACCAGAATGGCGACGTGATGCTCAACCGCGAGCTCGCCGACCAGCGCTTCCTCGAATATAATTCCGGCGCCTATTGGCAGATCAGCGGCAAGGGCCACGAAGCCTTCCCCTCGCGCTCGCTCTGGGACCAGAAGCTCAAGGTCGACCAGCAGCACAGCGACACCAACGTGCACGTCTATGACAGCCGCCAGCTTCCCGGCCAGCTGCTGCGCGTCGCCGAGCGCGACGCCGTGCTGCCGGGATCGAACGTGCGCTGGCGCTTCCAGGTGGCGCAGAGCCGCGAGACGCTGGACGGGCAGATCGCCCAGCTGCGCCGCACCCTGGTGCGCAGCTTCGTGCTGCTCGGGCTCGGCCTGGTCATCATGGTGGCGCTGCAGACCTGGTACGGGCTGCTGCCGCTGCGCCGGGTGCGCCAGGAGATCGCGCGGCTGCGCGCCGGCGAATCGACGCGCGTCGAAGGCGCGATGCCCGCCGAAGTCGCGCCGATGGTCGAGGAGCTCAACGCGCTGGTCGAGCATAACGACCGCCAGGCCGAGGAGGCCCGGCGCCATGCCGGCAACCTCGCCCATGCGCTCAAGACGCCGCTGAGCGTGATCATGAACGCGGCGGCCGCCGGCCAGCCCGACCTTGCCCAGGCCGTGATCCGCGAGGCGCGCACGATGCGCCGCCAGATCGACCATCACCTCGCCCGCGCCCGCGCCGTCGGCCGCCGCGGCTCGGCGCACAGCCGCGCCCAGGTCTGGCCGTCGATCGAGGCGGTCGAGCGTGCGGTCGCCCGGCTCTATCCGAATGTCCGCATCGACATCGACGGACAGAAGGACCTGGTCGCCCATATCGAGCGGCAGGACCTGGACGACCTGCTCGGCAACCTGGTCGAGAATGCCGCCAAATATGGCGGCGGCAGCGTGTTCATCACCGCCGGGGTGCAGGCCGGGTTCGTCGAGATCCTCGTCGAGGACGACGGCCGCGGCATCCCCGAGGCCGATCGCATCCGCATCTTCGATCGCGGCGTGCGGCTGGACAGCGGCAAGCCCGGCACGGGCCTGGGCCTCGCCATCGTGCGCGACGTCGCCGAAATCTATGACGGCACCGTCAGCCTCGAGGAAAGCGAGGATCTGGGCGGCCTGCTCGTGCGCCTGCGCCTGCCCGCCGCCAGCTGAGGCGATTGCAACAAACTGAAATTCGGCTGCGACGAACCGGACGCAGAGCGTTCGCGAACTCGCGGATTGCCCTCTTTTGTCCGTCGGGTCACGTGGCGGCGCCGGTTTCTGGGGCCGGCGCCGCCCAATCGCGATCCGCCGCCATATAGTCCTTTGTTTACAACATATTAGCACTCATGTGCTAGACTCCGCTCCGGGGATTGTAGACGCGAAGGACCAGCGATGACTTCCATTTCCTCGATAGCGCAGCGGATGGATGCGCGGATCGCGGCGGCGGCCTCGGCCGGCACGATCAGCGCCGACGATCGGGATGCGCTGCGCGGCGCGCTCGGCACGATCGATTCCAGCCTCGCCTCGGATCATCCCGGTAGCGGTACGGGCGGCATGAAGGGCCGGATCGACGGACTGATCGACGCGCAGACGAGGCGCGGCGCGCTGACCGACGACCAGGCGGCCGAGCTCAGGCGCTTCTTCGCGGAGGGGCCCGATGGCGGCCCCGGCAGCCCGCCGCCATCGGGCGACGAGATCCCGGGCGACGACACCGGCACCCCGATCAGCGAAGCCGCGGCGCGCCGGCTCGATGCGATGTCCGCCTTCCTCCAGAAGCTGCGCGACGCCGCCGCGTCGGGCACCACCACCTATGGCGGCAATGCCGGGACGCGAGGCAATGGCGATTCGGCGACCGGCTGGGTGATCGACCGGCAGGCGTGATCGCCTGCCACGATGCGTCATGCCCCGCTCAAATCGGCCTAGAGCCCCCGCATCGCCTCGGTGGCGAGCGACAGGCTCTTCCTGCGGGCCTGGTGATCGAACATCGCGCTGGTGAGCATCAGCTCGTCGGCGCCGGTGCGGGCGATGAAGGCGGCGAGCTGCGCGCGCACCCTGTCCGGCCCGCCGATCGCACTTGCCGACAGCACCTGATCGAGCATCGCATTGCCATGCCCGCCCAGCGTTTCGCGATAGCCCTGCACCGGCGGCGGCAGCTGGATGCCCTTGCCGGTGGTGCGGATCGCGACAAAGGCCTGTTGCTGCGAGCTGGCGAGATACTCCGCCTCCGCATCGGTATCGGCGGCGAAGACGCTGAAGCCCAGCATCAGATGCGGCTTCTCCAGTGCCGCGGAGGGGCGGAAGTTGCGGCGATACGCGTCGATCGCCTCGTCGAGCAGCCCGGGCGCGAAATGCGAGGCAAAGGCATAGGGCAGCCCCAGCATCGCCGCGAGCTGCGCGCCGAACAGGCTGGAGCCGAGAATCCAGATATCGACCTTCGCTCCCGCGCCCGGCGTGGCGCGGATGCCGGTGCGGCCATCATCGGCGAAATAGCTCTGCAGCTCGGCCACGTCGCGCGGGAACTCGTTGCCGTCGCTGCCCAGGCCCCGGCGGATCGCGGCGGAGACGCGCTGGTCCGATCCCGGCGCGCGGCCGAGGCCGAGATCGACCCGGCCGGGGAAGAGCGCGTCCAGCGTGCCGAACTGCTCGGCCACCTGCAGCGGCGCATGGTTGGGCAGCATGATCCCGCCCGCGCCGACCCGGATCGTCGAAGTCGCCTGGCCGACATGCGCGATCACCACCGCGGTGGCGGCGCTCGCAATGCCGTCCATCCCGTGATGCTCGGCCACCCAGTAGCGGGTGAAGCCGAGCCCTTCGACATGGGCGGCCAGATCGGCGGCGTTGGCAAGGGCCTGGGCGGCGTTCCCGCCCTGGACGATGGGAACGAGGTCGAGCAGGGAATAGGCAGTCATGGAGCGCCAGATGGGGAGGCCCAGCACGCTCTGCCATAAAGTTTTCATCGTCGCCGCCGAAGCAATCATCCGTCGCCGCGGCTCATATCCGTCGCCCCGGCGAGAGAAGCCTTGATAGCCCGGCCCGCTCGGCCTAACCGCCCCGGACATGGACCCCGCCCTGTCGCACATCCGCAACTGGATCTTCGATCTGGACAACACGCTCTACCCGGTGAGCGCCAACCTGTTCGCGATGATCGACGCGCGGATCGGCCAGTATGTCCAGAACCTCCTCGGGCTCGACGCAGCCGAGGCGCACAAGGTGCAGAAGGGCTATTTCCACGCGCACGGCACCACGCTGGCCGGGCTGATGGCCGAGCACGGCACCGATCCCCACCATTATCTGGCGGACGTGCACGACGTCGACATGAGCGTGCTCGAAGTGAACGAGACGCTGGTCGCGGCGCTCGCCCGCCTGCCCGGCCGCAAGCTCGTCTTCACCAACGGCGACGCCCCCTATGCGACGCGGGTGCTCGACAGGCTCGGCCTGGGCGCCACTTTCGAGGCGATCCACGACGTCCATGCGACCGGCTATCGCCCCAAGCCGGATCCGTTGGCCTATCGGGGCCTGTGCGACGCGTACGGCCTCGACCCGGCGCACAGCCTGTTCGTCGAGGACATGGCGCGCAACCTGGAGCCCGCCAAGGCGATCGGCATGACCACGGTGTGGATCGACAATGGCTCCGAACAGGCGCCCGACACGGAGCGCGGCTTCATCGACTATACCGTCAACGATCTCGGAGCCTGGCTCCACAGCATCCTGGAGACTTCCGAATGACCGACCTGCAGACGACCATCGACGCCGCCTGGGAAGACCGCGCCAATCTGGGCTTCGGCACCGAGGGCGCGGTACGCGAGGCGGTGGCCGAGGCGCTGAACCTGCTCGACCGTGGCGAAGCGCGCGTCGCCGAGCCGGTTTCGGATGGCTGGCAGGTCAACCAGTGGCTGAAAAAGGCGGTGCTGCTCAGCTTCCGCCTCAACGACAACCAGGTGATCCAGGGCCCGGGCGGCGCCAACTGGTTCGACAAGGTGCCGTCGAAGTTCGCCAATTGGGGCGAGGACGCGTTCCGCCAGGCCGGTTTCCGCGCCGTGCCCGGCTCGGTCGTCCGCCACGGCGCGCATATCGCCAGGGGTGCGGTGCTGATGCCGAGCTTCGTCAATATCGGCGCCCATGTCGGCGAGGGCACGATGGTCGACACCTGGGCCACCGTGGGCAGCTGCGCGCAGATCGGCCGGAACGTCCATCTGTCGGGCGGCGTCGGCATCGGCGGCGTGCTCGAGCCGCTCCAGGCTGATCCGGTGATCATCGGCGACGGCGCCTTTATCGGCGCGCGCGCCGAAGTGGCCGAGGGCGTGCGCGTCGGCGAAGGCGCGGTGCTCTCGATGGGCGTCTATCTCGGCGCCTCGACCAAGATCATCGACCGCGCCACCGGCGAAGTGCATCGCGGCCATGTCCCGCCCTATTCGGTGGTGGTGCCGGGCACGATCCCGGGCGAGGCCGGCAAGCCCGGCCTCTATTGCGCGGTGATCGTGAAGACGGTGGACGCGCAGACCCGCTCGAAGACCGGGATCAACGAGCTACTGCGCGACTGATCCTCGCCGGATGCCGGTCACGGTGCCCGCCATGCGCAACCCATGGGCGGGGTCGGCGGCGACCGATCGGCGGCGCGCATGCGCACGAATGCCGTCCCCTTGCCCCGGGGACGGTAGAAGCGGCGGGTGATGCCGGTCAGGTCGGCGGATCGATCGCGCCGCGGGCGAACGGCCGGAAAGGGCCATGGCGCGACCCCGCCCCGCTCGATCGCTAGGGCCACGAAAACGGATGCAGGGGCCACCGCCAGGCGATATGCCGGGGCATGACCGAAAGCATGACCTATGGGCGCTATCTCGCCCTCGACCAGCTGCTCGCAGCCCAGCATCCGCTGTCGGACCGGCATGACGAGCTGCTCTTCATCATCATCCACCAGACCAAGGAACTCTGGCTCAAGCAGATGATCGCCGAGCTGCGCGCGGCGCTCGATCTGGTCCGCGCCGACAAGCCGGTGGAAGCATATAAGTCGCTCGCCCGGGTCAGCCGCATCCAGGCGGTGATGACGCTCAGCTGGGACGTGCTCGCGACGATGACGCCCACCGACTATACGCGCTTCCGCGAAGTGCTGGGCACCAGCTCGGGCTTCCAGTCGGACCAGTTCCGCGCGGTCGAGACGATGCTGGGCCTGCGCGGCGGCGGCGTGCCGGGGCCGCTCACCACGCAAGTCGCGGCGCTGCCCAGCCTGTGGGACGAAGCGAATGCCGCGCTCGCCCGCGCTGGCTTCGCCGTGCCGCCCGAGGCGCTGGAGCGCGATTGGCGCAAGCCCTATGTACCCAGCAAGGCAGTCGAGGATGCCTGGGCCGAAGTCTATCGCGACACCACGCGCTGGTGGGAGCTGTACCAGCTCGCCGAGAAGCTGGTCGATATCGACGATGCGCTCTCCACCTGGCGGCACAAGCACGTCATCACCGTGAGCCGGGTGATCGGCATGAAGCCCGGCACCGGCGGCACGCCCGGCGTCCCCTATCTCGAATCGACGCTGGCCAAGCGCGCCTTCCCCGAACTCTGGACGCTGCGGACCCAGCTGTGACGGGCTACAAGCACCTGTTCCAGCGCGCGCTGGCGGCGGCGCCCGAGCGGCTGCACTTCGCCGCGCATTCGCATCATCTGTGGCCCGATGCCTCCTATGTCGGCCAGCTCGCCGCCTGGGAGGACGGCGTGCGCCTTGCCGACCGCAAATGGGAGCGGGTGATGGGCGAGATCTGGCCCGCGGCCCAGGCGCATGTCGCGGCCGAACTCGGGCTGCCCGATCCGGGCACCCTGGTGTTCGCTCCGAACACCCATATGCTGCTGCTCGCCATCGCCTCGGCGCTGCCGCGCCGGCCGCTGCGCATCCTTGCCAGCGACGGCGAGTTCCACAGCTTCCGCCGTCAGGCCGCGCGCTGGGAGGAAGCGGGCACGGCGATCGTCGAACGCGCGCCGCTGGACCGGATCGCCGAGCACGCGAAGGCGGGCGGGCACGACCTGATCTTCGTCAGCCAGGTCCAGTTCGGCACCGGCCATGTGCTGAAGGACATCGCCGCGCTCGCCGCGCTCGCCCGGCCCGACGGCCCCTGGGTGGTGATCGACGGCTATCACGGCTTCATGGCGCTGGAGACCGACCTGTCGGCGGTGGCCGACAAGGTCTTCTACCTCGCCGGCGGCTATAAATACGCCATGGCCGGAGAAGGCTGCGCGTTCCTCCACGCCCCGCCCGGCTTCGGCCCGCGGCCGGAAGTCACCGGCTGGTATGCCGAGTTCGAGGACCTGTCGCTGCCGCCGGGCAGCATCGGCTACGCCCCGGACGGCCGCCGCTTCCTGGGCGCGACCTTCGATCCCTCGGGCATCTACCGCTTCGTCGCGGTGCGCGACATGCTGCGTGAGGAAGGCCTCACCACCGCGGCGATCGCGGCGCATGTCGACGGCCTGCGCGCGCAACTGCTCGCCGGCCTGCCGATCGCGGCCGAGCTGCTCAATCCGGGCAGCCCCGCGCGCTTCCTGGCGCTCCGCTCCCCGAACGCCCAGCGCTGGAAGGCCGTGCTGGAAGCCGAGGAAGTGATCACCGATGTGCGCGGCGACGTGCTGCGCATCGGCTTCGGCCTCTACCAGGACGCGCGCGACGTGGTGCGGCTGATCGAGGCGCTTTCCGAACTCCGCTAGAAAAAGCGGCCGGGCGGGCAATGCGCGGCCCTGCCCGGCCGTGAGGAAGTTCAGCGGCGCGCGACTCGCGCGGCGCCCCAGCGAGCGGCCAGCTGGCGGCCGACGTCGCGCTCGACCGTGGCGCGGCAGCGCTGGATCCGGCCCACTTCGTCCTGGTCGGCGCCCGCATAGGAACCGCAGACCTGCTCGGTCGCGGCGGCGAGGCGGCGGTCGAGCGCGGCGCGCCCGGCGGCGCTGTTCAGGTCGAGATCGGCATGGCGAACGGTGGCGCTTCGCTCCGGCCGGCCCTCGGCCAGGGCAGGGACGGCGAGCAGCGTGGCGGCGGCGAGGGCGGCGATGAACCTGGGCATGTCTGGCTCCCTTCCATGGGGATTTCCGGCATCGTGCCGGGACCTCGATCTGATCGCCCGGAAAGCGCCCGGCAGAGAGGATGACGAGCCGATGAAGAGCTGATGAAATGCCGATGATTCGCCGATAGGGTGGCGCGCGAAGCGAAATACGGAGATGGGAGGGGCGTGGAGGGCCGCATCGATCTGGCACATGAAGCGGCGTTTCGGCTGGGCGGGCTCGAAGTGCGCCCGGCGCTGCGCCAGCTCGCCCGCGACGACGGCACCGAGGAAGTGCTCGAACCGCGGGTGATGCAGGTGCTCGTCGCGCTCGCCAGGGCAGACGGCGCGATCCTGAGCCGTGACGACCTGACTCGCTCGTGCTGGGAGGGGCGCGTCGTGGGCGAGGACGCGATCAATCGCGTGATCTCGCGCCTGCGCCGCGCCGCCGAGGGGATCGGCCAGCGCAGCTTCCGGATCGAGACGGTCACCAAGGTGGGCTACCGGCTGGTGCGCGCGGGCGATGCCGCCGATCTTCCCATATCGCGCGACGCCGCGCTGGAGGGGATGCGCACCGAACTGCGCCGCCTGAAGCTCGATCGGCGCGCGATGTTCACCGGGGCCGGCGTGGCGCTGGCCGCGAGCGGCGGGTTCCTCGCCTGGCGCCGCTTCGGCACGGCGCCCTCCGTGCCGGGGCAGCAAAAACCGCCCGAGGACATTGCGCCACTGATGATCCAGGCGCAGATGGCGATGACCCAGGGCACGGTGGAGGGCAGCAACCAGGCGATCGGCCTGCTGCGCCGCGTGGTGCTGCTGCGGCCCGACTATGCCGATGGCTGGGGCCTGCTCGCCCTATCCTACTCGGCGGCGGCGGTCGGCTGGCCGCAACGGTTCGAAGCGGACATGCGCACCCGCGCCGCCGAGGCGCGTCGCCGCGCGCTGGCGCTCGATCCCCGCAATGCCTATGCCCTCGCCGCGGAGGGGCTGGGCAAGCCGGTGCTCGGCAACTGGCTCGCCGCCGAGCGCGGGCTGCGCACCAGCCTCGCCCAGCATCCCGGCAACGAGATGCTGACCAGCGCGCTGGCCGGCATGATGCTGGGCGTGGGCCGCTGCGCGGAGGCCGCCAACCTGCTGGACGGGATCTGGAGGCGCATGCCGCCCAATCCGGGCCTCGCCTATACGCACATCCAGACCCTGTGGGCCACCGGCCGGCTCGACGAAGCCGACAAGGCGATGGACGATGCGGTCGCGCTGTTCCCCACCCATTTCGCGGTGTGGTTCACGCGCTTCTACGTGCTGATGTATACCGGCCGCGCGCGCGAGGCGATCGCGCTGGGCGAAAATCGCGAGACGCGCCCGACCGGCATCCCCGACTGGAATTTCGAACAGGTGCTGACGGTGGCGCGCGCGATGCTCAGCCGGGCACCGCGCGATATCGACGCCGCCGTCGCCGCTGCGCTCGAAGGCGCGCATCGCGGCGCGGGCTTCGCCGAGAACGGCATGCAGTTCCTGTCCGCGCTCGGCCGGCCGGACGAGGCCTTTGCCGTCGCCGACGCCTATTTCTTCGCCCGCGGCTTCGATCCGGGCGAGCTGCGCTTTTCCACCGAACAGGGCACCTATACGCGGCGCAGCGCTCGGCGCACCCATATGCTGTTCCTGCCCTCGACCACGGCGATGCGCGCCGATCCGCGCTTCCTGCGCCTTGCCGAGGAGATCGGGCTGGTCCGCTACTGGAAGGACGCGGGCGTGCGACCCGACTATCAGGCGACGGGCTGAATCCCCAGCCGGGGGATCTCGATCGCCGGGCAGCGATCCATCACCACCTTGAGGCCCGCCGCCTCGGCACGGGCGGCAGCTTCGGCGTTGATCACGCCCAATTGCATCCACACCGCCCTGGCGCCGGCAGCGATCGCCTCGTCCACCGCCTCGCCGGCGGCCTGGGGGCGGCGGAAGATGTCGATCAGGTCGATCGGCTCGCCGATCTGGGAGAGCGCGCGGAACACGAACTCGCCATGCACATGCTCGCCGGTGATCTGCGGATTGACCGGGATCACGCGGTAGCCCTGGCGCTGGAGAAAGGCCATCACGCCATAGCTCGGCCGATCGGGCCGATCGGATGCGCCGATCATCGCGATGGTGCGCACGCTCTCCAGCAGCGCCCTGATGTCCTCGTCCCGCGTCAGCGGCATCGCTTCATCCTTTCAGCCAGTCGTCCACCCGCCCCGCCAATCCGGCAAACAGCTGGGCCGCGGGTCCGTTCCCCGCGGCCGGCGGCTCGCCCGCGTCGGAAGCGGCGCGGATCGCCATCTCGAGCGGCACGCGGCCGAGGAACGGAATGCCGAGCTTCGCCGCCGCCGCCTCGGCGCCGCCCGCCCCGAACGGATCGGAGACTTCGCCGCAATGCGGGCAGGCATAGCCCGACATGTTCTCGATCAGGCCGATCACCGGTACGCCGGCCTTGTTGAACAGGTCGATCGCCCGGGTGGCGTCGATCAGCGCCAGGTCCTGCGGCGTCGAGACGATCACCGCGCCTGCCGGCTTGTGCTTCTGGATCATCGTGAGCTGCACGTCGCCGGTGCCCGGCGGCAGATCGAGCACCAGCAGCTCGGCATCGCCCCAATCGGCATCGACCAGCTGGCCGAGCGCGCCGCCCGCCATCGGCCCGCGCCAGGCGATCGCCTGCCCCTCGGCCACCAGCCCGCCCATCGACAGCATCGGCACGCCGAAACGGGTCTCGACCGGCAGCAACACTTTCTCACGCGCCTGGGGCCGCACGCCCTCCACGCCCATCAGCCTCGGCTGCGAGGGGCCGTAGATGTCGGCATCGACCAGCCCGACCCGGCGCCCGCGCGCGTGCAGCGCGATGGCGAGGTTGGCCGCGACGGTCGACTTGCCCACTCCGCCCTTGCCGCTCGCCACCGCGATCAGCCGCCGGGTGCGGCGCTCGCTGGTCATCAGCACGCGCACCGCGTCGATCCCCGGCAGGGCGGCAGCGGCGGCGCGGACATCGGCTTCGAGCTCTGCGCGCGCGGCTTCGCCGAGCCCGGTCACGTCGAGCACGATGCTGGCGCGGGCCCCTTCGAGACGGGCAGTGGCACGGCCGGCGGAGACGGGTTCGAGCGCGGCCGCAAGGGCTTCATTGTCGGTCATCGCGTGCCAGATAGGCGCACAATCGCCGCGCGCCACTGTAAATCCGCGCGCACGCCCCTATAAAGGCGCAATGGCAAACCTGATGAGCTGGCTGGGCAAGGCCGGTATTCTGCAGAACGAAGCCCCCAAGAGCCCCTGGGGCTCCGGCGGCGGCAGTGGAAATGGCGGTGGCTCGGGCGACGGCAAGGGCGGCTCCGGCGGCGGGCCGCGCAACCCCTGGTCCTTCCCGCCCGAGGGGCGGCGCCCCCGCTCCGGCGGCGGCGATGGCGGCGGTGGCGGCCTGTTCGAAGAGCTGTTCCGCCGCGCGCGCGGCGGCGGCTTTCCCGGAGCGCCGGGCGGCGCCCGGCTCTGGGCCCTGGTGATCGTCGGCCTGTTGCTGATCTGGGTGATCTTCACCAGCTTCCACACGATCGGCCCGCGCGAGCGCGGCGTGGTCACCACGCTCGGCCGCTATACCGGCACGCTCGATTCGGGCGTGAAGTTCACGTTGCCGGCACCGATCCAGATGGTCGACGTCGTCGATGTCGGCAGCGTGCGCACCGAGAAATTCCCCGAGAGCGGCGCCAACCTGATGCTCACCGGCGATCAGAACATCGTCGACCTCGCCTATTCGGTGAACTGGTATATCACCGACGCTGCCGACTATTCCTTCCAGATCAAGGATCCGAAGGAAACGGTGAAGGATACCGCCGAGAGCGCGATGCGCGCGGTGATCGCCACCACCACGCTCACCGAGGCGATCGGCGAGGGCCAGGGCAGGATCTCGTCCGACGTGCAGGCGGCGATGCAGAAGATCCTCGACGAATATCATGCCGGCATCCGCGTCCAGAGCGTCGCGCTCACCAAGGCCGCCGCGCCCGAGCAGGTGGACGACGCCTTCAAGGCGGTCCAGGCCGCGCAGCAGGGCGCCCAGGGCGCACGCAACAATGCCAATGGCTACGCCCAGCAGGTGATCGCCGTCGCGCAGGGCGAGGCCGCCGAGTTCGACAAGATCTACGAGCAGTACAAGACCGCTCCCCAGGTCACGCGCCGCCGCCTCTATTACGAGACGATGGAGCAAGTGCTCGCGCGCACCAACAAGACGATCGTCGAGGCGCCCGGCGTCACCCCCTATCTGCCGCTGCCGGGGATCCGCCCCGATGCCGGCAAGGCCCAGCAGGGAGACCAGAAATGACCTGGCTGCGCAGCCCCATCGGCATCGCCGTCGCGCTCATCGTCGCGGTCATCGTGATGATGAGCACCGTCGCGATCGTGCCCGAGACCAAGCAGGCGGTGATCCTGCGGCTCGAACAGCCCAAGCGCGTGGTCAATGCCTGGCGCTCGGGCGAGACGTTCGGCCGCACCAATGCCGGGCCGATCTTCCGCATTCCGTTCATCGACCGGATCGTCTGGGTCGACAAGCGCGTGCTCTCGGTCGACCTGCCCAACGAGCCGGTGCTCTCCACCGACCAGCTGCGGCTCCAGATCGATGCCTATGCCCGCTTCCGCGTCACCGATCCGCTCAAGATGGTCGTCTCCATCGGCACCGAGGAGCGCGCGCGCGACCAGCTCCAGCCGCTGTTCCGCTCGGCGCTGCGCAACGAGCTCGGCAAGCGTCCCTCGGCGGTGCTGCTCAGCCCGGAGCGCGGCCAGGTGATGGACAATATCCAGGGCGCGCTCCAGCAGCTCGCCGCGCAATATGGCGTCTCCATCGTCGACGTGCGGATCAAGCAGACCGAGCTTCCCTCGGGCTCGCCGCTCGACAGCGCGTTCGAGCGGATGAAGACGGCGCGCTACCAGGAAGCCAAGACGATCGAGGCCCAGGGCATGAAGGACGCGCAGATCATCCGCGCCAACGCCGACGCCCAGGCCGCGCAGATCTATGCCCAGGCCTTCAACAAGGATCCGGAATTCTATGATTTCTGGCGCGCGATGCGCTCGTATCGGACGACGTTCCTGAATACCGATCCGGCCAAGGGCGATACGTCGATCATCCTGTCGCCGAACAATTCCTATCTGAAGGAATTCATGGGGCAACGATGAGCCTTTCGATCCGTTCATATTCAATCGCCGTTCAGCATTTCGGCGCAAATATTCCGTTCGAACGCTTTTCCTTCGTCTGAGAGGACCGACTCACGTGCGTTACGCTTACGCTCTCACTACCGCCATCCTGCTGAGCGGCGCCGCCGCGACGATGACGCTCAACCAGCCGGCCGGTGCGCAGACCGCGCAGAACGAGCCCGGCGCGATCCAGGCCGCCGCGCCCAAGGCCGGTGCGCCGATGAGCTTCGCCGACATGGTCGCCAAGCTGCAGCCGGCGGTCGTCAACATCTCGACCACGCAGCGCGTGACGATGAACGCCAATCCGTTCGCCGGCACGCCGTTCGAGGCATTCGGCGGCGGCAACCAGCCGGTCACGCGCCAGGCCGAATCGCTCGGCTCGGGCTTCCTGATCTCGGCCGACGGCTATGTCGTGACCAACAATCACGTCATCTCGGCGGGCGCGCGCGGCGCCACCGTCGAATCGATCACGGTCACCCTGCCCGACAAGCGCGAGTTCAAGGCCAAGCTGATCGGCAACGACGCGCAGTCGGACCTCGCCGTGCTCAAGATCGAAGGCACCAACCTGCCCTTCGTGAAGTTCGGCGATTCGACGAGCGCCCGGGTGGGCGACTGGGTCGTCGCGATCGGCAATCCGTTCGGGCTGGGCGGCTCGGTTACCGCCGGCATCGTCTCGGCGCTGCACCGCGTCACCGGCCAGGGCGGCGCCTATGACCGCTTCATCCAGACCGACGCCTCGATCAATCGCGGCAATTCGGGCGGCCCGATGTTCGACCTGAACGGCAATGTGATCGGCATCAACTCGCAGATCCTGTCGCCCACCGGCGGCAATGTCGGCATCGGCTTCGCGATCCCGGCGGAAGAAGCCAAGCCGGTGATCGACACGCTGATGAAGGGCGGCAAGATCGCCCGCGGCTATCTCGGCATCGGCATGCAGGACCTGACCGACGACATCGCCGACGGCCTTGGCGTGCCCAAGGGCCAGGGCACCGTCGTCGCCCGCGTCGAGCCGGGCCAGCCGGCGGAGAAGGCCGGGCTCAAGCAGGGCGACGTGATCGTCAAGGTCGACGGCAAGGCCGTCACGCCCGATCAGACGCTGTCCTATCTCGTCGCGAATGTGAAGCCGGGCACCCGCGTGCCGCTCGAGCTTTACCGCGACGGCAAGCGCCAGACGGTGAACATCGTGGTCGGCACGCGCCCCCCCGAGGAACAGCTCGCCCAGTTCGATCCGAACGACGAGAATTCCGGCCCGGGCGGCGGCGACACGGAGACGATGGCCGCGGCTTCACTCGGCGTGCAGGTGGCACCGCTCACTCCGCAGATCGCTCAGAGCGTGGGCGTCAACCCGAGCACCACCGGCGTGGTCGTGCTCCAGGTGAGCCAGGCGAGCGACGCGGCGGGCAAGGGCCTGCAGCGCGGCGACGTGATCACCACGGTCAACCGCCAGCCGGTGGCCAGCGCGGCCGATGTCGCCAAGCAGGTCCAGGCGGCGAAGAGCGCGGGCAAGGGCAATGTCCTGCTCTGGGTCCAGCGCCGCGCCCTTGGCCGCTTCGTCTCGGTCGGCATCAACTAAAACCCTGCCCGATCGGGCTGACGAATGCCCGTTTCTCCTCTATCCCGGACTCCCAGGTTAGGAGTCGACGGATGGCGGGAGAGACGGGCATCTTCATTGGCGCGGGCGCCGGCGGCGCGAAGCCGCAGTCCCTGGTCCTCAGGCGCGCCAACCGGCACGGGCTGATCGCGGGTGCGACCGGCACCGGCAAGACGGTGACGATCCAGGGCATCATCGAGGGCCTCTCGAACGCCGGCGTCCCCTGTTTCGTGGCGGACGTGAAGGGCGATCTGTCCGGCCTCGCCATGGCCGGCTCGCCCACCGCCAAGACGCACGAGATCTTCAAGGCGCGCGCCGCCGAGATCGGCCTGGCCGACTGGGCCTATGCCGATACGCCGGTGCAGTTCTGGGACCTGTACGGCGAGCAGGGCCATCCGATCCGCACCACCATTTCCGAGATGGGCCCGCTGCTGCTCGCCCGGCTGATGGACCTCAACGAAGTGCAGGAAGGCGTGCTCACCATCGCCTTCACCGTTGCCGACAAGGACGGGCTGCTGCTGCTCGACCTGGACGACCTGCAGGCCATGCTCGCCCACTGCGCCGAGCGGGCGGACGAGCTCACCGCCACCTATGGCAATGTCTCGAAGCAATCGGTCGGCGCGATCCAGCGCTCGCTGCTCCAGCTGCGCAGCCAGGGCGGCGCCAATTTCTTCGGCGAGCCGGCGCTCGCGATCCAGGATTTCCTGGGCACCGACGACAAGGGCCGCGGACTGGTCAACGTCCTCGCCGCCGACAAGCTGATGTCCAGCCCCAAGCTCTATGCAACCTTCCTGCTCTGGCTGCTCTCCGCGCTATTCGAATCGCTTCCCGAAGTCGGCGATCCCGACAAGCCCAAGCTCGCCTTCTTCTTCGACGAGGCGCATCTGCTGTTCGACGATGCGCCTAAGGCACTGCTCGACAAGATCGAGCAGGTCGTCCGCCTGATCCGTTCCAAGGGCGTCGGCGTCTATTTCATCACCCAGAACCCGATCGACGTGCCCGATACGATCGCCGGCCAGCTGGGCAACCGCGTCCAGCACGCGCTGCGCGCCTTCACCCCGCGCGACCAGCAGGCAGTGAAGGCGGCGGCCACCACCTTCCGCGCCAATCCCGGTATCGACGTCACCACCGCGATCACCGAGCTCAAGGTGGGGGAGGCGCTGGTCTCGCTGCTGCAGGAGGACGGCGCGCCGAGCCCGGTCGAGCGCACGCTGATCCGCCCGCCGGCCTCGCGCGTCGGCCCGGTCACGCCGGAGGAACGCAAGGTACTGATCCAGACCGACGCGATCGGCACCCGGTACGACACCGTGGTCAACCGCGAATCCGCCGAGGAGCTGCTCGCCGCCAAATCGGCCGAGGCCGCGGCGGCCGCCGCCGAGGCCCAGGCCAAGGACGCGGCGGAGAAGGCCGCCGCCGCCCAGGCCAAGGAAGATGCGCGGGTCGCCAAGGAAACCGAGCGCCAGCGCCTCGCCGATCAGCGCGACGCCGATCGCCAGGCCCGGCTCGACGCCCAGGCCCAGCGCCAGGCCGAGCGCGAGGCGGCGAACAACCCCTGGAACCGCGCGATCAACTCGGCCACGCGCTCCGCGTCCTCGGCGGCGGGCCGGGCAGTGGCGAACGAAGTCTCCAAGGCGATCTTCGGCGGCTCGCGCGGCACGGGCGGCGGGATCGTCGGCGGCCTGGTGCGCGGCGTGCTCGGCGGGCTGTTCAAGGGCCGGTGAGAACGGAGCCCCTCTCCTTCCAGGAGCGGGCCCCGAAGGTCACTCCCCCGCCCCGTTGGCCAGAAACTCCCGCCACAGCATCACCAGCACCGCCATCACGGCGGGGCCGATGAACAGACCGAGCAGGCCGAGCGTCTCGACGCCGCCCAATATGCCGATCAGCACCCAGAGGAACGGCAGCTGGGTCGCGCCGCCGATCATCGCCGGGCGGATGAAATGATCGGCGACGAAGATGATCGCGGTGCCGATCGCCACCACGGCGATCGCGCCGCCCACCGAGCCCTGGAGCAGCAGGAGCAACGCCGCGACGGCGAACATCGCCGGCGCGCCGAACGGAATCATCGCGGCGATCGCCGTGGCGCCGCCGAGCAGCAGCGGGTGCGGCACCCCGGCGACCAGATAGACGATCGCCATCAGCGCGCCCACGCCCAGCCCCACCAGCACCAACCCGTCGATCGTGCCGCGCACCGAGCGGATCGCCTGCGCTCCCACGCGCTCGCCGGTGGGGCCGAAGAACCTGAGCACCGCGCGCCGGCCCTGGGCCAGCAGCGCATCGCGGTCGCGCAGCACGAAGAACAGGGTCAACAGCGTGAACCCGAACACCACCGCGCGATGGGCGACATTGGCGCCGATCATGCGCGAATGGATCAGCCACTCCCCGCCGCGGATCGCGCGGAGCTGCTGCGTGGCATCCTCGGGCCGGGCGAGATGCGTCTGCCACCAGTCGCGCACCGCTTCGCCGCCGATCG
Organism: Sphingomonas sp. 67-41; assembly: GCF_001899725.1. NCBI lineage: Bacteria > Pseudomonadati > Pseudomonadota > Alphaproteobacteria > Sphingomonadales > Sphingomonadaceae > Sphingomonas > Sphingomonas sp. 67-41. The sequence goes on along the minus strand of NZ_MKWJ01000022.1, from coordinate 905,203 downwards.
GCAAGCGCGCCACCCAGTCGGGCACCGGCACGCCCTGCGCCTGGGCCTGGGCGATCCAGCTCGAAATGTCGTGCGCCTCGCGCAGCGCCTGGGCGATGCCGAAGGCGAGCGGCACCAGCACCACCAGGGCCGCCAGCGCGGTGATGATGAGCGGAATGACGATGCGGTGGGTACCCTTCATCCAGACGCGCAGCTTCAGATGCAGCGGATCGACCGCGATGGTGAGCACCACCGCCCAGAGCAGGGCCGGCACGAAGCCGTGCGCGATCCAGAGGCCGATGAGGAGCAGCGCGCCGACAAGCGCGAGGCGGGCCGCACGCTGGGCGGTTTCGGTTCCGGCGTTCATGGGGGGAGCGTAGCAGGACGCGGGCGCACCTCAACTCCCCCTCTCTGGTCCCGTTCTCGTCATCCCCGTGCAGGCGGGGACCCAGGGGTGCGGAACGGCGCCCTTCGTGACTCCGGATCCCCGCTTGCGCGGGGATGACGGATATCGGGAGACCTCACGCCAGCCCCGCGGCCACCCCTTCCAGCCGATCGAGGAACATGCCCCAGCCATAGCGCGCGCCACCATAATTGGCGGCATTGGCGAAACCGGTCTGCTCCATGCGCAGCCGCGTGCCGCCCGCCACCGGCTCGATCGTCAGCGTCACTACCGATTCGAAGCGCGGCATCGCTTCCCCCTCGCCGCCGGTATCCCAGCTATAGCTGAGCCGCCGCCCCGGCTCGATCTCGCGCACCGCACAGTCGATCCGCCCGCTCCAGCCCGGCGCGCCCGGGCTCTGCAGCGTGAAGCGATGGCCGTCCTCCAGCGCGAAATCGTTGGGCAGCAGCCATTCCGCGATCAGGTGCGGCTGCGTGAGCGCGCGCCACAGCCGCTCGGGCGGATGGGGAAATTCGCGCTCCATCACCAGCGTGCGCGCCTCGGTCATTGGTCCATCCTCTTCAGCAGATCGTCGAGCCGGTCGAAGCTGCCGGCCCATAGCGTTTCGTGCAGCCGCATCCAGTCGAGCAGCGGCGCCAGCCCCTTGGGATCGGCCCGGTAATGCGTCTCGCGGCCCTGCGGCCGGTCGAGCACCAGCCCCGCGCCCTTCAGTATCGCGAGATGCTTGGAGACCGCCGGCTGCGAGATCCCCGCCCCGTCGGTCAACGCACGTACGGTCAGCTCGGACCGCGCGAGCCGCTCGAACAGCGCGCGGCGCGTGGGATCGCCCAATGCGCGGAACAGCGTATCGAAGGCACTCGGCTCCATGCGTTAATTCATAACCACTTGGTTATCACAATCAACCTCCGCGCAAAAAACGCTGTCCTACCGGGCGCGCAGATGCCACGCTCCGCCGATGACCAACGCATTCCTTATCAATCCGGCCGCCCCGTGCGCCTTGCCGCGGGGAAAGACCCCCGCGTGCGATGATGTCGCGACCTTTGCGACTTTCCGCGCGGAGATCTGACCCGATGGCCACCCAATCGCCTCGCCCGATGGCCGAGCTCACGCTGCGCGGCATCGTCCTCGGCGCGCTGATCACCATCCTGTTCACCGCCGCCAACGTCTATGCCGGCCTCAAGGTCGGCCTCACCTTCGCCACGTCGATCCCCGCCGCGGTCGTCTCGATGGCCATATTGAAGGCGTTCAAGAGCGGCACGATCCTCGAGAACAACATCGTCCAGACGATCGCGTCCGCCGCGGGCACCCTTGCGGCCATCGTGTTCGTGTTGCCCGGCCTGATCATGGTCGGCTGGTGGTCGGGCTTCCCCTATTGGACCACGGTGGCGGTGTGCATCACCGGCGGCGTGCTCGGCGTGATGTTCTCGGTGCCGCTGCGCCGCGCGCTCGTGACGGGCACCGACCTGCCCTATCCCGAGGGCGTCGCGGCCGCCGAAGTGCTCAAGGTCGGCTCGGCCTCGGGCGCCGGCGACCGGGAGAACGCCGCGGGCCTGCGCACGCTGATCGCCGGCACGATCTTCTCCGGGCTGTTCGCGCTGCTCGCCAAAATGAAGCTGGTGGCCGAGGAGGCGGGCAAGAATTTCGCGGTGGGCGGCACCGCCACCGGCTGGTCGACCAGCTGGTCGATGCTGCTGATCGGCGTCGGCCATCTCGTCGGCATCTCGGTCGGCGCGGCGATGTTCTTCGGCATGCTGATCTCCTGGACGGTGCTGGTGCCCTGGTTCGCCCATGGCGGCGATCTGGGAGCGGTCGACGCGCTGGTGAGTTCCACGTTCCGCGGCCAGGTCCGCTTCATCGGCGCGGGCACGATCGGCGTCGCGGCGATCTGGTCGCTGCTCAAGATCATCGGGCCGATCGTGGCGGGCCTGCGCTCCGCCCTCGCCGCCTCGCGCGCGCGCCAGGGCGGCCAGGTGCTCGACATCACCGAGCGCGACATGCCGATCGGCGTGGTGGCGCTGATCACGCTCGCGACGCTCCTTCCCATCGCCTGGCTGCTCTGGACCTTCTCGGCCGGCGGCCCGGTCCATGACCATCCGTTCGCGGTGATCGGCGGCTCGCTCGCCTATGTGCTGGTCGTCGGCGTGCTGATCGCGGCGATCTGCGGCTATATGGCCGGGCTGATCGGCGCGTCGAACTCGCCGGTCTCCGGCGTCGGCATCCTCGCGGTGCTCGGCGCCTCGCTGCTGCTGGTCGCGGTCTTCGGGCACGAGGCCGATCCGGCGCGCACCAACGCGCTGATCGCCTATGCGCTGTTCACCACCGCGATCATCTTCTCGATCGCAACCATCTCGAACGACAATCTCCAGGACCTCAAGACCGGCCAGCTCGTCGGCGCGACGCCGTGGAAGCAGCAGCTCGCGCTGATCCTGGGCGTGGTGTTCGGCAGCCTGGCGATCCCGCTGGTCCTCGACCTGCTCAAGAACACGCTCGGCTTTGTCGGCATGCCCGGCGCCGGGCCCAATGCGCTTTCGGCGCCCCAGGCCGCGCTGATCTCCTCGATCGCCAAGGGCGTGCTGGGCGGCGATATCGACTGGAACCTGATCGGGCTGGGCGCGCTGATCGGCGTCGGCGTGATCATCGTCGACGAAGTGCTGGGCAGGGCCGGCAGGATGCGCCTGCCGCCGCTGGCCGTCGGCATGGGCATCTATCTGCCGATGGGTCTCACCTTGCTGATCCCGGTCGGCGCAGTGATCGGGCATTTCTACGATCGCTGGGCCAAGCGCCAGGCCAATCCCGAGTTCGCCGAGCGGATGGGCGTGCTTGCCGCCACCGGCCTGATCGTGGGCGAGAGCCTGTTCGGCGTCGCATTCGCCGGCATTCTCGCCTGGGCGAACCGCAACGCGCCGATCCCGCCCAACGATGCGCCGCTGGCGGTGATGGGGGAAAGCTTCGAGAGCGTGGCGATGTGGATCGCGCCCTTGCTGTTCTTCGGGCTGATCGCCATCGCCTATGCGATGACGCGCAAGCTGGTGCGCGGCACGCCCGCCGGCGCCGGCCCGGAAAGCCCGGCAAAGGACGAGGCGAACTATCGGTGATGGGGGAAGGCGGCGGGGATCGCCCTGCCGCCGTTCACTTCATCTGATCAAGGATCGAGCGGATCGGCACGAAGGCGAAGGCGACCGAGCTGTCGGCCACGCCATAGGGGATGAACAGCTTGTCGCCATGCCTGATGGCGCCGCAGGTATAGACGACATTGGGCACATATCCCTCGCGGTCCTGGTCCGCCGCGGCGAGCAGCGGCTCGCTCGAGCGGGCGAGGACCCTGGACGGATCGTGCTTGTCGAGCAAAGCCGCGCCGATCGAATATTTGCGCATCGCGCCGACGCCGTGGGTGAGGATCAGCCAGCCCTGGTCGAGCTCGATCGGCGGGCCGCAATTGCCCATCTGGACGAGCTCCCAGGGGAATTTCGGCTTGATCAGCAGCTCGCCGCCGTCCCAGTTGGTGATGTCGTCCGAGGCGTGGAGGAAGATGTTCTCGCCGTCCTGCCGGCCCAGCATCATGTAGCGGCCGTTCACCGTGCGCGGGAACAGCGCCATGCCCTTGTTGCGGCTCGCGCTGCCCGACATCGGCACCAGGTCGAAGCTGCGCCAGTCGCGCGTCCGCAGCAGCTCGGACTGGATCACCGACCCGTTATAGGCGGTGTAGGTGCCGATCCATTCCTCCTGCCCGTCCTCATGGCGGAAATGGGTGATGCGCAGGTCTTCGAGGCCGTTGGACTGGGCTTTGGTGATCGGGAAGATCACCGTGCCCGAAAGCGTCGAATCGCGGTGGCGATAGACCGTCACCGGCCCTTCGGGGATATGCTCCTCGTCCTCCTCGCGGGCATCGGCGGCAGTGGCGAAGGGCGGTTCCGGCGCGAGTGTCAGGTCGTTCCGATCGGTGATGATGCCTTCGCGAAAGGCAACCGAGGAGATGTGCCCCTCGCCCACGGCGCGCAGGCTCATCAGGATGCGCAGCGATCCCGGCGGCATGCCGGTCTGATCGTAATGCGGCACGGCGCTGGGGTTCATCAGCGCAGCGGCGGCATAGCTGTATTCGTGGCAGAAATAGGCGCCGATCAGCTGGCGCTTCTCGTCGCCGATCTGGCTGCCGTCGAGCCCGAGCATCGCCTCGATCTCGTCATAGCGCGTCATGAACACGCGGCGCGTCTGCCAGTGGCGCGCCTCGAAATCCTTGAGCACGATCTCCAGCTGGCTGCGCGCCTCGCCGGGCGACATCGCCAGCACTTCGCTCACCAGCCGTTCGGTGCGGCTCGGCGCCGATCCGTTCGACGCCCAGGCAATGTGGAAGGGCCGCACCACGACGCGCGAAGGATCCGCACGCAGGCGCAGCGCATGATTGAAAAGTTCGAGCATTCGGCTCCCAGCCATTGTCCCCGCACCGATGCCCAGGCTGACGCTAGGCGACCGCGGCTCGCACCGGTGTTGCCACGTTTCCGGCTGCCTTTGAAAGAGCCGAAATCGCGCAATTGGCGAGCTGGAGCGCCAAAATGGACTCGGCGCCCTGGTTGCGGTTGAGCCCATGCGGCATCAATCCGTCGAAACATCCCCCGTCCTGGGCGCTGGCGAGCGGCAGCTCGAGGTCGTTCGCGCCAAGGTACCAGCGATAGGCACGCATCGCCTCCTCCACCCAGCGCTTGTCGCCCGTCGCCTCATGGGCGGCGACGCAGGCCTCCACCGTCGCCTGCGCCTCGAGCGGCTGCTGGTCGAACTGGAGCGGCGCGGCATAGGCGCGCCCGAAGCTCTCCGTGCCGACGGCGCGGAAGCGGCCCTCGGGCGAGGTCTGCCGGCCGACGATCCATTCGAGCGTCTCGAGCCCGACGCCGGTGAAGTCGCGCCGGCCCAGCGCCATGCCGGCGCGCAGCAGCGCTTCGGGCAGGCGGGCATTGTCATAGGCGAGCACGATCTCGAACCATTGCCATTCGGGGCGACGATTGCGGTCGAGCAGCGCGATCAGCTCTTCGCCGAACCGGGTGAGGATCTCGCGGCCGAGCGCATGGCCGGGATGCGCGCCGAGCATCGCGGCGCCCCCCAGCATCGCGAAGGCGCGCGCCCGCGGGCTGCCCAGCTCGAGCGCGATCGGAGCGGTGGCGTCGAACAGGGCCGAGGCCCAGTCGCGATGCTTCTGCGCCCGGGCGTCGCGCGCCGTAACGCCCAGCGCCCAGAGCGCGCGGCCGTTCGAATCCTCGGAGCCGGCATCCTCGCACCAGGTCCGGTCGAAATTCATGAAGTTGCGGAAGCGGCGCAGGTCCGGATTCCAGGCATATTGAACGAAGGCGGCATAGACGCTGGTCCATTTGTCGCGCAGGCCCTCGTCCATCGCCTCCACCCTGCTCATCAGGATGAGCGCTCGGGCATTGTCGTCGATGCAATAGCCATGGCGGCGATCGGGCACCGAATAGATCGAGTGCTGCAACATGCCGGTCGCGTCGCTCATCCGCTCGACCGCGGCGAGGTCGGGCTCGAGGGGCACCAGCGCCTTGGCCGGCCGGGCGAAGCGGCGCGGCCGGGCGGCGACGATGGCTGCCAGGGCATCCATCGCGGCTTCGGCGAGGCGCGGCCACAACATGGTGCGACCACGGGCATAGGCGCGCGCGGCCAGCGCCATCCGCGCCGGTTCGTCGGCGAGCAGGCGGACGATCTCGCGGGCAAGGGCGGCACTGTCCTGGAAGGGCACCAGCACGCCGTGACCGTCCGCCAGTATCTCGGCCGCGTGGATATAGGGGGTCGAGACCACCGGCTTGCCCACCGCCACCGCATAGGAAAGCGTGCCCGACGTGATCTGCGCGGGATTGGGATAGGGCGTCGCATAGACGTCCGCCGCCTGGAGATAGTCGAGCAGCGCGCCCTGCTCGACGAACCCGTCGACAAAGGCGACGTGCCCGGCCACGCCGAGATCGGCGGCCTGCGCCTTCAGCCGGTCGCGATAGGCTTCGCCCTCGCGCACGACGAGGTTCGGATGCGTCGCGCCCAGGATCACATAGAGCGCGTCGGGCCGTGCCGCGGCGATCGCCGGCATCGCCTCGATCATCGCCTCGATGCCCTTGCTCGGCGCCAGCAGGCCGAAGGTGAGGATCACTTCGCGCCCCTGCCAGCCGAAGCGCGGCTTGAAGTCCCGCGGATCGGCGAAGGGGCGATCGGGCACGCCATGCGGAATCGTCGCGATCTTCCTGTCGTCGGCGCCGTGCACGCGCTTGAGGATGTCGCGGCCCTTGTCCGCCATCACGATCACGCGCGCGGCGCGGCGCAGCAGCGCCTCCATCACGCGCCGCTGATCGGGGTCGGGATTCTCCAGCACCGTGTGCAGCGTCGCGATCACCGGGATCGACAGCCGGTCGAGCAGCGCGATCAGATAGTCGCCGGCGGGACCGCCATAGATGCCATATTCATGCTGGACCCACAGCGCCTGCGCGCCCGAAGCCTCGATCGCCCGGGCGGCACCGAGATAGGCGGCGCGGTCCTGCTCGGGGATCGCGGCAGTCACCGCATCGGGATAGTCATACCGCCCCGGATGATCGTCCATCGCATAGACGTCGACCTTCAGGTCCGGGAAACGCTGCTTGAGCGCGGCATGGGTGTCGGTCGTGTAGGTGGCGAGCCCGCATTTGCGCGGCAGGAAGTTACCGATCAGTGCGAGGTGCTGGATATTCGGGGCTTTCATGCGCCGATCTTTCCCTTCGCTATCGCAAACTCAATTGCGCGTAAGCCCCACGCTCGCCCTTCCAAACCAACTGTTTTCAATAAGGTTTCATCTTGCTGCGACGCAGCATGCTACGACCGTCCGGTCGCCTTGTAAATCTGGCGTTCAGCCGCGGCCGCGATAGCCGGAAACCCCCTGATCCGGTATCCAGACACCCTCCGGCGGCGCACCCGACTGCCAGAAGACGTCGATCGGTATGCCGCCGCGCGGGTACCAATAGCCGCCGATCCTGAGCCATTCCGGCTGCATCTCGTCGAACAGCCGCTGGCCGATGCCGACGGTGCAATCCTCGTGAAAGGCGCCATGGTTGCGGAAGGATCCGAGGAACAGCTTGAGCGACTTGGATTCGACGATCATGTCGCCCGGCACATAGTCGAGCACCAGATGCGCGAAATCCGGCTGGCCGGTGATCGGGCAGAGCGAAGTGAACTCGGGCGCCGCGAAGCGGATGAGATAGCGCGTGCCCTTGCGCGGATTGGGCACATAGTCGAGCTCGGCCTCCTCCGGCGTGGCGGGAAGGATCGAGGTTTTTCCGAGATGCTTGGCGTCCATCCCGGCCATGTAGGCGTTTGCGGAGCGCTTTGCATCCTTCTAGGACGCTTTCCATGGACGGGCTCGTTACGACCGAATGGCTGGCCGGCACCGATGGCGTGCTGGTGCTCGATGCAACCTATAGCTCGACGATCCCCGGATCGCCGCCGCGCGATCCCCGCGCCGAGTTCGAGGCCGAGCATATTGCCGGCGCGCGCTTCCTCGATCTCGACACGCTGGTGGACGAGACCAGCCCGCTCCCCTCGACCGTGCCGACCGTCGCCAGGATCGCCGAGCGGCTGCGCGCACTGGGAGCGGACACCGAAACGCCGATCATCCTCTACGACAATGGCCCGCACCATACTTCGTGCCGTGCCTGGTGGGTGCTGCGGCTCGCCGGCGTCGACGTGGCGCTGCTCGACGGCGGCATGGCCAAGTGGAAGGCGGAAGGCCGTGCCGTGGCGAGCGGCCCGCATCGGGCCCAGCCCGGCAATTTCCAGCCCCGGCCGCCCCGGGCCCAGATGCGCACGCTCGAGCAGATGAAGGCCGAGACCGGGCAGATCGCCGATGCCCGCTCGGCCGCGCGCTTCACCGGCGCGGAAGCCGATCCGCGCACCGAAGTCGCCGCGGGCCATATCCCGGGATCACGCAACGTCCCCTATCCGAAATTCTTCAACCCCGACGGCACCTGGAAGGCGCCCGATCATATCCGCGCGGTGTTCGAGGAGCACGGCATCGACCTCGCCCGCCCGCTGGTCACCACCTGCGGCTCGGGCATCACCGCCGCGATCCTGGCGTTCGGCGCGCACCTGCTCGACAACGAGGCCGCACTGTACGACGGCAGCTGGACGGAATGGGGTAGCCGGCCCGAGACCGCCAAGGCATTGGGACCGGCATGAGCGAGAAGCAGGACAAGACCAAGGTTGTCGCCGCCGGCCGGCGCAAGGAATGGACCCAGGGCATCGTCAACCCGCCGGTGTGGCGCGCCTCGACGATCCTCTATGACGATGTGGCGCATCTGCGCGCCAGCGGCGCCAGCGATACCCATCATCGCCTGTTCTACGGCCGGCGCGGCACGCCGACACAATGGTCGCTCGCCGATGCGCTGACCGAGCTCGAGCCGGGCGCCGAGGCGACTTTGCTCTACCCATCCGGCGTCGCCGCCATCGCCTCGACCCTGCTTGCCCTGCTCTCCCCCGGCGACCATCTGCTGCTTCCCGACAGCAGCTACGACCCGACGCGCAACTTCGCCAACGGCCTGCTGCGGCGGATGGGAGTCGAGACCAGCTATTATGATCCGCTGATCGGCGAAGGCATCGCGGCGCTGTGCCGCGCGAATACGAGGGTGATCTTCCTGGAGAGCCCCGGCAGCCTGACCTTCGAGGTGCAGGACGTGCCGGCGATCGTCGCGGCGGCCAGGGACCGCGGCATCGCGACGGTGCTCGACAATACCTGGGCGACTCCCCTGCTCTTCCCCGCGATCGCGCGCGGGATCGACTATACGATCCTCGCCGCGACCAAATATGTCGTCGGCCATTCCGACGTGATGCTGGGCTCGGTCACCGCGGCCCAGGGCAGATATGCGGCGCTGCGCGACGCCAGCTACCAGCTCGGCCAGACGGCCAGCCCCGACGACGCCTGGCTGGGCGCGCGCGGCCTGCGCACCATGGCGATCCGGCTGGAACAGCATGGCCGCGCGGCGCTGCGGATCGCCGAATGGCTGAAGACTCGCCCCGAAGTGGCGCGCGTGCTCCACCCGGCGCTGCCCGATTGCCCGGGGCACGCGCTCTTCCAGCGCGACTTCAAGGGCGCCTCGGGCCTGTTCTCCTTCGTCCTCGCCGGCGGCGGCGAGAAGGCGCGCGCCGCGCTGATCGACGGCCTCGAGCATTTCGGCATCGGCTATAGCTGGGGCGGCTATGAGAGCCTGGCGCTGCCGGTCGATCCCCAGCGCTTCCGCACCGCGACCGAGTGGAAGGCCGAGGGACCGGTCGTCCGCCTCCAGATCGGGCTCGAGGATCCGGACGACCTGATCGCCGATCTCGCGCAAGGGCTCGCGCGCTTCGCCGGGATGCGGGGATGATGCAGCGGTTCGGCGACTGGCTGGCGGGACACGACCTCCCTTCGCCGCCCGAACTGTCCGAAGCGGGCATCGCCGCCGCGCTCGCCATCGTCGCCCTGGCGCTGGGCTGGTTCGCCGGCCGCAGGATCGGCGGGCGCATCGCCGAATATTGGTCGCGCGACGCCGATCACGGCCCGCTGTTCAGCGGGCGCATCTGCGACGTGATCCGTCACGGCGTGGCCACGCTGCTGCTCGGCGTCATCCTCTCCGCCTGGCCCTGGCACCCGCTCGCCGCGCTGGGGCTGGGCTTCGCCACCGGGGCCGCCGCCGCCATGTTCACCGTCGCGGTGCTGCGGGGGCTCAACCTGCCGCGCTGGATCGCCTGGAGCGTGGCCGCCATCGCCTTCGCCACCATATTGAGCCACGCGATCGGCGGGTTCGCGGCGACGCAGGACACGCTCGACCGGGTCGGCGTGCAGATCGGCCAGCGGCGGCTCACCTTGCTCTCGCTGCTCAGCATCGCCGTCACCGTGCTGCTGCTCTTCGCGGGCGTGCGCCTGTTCAACCGGATGCTGACGCGGTGGATCGGCGGCGCGCGCGGCTTCGATCCCACCCAGAAGCTGCTCTTCCAGAAGCTGGCCGCGATCGCCGCGGTGATCGTCGCCTTCTTCGTCGGCATCGACTTGCTCGAGATCGACCTGACTGCCTTCACCGTCTTCTCGGGCGCGTTCGGGCTCGCCATCGGCTTCGGCCTGCAGAAGACGATCGGCAACCTGATCGCCGGGATCATCCTGCTGATGGATCGCTCGATCAAGCCGGGCGACGTGATCGTCGTGGGCGACAGCTTCGGCTGGGTGAACAAGATCGGCGTACGCGCGGTCAGCGTCGTCACCCGCGACGGCAAGGAGCATCTGATCCCGAACGAGATATTGATGACGCAGGAAGTCGAGAACTGGTCGTACACCGATCGCAACGTCCGCGTCCGCATCCCGGTGACCGTCGCCTATGACTGCGACCTCAAGCTCGCCCAGGCGCTGATGCTGCGCGCCGCGAAGGAGAGCCCGCGCGCGCTCGACGATCCGCCCACCAATGTGCGCCTCGCGGCGTTCGGCGAAAGCGGCGTGGAGCACGAGATCCTCACCTGGATAAGCGACCCCGAGAGCGGCGTCGGCAATGTGAAGAGCGACGTGCTCAACCGGCTCTGGGTGATGTTCAAGGAACATGGCATCGCACTGGCGCTGCCGCAGCGCGAGGTGCGGATCACGCGGGACGAGACCAGGCCGGGCTAGGACCAATCGACATCTACGAGACTGGCGGTCCCCGGCGGCTCCCCGGCGAAGGCCGGGGCCCAGTATCGGGATGCTATCGAGATGCGCGAACCCCTCGAACGATGTCGCAACTGGGCCCCGGCCTTCGCCGGGGAGCAAGAAGGACTGTCCGGCTCTCATCGCACGCCCAAATGTCGATCGGCCCTAGGCCATTGCCCTTTGCGGGGCGCGATCCCTATCTGGGCCCCGTGCCCGCCGCTTCCGTAACCGCCCGTATCGCCGATGGAGTCGGCTCGATCCTGCCGGGCGACTGGGACGCGTGCGCGGGAACGGGCAACCCGTTCGTCAGCCATGCCTTTCTTTCGATCCTCGAACGCTCGGGATCGGTGAGCCCGCGTGCCGGCTGGCAATCGCTGCCGATCGTGATCGAGGACGCGCAGGGCATCCCCGCGGCGATCGCCCCGGCCTATGCCAAGGGCCACAGCCAGGGCGAATATGTGTTCGACCATGCCTGGGCCGATGCCTGGGAGCAGGCGGGCGGGCAATATTATCCCAAGCTCCAGGTCGCCGTGCCCTTCACGCCCGTACCGGGGCCCCGGCTGCTGCTGCGCGACCACGCGCTGGCGCCTGGCCTGATCGCCGGGATCGAGGCGGTGACCGACCGGAACCGGCTCTCCTCGGCGCACGTCACCTTTCTCGAGCCGGACCAGCTGCCCCTGTTCGAGCAGGCCGGCTGGCTGATCCGCGCCGGCACCCAGTTCCACTGGGCGAACGAAGGCTATCGGAGCTTCGACGAGTTCCTGGGCGCCCTTGCCAGCCGCAAGCGCAAGGCCATCCGAAAGGAGCGCGCGGCGGCAGTGGCGGGCCTGACCATCCGCCATCTGTGCGGCGCCGAGATCACCGAGGCGCATTGGGACGCCTTCTGGGCCTTCTACCAGGACACGGGCAGCCGCAAATGGGGCCGCCCCTATCTCACGCGCGACTTCTTCTCGCTGCTCGGCGCCGAGATGGCGGACAAGGTGCTGCTGATCTTCGCCGAGCGGGATGGGCAGCCGATCGCCGGCGCGCTCAACCTGGTCGGCGCCGACGCGCTCTATGGCCGCTATTGGGGAGCGCTCGAGGAAGTGCCCTTCCTGCATTTCGAGCTCTGCTACTATCAGGCGATCGACGCCGCGATCGCACGCGGCCTGAACCGGGTGGAGGCCGGCGCGCAGGGCGAACACAAGCTTGCGCGCGGCTATGCGCCGGTGACCACCTGGTCGGCGCATTACCTCCCGGACCCGGGCTTCCGCCGCGCCGTCGCCGACTATCTCGAGCGCGAGCGCGAAGCGGTGGCGCAGGAGCAGGAATATCTCGGCGAGCTCACGCCCTTCCGCCGCGGCTGCTAGGCGCGGCGCGGATCTGGAATGGGGCGGCGGCCCATTTGCCGGCGGCCCGGGTGACGCGGCAGTCGCAGGCTAGTGCTTCGCCTTCCCGTGCCTCGCCTTGTGCGCCGGGCTGGGCGAAGGGGACGGCGTGGGCGTCGGCGCCGGAGATTCCTCCGGCTCCGGCACCGGGCTGGCCTCCGGATCCGGCAGGCTGCTGCCACCCTGATGCCCTTCGCGCAGGATGATGTCCCGCTCCCAGCGCGGCACCGGCAGCTCGCCCGGCTCGATCACCGGCGCGGGCACCGAATGGTCGATCTTGAACAGCGCGCTCGACCCGTCGCGCCAGAGCGGGATCAGCCCCTGTTCGAAGCGCGGGTTATAGGCGGGCGTCTCGATCATCCAGACATAGTCGAACGCGTCGCGCGGGAAGCGCGCCAGCGCCCAGGCCACCGGGCGCCAATATTCGCGCGGGCATTGCACGTCGGTGACGATCTGCGACGGATCATGGGCGAAGCGCCTGGCGGCGGCATAGCGCACGGTGAGCAGCTGCCCGCCCGCCATCGACCATTGGTCGTTGGTATAGGCGAGCTTGCGCTCGAGCGCGAGCGCGGGGACGTGCTGGAGGCGCGTCTGCTTCCATTCGTAGCGGCAGGTCTCGCCGACGAAGCTGATCAGCCGGGCGCCCTGGGGCAGATGCTCGAGCGCCTTGAGCTCGCGGTCATAGGTGCCGCTGTAGAGCAGGAAGCTCCAGGTCGTGGCGGCGATGCGCACGCAGAAGAAGCTCATGCCGAGCACCGCCACGGTGGCGGCACCGCGGATCGACAGGCCCGGCTTGGGCCGGATCGCAAGGATGCCGATCGCCAGCAGGAAGGGCACCAGCCGCATGTCGGCATAGGCCGATCCGAACACGACGCGCGGCAGGAAGACATAGACCAGCGTCAGGAAGATGCCCGACAGCGCCAGGTTGCGCGAATATTGGATGTTCGGATCGCGCACCGCCTTGAACAGCAGCAGGAACAGCACGCCCACCGAGGCCAGGTCGAACAGCTGCCAGCGATCGCGGAAGACCTGGGTGATCCACAGCATCTTCGCGCGCCAGTTGAACATGTCGAACGTCTGGCCGGTGACGTGCCCGCCCGAACGCCACAGCACCATCAGCAGCGCGGGCGGCGCCAGCACGATGCACTGGAGCCCGGCATGGAACCAGGGCAGGATCCAGCCGCCGACCAGGTCCTTGTGCCACGGCACGTGCGGGTTGCGGCGCAGATCGTGCTGGCGGATCAGCTCGGCCGAGAAGGCGAGGATGCCGAGCAGGCCCCAGCCATAAGTGTGACAGACCCAGATCAGCACCGAGATCGGCAGGAACACCATCGAGCGGAAGACGAACTTGCCCAGCCGCGCCAGCCGCAGCCACCAGCCGAACGCCAGCAGGGCGAACGCCATCGACAGCGCGAAATTGACGAAGCCGAAATGGAAGGGAAAGGCATAGGCGAGCGGCAGCGCGAACAGCGCGGTCGCCGGGATGCGGCCATGCACCTCGCGCGCGATCCACAACATGCCCGCGACGGTCATCGCCGGGATCGCGATGACGATCAGCTTCACCGCCAGTTCGAGCCCGAAGACATGGTGCAGCGGGATGACCAGCAGGTCGACGCCCAGATTGCCCATCAGGCTCCAGCGGAAGTCGTACCATTCCTTGAGGAAAGGATATTGGTCATAGGTGAACTGGACGCGGTAGCGCCCCATATGGCCGGGCAGATCGACCAGCGGCGGGATCTGGGGCCAGAGCAGCGGAATGATGGCTATTAAGGTGCAGAGCGCCACGAACCATCGTGTCTGCCACCATTGCAACGCGTCGCCCCTGTCCATCCGCGCCTTCTAGTGCGCAGGGGCGCCGCCCGACAAGCGGTTCCTGTCGATCTCGTACAGCCCGCTGGCGCCGTCCCGCCAGACGGGCGTCGTGCCGGCGAGCAGCCGCGCATCGAAGGGCGGCGGTGCGATCAGCCAGACATAGTCGAACGCGTCGCGCGGGAAGCCGCGCAGCGCCTGGTCGATGGTCATGCGGTCCTGCTTGTCCCTGCAGGGGCTGGCGAGGACGACTTCGGACGGATCGATCGCGAAAGTGCCCATCGCGGGCGCGTCGATGGTGAGCAGCGCCGAGCCGGCGAGCTCCCACTGGTCGTTGGAGAAGGCGGCACGGCGCGCCATCGCCAGGCCGGAGAGGTGATCGAGCCGGCCGAGCGCCCAGGGATCGACGCAATTGTCGCCGACGAACGCAACGATCCGCGCCCCGCGCGGCACATGGTCGAGCGCGGCGAGCTGCCGGTCATATTCGCGGCCATATTGCCAGAAGCTGATCGTGGTTCCCGCCGTCCGCGCCAGGAAGAACGCCAGGCCGGCCACCGCCAGCCAGCGCAGCTCGCGCGCGCCGATGCCCTTGTCGACGCGAATCGCGAGCAGCGCGAACAGGACGATGAACGGCGCCAGCCGCATATCGGCATAGGCGGAGCCGAACAGCTTGTAGGGGATCAGCACGAAGGCGCAGGCCAGCATCAGGCACGCGCCCACCAATGCCGCCGAATGGCCGAAGCGCGGGTTGCGCGCGCTTCGGTAGATCAATCCCCAGAGCAGCAGCACCGAGCAGAAGTCGAACGGCCACCAGCGGTCGCGCAGGAAGATCGCCAGCCACGAGACCTTGCGCAGGCTGAAGAAGCGCTCGGTGATCCCGCCGCCGCCGTCGGGCCGCCAGAGCAGCAGCGGCAGCAGCGGGGATGCGAGCGGCAGGCAGGCGATGGCGGCGCGCATCGCCGCATCGATCCATCCGCCGCCATCCCGACGCCGCAACCCGAGCTCGGCACCGAAGACCATCAGCCCCAGCATGCCCCAGCCCATGACGTGCGCGACCCAGATGCCGCATGCCAGCGGCAGGAACAGCGCCGCGCGCAGCCCGGTCCGGCCCAGCCGCCCGAGCCGCAGCCACAGGGCGAAGCCGTTGAGCGCGAGCGCCGCCGCCAGCGCGAAGTTCAGGAAGCCGAAATGGAAGGCGTAGTTGTAGACGAGCGGCAGCGCGAACAGCGCGAAGGGCGTGACCCGGCCATGGATCTCCCGCGCGATCCACAGGATGCCGGCAGCGGAAAGCGCGACCGTCGCGATCGTGACCAGCTTCACCGCCGGCTCGAGCCCGGTCAGCGGGGCAAGACCGGCGACCAGCAGATCGGCGCCGAGATTGCCGATCAGCCGCCATTGGAAATGATACCATCGGCCCAGCATGTCCGCATCGGTGCCCAGCATCACCCGGAACCGGCCGATATGCCCCGGCAGATCGGTGAGCGGCGGCACATCCGGCGCGAGCAGCGGCACGCACGACGCCAGGATCGCGGCGAACGCGAACCAGCGCGTCTCCCACCAGCGGGCCGCCGGCGGTTCCATCAGTGGCGCGACGCCAGCCTGTAGGTGCGCGGCGCATCCCCGCCATCGATCGGCACCAGCCAGTCGGGGACCGATCCGGCGCGCAGGCCGGCGGCCAAGCTGCGCGGATCCCGCGCTTCCCTGGCGAAGCGGTCGAGATCGTCGGGGCAGAAGGCGACATAGTCGATGCCCCATGCCCGCGCGATCGCTTCGGATTGCGCGGGCAGGCTCAGGAAGAAGTCGTACATGGCACGGTTTCCCCGATTGTTTCGGTGATAGGGCGCGGCGAGCACCGCGTGCGGCGTGGCGGCGAGCGCATAGGCGCCGAGGTCGAGTGGCGCGAGCAGGTGTCCGGGCGGCAACGCCGCGAGCCGGGCGAGGCTCTCCGGCGTGGTGCAGCTAGGCCCGGCGGCGGCGCGCGACGGAAAGATCGCGGTGGCGGCGATCGGGTAGAGGATGCCGGTCGCGGCGATCCAGGCGGCGACAAGCGCGAACGGGCCACGTGCCCGCGCGGTGCCGATCGTCACCGCCAGTGCCGGCGCGGCGAGCATCGCCCCGGCATAGGCCCCGCGCAACTGGAACAGCGTGATCGCCAGCGCAGTGAACTGGAGCGCGGCCACCACCCACCAGCCGGCCTCGCGCCGCCGCCGCGCGATCGCGAGGGACGCGATCAGCCCGGCCAGTGCGAGCCCGGCATAGGCGATGGCGTTGGCGGGCGGCGCGCCGAACAGCGGCTGCGCCTCGCCGACTTCGGCGAGCCAGAGGCGCGCGAGCAGCGGATCGACTTCGCCATAGGGATCGAGGCATTGCGGCGCGAGCAGCAGCACCGCCCCCGCCGCCGCCACGCCGGCGATCCCGGCGGCGCCCGCCCGCGCACGCGCGGTCCGCGGCCCCGCGACCGCGAACAGGGCCAGGCCCATCGGCGCGATCGCGGCACATTGCACCGCCCGCCACAGCAGCCCGGTGAAACCGTCACAGGCCGGCACGCTCCAGCCGCTCGTGCGGAACAGGATGCCCGCTCCGGCGAGCGCGATCGGCAGGACGAAGCCGAAACCGAGCAGCCGGTCGCGGCTGCCCGGCCTGTCCGCCACCCACAGCAGCACCAGCGCCGCACCGGCGACGCCCAGCAGCGGCAAGGTCTCGAGGCCGATGACGAGCGACGCCGTCACGGCGAGCGCCGCGACCGCGCCGGCCCGGAAGCTGCCCGTGCCGAGCAGTACGCGCACCAGCAACAGGATCAGGACGAGCTGCAATCCGTGATGGTCGATCCGCCCCGGCAGGAACAGGCTGGTCGCCGGATAGGCGAGCGCGGCGAGCAGGATCGCCGTCGCCGGCGGCGCGCCCAGGCGGCGCGCGACCGCGCCGGTCAACGCCAGCGCGGCGCAGAACAGCGAAGCCGGCCACAGGATCACCGCGGCCAGCGCCGCGCCATGGCCGCCGAGCCAGGGCGTGAGCGCCACGATCCATGCCGCGGGCACGAGGTCGGCCAGTCGCGACCAGTGCATCTCCAGCCCGGGCACCGGCCCGAGCCGATGCTGGGCAAGGTCGCCGAAGGACTGGCCGGCCAGCCAGTCGCGGATCTGCTGGAGCCGCACCATGTCGTCGGTATCGGGGAGCCGCAGCGCGGCCAGATCGTGCCAGTCGCGCAGCGTCCAGGCGCCGCACAGCACCACGGTCAGCAGCAGCGCGACGCCAGGGTCACGCCATGCATACCGGGGCCGGCTCGTCTCCATGCCACCGCAGCTAGGCCAGTTTGGTTAATTGCGCGTTAGGCGCCTGCCGCCGACGGATGCGTGCGGCACCCGCCGGATACCCGGCCGATCAGAGGCGATCGCGGCGCCCGAGCAAGCGGAGCCGCAGCGCGTTGAGCTTGATGAAGCCCGCGGCATCGCGCTGGTCGTATGCGCCCTGATCGTCCTCGAAGGTCACCACCTTCTCCGAATAGAGGCTGTACGGCGACTTGCGGCCGGTGACGATCACGCTGCCCTTGTAGAGCTTGAGGCGGACGGTACCGGTCACCTTCTCCTGGCTGTGATCGATCGCGGCCTGGAGCATCTCGCGCTCCGGCGCGAACCAGAAGCCGTTATAGATCAGCTCCGCATAGCGTGGCGCCAGCTCGTCCTTCAGGTGCGCCGCGCCGCGATCGAGCGTGATCTGCTCGATGCCGCGATGGGCGAGATGATAGATGGTGCCGCCCGGCGTCTCGTACATGCCGCGGCTCTTCATGCCGACGAAGCGGTTCTCGACCAGGTCGAGGCGGCCGATGCCGTGCTTGCGGCCCAGCTCGTTGAGCGCGGTGAGCAGCGTCGCCGGCGACATCGCCTGGCCGTTCAGCGCCACGCCGTCGCCCCGCTCGAAATCGATCGTGATCGTCTCGGGCGCGTCCGGCGCGTCTTCGGGGTTCACCGTGCGCGAATAGACATAGTCGGGCACTTCCTCCCACGGATCCTCGAGCACCTTGCCCTCGCTCGACGTGTGCAGAAGGTTCGCGTCGGTCGAGAAGGGCGATTCGCCGCGCTTGTCCTTGGCGACCGGGATCTGGTGCTTCTCGGCGAACTCGATCAGCCTGGTGCGGCTGGTCAGGTCCCATTCGCGCCAGGGGGCGATCACCTTGATGTCCGGGTTGAGCGCGTAATAGCCCAGTTCGAAGCGCACCTGGTCATTGCCCTTGCCGGTGGCACCATGGCTCACCGCGTCGGCATTCACCATCTTGGCGATCTCGATCTGGCGCTTGGCGATCAGCGGGCGCGCGATCGAGGTGCCAAGCAGATACAGGCCCTCATAGAGCGCGTTCGCGCGCATCATCGGGAAGACGAAGTCCTTGACGAACTCCTCGCGCAGATCGTCGATGAAGATGTGCTCGGGCTTCACGCCGGCCATCTCGGCCTTCTTGCGCGCCGGCTCGAGCTCCTCGCCCTGGCCGAGGTCGGCGGTGAAGGTGACCACCTCGCACTGATATTCCTGCTGGAGCCATTTCAGGATCACGCTCGTGTCCAGGCCGCCCGAATAGGCGAGCACGACGCGGTTGATCTTGTCCGACATGGGGCGACTCCAAAGGATGTGCGGGGAAACGGCGTGCGCCTTACGGGCGCGGGACCGCTTCCGCAAGTTCTGTAGCTGGGGCATGCTCCCCCGGCATCGACTCGGGAGGGGCAGATGGCCGAGCTCAAGACCAGGGCAACGGAGATTCAGGTCGCCGACTTCATCGCTGCGGTGCCCGATGCCACGCGCCGCGCGGATGCCGGGGCGGTCTGCACGATGATGACACGGCTGACCGGCGAGCCGCCGAAGATGTGGGGGCCATCGATCATCGGCTTCGGGCGCTATGCCTATCGCTATGACAGCGGCCGCACCGGCGAGATGTGCCGGATCGGCTTCAGCCCGCGCAAGGCCGAGCTGGTGCTCTACGTGCTCGACGGCAATGCCGATCAGAGCGAGGTCCTGGGCCGGCTGGGCAGGCACCGGACCGGCAAGGGCTGCCTGTACATCAAGCGGCTGGCCGATGTGGACGCGGACGTGCTCGAGGAGATCGTCCGCGCCAAGATCGCGCGGATGGACGCCGCCTACCCGGCCTGACCGGCCTGGCGCAGCGTCACCTTGTGCGGCTCGCGCAGGGTTCGCTCCTCCTCGACCATATAGTCGCGGGTGAGCGGCAATGCGTCGCGCGAGCGCGAGAACTGGAGCTGGTAGTTGACCAGCCCGCCATATTTGAAGCTCACATGGCACCCCGCCAGGTAGAAGCACCACATGCGGTAGAAGCGCTCGTCGTACAAGGCGACGATCGCGTCGCGCGCCGCGACGGTGCGCTCGTACCAGTGCCGGAGCGTCTCGGCATAATGGAGGCGCAGCACCTCCACGTCCGTCATGAAATAGCGCAGCCCCTCATAGCCCTTCGCGATCTCCGAGAGCGCCGGGATATAGCCGCCGGGGAAGATGTACTTCAGCGTGAAGGCATCGGTGACGCCCGGCCCGCCTGCCCTGCCGATGGTATGGAGCAGCATCACGCCCTCGGGCGTCAGCAGCTCGCGCACCTTGCGGAAGAAGGTGCGGTAGTGCGGCGTGCCGACATGCTCGAACATGCCGACCGAGACGATCCGGTCGAACTGGCCGGCGACGTGGCGATAGTCGATCAGCTCGAACTTCACCTTGTCCGCCACGCCGGCATCCGCCGCCCGTTGCCGCGCGACCTTGAGCTGCTCCTCCGACAGGGTGACGCCCAGCACCTCGGCGCCGGTCTTCTGGTGGATGTAGAGCGCCATGCCCCCCCAGCCGCAGCCGATGTCGAGCACCTTCATCCCCGGCTTCAGCGCCAGCTTGGCGACGATGTGCGCCTTCTTGTCGAGCTGGGCCTGTTCGAGGCCGATGCCCGGCGCGCTGAAATAGGCGCAGCTATATTGCCGGTCGGTATCGAGGAAGAGATCGTAGAGCTTGCCCGACAGGTCGTAGTGATGCGCGACGTTCCGCTTCGAACGGCGCTCCATGTTGATCCGGCCGAGCCGGAACATCACGGCGTCGACCGCCTTCTTGAACGCGCTGGGGAAGAGCACCGAATCATTGTCTTCCCAGCGATTGTTCGATGCGAACAGGATCAGCAGGTCGAGGATCTCGCCCTGCTCGACCTGAATGTCGCCGTCCATGAAGGCCTCGGCCGCGCCCAGCGAGGGATCGCGCAGGATGCGGCGCGTCGCGCCTGCTCCGAAACGGATCGTTACCGGCTTGAGCGCCGGATCGGCTTCGCCGAAGCTCTGCCGGGTGCCATCCGCGTGGATGACGGTGAGTTGTCCGCGCTTTATTGCGCGTGCGAAAAAACGATCGATCAACGCCATTAAGCCGTCACCACCACCCGATGTAACAGCCCCCCGGCAACCACATTAGGGAAGCGCGCGATTTCCGCAATATTTCCGCAGCTGCGAAATCAGATTCCGCCGTACCATTCATAGCCGGCGATATCCTCCCAGAAGCCGCCCTTGCCGCGGCCGATCCCGGCCAGGCTCGCCACCGCCTCGATCCGCATCACATATTTCGCGTGCTTGTAGCCAAGCTGGCGCTCGACCCGGAGGCGCAGCGGCGCGCCGTGCCCGATGCCGAGCGGCGCGTCGTTCATCGCCCAGGCCAGGATCGTCTGGGGGTGGAAGGCGTCCACCAGGTCGATCGATTCGTAATAGGGGATCCGCCGCTGACCGAACGCGTCGGCGCAGTGGAAGACGATATAGCGCGCGCCGTCGCGCAGGCCGGCGAGCCGGAGGATCGTCTCCAGCCGCGGCCCCTGCCATTTGCCGATCGCGCTCCAGCCCTCGACGCAATCGTGCCGGGTGATCTGCGCCCGCTGGGGAAGCGAACGCAGCTGGGCGAGACTGAGCGAGAGCGGCCGCGCGACGAGCCCGCCGACCTGCAATCGCCAGTCGGCGAAGCGATTGGCGGCAAGCGCGTTATATTCGGGCGTATTGGGATTGGCAGTGCCGTTGGTGCGGAAGCGCGGGCTGCGCTGCTCCGGGCGGAACTCGCGGGCGAGCGCGGCGCGGCCGTTGATCGATCGCTGGAGATAGCGGTGCGCTTCCTCGGCGCTCAGCAGCACCGGGCTGCCGCTCCACGCATCGCAGCCGGCGAGCAGGGTCGCCCCACCGGTGACGATCAGGCCGCGCCGGGTGATCATTCCCCCGGCTCCGCTTCGGGCGATCGCCACCAGCCGGTGATCATCGAGCGCACTTCGTTCACCGGGCCGGCCAGGATCACCAGGGTCAGGTGCACCAAGACGAAGCCGGTCAGCAGCGCCATCGCGATGAAATGGAGCGAGCGCGCCGATTGCCGCCCGCCGAACAGGTCCGCCAGCCAGGGCCACATGCCCGGCGCCAGCGCCAGGCCGGTGAAGATCAGCAGCGGCAGCAGCACGAACAGGACCAGGGCATAGCTCGCCTTCTGGAAGAGATTGTACGCGCGCGGGTCCTCCGGATCGTGGAAGCGCATCTCCCAATGCGCCCGGAGGTCCCCGGCGAGGTGCGCGGCGCTGAGCTCATCGCGGCGGAAGCGCAGGTCGCGCTGGAGGTGCCGGTTGGCCAGGCTCCAGAGCAGGTAGATCAGCAGCGAGAATGCCAGCACCAGCGCGAAGAACAGATGCCAGTGCCGGGCGCCGGCCAGGTCGTAGGTGGACGGCAGGGTCAGCCAGCCCGGCCAGCGCGGCAGGCTGAGCCAGGCATGGTCGAAATTCGCGCCGTAATTGCCCCAGTAGAGCCGCGGATGCGCATTGAAGATCATCAGCCCGCTCGGAATCATCACCAGCACGGCGAGCGCATTGACCCAATGCCAGATGCGCGTGATCAGCCGGTGGCGATAGACCTGCATGGCCCTATCCTAGCCGATCATCCATAGGCGCGCACGAAGAAGACGAGGGTGGTGCCGCCGGTGACGAGCAGGGTCCAGGCGCGCACCATCCGGTGCGAGAGCCGCTTGCCGATCCGCGCGCCCAGCCAGCCGCCCAGGATCCCGCCGGCGAGCATCGGCAGGCAGGCCCACCAGCGCACCATGCCGATCGCGATGAACACCAGCGCCGCCGCGAAATTGGCGACCGCGAGCATCAGCGTGCGGATCGAGAAGAGCGAGCGCGGGTCGGCACCGGCGAGCAGGCCATAGACCGCGGTGGTGATCAGCCCCACCCCGCCGCCGAAATAGCCGCCATAGATGCCGAGCAGGCTCTGCGCGGCGACGAGCGTGCGCCGCCCGATGGTCACCCGCGCATGCAGCCAGTCCGAGGCGCGGCGGCCGAACGCCATCACCACGAAGGCGAAGAGCAGCAGCCAGGGGATGATCATGTCGAATGCCCGGGTCGGGGTGAGCACGAGCAGCATGCTGCCGACCAGCCCGCCGGCAAAGGTGATCCCGGCAAGCGCCCGCACCGACAGGCCGCCCACCGGCGCCAGTTCGTCGCGATACTCCCATGCGCTCGCGCCTGCGCCCGGCAGCAGGGCGACGTTGGACGTGGCATTGGCGATGTTCGAGGGCAGGCCGAGCGCGATCAGCGCCGGCAGCGTCGCGAAGGTGCCCCCGCCCGCCAGCGCGTTCATCGCGCCCCCGAGCATGCCGGCGGCAGCGGGAAGGATCAGGGCGGCGGGATCGATCACTCCGCCTTCCTTCCGCGCCCGCCCCGCCTTGTCGAGGGCAATCTCGCGCGCGCCGGTCCGCGAGGGCAAGCTACCGGAACGGCGCGACCGCGATACCGGGCCTTAGCCCAGCGCCGCCAGCTTCTCCTCGGCCTCGCGGTCCATCTGGGCGCGGCTCTTCTTCTCGGCGGCAGTCTTGAGCTGGCCGCAGGCGGCGTCGATGTCGCGACCGCGCGGCGTGCGCACCGGGGCCGAGATGCCCGCTTCGAACACGATGTTGCTGAACGCCCGGATCCGCTCCGGCGTCGAGCATTCGTACGGCGCGCCCGGCCAGGGGTTGAACGGGATCAGGTTCACCTTGGCGGGCAGCTTGTACTTCTTGAGCAGGCGGACCAGTTCGCGGGCATCGGCGTCGCTGTCGTTCTTGTCCTTCAGCATCACATATTCGAAGGTGATGCGCCGGGCATTGTTGGCGCCCGGATAGTCGGCACAGGCCTGGAGCAGCTCCTCGATCCCGTACTTGCGGTTCAGGGGCACGATCTCGTCGCGCACGTCCTTGGTGATCGCGTGGAGCGATACCGCAAGATTCACTCCGATTTCCTCGCCCGCGCGCGCCATCATCGGCACCACGCCGCTGGTCGACAGGGTGATGCGGCGCTTGGAGAGCGCGAGCCCGTCGCCGTCCATCACGATCGCCAGCCCGTCGCGGACATTGTCGAAATTGTAGAGCGGCTCGCCCATGCCCATCATCACGATGTTGGTGAGCATGCGGCCCTCGGGCTGGCTCGGCCATTCGCCCAGCGCATCGCGGGCCAGCATCACCTGGCTGACGATCTCGCCCGCCGTAAGGTTGCGCACCAGCCGCATCGTGCCCGTGTGGCAGAAGCGGCAGTTGAGCGTGCAGCCCACCTGGCTGGATACGCAGAGCGTGCCGCGGTCCGCATCGGGGATGAAGACCATCTCATAGTCCTGGCCGTCCGCCGAGCGGAGCAGCCATTTGCGCGTGCCGTCGGTCGAGACCTGCGCCTCCACTATCTCGGGGCGGCCGATCACGAAGCGCTCGGCGAGCCAGGGATGCTGGGCCTTGGCGATGTCGGTCATCGCCGCGAAGTCGGTCGCGCCGCGATTGTAGATCCAGTGCCAGATCTGCTTGGCGCGCAGCTTGGCCTGTTTCGGCTCCAGCCCGGCATCGGCGAGCACCGCGCGAAGCTGTTCGCGCGAGAGGCCGATCAGGTCGACGCGGCCGTCCTCGCGCGCCACCGCGGGTCGGGGCACCGGCACGGGGTCGATATGCCCGGGAATGGGCATAGGCTCGATGTGCCCGTGAACGGGCGGGGGCGCGGCCGAGACTGTCTGCATGGCCGCGCACATAGTCGATCTCGCGCGATTATTCCAGTGACCCCAGCGCGTTGAGCGAGGCCCGCAGCGATTCGACCAGCCCGGTGTGCGGCTCCTCCCCCAGAAAGGCCACCAGCTCGCGATTGTCGAGACGCACGGGATGGTTCCAGAAGGGGCGCATCTCGATCAGCTCGCGCAGGGTGGAATTGAACGGTGCGGCGAGCGGCAGCAGCGCCCAGGGCAGGCGGGCATGCTTCACCTTGCCGCCCGCCGCCGCCGCGATCGCCGCGGGGAAGCTGCTGCCGTCCGGGTCCCAGTGACCGGCGAAATGGAAGCGGGCGAAGCGCGGCAGCTCCGCCTCGCGATCGAGCAGCCGGGCGAAGGCCTCGCCGACATCGGGCAGATAGGCCCAGGCATGCCCCACCCCGCGCCGCCCCGGATTGGTCACGCGCGTCACCGGCTTGCCCGGAGCGATCATCCCTTGCGAGAGCCAGCTGTTGCCCGGCCGCGGCCCATAATAGTCGCCGGCGCGCAGGATCAGCGCGCGCACCCCCGATTCGGCGATCCGCGCCTCCATCGCCCTGCGGATCGCGCCCTTGCGCGTGCCGGGCTCCTGCGGCGAATCGGGCCGGGCGACCGGGGTTCCGGCGGGGTCGTAATTGTAGATCGTGCCGGGCAGCGCGAGGCGGGCGTCATTGGCCCAGGCCGCCTCGATGCTGTTCTCCAGCATCGGCAGCACCCGCTTGTCCCATTCGCGATACCCCGGCGGATTCACCGCATGGACCAGCGCCGCCGCACCCTGGGCCGCGGCCAGCACGTCGCTGCGCACCATCGCGTCGCCCTCGCGCCAGTCGATCCGGGAATCCAGCCCGGGGCGGAGCCGGCGGACCAGCCCGCGCACCTGCCAGCCCCTCGCGAGCAGCGCCCGCGCCGTCTCGCCGCCTACGCCGCCCGTCGCCCCGAGCACCAATGCGATCCTGTCCATTCCAGCCTCCGTTGCTATCGATGTTCACGGGGTTGGACCAATCGAGCCTATAAGAAAATTGTCGAACCTTTTCATATCGTGTATAAGAATTTGATGAACTCCATCGACTGGGAGCAGCAGCGCGCCTTTCTGGCGGTGCTCGAGACCGGCAGCCTGTCGGGCGCGGCGCGGCGGCTCAACCTTGCGCAACCGACGGTCCGGACGCGGATCGAGGCGCTGGAGGCGGCGCTGGGCACGCCGCTGTTCACGCGTTCCCCCGGCGGCCTCACGCCCACGGAGAGGGGATCGGCGCTGCACGAGCATGCCCGCGCGATGGCGCTCGCTTCGGAGGCGTTCGTCCGCACCGCCTCGGCGGCGCCGGACGAGATCGCCGGCACGGTGCGCGTCACCGCCAGCGAAGTGATCGCGGTGGAGGCGTTGCCGCCGGTCCTCACCGCCCTTGCCCGCCGATATCCGCGCCTGGTGATCGAGCTGAGCCCGAGCAACCGCAACGAGGACGTGCTGCGCCGCGAGGCCGATGTCGCCGTCCGGATGGCGCCGCCCCGCCAGGAAGCGCTGGTCGCGCGGCGGATCGGCACGGTGCCGCTCGGCGTGCACGCGCATCCGGACTATCTTGCCGGCCGCCCGCATCCCGTCCACTTCGCCGATCTCGCCGGCCACCGGCTGATCGGGCCCCAGAGCGATTCGCCGACGCTGCGCGCGGTGCAGGCGGCGGGCTTCCCCGTGAAGCTTGGCGAACTGGGCTTCCGCAGCGACAGCGACCATGCCCAGCTCGCCGCCATCCGCGCGGGGCTGGGCATCGGCATCTGCCAGCTGCCGATCGGCACGCGCGACGGGCTGGTCAGGCTGCTGCCCGACTTCCGGCTCGACCTCGAGACCTGGGTGGTCTGCCACGAAGACCTGCGCGGCCTGGCCCGCGTGCGCACGGTGTTCGACGCGCTGGTTGCCGGGCTCCAGGCCTATCTCGGTTAGCCCCGGGAGAGCCACGACGCACCGCGTTCGGGTTGTCCTGTTGCATCCGCGCACCGCAGCGTTGCGTTCAAGGGGGTGAGTTGGTTGCTTTTTGGAGTGCAGTAATGAAGCTTATCGGAACGATCCTCGCCGGCGCGACGCTAGCCATCGCCCCGGCCGCGCTGGCCCAGACCGCGCCGCAGACCGCCGATCCGGCCGCCCCCGCGCAGACCGCGCCGGCACCAGCCGCGCCGCAGGCCGCCGGGCCGGTGACCGAGGCCGAAGTCGGCCAGTTCGCCACCGCGGCGATCGAGATCGACAAGATCCGCAAGGACACCGCCACGCCCGAGGCCGACAAGGGTGCCAAGATGGCGGCCGCCGCCACCGCCGCCGGCCTGACTGCCGAGCGCTTCAACGCCATCGGCCAGGCCATGCAGACGGACACGGCGCTCAACAAGCGCATCCAGGCAGCGGCCAGCGCCAAGCTCGCCGCCTCGGGCGGCGCGCCGGCGGCGAAGCAGCCGTAGGGATTGGCCGTCAGGACAAGGACGGAAGGCCGGGGTTCCACGCCCCGGCCTTTTCATTCTTCACCGGCATCTCCGCGTTTTCCAACGTTACCCCCGCCTGCGCGGGGATGACGGCGAGAAATGGGAATGGCGGAAATGGTGTCCGAGACCCGGAGCCCGCTCTATCGCCCCGCGCAGCCCAGCGCGGCGGCGTCGATCGCGGTCGCCGCACCCCGGAGGGCATAGCCGTCGGCGAAGGGGGCGCCGTTCGCGCCCATCGTCTCCACGCTCATGCTCCGTCCCGCGCGCATCGCCGCGACGATCGCGGCATCGGTGCGCGCATCCGGCGCCCAGGCATCCGCATCCCCCGCCTGCAGCTCGAAGCGCCGCTCGCCGATCGACAGCGTCACGCGCGCATCGGGCGCGCGCGCGCGGCTCAATCTTATGTGCAGCTGGTTGCGCACCCCGTCGCGCGGCCAGGTCGCCACGCTGGCAAAGGGTTGCGCATTGGCATGCTTCTCCACCGGCCGGGCGATCGCGAAGCAGCGCAGCGGCGAGGGATCGCGGAACGCCCCCCAGCCATCGAACGTGCCAAGCGGCGCGCGCGCCTGAAGCAGCAGCAGGAGCGCCAGCCCGCTCATGCCGGCGCCGCGCCGCGCCCGGTGCCGATGTGCACCACCGTCTCCACGCCATGCTCGATCCGCACGATCGAACCCTGGGGCAGGTCGGGCGCCACCGGCGCGGCGAACCTTGGCTGCACCGGCAACCCGGTCATCACGCCGCGCAGGACGCGGCTCGACATGCCGTGCATGATCACCAGCCGATCGCCCGGATCGTCGTCGGTGTCGGCGAGCCAGGACGAGACGCGCGCGGCGATGCCGTCATACCATTCGCCGCCCGGCGGCGGGCGCGTGTAGAGCCCATGTTCCAGATCGAGGAAGCCCGGCACCTCGGCCATCAGATCGGCATAATAGCGCCCGCTCCACTCGCCCATGCCGATCTCGACCAGCCGGTCGTCGCGGCGCGCCTGGTGCCAGTCGAGCTCGAGATGCTCGGCGATGACCGCCAGCGTCTGCAGCGCACGCCCCGCGCTCGACGACCAGAGGGTGAGCTTCGGCCGGGGCCCCAATATCTCGCGCAGCGCCGCGCCCATCGCATCCGCCTGGGCGAAGCCGGCCCGGGTCAGCGGGGTGTGCGGATGATCGCCCTGCATGCGCCGGGCAAGGTTGAACACGGTCTCGCCGTGGCGGGCGATGAAATCGCGGCCTTTGCGCTGGTTCGTCATCGGCCCCGCACAAGCATTGGCGGCAAGAGAAAGGCAAGTGCCCAATTTGCGCCCCCTTTCGTTCAGCGGGGAATCAGGTGCGCTATTCCAATAGGACACCAGCCCGCTCGCGGGCAGACGATAAGAGGGAGTGACCATTGCGGGGACATTGTCGCCGTTAAGGGCCAGGCGTGGCCGGCAATCGCAACTGTTGCGGATAAGCCACGCTTTTTTCTGTTTATCGGGGGTTCATGAAACGGCGTCCCTCGCGCCGGGTTGATCTCCCCGCCCGCACTGCGAAGCGCGGGTGCGTACCCAAGGAGTTCAGTTATGCGTACCAAGTTCATCGCCGCCGCCGCAGCGCTTCTCGCCGGCTCGGCCTTCGCCGCTCCCGCCTTCGCGCAGAGCACCGATTCGGGCTTTACCGGCCCGCGCGCCGAGGCCGTGGTCGGCTGGGATCACGTCAAGCCCTCGGGCAGCGGCGTCAAGGGCGCCGACGGCGTGCTCTATGGCGGCCAGATCGGCTATGACTTCCAGGCCGGCAACGCCGTGTTCGGCGTCGAAGGCGAAGCCACCGGCTCCACCGCCAAGCGCACGGACACCAGCGTGCTCGTCGCCGGCGACCGTGCGCGCATCAGCACCGGCCGCGACCTCTATGTCGGCGCCCGCGTCGGCTTCACCGTGGGCGGCAATGCGCTGATCTATGCCAAGGGCGGCTACACCAACGCCAAGTTCGACAGCCGCTACGTGTCGGGCACGACCAACATCCGCACCTCGGACAATGCCGATGGCTGGCGCCTGGGCGCGGGCGCCGAGGTGAAGCTGAACGACAAGGTCTATCTGAAGGGCGAGTATCGCTACTCGAAGTACAATAACGACGACGCGGGCATCGATGCCAAGCGCCACCAGGTGCTCGCCGGCGTCGGCGTGCGCTTCTAATACCCTTAACCGCGTATTTAAGGTGTGAACTATAGGGCCGGGGCGCTTGCTCCGGCCCTTTTTGCCGTTAAGGGTAAAGGTCGGAAAAGTCCCGGTACCGGGTTAGATTCGGGCGACACATGCCCCGGGGGTTCTTGATGAAGGCGACGATCGAACGCGCAACTCTGTTGAGGGGCTTGAGCCACGTCCAGTCCGTGGTCGAGCGGCGCAACACGATCCCCATCCTGTCCAACGTGCTGATCGAGGCACAGGGCAGCGGCGCGCTGCGCCTGATGGCGACCGACCTCGACCTGCAGATCGACGAGACGATCGCGGCCGCGGTGGACCAGCCCGGCGCGATCACCGTGCCGGCGCACACTTTGTTCGACATCGTCCGCAAGCTGCCCGAGGGCGCGCAGGTGGAACTGTCCGCGGCCGAGGGGCGGATCACCGTCAATGCCGGCCGCGCGCGCTTCACCCTGTCGACGCTGCCGCGCGACGATTTCCCGATGATCGCCGAGGGCGAGCTGCCGACGGTGTTCGAGCTGCCGGCCGAGACGCTGAAGCAGATCATCGACAAGACGCGCTTCGCGATCTCGACGGAAGAGACGCGCTATTATCTCAACGGCATCTATCTGCACGTCGTCGACGAAGCGACGCCGGTGCTGCGCGCCGCCGCGACCGACGGCCACCGCCTCGCCCGCGTCACCGTGGCGCGGCCGGACGGCGCCGATTCGATGCCGGGCGTGATCGTGCCGCGCAAATGCGTGGGCGAGCTGCGCAAGCTGCTCGACGAAGTGGACGGTTCGATCGGCGTGTCGCTCTCGGCATCGAAGATCCGCTTCGACCTGGGCCAGGCGATCCTCACTTCGAAGCTGATCGACGGCACCTTCCCCGATTACACTCGCGTCATCCCGACCGCGAACGACAAGCTGCTCAAGCTCGATCCGAGAAGCTTCATGGAAGGCGTCGACCGCGTCTCGACCATCGCGACCGAGAAGACCCGCGCAGTGAAGATGGCGCTGGAGCGCGACAAGGTGATCCTGTCGGTCACCAGCCCCGAAAATGGCGCGGCGGCCGAGGAAGTGCCGGGCGACTATGCCGCCCAGGGCTTCGAGATCGGCTTCAACAGCCGCTACCTGATGGACATCCTCAACCAGATCGAAGGCGATTCGGTGGAAGTCCATCTGGCCGACGCCGCGGCGCCGACGCTGATCCGCGAGAACGACAAGTCGCCGGCGCTCTATGTGCTGATGCCGATGCGCGTCTGATCGCGCAGCGGACACAAGGCAGGAATGCCGGCGCGGAACGGCTCTGCGCCGGCATTTTCGTATCGGGGGCGGACTGCTCCCCGGCGAAAGCCGGGGCCCTGTTGCAATGTCGTTCGAAAGGCTGATGCGCCTAGCCAACTTCGCCGGGGAACAGCATCCGGCGAACCCCGCGTCAGGCGAACATGCCCCGGCGCAGCGCCACGACGATCGACACGGCCAGATAGATCGCTCCCGAGATCGTCATCAGCGTCCACAGGCTGACATTGGCGACGAGGCCGAGCCTGGCGAGCGCGGCCCAGCCGAACAGCCCGAACTGGAGCAGCCAGAAGCTGGCGATCGACGCCTCGGCGAGTGCGGCGCGATTGAGCTCGTCACTGCCGCGCCGGATCCGGGCGCTCAGCCAGGTCTGGAGCGCGAGCAGCGCCGCGATGCCGATCGCGACGGGAATCGCCGCATCGCCGGTGAAACCGAAACGGACGGCGAGCGGCGGCACAAGCAGCAGCGCGGCGCCCAGGAGCAGGGCCGCACCGTTCATGCGCAGATAGCGCAGCACGCCGGCGTCGAGCGGGTCGCCCTCCTGATAGTTTTCGGCCATGCGGCGATAGAGCGCGCTGCTCGACGCGGCGATCAGGGCGAACAGGCCGAGGGACAGCAGCAGGACGGCGAGCGCGGTGGAGGCCATGTCCTCGACCGGCATCTCCGCCAGCCAGGCGATCAGGCCGCTCCGCCCGGCGGCAAGGGCGATGACGAATCCGATTGCGGCACCATAGGCGGCGTGGACCAGCCGGCGCCGAGGCTTGCGATCAGCCATGGGGGAGCTCGGGCGGGGTCCAGTCGTCGAGGAAAATGGCATCGATGGGCACTCCAAAGATCTTCGAAAGCCGCATCGCCAGCGGCAGGCTCGGGTCGTATTTGTCGGTCTCGACCGCATTGATCGTCTGGCGCGACACGCCGAGCAGCCCGGCCAGGTCGCCCTGG
Organism: Sphingomonas sp. 67-41; assembly: GCF_001899725.1. Classification (NCBI taxonomy): domain Bacteria; kingdom Pseudomonadati; phylum Pseudomonadota; class Alphaproteobacteria; order Sphingomonadales; family Sphingomonadaceae; genus Sphingomonas; species Sphingomonas sp. 67-41. Next base: position 874,123 of record NZ_MKWJ01000022.1, on the reverse strand, counting down.
CTGAGATTCGCCTCCGCTCGCAGCACACGCAGTCGGTTCTTCATGCGGCTTGTCCAGAACTCTGTACCATATGACAAGAGCTCTTGTCATTCCGAGTCAGGATTGTCAAGAACTCTTGTCATGTATGGCCATATGGCTGCAGGTTGATTTTGCGATCCGACTCCTATATTGACACTATTGTCAGTAAGGGATTCGCTTCCATGGCCACGCAACCCGCGCCGCAGATCTTCAACCCCGGCATCCCGATGAAGCGGGAATGGGGCACCGCGTTCCGTGCACTCGGGCGGCTGCTCGCCAATGGCGACGATACCGAGCAGGTCTTCCGCATCATGCGCGCGCTGAACGGCGATGCGACGCAGAAGAGCTATCGCAAGCTGCTGACCATGCCCAATGGCGGGCGCATCGCCTTCCAGCATGTCGAGATGGCCGAGAAGCTGTCGGATCGTGCCTGGATCGATGGCTTCGCCGAAGGCACCGTCGGCGCCGCCTATCGCAACTTTCTCGACCGCACCGGCTATTCGGCCGACGGGCTCGTGGCCGTCAGCATGGCCGAGGGGGCGTTCCAGAATGCCGACATCCAGCATCCCTATGCCTGGATGGGCCGGCGCGAACGCGACATCCATGACCTGTGGCACGTTATCACCGGCTACCAGGCGGACGAGCATCTGGGCGAGGCCTGTCTGGTCGCCTTCTCCTATGCGCAGACCGGCGGGCTCGGCTGGGGCTTCATCGGACTGGGCGCGGCGCTGAAGAGCATCCGCATCACCCGCAGGCTCGATTTCTTCCGCGCGGTGGTCGAGGGCTATCGCCACGGCAAACGGGCCGAATGGCTGCACGGCGAGGATTACGAGACGCTGCTCGCCGAACCGCTCGACCAGGTCCGCCGCCGCCTGGGCATCGGCGACCCGGTCCGGTACCGGGCCGCGCAGGCCAGCCTCGAAGCGGCCGGCCTGAAGGGCATCTGATCCCCGCCTGCCCGCTCAGGGCAGGTTCTCGATCTTGCCGCCGCCGCCCGGCGGCGCCAGCCCATCCATCGCCCCGAAGACTTCCTCGGCCGAAGCGACCGGACCGGGCAGCTCGAAATGCTTCGGGTCGATCGCCGCGGTGTCGACCGAGCGGAGTTCGAACACGATCTTGCCCGGCACACCGGAATCGACCGGCTGGATACGGAGCAGCGTGCCCTTGGCGAGGAGCCCCCGCGCGGTGGTGCCGAACTGCGTCGATTCGGGGATGAAGCCGGCCATGAAATCGAGCGCGAGATCGGCGGCGCGGGCGACGATCCGTCCGATCGGCGCCAGTTGCGGATCGGCGCTCGTCACGATCTCGATATGGCGCTTGCGGTCCTTCCCCGGCCCCGCGAGCATGCGCATCAGCCAGACCGAGCCGGTGCGCCCGGCCACGGTGGCGGAGGCGGGCCCCGCCTCCAGGCCGAACTCGACCTTCTCCTTCGCCGCCTCCGCGGCCTTGGGCAGCATGGCCTTGAACAGCGCTGCCATCGCCTGGAGTTCGAACACCTTGGGGCCGGTCTTCCCGTACAGCACGACATAATCGGCGCCGTCGCGGCGGACGATCGCGAACTTGCCGGCCAGCTCGACGCGGGAATTCCCGCCTTCGTCCGCTTCGACGACCAGTTCCTTGCCGTCGACGCCGTAGCGCGCGGTCATATCGGCCAGCGCGGGCAAGGGCGCGAGCGCGAGCGGCACGGCCAGGAACAACATGGTGCGGAGCATCGTGCCTTCTTTCCCCGAGGATGTGGACGGGCGCGATCATCGGGCAAGTCCCGGCGCGCCGCAAGCCGGGCGCATGCGGGCAGGTGATCCCCGCCGCGCGATCGGCTATCGGCGGGAAATGGCCGCAACCCGCCTCGTCCTCACCGATTTCCGCAACCATGAAGATGCCGTGCTGGCGCCCGGCCCCGGCTTCGTGGTGCTGAGCGGCGAGAATGGCGCGGGCAAGACCAACGTGCTCGAGGCGCTGTCGCTGCTCGCCCCCGGCCGCGGCCTCAGGCGCGCGCCGCTCGCCGAAATGGCGCGCCAGGGCGGCAGCGGCGGCTTCGGCGTCGCCGCGCGGCTGGGCGAGACCGACATCGGCACCGGCACCCAGGCCGGTGCGCCCGAGCGGCGGCTGGTGCGGATCAACGGCGCCACCGCCGCGGCCACTTCGCTCGCCGAATGGGTGAGCGTGCTGTGGCTGACCCCGGCGATGGACCGGCTGTTCGTCGATGCCGCGGGCGAGCGGCGGCGCTTCCTCGACCGGCTGACCCTCGCCCTCGCCTCGGGCCATGCCCATCATGCGACGCGCTACGATGCGGCGATGCGCGAGCGCAACCGCCTGCTCGCCGACGATGCCGCGCCCGATGCCGACTGGCTCGCCGCGCTCGAGGCGCGCATGGCCGAACATGGCGCCGCCATCGACGCCGCCCGGCGCGAGGCCGTATCGGCGCTCGCGGAGCGGCTGGCGGCACAGCCCGAGGGGCCGTTCGCCCGCGCCGGCCTGGCGCTGGAAGGCTGGCGGGGCGATGCCGACACACTGGCCCGCGAACTCGCCGCCGGCCGCCGGCGGGATGCCGGTGCGGGACGCACGCTCGCCGGCCCGCACCGGGCGGACCTGCTCGTCACCCATCTCGGCAAGCGGCAGCCCGCGCATCTCTGCTCCACCGGCGAGCAGAAGGCGCTCCTTCTCGGCCTGGTCCTCGCCCATGCCGAACTGGTCGCCGAGCGTGCCGGGCGCGCGCCGATCCTGCTGCTCGACGAAGTCGCCGCCCATCTCGACCCCGGCCGCCGCGCCGCGCTGTTCGCCCGACTCGAAGGCCGCGGACAGGTGTGGATGACCGGCACCGAGCCGGGCCTGTTCGAAGCGGTGCCCGGCGGCGCCACGCGCTACCACGTCGCCGACGGAACGGTGCTCGCAGAATAGGACTGGACGCCGCGGCGATTCCTACGCACCCTTCCGCACGCAACGGGAGGGGGAAGAGATCATGCCCGCTTTGTTCATGCTCGGTGCCGTCGCGGCGGTACTCGCGCCCGCGCCGGGCGCATCCGGCGAGAAGCTGCGCGCCTGGCCGGCGATGCGCCACGAAGGCGCCACCTATGCCGTGGCGACCGACCGCAGGAACCGGATCATTTCCTGCCTGCCGCTCGATCCCGCCACCGACGCGGCCAGGACGAAGGCGGCCTGCGCCGCCATCGCGGCCCGGGGCGTGCCGGCGGCGATCACGCCGGCGCTGGCCAAGGGCCCGACCGACGAGTGGTTCCCGTCTTCCGACTATCCCGCCATGTCGATCCCGGAGCACAGCTCGGGCAGCGTGACCATCGTCTACGAGATCGACGAGCGCGGCGCGGCGACGCACTGCATGGTCCAGCACAGCAGCGGCATCGCCAGGCTCGATCTCGCCGCCTGCGCCGCGGTGCTGAAGCGCGCGCGCTTCACCCCGGCCAGCTACCAGGGCAAGCCGATGCACGCGGCCGCGATCGCCACCTTCGAATATGACAGCGAATAAGCGCGCCCAGGGGGGCCGCCGCGCCCCCTATTTTGCTTCCGTTTCGTGACGCCAATTCCTATATGCTGGGCATGGCAATCGACGACACCACTCCCGAAAATACCCCGAACCAGAACAGCTACGGCGCAGACTCGATCAAGGTCCTCAAGGGACTGGACGCAGTGCGCAAGCGCCCCGGCATGTATATCGGCGATACCGACGACGGCTCGGGCCTCCACCATATGGTGTTCGAGGTCTCGGACAATGCGATCGACGAGGCGCTGGCCGGGCATTGCGACAAGATCATCATCCAGCTGAACCCGGACGGCTCGGTCTCGGTCGAGGACAATGGCCGCGGCATTCCCACCGGCATCCACAGCGAGGAGGGCGTCTCGGCGGCCGAGGTCATCATGACCCAGCTCCATGCCGGCGGCAAGTTCGAGAACACCAGCGACGACAATGCCTATAAGGTGTCGGGCGGCCTGCACGGCGTGGGCGTCTCGGTGGTGAACGCGCTTTCCGAATGGCTCGACCTCAACATCTGGCGCGACGGCGAGGAGCATTACATGCGCTTCGCCTATGGCGACGCGACGGCGCCGCTGAAGGTGATCGGCACGGCGCCCGAGGGCAAGAAGGGCACGCGCGTGACCTTCCTCGCCTCCACCGAGAAGACTCCCGGCGACGGCGGCACTTTCAAGAACCAGATCGAGTATGACTTCGAGAAGCTCGAGCATCGCTATCGCGAGCTGGCGTTCCTGAACTCCGGCGTGCGCCTGTTCCTGCGCGATGCGCGGCACGAGGACGTGAAGGAAGTCGAACTCTATTACGAGGGCGGCATCGCGGCCTTTGTGAAGTGGCTCGATCGCAACAAGCAGCCGCTGATGCCCGATCCCGTGGCGATCGCCGGCACCCGCGACGACGTGACCATCGATGTCGCGCTGGAGTGGAACGACTCCTATTACGAGAACGTCCTCTGCTTCACCAACAACATCCCGCAGCGGGACGGCGGCACCCATCTGGCGGCGTTCCGCGCCGCGCTGACCCGAACCATCAACAACTATGCGGACAAATCGGGCGCGCTGAAGAAGGAGAAGGTGACGCTCACCGGCGACGACATGCGCGAGGGGCTCACCGCGATCGTCTCGGTCAAGCTGCCGGATCCGAAGTTCAGTTCGCAGACCAAGGACAAGCTGGTCTCGTCCGAAGTGCGCCAGCCGCTCGAGAGCCTGATGGCCGACAAGCTGGCCGAATATCTGGAGGAGAATCCCGCCAATGCCCGCATGATCATCCAGAAGGTGATCGACGCGGCGGCGGCGCGCGAGGCCGCCAAGAAGGCGCGCGAGCTGACCCGGCGCAAGGGCGTGATGGACATCGCCAGCCTGCCCGGCAAGCTGGCGGACTGCCAGGAGCGCGATCCGGCCAAGTCCGAGCTGTTCCTGGTCGAGGGTGACTCGGCCGGCGGCTCGGCCAAGCAGGGCCGCGACCGGCATTTCCAGGCGATCCTGCCGCTGCGCGGCAAGATCCTGAACGTCGAGCGTGCGCGCTTCGACCGGATGCTGTCGAGCCGCGAGATCGGCACGCTGATCCAGGCGATGGGCACCGGCATCGGCCGCGACGACTTCAACCTGGAGAAGCTGCGCTACCACAAGATCGTCATCATGACCGACGCGGACGTGGACGGCGCGCACATCCGCACGCTGCTGCTCACTTTCTTCTACCGGCAGATGCCCGAGATCATCCAGGCGGGGCATCTCTACATCGCCCAGCCGCCGCTCTACAAGGCGACCAAGGGCCGCTCCGAAGTGTATCTCAAGGATGATGCCGCGCTCGACCAGTATCTGGTCGAGGCCGGAGTCGGTGCGACGCGGCTGGAAACCAATGAAGGGCCGATCTTCGGCGACGAGCTGATCAAGCTGGTCGACCATGCCCGGCGCATGCGCACCCTGATGCGCTATGTGCCCCGGCGCTACGCGCCCGACATCGTCGAGGCGCTGGCGCTGGCCGGCGCCTTCGATCCCGAGGCGAGCCGCGAGCAGCGCGCCGAGCGGCTGGGCGCGGTGACCCGCCGACTCGACCAGACCGACGAGGATGCGCGCTGGTCGGCCCGCGTCACCGACGAGGGCGGCTTCCATTTCGAGCGGCTGTGGCGCGGCGTGACCGATCACCACATCATCGAGGCGGCGTTCCTCACTTCGGCCGAGGGGCGCAAGCTCCACGCGCTCGCTGCCGAGCAGGCGGCCAGCTATGGCGCGCTCGCCAAGCTGGTGCCGGCCAAGACCGCCATGACCGAAGAGGCCGCGCCGGCTTCCGAGGAAGGCGATGGCGAGGAACTGGTCGCCGCCGCCAAGGGCGAAACGCTGGTGGCGCGCCCGAGCGAGCTGCTCGATGCGATCCTGGCCTCGGGCCGCAAGGGCCTGTCGATCCAGCGCTACAAGGGCCTTGGCGAGATGAACGCCGAGCAGCTCTGGGAGACCACGCTCGATCCGGCCAATCGCTCGATGCTCGTCGTCCAGGTCGATCAGGCCGATGTGGCGGACGAGATCTTCACGCGCCTGATGGGCGACGTGGTCGAGCCGCGCCGCGAGTTCATCCAGGAGAACGCCCTGAGCGTCGCCAATCTCGACGTGTAGGTTGGGCCCCGATCGGCAAACACCGTCATCCCCGCCTGCGCGGGGATGACGAAGAAAAGCGGGGATGACGAAGAACAAGGGCCTGCCGGAGCAAATCGAAACGCGCCGGGCTCTTGCCCCAGCCGCGCATCGCCGACCGTAATGGACCCGAACGCGGGAAATCGCTCTTTACAAAAGCGGCATGATCGCGATCATTCGCGCGTGGCGTGACGGGAGTTCTGTCGATGCGCATCCTGGCGTTGTCGCTGCTATCTACGCTTTCCTGTGCATCGCCCGTCTTCGCGCAAACTTCCGAGCCGCTGGGGCTGGACTATCGCGCGGCGCAGGACAGGCTGCTCCAGCGCTCCGACGCGATCGAGGCCGCCGCCGCCAATCTGCGCGGCAAGGAAGCGCAGGAAGGCGCGACGCGCACGCTCGGCCGGCCGGACGTGGACGTCGAGGCACAGCTGCTCGAATATCAGAAGACGCTCTATCTGCCGCTCGGATCGCTGGCGCCGGTGGCGGAATTCTTCGGCATCCGCGATCCGCTGAAGTTCCGCCAGGAACGGACGAGCACCCGGCCGATCGTCACCGCCACCCTGCCCTTCTACACCGGCGGCCAGATCTCCGGGACCCGGGCCGGCGCCAGCGCGCAGGTGGCCCAAGCCAAGGCCGATCGCGACATCGCGGTGGACAATGCCCTCGTCCAGCTGGTGCAGGCCTATTACGGGCAGCAGCTCGCCGAGCGGGCGCTGGGCATCCGCCGCGACGTGCTCGACGGGCTCAACCGCCATGTCGCCGACGCGACGAAGCTCGAACAGGCGCGCTTCATCAGCCGCGCGCAGCGCCTGCAGGCGGAAGTGGCGCGCGACGATGCCGCCCGCGAATATGAGAAGGCGATATCGGACCTGGGCACCGCCAATGCCGCGCTCGCCGGCATGCTGCGCGCGCCGGCCGGCGTGCATCCGCTCAGCCCGCTCGGCGTCGATTCGCAGCCGCTGGAGCCGCTCGAGAACTTCAAGGCCGCCGCGCTCTATGCTCATCCCCAGCTGGCCCGGATGCAGGCGCTGGAGGACCAGGCGCGCGCCGGCGTGACGATCCAGCAGTCCAAGCTGCGGCCGACCATCTACGGCTTCGGCCAGTATAATTTCGACAGGCGCGACTCGCTGCTCACCGACCCCGACTGGTCGGTGGGCGTCGGCCTGAAATACAAGCTCATGTCGGGTGCCGGCCGCCGGCAGCAAGTGGATGCCGCGCGCGAGACGGTGGCGCAGGCCGAGGCCGGATTGCGCGAGGCGCGCACCCAGCTCGAAATCGGCGTGACCAAGGCCTGGGGCGAGACGGAGGCGGCGCGCAGGCGCTTCCTGCTGCTGGACAGCGCGCTCGCCTCGGCCACCGAGAATCTGCGGCTGCAGACGCTCTCCTTCCGCGAACAGCAGGTCACGTCGCTCGACGTGATCGACGCACAGCTCGGGCTGGGCCGCGCCCGCGTCCAGCGGGCTCAGGCCGCCAACGACTATGTCCAGGCGCTCGCCCAGCTGCTCAGCCTGAGCGGCCAGATGGCCCGGATGCCCGAGTATCTCGCCCGGGCCGACAAGGTGATCCCATGACCGATACCGTGATCGAGGACGAAGCCCCCGCACCCGCCCCCGCCCGGCGGCGACCGGTCGCGCTGATCGCGGGGCTGGTGGTGGCGGTGCTGCTCGCGCTCGGCCTGTGGCTGGCCTATCGCCCCGCGCCGGACCAGATCCAGGGCATGGTCGATGCGCGCGAGATGCGCATCACCAGCAAGGTCACCGCCCGCATCGCCGCCTTTCATGTCGAGGAGGGGCAGCCGGTCAAGGCCGGGCAATTGCTCTACACGCTCGACAGCCCGGAAGTCGCCGCCAAGTCCGAGCAGGCGGGCGGCGCGCTGGCGGCGGCGCAGGCGGTGGAGAGCAAGGCGGACGAAGGCGCCCGGCCGGAGGACATCCGCGCCGCCGAGGCGCAGTGGCGCCGGGCACAGGCGGCCGCCGAACTGGCCCGGACCACCTCCGCGCGTACGCAGCGGCTCTACGAGCAGGGCGTGATCGCCGGGCAGAAGGCGGACGAGGCGCGGACCAACGCAGTCGCTTCCGCCGAGCAGGCCAAGGCGGCGCGGGCGCAATATGATCTCGCGCTCGCGGGCGCGCGGCGGCAGGACAAGGCGGCGGCGACCGGCCAGGTGCAGCAGGCGCGCGGCGCCGTGGCGGAAGTGCAGGCGGCGGCCGACGAGACGCGCGTCACCGCGCCCGCCGATGGCGAGGTCGGCAAGCGGCTGGCCCAGCCCGGCGAGCTGGTGCCGCAGGGCTTCCCGGTGTTCGTGCTGACCGACACCGCGCATCCCTGGGTGACGCTCAACGTCCGCGAGGACCAGCTGCGCGGGCTGGCGCGGGGCAAGGAGATCGGCGGCACGATTCCCGCCCTCGCCAACCGGCGCGCGCGCTTCCGCGTGATCTACACCGCCCCGGCCGGCGACTTCGCGACCTGGCGCGCGACGCGGCAATCGACCGGGTTCGACATCAAGAGCTTCGAGGTGCGGGTGGTGCCGGTCGCACCGGTCGAGGGGCTGCGGCCGGGCATGACCGTGCTGTTCGACTGGCCGGCCTGACCGGCATGGCAAGCGCCTTCGGCAGCGCGCTGCGGCGGGAGGTGCGGTTCCTGGCCACCAGCTTCTGGGATCTCGCGCTGGTGTCGTGGGTGCCGCTGCTGCTGATGGCGGTGGTGGCGATCCAGCTTTCCGCCGGGGTGATGCGCGACTTGCCGATCGCCGTGGTCGACCAGGACGACAGCGCCGTCTCGCGCGAGCTGACGCGGCGGCTGGAGGCCGCGCCGGGGCTGCGCGTCGCGGCGCGGCCGGGGGACATGCGCGAAGCGGAACGGCTGGTGCGATCGAACCGCGCCTATGCCGTGGTGCTGATCCCGGCCGACAGCGAGCGCGCGGTGCTGCGCGGCGCCACTGCCAGCGTCACCACTTTCTACAATGCCAGCTATTCGACGGCATCGGGCGCCGCGCTGCGCGAAGTGGGCAATGTCGTGCAGGGCTATGCGGCAACGCTTGCCGCCACCCAGGCCGCCGCCGTCCTCGGCCCCGGCAGGGTCCGCCGCCCGCCGATCGCGGTGCAGAGCGCGGTGCTGTTCAACCCCCAGGGCAGCTACGAACTGCAGCTGGTCGCGCTGATCCATCCCGCGCTGCTCCACCTGGTCTTCATGGTCGCGATTGCCGGCGCGCTCGGCCGCGAGCTGCGCGACGGGACGATCGGCGCCTGGATCGGCGGCGAGCCCCCCTTGCGCGCCGCCGCCGCCGTGGCGGGCAAGCTCGCGCCCTATCTCGCGATCTTCACCGGCTGGGGGCTGCTGGCGATCGGCTATGTCGCCGGGCTGCGCGGCTGGCCGGTGGCGGGAAGCGCGGCGATGCTGCTCGCCGGCTATGTCGCCATGTACCTCGCCTATGTCGGCGTGACGCTGCTGGTCGTCGGGCTGACGCTGACGATGGGCAAGGCGCTGTCGGTCGCCGGGCTCTATGCTGGCGCGTCCTTCGCCTTTACCGGCGCGATCTTCCCGATCGAATCCGCCTCCGGCTTCGCACGGCTGTGGAGCGCGCTGCTGCCCTATTCGGCCTTCGCCAAGCTGCTGGCCGAGCAATGGATCATGGGCGCGCCCGCCGCCCAGTCGCTATGGCAGGTGCTGGCGATGCTCGCCTTCCTGCTGGTCGGCGGCGGCATCGGGCTGCCGCGCTACCTGGCGGCGGCGCGGCGCCCGGAATGCTGGGGCCGGCGATGATCGGCCGCGCCTTCCTCGCCACCTTCCGCGCGATCTTCGCCGACAGCTCGGCGCTGATGCTGCTGATCGGATCCTGCATCCTCTATGCCTTCTTCTATCCTTCCGCCTATTCGGGCGAAGTGCCGGTGCGAATGCCGATCGCGGTGGTCGACCTGGACCATAGCGGCACCAGCCGCGCGCTGGAGAACCGGCTCGGCGCGGTGCAGCAGGCGGAACTGGTCTCGCGCCCGCCCTCGCCCGCCGCCGCGCTGCGCCAGCTCCAGGAGCGGCGAGTGAGCGCCATCGTCGTGATCCCCGCAGGCTTCGAGCGGCGCATCCTCTCCGGCGGCCAGGGCGTGGTCGCGCTCTATGGCAATGGCGCCTATCTCCTGCGCACCTCGACTGCGCTCGCCGGCGTCGGCGCGGCGCTGGGCGCGGCAGGGCGCGACGCCGCGCTCGACCAGGCGATGGCGCAGGGCGCACCCGCCCCGCCCCCGCTCGCGATGATCCAGCGTCCGCTGTTCAATACCCGCGAAGGCTATGGCAGCACGATCTTCCCGGGCGTCGCCTTCCTGATCATCCAGCAGACCCTGCTTATCGGCCTTGCCATGCTCGCCGCGACGATGCGCGAGCAGCAGGGCAGGCAGGGCATTGCCCCGGCCGGCCTGCTCGGCATCGCGCTGGCCTTCTTCGTCATCGGTTGCGCGAACATCGCCTGGTTCACCGGCTTCGTCTTCTGGTTCCAGGACTATCCGCGCGCCCGGGCCGATCCGGCCGCGCTGCTCGTCTCCGCCGCGTTGTTCGTGGCGGCCACGGTGGCGGGGGCGCTGGCGCTCGGCAGCTTCTTCCGCACGCGCGAGCGGCCGATCCAGCTCTGGATCGTCACGTCCGTCCCGATATTCTTCCTTTCCGGCCTGTCCTGGCCGGCCGAGGCGACGCCGCATTGGCTGACACTCCTCGCGCGCCTGCTGCCGACGACGCCAGGCATCCGCCTGATGGTGGGCATCAACCAGATGGGCGCGACACTGGGCGAGCAATGGGCCGAACTCCTGAACCTTGCCCTGCTCACGCTGCTCTATGGCGGCATCGCGGCCTGGCGCTACCGCATCCGCAAGCCTGCCCGAATATCTGCTATTGAAAGTTAATCGCAATAATATTAGCGCAAGCCCGCGACATTCGAACGGGGGCCGTCATGCGATTTGCCAAACTCACGCTGCTGGGCGCGCTCGGCGCACTGGTGCTGGGCACTGCGGCCCAGGCGCACATGCCCTATCTGCTTCCCACCCTGTTCGACATCGGCAAGGGCGATCACGTCACCGTCACCGCGTCGTTCGGCGAGGACGCCTTCGTGCCGGAGATCGGCATGAAGGACGCGCCGTTCCATTTCATCCGGCCCGACGGCACGCGCGGCGAGGTCGGCACGCCGACCTATCTGCGCGACCTCACCATCTTCGAGGCCGACCTCTCCGCCGAGGGCACCTATCGCCTCACCACCGGCCAGCGCCTCGGCCGCAAGGGCAGGATGTACCAGGCGGGCGGCAAGTGGATCATCGCCGGCGAGGACGGCGCCCCGCCCGCCGGCGCACGCACCGTCGATGTGCAGAGCACCACCCTCGCCGAAGCCTATGTCACGCGCGGCGCGGCCAGTGCCGGCGCGTTGCGGCCGATCGGCACCGCGCTGGAGATCCAGCCGCGCACCCATCCGGCCGAGATCGCCGCGGGCAGCGACGCCAGGTTCCGGCTGTTGTTCGACGGCAAGCCGCTCGCCGATATCGAAGTCACGCTGTTCCGCGCCGCGGGCAATTACGACGGCAGGAAAATCGCCGCGACGGTCCGGTCGGACGCGCGGGGCGACTTCACGCTGCGCCCCGGCGAGGCCGGCATCTACCTGATCCTGGTCCGCCACCGCACGGCGGCGCCGGCCGGATCGGAAACGCCCTATCGCAGCTATACCTACACGCTGGCCTTCGACGCGGCCTGAGCGGCTCGTCGCCGCCCAACCACCATATGGCGCAGTATCGGCCCATCGGTGTGGATTTGTTCGGCGATCGGCGGCAGGCCCGCTCCCGGGCGACACGAGGGGCGTGCAATGGGGGCAAGGTCTGAGCGGGGAATGGCATTTGCCGTTGCGGCGATGCTGCTTTCGCCCTGCGCGATCTCCCATGCGAACGCCCCCGGCCTGGCGCCCGCCGCCGCGATCGCCACGGGCGAGGCCAGCTATTATGCCGACCGTTTCGCCGGCAAGCGCACCGCGAGCGGCGAAGCCTATGACCCCAGCGACTTCACCGCCGCGCACCGTAGCCTGCCCTTCGGCACGCGCGTACGCGTCACCAATGCCGCAAGCGGGCGCAGCGTGGTCGTGCGGATCAACGACCGCGGCCCCTGGGACAAGAGCCGGCTGATCGACATTTCCCGCGCGGCCGCAAGCGAGATCGGCCTTGTCCGGCGGGGGCGGGGCACCGTTTCGCTCGCCCTGGCGGAAGAAGAAGAAGCCGAAGCCGGCCAGGATTAACGGAATGCCCAGCGCAGCGTGCCGGCGATGCCACGCGTGCCCATGCGCAGCGCCGGCGTCGCCAGCCCGGCGCCGGAGAGCCCGTGCATCGTCCGCGCCCAGCCGGGCAGCAGGTCCACCGCCGCGCCGAAGGTGAGCGCCTGCACCGGCGCCACCGCCAGATTGGGCGCCGGCTGGTCGAGCACCATGCGCGCCACTTCCCGGGTGCGCGCATCGACGGCCAGTTCAGGCCGCATCGCGGCGATCAGCGCATTCGCCTCGGCCCGACTGCGCGGGATCGGATCGCCGCCCAGCGCCTCGGCGATGCGCGCGAAATCGGCGAAATAGCGGTCCTGATCGGCCAGGCCCATGCCCGGCTCGGCATAGCGGATCCAGGCATCGAGAAAGCTCACCGCCTCGGTCACGTGCACCCAGGCGAGCAGGCGCGGATCGTCGGCGGCATAGGGCGTGCCGTCGGGCAGCACGCCCTTCACGCGGGTGTGCACCTCGCGCACCTTGTCGATCGCCGCTTCGGCTTCTTCCGCCGAGCCATAGGTGGTCACCGCGATGAACCGCGCGGTACGCCGCAGCCGCCCCAGCATGTCGCCCCGGAAGCTCGAATGGTCCCATACCCCCGCCAGCACCGCCGGATGGAGCATCTGGAGCAGCAGCGCCGTCACCCCGCCCACCATCATCGTGGTAACGTCGCCGTGCACGCGCCACACCACCGATCGGGGGCCGAACAGGCTCTCCTCCGGCTTGCGCTGGACCGGCTTCTCGCCCCGGGCCTGGTCGTTGAACACCGCGCGCACCTGGCCGATCAGCGCGCCGCGCAGCCTGTTCGCAATGCCATCGGCGGGATTCATGGCCCCAAGCTAGGGACTAACCGTTTTCCCGCAACCGCCCGTTTTCGCCGGAGCGCCACGCTGATAGGATGTCATGACGTCATCGCATGGGTGAGTCTTGCTCCGATCGAAGCGCATCAAAACACTGTCCCTTGCCGCCGCAACGGGCCTGCTCGCCACCGCGGGTGCGGCCCAGATGCAGCCGATCCACGGCGGCACCGTGATGGCATCGGTCGAGCGGCTCAGGCCCGGCCAATATATCTGGGTGCCCGAGATCGCCCCGGCGGGCCCGATGCTGGTGGTGGTCAACATCGCCACCCAGCGGGTGGTCGCCTATCGCAACGGCGTGCCGATCGCCGTCTCCACCATCTCGACGGGCAAGGCCGGCCATCGTACGCCCACCGGCGTCTTCACCATCCTGCAAAAGGCGAAATGGCACCGTTCGAGCAAATATTCGAACGCGCCGATGCCCTTCATGCAGCGCCTCACCTGGTACGGCATCGCCCTCCATGCCGGGAACCTGCCCGGCTATCCGGCCTCGCATGGCTGCATCCGCCTGCCCCATGAATTCGCCCGGCTGCTGTTCGAGGAGACCGATCTCGGCATGACGGTGATCGTCACCAACCAGGCTCCGGCGCTGCGCATCGGCGCCGATCCGGTGGCGCCCGCGCTCCCCGCCGGCCCGGCGGTATGGCGGCCCGAGCTTTCGCGCGCCGGCCCGGTCTCGATCGTGGTGAGCGGTGCGGACCGGCGGATGGTGGTGCTGCGCGGCGGCGTCGAGATCGGCTCGGCCCCGGTGGCGTTCGACGGCGTGATCGACCGGGTCCAGGCCTATGTGCTGCAGGACGTGGTTGCCGGCGACTATCGGTGGCAAAGGCTGGCGCTGCCGGGCGAGGGCCGTGCCGCCGCCGGTCTCGCCGCGCCGGATACCGGCCGCTTCCAGGGCAGCGATCCCTTCCGCCGCGCGCTCGCCGGCGTGGTGGGGCCCGGCACCACCCTGGTGGTGATCCCCGATTCGCTCGGCCTGGGCAGCGATCTCGCGCGGCCCGCCGCCATCGCGCCGGAAGCGCTGATCGAGAATGATCCCGGCGTTGCCGGATGGCTGGAAGACGACGAAGTCACCACGCGCTGAGCCGGAAAGCGAAACTAAACGCGCGCCCAAGCGCTTTCGCATTGACCCCGTAACATTTCGCAGTGCAGCAACGCGCCCCATGGCTAGCCTCGCGATCGCAAACAATGAGGACGTTCGCTTCCTCGGTCGGCTCCTCGGCAACGTAATCCGTGCCTATGGCGGCGAGGAACTGTTCAAGCGCATCGAGTATATCCGCTCCACCTCGGTGGATCGCGCACGCGGCGTCGCGGGGGCGGGTGCGGTGGACCGCGGGCTCGACCGGCTGACGCTGGACGAGACGCTCGATTTCACCCGCGGCTTCATGCTCTTCTCGATGCTCGCCAACCTGGCCGAGGATCGCCAGGGCGTGGAGACCGAAAGCGATGCCGACATCGCCTCGGCGCTCCGGCGGCTGGAGGGCGAAGGCATCGGCCGCGACGCGGTGATGGCGCTGCTCGACCAGGCGCTGGTGGCTCCTGTGCTCACCGCGCACCCCACCGAAGTGCGCCGCAAGTCGATGATCGACCACAAGAACCGGATCGCCGAGCTGATGCTGCTGCGCGACCGCGGCGTGGCCGAGACCGAGGATGGCGACAAGGTCGAGGAAGCGATCCTCCGCCAGATCGCGCTGCTCTGGCAGACCCGGGTGCTGCGCCGCGAGAAGCTGGGCGTCGCCGACGAAGTGGAGACTGCGCTCTCCTATCTGCGCGACATCTTCCTGCCCGTCCTCCCCGCGCTCTATGCCCGGTGGGACCGGGCGCTGGGCGGCCGGGCGCCGTCCTTCCTGCGCCCGGGCAGCTGGATCGGCGGGGATCGCGACGGCAATCCGTTCGTGACCGCCGATTCGATGCAGTTCGCGCTCGCCCGCGCCGCCGAGGCGGTGCTCGGCTATTATCTCGACGCGGTCCATGCGCTGGGCGCCGAGCTTTCGATCTCGACCGAGCATGTCCAGGTCGGCGAAGCGCTGCTCAAGCTCGCCGAGGCCAGCCATGACGAGGCGAGGAGCCGCGCCGACGAGCCCTATCGCCGGGCGATCACCGGCATCTATGCCCGGCTCGCCGCCACCCATCAGAAGCTCACCGGCAAGGCCCCGCCTCGCCCCGCCGCGATCGCCGCCGAACCCTATGCCAATCCCGGCGCGTTCCGCGAGGAGCTGGTGACGATCGCCCATGCCCTGGCCGACGAGGGCAATGGACCCTTGGCGACGGGCGGCGCGCTCGGCCGGCTGATCCGCGCGGTGGAGACGTTCGGCTTCCACCTGGCCACGCTCGACATGCGCCAGAACAGCGCGGTGCACGAGCGCGTGGTCGCCGAGCTGCTCAGGGCGGGCGGCGTGGCCGAGGATTACGCGTCGCTTCCCGAAGAGAAGCGGGTCGAGATCCTCCGCAGGGAACTGGCCAGCGCCCGGCCGCTCACCAGCCCCTATGCCGAATATTCGGAGGAGACGGCGTCCGAGCTCGCCATCGTCCGCGCCGCGGCCCAGGCCCATGCCAGATACGGGCGCCAGTGCATCACCCATTACATCGTCTCGATGGCGCAATCGGTGTCGGATCTGCTCGAGGTGCACATCCTGCTCAAGGAAGCCGGGCTCTACCTCCCCGGGGACGAGCCGCAGGCGCACGTCATGGCGATCCCGCTGTTCGAGACGATCGGCGACCTAGAGGGCGCGCCGGCGATCATGGACGCCTGGCTGGGCCTGCCCGAAGTCGCGGCGATCGCGGCGAAGCGCGGGCATCAGGAAGTGATGATCGGCTATTCCGATTCCAACAAGGACGGCGGCTATCTCACCTCGACCTGGCAGCTCTCGCGCGGATCGACCGCGCTGAAGCCGGTGTTCGAGAAGGCAGGCCTGGGCATGCAGCTGTTCCATGGCCGCGGCGGCGCGGTGGGGCGCGGCGGCGGCTCGAGCTTCGCGGCCATCCTCGCCCAGCCCAAGGGCACCGTGCAGGGCCGCATCCGGGTGACCGAGCAGGGCGAGATCATCGCCGCGAAATACGGCACGCGCGAGAGCGCGCGCACCAATCTGGAGGCGATGGCCTCCGCCACGCTGCTCGCCAGCCTCGAGCCCGAGAAGCTGGGCAAGGCCGATGCGACACGCTTCGCCGCGGCGATGGACCAGCTCTCGGACAGCGCGTTCAGGGCCTATCGCGGGCTGGTCTACGAGACCCAGGGCTTTCGCACCTTTTTCCGACAGGCGACGCCGATCGCCGAGATCGCCGGCCTGAAGATCGGCTCGCGCCCGGCGAGCCGGAAACAGTCGGACGCGATCGAGGACCTGCGCGCCATCCCCTGGGTGTTCAGCTGGGCGCAGGCGCGGATCATGCTGCCGGGCTGGTACGGCGTCGGCCAGGCAATGGAGGCGTTCGCGGACAAGGGCCTGCTGCGCGAGATGGCGACGGCCTGGCCGCTCTTCGCCTCGACCCTGGCGAACATGGAGCAGGTGCTGGCCAAGTCCGACATGGAGATCGCCGCCCACTATGCCGCGCTCGTCGAGGACGCGGGCCTGCGCGATGCGATCTTCGGCCGGATCCGCGAGGGGTGGCAGAAGACGCATGACGGATTGCTCCAGGCGACGCGCCAGACGCGGCTGCTGGAGAAGCATCCTGGACTGGAGACGTCGATCCGCCTGCGCCTGCCCTATATCGAACCGCTCAACCTGCTGCAGATCGAGCTGCTCAAGCGCCACCGCGCCGGCGAGGACGATCCCCGGATCGGCGAGGGCATCCTGCTCTCGATCAACGCGATCGCGACGGCGCTGCGCAACAGCGGGTGATGCTTCAATCCTCCTCCAGGCAAGCTGGGGGAGGAATCAAGAGAGAAACGGCGCCGCCACTTCCGCCGGTACGCGGATGAGCCGCCCGCTCGCCCGGTCGAGGATCGCCCAGGTCGTCTTCGCCTCGACGCGGACCTTCCCGTCCGCGCCGGTGAACTTCATGTGCCGGTCGAACCGCGCGCCGCGCGGCGGCTCGGGAACCCAGGTGAGTGCCGTCACCGTCTCGCCCTCGGCCACATTGCCGCGATAATCGATCTCGTGCCGGGTCACGACCCAGATATAGGCTTGCGCGTGCTCGGGCGCGGCGACCGCATGCCAGTGCGCCACCGCCACGTCCTGGATCCACTTCACCCAGACCGCATTGTTGACATGGCCGAGCTCGTCAATGTCCCCGGGGCCGGCGGTGATGGTCGCGCTATAGGAAGCCATACCGCCCTTCTAGCTTAACCAGTTTCGGAAGCGCAGCCTTCATCGCTTGCGGATATTCCGGCGCGATGATCCCGCGCCGCCCCTCCCGGATCTTCCGCAGCCGCTGGGCCGCCCTGTTCTGGGCCGCGGGCGTGATCTTCACGGCCGTCACCTTCATCGGCTTCGGCGACAAGGAAAGCCATCAGGCCGCCGCCATGCTCGAAGACGCGACCGGCACGAACGTCAGCAACAGCGACCTGGCGGTGCTCGAGAATTTCGTCAACGGATGACCGTACAGGCGATCGGCGGCTGGCCCGGCGCCTCGAACGACATGGCGTCGCCCTTGCCTTCGAAGGTCGTGCTCCCGTCCGAATAGCGGATGCCGGAGGCCATGCGCTGCTGCGGCAACACGAACGTCCGCCCGTCGCGGGTTACGGTTGCGATGTCCTTGTCCGTATCGAAGCGGGCGGCGATGCGCACCCCGTCCATGCAGCGAAAGCGCACGGCCGAGCCGGCATCACCGGCGATCGGCGCCTTGTCCACCGGCGCGGGCGAGGCGTCGTCGGTGATGTTGGTGGTTTCCGCCTGCACGACGTTGCGGTCGACGGCGGGCTGCGGGCTGGAGCAGGCGCCGAGCACGAGCAGGGCGGTCAGGGTCAGGCGCATCGGGATTCCTCTTTCGTCCGGGAACGTAACGAATAGCCCGATGCGCCCGTTCCGCCAGCCTAGTCTTCGAGCGGCCGATTGCCGACGAAGCCGAGCCTGGTGATGCCTGCGCGCTTCACCGTGGCGAGAATCCCGTCGAACCGCTCGTAGCGCGCCTCCGGATCGGTCTGGAGGTGAAGGACCGCGCCCGATTTCTGCAGCGCCGCCAGCCGCTCGGGCAGCGCCGCGTCGGCGAGCGCCGCGCCGTTCCAGTGGAGCGCGCCCTGCCGGTCGATCGCCAGCACCGCGGGCGGCAGCGGCACCGGCGTCCCCCGCCCGGCGGGAAGATCGACCGGCACTTTGTGCGAGGCGATCGGAATGGCGATGATGATCACGACGAGCAGCACCAGCATCACGTCGATCAGCGGCGTGATGTTGATCGCACCGATCGGAGCGGTATCGGGAATGCGGCGAGCGCGGACGGCACGGGTCATGGCACCTCTCCTCGTTATGATGATGTAACATCACATAGCCGGGAGAGGATGGCAACGCGTTTCTCCCGCTCCCCGCCGACGGAGAGAGGGAAGTCGGCCGTCCCTCAGCAATTCTCGTATTTCCAGTTCCGCCGCTTCCCCTCGCGCATCCAGGCGACTGCCTCCGCGACGCGCTTGGCCTTGGTCTCCGGCCGCTTGGCCTCGGCGATCCATTCGCAATATTCGCGCCGGCAGCTCGGCGGGAAGGCGTTGAAGGCAGCGGCGGCCGCATCGTCATCCGCCAGCGCCTCGGCCAGTTCGGGGGGCACTTCCGCTTCGTCCTTGGGCGCGGCGCGCGGGCGGGCGGGCTTCGCTTGCGCCATCAGCGCCGCCGCCTCGCGGATCAGCCGCTCGACTTCCGCCGCCCCGGGCAAGTCATCCAGCGACTCGATGCGGCCGAACTGGCCCATCGCCTCGCCTTCCTTGCCGGTCTCATTGTCCTGCCGGTTCCAGAAGCCGAAGCTCGCATGCGCCTTGAACGCGGCCATGTTGGCGAAGGGCTTGCCGCCGAGCGTGAAGAAGGGATGCGACCATTTGATCGTCTCCTCCACTTTTGGCACGGCGGCATGGAAGCGCGCGCGGATCCAGTGCAGGATCGGCCGCGCGAACGCGGCCCGGCTCTCGATATAGGCGTCTATCCGGGGATCGCTGGCCATGGGGCGGCATGTTCCGCCGCCCCCGGCCGGACGTCAATAGCGGCGCTCAGGGCTCGAGCGCATCCCCGTCGGCATCGTCCAGGTCCTCGTCGCTCGCTAGGTCGTCCTCGTCGAACCCGTCCTGGATCTCGTCCTCGGAAATGGCGCGCGCCTTCTGGCCGCCCTCCTCGTCCTCCTCGCCGATCTCGTCGTCGACCATGCGCAGGTCGTCCGCGTCGCCATCGTCATCCGCGCCGAAATCGGGTGCCATGTCGGTCAGGACATTGCCGTCGCTCGGGCCGTCGTTGGTCGCCTCGAGGATCTCGGCACGCTGGCTCTCGTCATAGCCTTCCTCGTCGAACCCGTCATCGCCTGGGCCGCGCCCCGGAACCTGATAGCCACCCATCATCCGTCCTCGCATCACGCGCCCGCCACGGCGGCGGACCTTCGAAGTGCGAACGGCGATCGTGCCCGAGCGTTCCCTAGCTGGGGCGGAACATGCGTCCGCGCTCGGTCACCGCCACTACCACGAAAGCGATGAGGCCCATAAGCAGGAATCCGGTATAGAGCGGCACGGTGGTGCCGTCGAACGCCTGGCCGATCGCGGCGCCGATCAGCGCCGAGCCGAGCGTGGTGACGAAGCCCTGCAGGCTCGAGGCGGTGCCGGCGATCTCGCCCATCCGCTCCATCGCCATCGCCGAGAAATTGGACGTGGACAGGCCCACGCATCCCATCATCAGCGCCTGAAGCAGGGTGAAGCTCCAGATCGATTCGAATCCGCTCCACGCCACGGCGAGATGGATCGCGGCGAAGACGATCATGCCGGCGAGCGCCGTATGCGAGATGCGGCGCATGCCCATCTTCATCACCAGCCGCGAGTTGAGGAACGAGCCCAGCGCCATGGTCGAGGCGACGCAGGGGAAGACGACCGCCAACAGCCCGGGCGCGTGGAACACGTCCTCCATCACCTGCTGCACCGATCCGATGAAGCCGAACATGCCGCCCGACAGCAGCATGATGCCGATCGTATAGCCCACCGCCTGGCGATCGCGCAGCATCAGGCCGTAATCGGCGAACACGCGCGCCGGGTTGAGCGACAGCCGCCCCTCCTGCCCCAGCGTCTCGGGCATGCGCAGCCAGAACCACAGCACCACCAGGCACGCCAGCGCGGCGACGGCCCAGAAGATCAGCCGCCACGATCCGGCATAGAGGATCAGCTGCCCCAGGGTCGGCGCGACGATCGGCGCGGCCATGAAGACGATGAAAGCCAGGCTCATCACCCGCGCCATCGCCCGGCCGGCGAAACAGTCGCGCACCAGCGCCACCGAGACGACGCGCGCGCCCGCCGCCGACGCGCCCATCGCCGCGCGGGCGACCAGCAACAAGGTGAAGCTGCCCGAAAGCGCCGCCACCGCGCTGGTCACCACATAGGAAGTCAGCGCGATCGCCAGCACCGGCCGCCGCCCGTACCGGTCCGAGAGCGGGCCATAGGCGAGCTGCGCGAAGGCAAAGCCGATCAGGAAGGCAGTGACGACATATTGGCGATGATTGGGCGCGTCGACACCCAGGCTCGCGCCGATCGCGGGCAGCGCGGGCAGCATCGAATCGATGCCGAGCGCGGTGAGCGCCATCATCGCCGCGACGAGGCTGACGAACTCGCCGAACGCGAGCGGCGCCTTGTTCTGCGCTTCCGTTGTGAGGTGCGGCTCTTCCATGCCGGCGCAAATGGCGCATCGGGCGGCGCGCGTCACCCCCCCAAAGCCAATGCCATTGTTGCGCCGGCCATGCGCTTCGGCTAGTGTATTGTGTTTATGATACACCAATGGAGAGCGCCGATGCGTCGTCTGCCCCTTCTGCTGCTTCCCCTCGCGCTGGCCGCCTGCAACGGCGGCACGGGAACGCCGGTGACGATCGACGTGAAGTCGGACGATGGCGACAATGGCAGCTTCAGGATGGAAAACGGCACCGTCTCGATCAAGGGCGACGGCTTCCAGGGCAATTTCCGGGTGCCGCAGATCAAGATGAAGGCCGACGACGTCGATCTCGACGGCGTGAAGCTCTACCCGAAGTCCGAGATCGCCGGCTTCCACATCACCGGCGGCGACAAGCCCGGCAACGGCAAGGATGGGGGCAAGGATGGGAGCAAGGACGACGGCAAGGTGCGGATCGACTTCACCAGCCCCGCATCGCTCGCCGCCGTCCAGAACTGGTTCCGCGACGGCTTCACGAAGAAAGGCTTCACGTTCGCGCCCCGGGGCGACGGCTTTGCCGGCACCACTTCGGACGGCGGCACCTTCACGCTCGACCTGAGCGCGGACGGCGGCCAGAAGGTCAAGGGCCG
Organism: Sphingomonas sp. 67-41; assembly: GCF_001899725.1. Taxonomy (NCBI): domain Bacteria; kingdom Pseudomonadati; phylum Pseudomonadota; class Alphaproteobacteria; order Sphingomonadales; family Sphingomonadaceae; genus Sphingomonas; species Sphingomonas sp. 67-41. The sequence continues at coordinate 852,474 of NZ_MKWJ01000022.1, read as the reverse complement.
CATGGAGATGACGGGCAGCTAGCCGCGTTCGAGACGCCACGCGATCCGCGCGCGCCCGGGCCCGGGCCATGCCGGCACACCCCTTGTCGCGTCGGCACCGGCGGGTCTAACTGGGCCCAAGGAGACTCATAGATGGCTACTGTTCTCGACGAGGTGCCCCTCGTCTCGATGGCCGAACAGGCGAACGATCCCGATGGATTCGCGCAGAAGTTCGGCCAGTCCTTCCGGCGCTTCGGCTTCGCGATGGTCGCCGATCACGGCGTGCCGCAGGATCTGATCGATCGCGCCTGGTCGATGACCAAGGCCTTTTTCGACCTGCCCGAGCAGGAAAAGCGCGCCTATTTCGTCGAAGGCGGCGGCGGCGCGCGCGGCTATACGCCGTTCAAGACGGAGATCGCCAAGGGCGCGCAGCATGTCGACCTGAAGGAATTCTGGCATGTCGGCCGCGAACTGGCCAAGGGCCATCGCTTCGAGAAGGACATGGCCGCGAACATCTGGCCGGACCGCCCCGAGGGCTTCAAGGAGACGTTCCTCGAGCTGTTCCAGGCGTTCGACGATGCCGGCGACCGGCTGCTCTCGGCGATCGCGCGCTATCTCGGCCTCCAGCCCGACTGGTTCGATCGTGCGGTGCGCGACGGCAATTCCGTCCTGCGCCTGCTCCACTATCCGCCCGTCGCCGCCGATGCGCCCGAAGTCCGCGCCGGCGCGCATGAGGACATCAACCTGATCACCCTGCTGCTCGGCGCCGAGGAAGCCGGGCTCGAGCTGCTCGACCGCGATGGCCGCTGGCTGCCGGTCAAGCCGCCCGAGGGCGCGATGGTGGTGAATGTCGGCGACATGCTGCAGCGCCTGACCAATCATTACCTGCCCTCGACCACCCATCGGGTGGTCAACCCGCCGGTCGAGCGCCGCGGCACCCCGCGCTACTCGATGCCCTTCTTCCTGCATCCGGCGCCGGACTTCCTGATCGAGACGCTGCCGTCGACGATCACCGAGGCGAATCCCAATCGCTATCCGGAGCCGATCACCGCGCACGACTATCTGTTCGAGCGCCTGGTCGAGATCGGGCTGATCAAGAAATAGGGCGGCGCAAAGAAATCCTCCGTCACCCCGAACTTGTTTCGGGGTCCAAGGTGCCGCTAGGGCCGAACGCGCGGCTCCGGCCGCGGGTTGGATGCTGAAGCGAGTTCAGCATGACGGAGGATTGAGCCGAATGACCGAACCGCTTCGTATCGCACTTGCAGGCCTGGGCACCGTCGGCGCGGGCGTGATCCGCCTGATCGACGCGAATGCGGAGCTGATCGCCCGCCGCGCCGGCCGGCCGATCGAAGTGGTCGCAGTCTCCGCGCGCGATCGCGCCAAGGATCGCGGCGTCGACATCACGCGCTTCGACTGGGTCGACGACACCGCCGAGCTGGCGCGCCATCCCAGGGCGGATGTGGTGGTCGAGCTGGTCGGCGGCTCCGATGGTCCCGCCCTCGCCCTCGCCCGCGCGGCGCTGAACGGCGGCAAGAGCTTCGTCACCGCCAACAAGGCAATGATCGCGCATCATGGGCTGGAACTCGCCGGTGCCGCGGAAGATGCCGGCCTGGCGCTCAAGTTCGAAGCCGCGGTGGCGGGCGGCGTGCCGGTGATCAAGGGGCTGCGCGAAGGCGCCGCCGCCAACGAGATCGCCCGCGTCTATGGCATCCTCAACGGCACCTGCAATTTCATCCTGTCCAAGATGGAGGCCGAGGGCCGCGACTTCGCCGAGATCCTCGCCGAGGCGCAGCGCCTCGGCTATGCCGAAGCGGACCCGAGCTTCGATATCGACGGCGTCGATGCCGCGCACAAGCTTTCGATCCTCGCCAGCCTCGCCTTCGGCACGCAGCCGGCGTTCGACCGGGTGGCGATCACCGGCGTGCGCCACATCCTTGCCGCGGACATCGCCGAAGCCGCCTCGCTCGGCTACCGCGTCCGCCTGCTCGGCATCGCCGATGCCGGTCCCGGCGGACTGTTCCAGCGCGTGCACCCGCATCTCGTGCCGCTCAGCCACCCGCTCGCCCATGTCACCGGCTCCACCAACGCCGTGGTCGCGGAAGGGAATTTCGTCGGCCGGCTGCTGTTCCAGGGCGCTGGCGCCGGCGACGGCCCGACGGCATCCGCCGTGGTCGCCGACCTGATCGACATCGCCCGCGGCGAATTCGGCCACCCCTATGCGATGCCCGCCGCCGCACTTGCCCGGCAGGGGGCCGCCGATGCCGGCGAGCGCACCAGCCGCGCCTATGTGCGCTTCACCGTGGCGGACAAGGTGGGCGTGCTCGCCGAGATCGCCGCGGCGATGCGCGACGCCGGCGTCTCGATCGAAAGCCTGATGCAGCGCGGCGCCAACCCCGATGGCAGCGTGCTCGTCGCCATCGTCACGCATGAAGGGCCGGAACGCGCGGTGTCCCAGGCGCTCGACCAGCTGCGCGGCTCGGCCAGCCTGATGGGCGAGCCGATGTGGATGCACATCCTGGCCGGCTAGAACCGACCAGGGTCCGTACTCAGTCGATGCTGCTCTTCAGCAGCTGCGTTCCCTTGTGCGGACATACCGGCGCGCCGGTGGTGCCGCACGCCATGCCCGTGCTGCGCACGGCATCGCGCTTGGCATCCGTCACTTCGCTGCTGGGGAGCGGCAGGCGGTAGCGCTTGTCCGGATCGGCCGGCACCGTGACGGCCAGGTTGCGCGGCCGCGGCGCGGCGCGGGCGGGGATATTGGTGACGCGCGTCACGCGCGCCCTGGCCTTGCGGCGATGCTGCGGCGGCTCGGCAGCGGGCAGGGCATTGGCGAGGGCGAAGGCGAGCAGCAGCATCCGGGTCTCCGAAGGAAAGGCACCGCGCTCAACGCGCGGCGCGCCGCCGGTTTCCCTCGGCCGGCATCCTTCAGGGCGCCAGTTCGCGGCGCACGGTGCGCACGCCGCGCGCGCTGACGCTCATCGTCACCCCGGCGAAGCCGCAGCGCACCAGGAACGCGCCCTCGCCGCATGGCGGGCGCCCGTCCGCTCCGTCGAACAGCCGGTTGAGCCGCCCCTGGTCGGTATCGGGTCCGTTATATGTCGTCGTCAGCGGGACCCGATATTTGTCCGCTTCCCGCCGCGAGCAGACCACGATCTCGCTCTCGTCGCGCGCCCGCCGGCATGCGGGGTTGGCCGACCAGCGCTGGCGGTGCGCCTCCATCACCTGGACCGGCGACGGGTCGTTGTTCTGGGCAAGCAGAAGCAAGGCGAGCATAAGCATTTGCACATCCTCCGCCCCCGGGGATTCGTCCGGTAGCGTAATGATGTGACCGAATTGCGGATACCTTGCGCTGACAACGTTAGCGGAATCGACAAGCGCCACCGCCCTGCCTAATCGCGCCTCCAAGTCCAATCACCGGGGTATCCCATTCCCATGCAGCAGACCGCCAGCCACGCCCTCGATCGCGTCCTCGTCCTCGAAATGGTGCGGGTGACCGAAGCGGCGGCGATCGCCGCCTCCACCCTGGTCGGCCGCGGCGACGAGAAGGCGGCCGACGCCGCTGCGGTCGAGGCGATGCGCGACGCGCTCAACAAGCTCTATCTCGACGGCACGGTGGTGATCGGCGAGGGCGAGCGCGACGAGGCGCCGATGCTCTATATCGGCGAGAAGGTGGGCGCGGCGCAGGGCAAGGGCCCGGCGATCGACATCGCGCTCGATCCGCTCGAGGGCACGACCATCTGCGCCAAGGCCGGCCCCAATGCGCTGGCGGTGCTCGCGGTGGCCGAGAAGGGCGGCCTGCTCAACGCGCCCGACGTCTATATGGACAAGATCGCGGTCGGCCCCGGCTATCCCGAGGGCGTTATCGACCTGAACAAGTCGCCGACCGAGAATGTGCATGCGATCGCCGCCGCCAAGGGCGTGCAGCCGCACGAGATCATCGCCTGCGTGCTCGATCGCCCGCGCCACGAGAAGCTGATCGCGGAGCTGCGCGACGTCGGCTGCGGCGTGGTGCTGATCGGCGATGGCGACGTGGCCGGCGTGATCGCCACCACCGATCCCGAGACGACGATCGACGTGTATATGGGCCAGGGCGGCGCCCCGGAGGGCGTGCTCGCCTGCGCGGCGCTGCGCTGCGTCGGCGGCCAGTTCAAGGGCCGGCTGATCTTCCGCAACGACGACGAGCGCCAGCGCGCGCGGAAATGGGGGATCGAGGATCTCGACAAGATCTACGACCTCACCGAGCTCGCCAAGGGCGACTGCATCTTCGCGGCGACGGGCGTGACCGACGGTTCGCTGCTCGAGGGCGTGAAGCGCTTCGCCACCAAGATGACCACCGAGAGCGTGGTGATGCGCGCCCATTCGGGCACGGTCCGCTGGGTGAAGGGCGAGCACCGGCTGTAATCCTCGTTCGCTTCGCAAGCGAGGATTTCGAGAGTTCACCCCGGCGCCGCCAGCCCGTGCGCCGTCGCGAAGGGCAGCCAGAGCGAGATGCGCGCGTCGTCCGGCAGCGGCACCGCGCGCGCCGGATCGTCCGGAAGCACGGCCAGCCAGTCATATTGCCAGGGTTCGAGCGGCAGGCAGGCGATCCGATACTGCGCGCGGACGACCGCGAGCAGCATCGGCTCCGGACGCGGGGGGATCGGCTCGCCCGTGGCCAGCATCTCGCCGAAGTCGAAGGGCAGCGCCAGCAGCCGGGCGCTGTCCGGCCGATACCAGCGCCGAGTCGCGGCCAGCGCGAGCAACTCGGCCAGCACCGGATCCATGCCCGGCCAGGCCGGGGCGTCGCGTTCGATTCCACGGGCGCGATGGACTTCGGCCTTGGTCCGCTCGATGCGCGCCAATGCGGCGGGAATGGCGCCGACATCCTGCGCTCCGCCCGCCGGCCGCGACGCCTCGAGCCACGCCGGGAAGCCGGCGCCGAAATCGTAGAGCGTATAGCTGCGCGAGGGCCGCGCGGCGACATAGCCCTGGGCGAACAGGCCGAAGACAGTCGGCCCGGCCAGCGCGGCGAGCAGGGGATATTCGCGCTCCAGGCACTCGATCAGCCGCTGGCGATAGCCGCGCGCATAGATCTGGACCCGCTCCTCGGCAGTCAGCCGGTTATCGCCATGGACATGCGCGCGCGCGCCGCGATCCGAGGCGGCGAGGATCGCCTCCTGCATCCAGTCCTGCAGCGCGGCGAGCTCAGGCGGCAAGCGACAGCCCCTCGCGCACCCGCCGCGCCTTGGCGAGCTCGGCGGCGACCACGTCGAATTCGGGGATGCCGGCATCCCATTCGACCATCGTGGCGACCGGCCCGCAGCGCTCCCAGACCCAGGCATAGAGCGGCCACACCGCATCGGGCACCGGCGCGTCGTGCGTGTCGATCAGGTGCGTGCCATGGTCGCTCGGCCCGGCGAGATGGACCTGCACGACATGCGCCGCCGGGATCCCCTCGAGATAGGCGATCGGATCCTGCGCATGGTTGAAGCTCGATACATGGACGTTGTTGACGTCGAGCAGCAGCCCGCAGCCGGTCGCCTCGCACAATCGGGCGAGGAACTCCGCCTCGGGCATCTGGCTGGCGCGGAACTCGAGATAGGTGCTGGGATTCTCGACGATCAGCGGCCGGCCCAGGAAATCCTGCACCTGGTGAACCCGGTCCGCGACATGCGCCAGCGCCGCTTCGGTGAGCGGCATCGGCAGCAGGTCGTGGCTGTTCACGCCCTGCACCCCGGTCCAGCACAGATGGTCCGAGATCCAGAGCGGCCGGAAGCGCTCGGCCAGCGCGCGCAGCTTGCCGAGATAGGCCATGTCGAGCGGCGCGGTGCTGCCGATCGAGAGCGACACGCCGTGGAGCACCACCGGCCGGTGCGCCGCGACATGCTCGAACACGCGCATGCCATAGCCGGCATTGTCGAGCAGATTCTCGGTGATCGCCTCGAACCAGTCGACGCCCCAGGATTCCGGGGGCGTCGACATCAGGTGCGGGAAATGCTCCTCGCGCAGACCCAGCCCGTCGCCGGGATTGGGCAGGCCGAGCCGGGGCAGCGTCATTGCCATCCTTCTCCTAGGTCGAAGGCGGATAGGCCAGGCGCAGATCGTTCGGCGCCTGCTGGACCAGGCCCGGCACCGGTTTGTCGGGATCGCCATTGACCTTGTAGGCGACGACCTTGGCAAAGGCCTGGAAGGCGATGTCCTCCACCTTGTCGCCTTCCTTGAAGTCGATCGTGGCGATCTTCTTCGAGGAAGGCGCGCCGCAGCCCGAGGGGGTAGGCGACGGCGAAGGCGACGGGGTGCCACACAGATTCTTGTCCGCCTTGGCCTGCGGGGCCCCGCAGCCCGAGGGCGACGGCGTCGGCTTGGGCGTGCCGCAGAGCACCGGCTTGGAGCTGCCGACCAGCGCCCAGACCTCCATCGTGCCCGCCTTGGGATAGAGCTGGAGCGCGGAGATCGGCACTGCGCAGCCGCCGAAGCCGCCGCAGATATTGTCGCTCGGCGCAGTGTACATCGGGCCGCTCGGCGTGGGTGTGGGAGAAGGCGTGGGCGTGCCGCACAGCCCGCCATAGGCACGCATGGTCACCGCCGAGCAGCCGCCGCCCTTCACCGTGGTGGGCGTGCCGCAGCCGCCCCCCGCGACCGGGTTGGCCTTGGGTGCGTTCGAGGTCTTGGAGGCGGCGGCGCCGCAGCCGCTGCTCGCCCCGCCGCAGCTGCCGCTGCCGCTGGTGAGCTGGACGAAGCCGCAGCCGCCCTGGCCCTTGCACAGGTTCGAGCCGCGGCAGGTGTGATAGATCGAAGTCTGGGCGCAGGCGTTGGTGCCCCATTTGCCCCCGACTTCCGCCACGTCGAGCCCCTGGCAGGCATGGTTGACGATGCGCGAATCCGGCTCGCCGACGCCGACCGAGAGGTCCGGCGTCCTCCCGAATACCGCCCAGGCGGTCGACATGCGGTCGCCCGATCCCGCCATCGACGGGAAGGGGAAGGACACGGTGGCGCCGGCCGGGTTCCAATAGCTGTCGAGCACGGTGGTGACGCCCTTGATCGCACCGCACACCGCCTGGCTCATCTTCTGGAAGCTGGCCACGCTGCCCGCGCCGTTCTTCAGGCTGTTGAGCGCATGGGCGATCTGCTCCGGCGTGGCCAGGCCGTAGGGATTGTCCTTCGGGTCATAGCCTTCGGTGGTCAGGTCCGCCGCGGTCCATTTGCCGATCCTGGGCGACTGATCCCAGGTCTCGAGCCCGCCGCTGCCGCGAATGTCCTCGATCTGGCGGAAACGGGTGTAATGGTCGATGCCGTCATTGTCGGCGCGCGCCGCGGCGTCGGACGAGGGGATCAGCTTGCCGGTCTGCGAATAGCTCGGATAGTCCGAGGCGAGCGCGTCGCGGTCCGGGCAGTAATGCGGGCTGACCGCGCCCTGGACGAGCTTGGCGGCATCGTCCTTCAGCCGCTGGCCCTTGTCGTCATAGCGCGCGCCCAGCGTGGCGCCTTCGCCCTGGTCGGTGATCGCGTTCATCATGTTCAGCGCCTGGCGGAGCGCGATCTCGGGATCGGTGAGCGCGATCGTGGTCTCGAAGCCCATGAACTCGCGCATCGGGTGGCCGGGGAAGCTGAAATTGTTGAACAGGTCGTTCTGCTGGCCCGAGGCGTCCATCACATGATCCCAGAGCCGCGACCCGTCCTCATAGGTGATCAGCAGATAGTCGCGATAGCATTGGTACATATAGCCGATCGAGCCGAACATGATGTGCGCGTCGAGCTCCGCCACGGTCGCGTACTTGAACGGGACCTTGGGGAAATATCGGTCCTGGTTGCGGACGATGTCCTTCTCGGCCGTCTCCTGCGGCTGCTCGATGGCGAGGAACAGCTTGATCCGCTCCTCGTCGAGCGGGCCGACATTGACCTTCACGTCCTTGAACCGGTTGGTGTCGGTCAGGTCGACGACGCCGGGGATCCTGGTCAGCTTCGGGCCGTAGCAGGTCCAGCCATGATCGCCGCTCTGCAGCGCGGTGGCGGTGAAGCTCGGCACGGCGCCGATCGACGTGGCGAGATTGGCCGCCATCTGGAGATGCAGCATCTCCTGGATGAACACCGAGAAGACGATGTTGAACGCCTTCTTGTTGCCCCAGCCCTTCTTGCCGGGCTTGTGCTCGAAGGTCGCGCTCGTCTTGGCGCCCGGCCATTGCCGCCCCTTGTAGAAGCTGTTCCCCTGGCTCGTGATGGGGTGCATGCCAGTGATCGAATAGAGCGAGGTCATGTAGAGCGGGATGGTGAACAGCTCGACATTGACCGCCGCCTGCGCGATCCAGCGCACCACCAGCGTGTCGGTCTCCAGGAATTTGAGAGGGCGCGCCGACAGCTCGCCGGCCTTGTGCGTCAGATGCATGGCAATTTCCCCCAAGCTTCGCACATATCTGCGATGACATTGGGTTCCACCAACGCAATTGGGACGTCAATCGACGAAAGAACCAATATAGTTGCATGCGATATTTGTCGTGGCTGACGGTCAATTTACGCTTTTCTTGAACCGCCTCCTCACCCTTGCCTCGCGCCGTGCCGCCGCTATTCCGCTGGACGGTCACAAGGGGGGCAGGACATGCATGCGCTCGTTGCGCCGGCGCTGTTGATCGCATCGCTGGCCGCGCTCGCCCGGTTCCAGCGCAGCGACGTCCGCAGCTTCCGGCGTTTCCGCGCGATCGAGGACACGCAGCGGCGCCAGCGCACCTTCCTGCGCTGGGCCCGCAACGCCTGCGCCATGTATCTGGGCGTGCCGCTGCTCGGGCTGGCGCTGCTCGGGCGGGTGGAGGCGCTGTGGCGCTTCCCCGGCGAGTTCGCCCCGCTGACCCCGGCAATGCCCGACTTTCGCATCGACAGCCCGCTGGTCCTCGGGCTCATGGTCGGGGCATTGCTCGGCGGGGGAGCGTTGGGCGCGCTGCTGCAGCGCCGGCGGCGCGAACCCGTCAAGCCCGTGCCCGGGCTGGACATCACCGCGATGCTGCCGCGCAACCGGGCCGAGTTGCTCCGCGTCGTGCCGCTGACCATCAATGCCGGGATCAGCGAGGAGATATTCTTCCGCCTCTATTTGCCGCTCCTGATCGTCCTGAGCGGCGGCGCCCCGGCATTCGCCTTCATCGCCTCGACGCTGATCTTCGGACTGCTCCACCGCTATCAGGGGTGGCTGGGCATGGCGGTGACGGCGCTGCTCGCCGCATTCTTCGCCGCGCTCTATCTGGGCACCGGCGGACTGGCGGCGCCGATCTTCGTGCACTTGCTGATCGACTTCAACGCGCTGGTTCTGCGCCCCGCCATCGCCCTCCGGTTTCGCCGCAGCGCCGATTGACACCGGCAACACACCGGTTACGCCCTCTCAATTCCGGTTCCGATGGAGGTGTGCATGCGGTTGGTCAGTCTCTTCGCCCTGGCGGTCGCCGCCGCGCCGGTCGCCGCGCTGCCCGCGCGCCAGGCCGCCCCGGCCGCCCCTGCCCAGGCCGAGGGTTCGCCCTTCGTGATGGAGGAGGCGATGATCCCGATGCGCGACGGAGTGAAGCTCCACACGGTGATCCTGCGGCCCCGCGACCAGAAGGGCCCGCTGCCGATCCTGTTCGGCCGCACGCCCTATGGCGCCTCGGCGCGTGCCCCGCAGAACGTGCCGGCCAACTGGGCGGCGCTGGCGCGCGACGGCTATATCTTCGTCTCGCAGGACATGCGCGGCCGCTTCCAGTCCGAAGGCGGCCCCTTCACCCTCTCCACCGAGATCAAGACCGGCAAGAACGCCGTCGACGAATCCACCGACGCCTATGATTCGGTCGACTGGCTGGTGAAGAACGTGAAGCCGAACAACGGCAAGGTCGGCATGTGGGGGGTCTCCTATCCCGGCTTCACCGCCGCGGTCGCGCTCGCCCGTCCGCATCCGGCGCTCAAGGCGGTGAGCCCGCAGGCCGCCTGGACCGACTATTGGAAGAATGACGACCTGCACCGCTGGGGCGCGATGCGGCTCACCTATGCCAGCGACTGGGTGAACAGCCTCCAGGCCGACAAGACCAATGCCGGCATCGACCTGTACGATCGCTACGACACCTATGAATGGTTCCTCAAGGCCGGCTCGCCGGCGGACATCGAGGAGAAGTATTTCAAGGGCCGGGTGCCGCGCTACCGCGAGATGATCGAGCATCCCGACTATGACGAATTCTGGAAGAAGCAAGTCTGGTCGGACACGCTGAAGCGCACCACCGTGCCGACGCTCAACGTCGCCGGCTATTGGGACCAGGAGGATCCCTGGGGCAGCTGGCAGATCTTCTACAAGCAGCGCGAGAACGATCCGGACAAGCTCTCGCTGATGGTCGCCGGTCCGTGGAACCATGGCAGCTGGCGCTCGCCGGGCAATGCGCTAGGCCGTATCCCCTTCGGCGTCGACAGCGGCACCCAGTTCATGGAGCAGGTCGAGGCGCCCTTCTTCGCCTATTGGCTGCACGGCAAGGGCACCAAGCCCGACTTTGCGCTGAAGAGCTTCCAGTCGGGCAGCTGGCAATGGAAGACCTATGCCCAATGGCCGCTCGCCAATGCGGCACGCCGGAGCCTGTTCCTCCATGCCGATGGCAGCGTCTCGTTCCAGGCACCGGCCGCAGGCGAAGGGTGCCGCGAATATATCTCCGATCCGGCCAATCCGGTGCCCTTCCGCCCGCGCCCGATGTCGGCCACCTATGCGACGCCGGACTGGCGCTGGTGGGAGACCGAGGATCAGCGCTTCGTCGAATATCGGCCGGACGTGCTGAGCTATGTCAGCGCCCCGCTCGACGGCGACCTGACGGTGACCGGCGCGATCACCGCCAGCCTGATGGCCGCGACCAGCGGGACCGACAGCGACTTCGTGGTCAAGCTGATCGACGTCTTCCCCGAGGACTATGAGAAGCCGCCGACGGCGCTCGGCGCCTATGCCAAGGGGCTGAGCGGCTATCAGCTGCCGATCGCGATGGAAGTCCGCCGCGGCCGCTATCTCCAGTCGTTCGAGAAGGCGACGCCGCTGGTCCCCAACCAGGTGACCGACTGGTCGATCCCGCTGCGCGACCACGACCATGTCTTCAAGAAGGGCCACCGGATCATGGTGCAGGTCCAGTCGAGCTGGTTCCCCATGATCGACCGCAACCCGCAGACCTTCGTGCCGAACATCTACAAGGCCAGGCCGGGCGATTACCAGAAGGCGACGCAGAAGGTGTGCGCCGGCTCGGCGATCATGCTGCCGGTGGTGGGGAGCTAGGCCCTCCGATCGATCCGGCCCGCTCCCCGGCAAGGGCCGGGGAGCGGCAAGAAGAGGGCAGCTATCCCTGCCCCTTCGCCGCCAGAATCTGCACCCATGGGTTCGGCCGCGCCTCGCCCACCCGGTGCAGCGTGTTGCGGTCGTGATGGTCGAAGCTGCCCTGGCCCTTCACCGCGAGCGTGGTGTGGATGTCGTAGCGCCAGCCGCCATCGTCATCGAAGACGATGTCGATCGTATAGGCATCGGTGCGGAAGGCATATTCGAGGAAGTCGGTCGAGCAGATGCCGTAATTGGTCTGCCCGCGCGTCGCCTCCACCCGGATCGCCTTGTCGCCGGGCGCGCCCTTGCCGGCGGCGAGCAGCACCTGGCCGCGCGGGATCGCCAGCGTCTGCAGGATCAGCCCGGTCGCCGGCTCCCACAGCCAATAGCCCACCTGGTCGTGGAAGGTGATGTCCTCTTCCGCGGTGGTGATGTGGATGTGGTAGCGCAGGCCGTAGAAGAGCTGCGGCCCGTTCGCCTGGGGGTCGATCGGCACGAACTCGATCCGCTCGATGAATTCGCGCTGCTCGGGCCCGTCGGCCTTGGGGTTGATGTCGATGCCCTTCCTGCCCTCCCAGCGGCCGGCCAGGCGCGCCAGGGGGCCGAGATTGGCCAGCGTGTGCGGATCGACGTCCTCGGGCTCGGTGAAGATATCGAGCGGGAAGGGATTCATCAGTTCTTGAGCCTGTAGCCGGTGCGGAAGATCGTCACGATAAGGCCAAGGCACAGCGCGAGGAAAGCCGCGACGAAGCCCAGGCTCCAGCGCACGTCGATATCGCCGACATCGCCGAAAAAGGCCCAGCGGAAGCCGCTGATCAGATAGGCGACCGGATTGAACAGGCTCACCGTGCGCCACGGCTCGGGCAGGAAGCTCAGCGGATAGAAGCTGCCGCCGAGGAAAGTGAGCGGCGTCAGGATCAGCGCGGGCACCAGGTTGAGCTGCTCGAAGCCCTTGGCCCAGATGCCGATGATGAAGCCGAACATGCTGAAGCTGATCGAGGTGAGCAGCAGGAAGGCCAGCATCGCCAGCGGATGATCGACCCGCAGCGGCACGAACAGGCCCGAGGTCAGCAGGATGATCAGCCCGATCACCACCGATTTGGTCGCCGCCGCGCCGACGAAGCCGATCACCAGCTCCACTGCCGAGATCGGCGCCGAGAGCAACTCGAACACCGTGCCGGTGAACTTGGGAAAATAGATGCCGATCGAGGCATTGGCGACGCTCTGGGTAAGCAGCGACAGCATGATCAGCCCCGGCACGATGAAGCTGCCATAGGGCACGCCTTCGATCGACGGGATCCGGCTCCCCATGCCGCTGCCGAACACGATGAAATAGAGCGAAGTGGTGATCACCGGCGTCGCGATCGACTGCCAGAGCGTGCGCAGCGTGCGCGCCATCTCGAACTTGTAGATCGCCCAGATGCCGTGGAAGTTTACGAAGTTCACGCCACACCCCCCTCGTTCGACGCTTCCCGATGCTCGACCAGCCCGACGAAAATGTCCTCAAGGCTCGACTTGGACGTGTCGAGATCCTTGAACGCGATGCCCATCTCGCCGAGCTTGCGCAGCAGCGAGGGGATGCCGGTGCGCTCCGCCTGGGCATCGAAGGTGTAGCGCAGGCGATGGCCCTCGTCCTCGAGGCTGAGGTGCCATTCCTCGAGCCCCGCCGGGATCGCGGCCATCGGCTCCACCAGCGACAGGTCGAGCTCGCGCTTGCCGAGCTTCTTCATCAGCGCGGCCTTGTCCTCGACCAGCAGCAGCCTGCCCTTGTCGATCACGCCCACCCGGTCGGCCATCTCCTCGGCCTCCTCGATATAGTGGGTGGTGAGGATGATCGTGGTGCCGCGCTCGCGCAGCTTGCCGATCATCTTCCACATGTCGCGCCGGAGCGACACGTCGACGCCCGCGGTGGGCTCGTCGAGGAACAGGATGTCGGGCTCGTGGGAAAGCGCCTTGGCGATCATCACCCGGCGCTTCATGCCGCCCGACAGCTCCATGATCTTGGCACCCCGCTTGTCCCAGAGCGACAGGTCCTTGAGCACCTGGTCGCAATAGGCCTGGTCCGGCGCCTTGCCGAACAGGCCGCGCGAGAAGCGCAGCGCCGATCCGACGGTGGAGAACATGTCGACCGCGATCTCCTGCGGGACCAGCCCGATCCTCGAGCGGGCGGCGCGCGGCTCATGGACCGCGTCGTGCCCGTCGACCAGGATGGTGCCGGTGCTCGGCGTCACGATGCCGCAGATGATGGAGATGAGCGTGGTCTTGCCCGCTCCATTGGGCCCGAGCAGCGCGAAGATCTCGCCGCGCCTGATCTCGAGATCGACATGATCGAGCGCCCTGTGGCCCGAGCCATAGGTCTTGCTCACGCCATTTATGGAAAGAATGGAAGTCATCGTGCCCCCGGCCGGGAAAGGACCCGCTAAGTAGGCGCGGCAACGCGGCGCGGCAACCGGTCGGTACAAAAATCGGGAAACTTGAGTCCTCCCCCAGCTTGCCGGGGGAGGATCTGGATCGTCACTTCTTCCGCGCCTCGGCCACGGCGGCGGCGAGCCCGTCATAGTCGCGCATGCCGTAGAGCAGCTTGCCGCCGATCACCCAGCTCGGCGTGCCGGTCATCGCCAGCTTCCGGCCGAACTTGTGGTTGGCGATGATCTCGTCCTCCACTGCCTTCGAGGCTATCGCCTGCTTCGCCTGCGCCAGGTCGAGCCCGGCTTTCTGCGCCGCAGCTTCGATGTTGCCCGCGCTCGGCCCGTCGGTCGCGAACAGCGCATCGTGGAAGGCGCGGAACCTGTCCTGCTCGGCCGCCGCCAGCGCCCAGCGCGCCGCGACGAGGCTGTCCGGCCCCAGCACCGGATATTCGCGATAGACGACCCGCACGTTCGGATCGCGCTTCAGCAGCTCCGCGATCGCGGGCAGGCTCGCGCGGCAATAGCCGCAGGCATAGTCCATGAACGCGACCAGGGTGACGTCGCCCTTCGGATTGCCCGCCCAGGCGCCGGCATAGGGCGACTGCAATCTGGGCAGCTCGCCCGGCAGCGCCTTGCTGGCCACGGCCTCCGCTTCGGCCTGGACCTTCTCGGCCCTGGCGCTCTGCTTCTGGTTGTAGCGCTCGACCGATTCGAGCAGCACTTCGGGATGGGCGAGCAGATAGTCGTGCACCACCCGCTCCACCGCGCCGCGCTGGCCCATGCCGGGGACCAGCGCCTGGATGCCCGCGAAGATGCCCGCGCCGAGCAGCGCGCACAGCATGAATGCGCCGGCCAGCGCCAGCGGCGACCGCAGAAGCCGTTCGATCATTGCCCCTATCGGTCCTTCTTCTTTTTCCTGATTTCGTCCCAGGCGGTCTGCGAGACCATGTTGATGTCCTGTGCGCGCACCCAGTCGGGCGAGCCTTGCGGGAGCCCGGCCATGGCGGCGCGCGAACTCATCAGCGCGGTACCGACATCCCCCATCAGATGCGCCCGCTCGGCCGTGGCGAGCGCGGTGCGCGGCTCGTCGCCCTTGCGGTCGTAGACGGTGCCCAGGTTCATCCAGGCAAAGGGATTGTCGTTGTCGCGCGCGACCGCCTGCTTGAGCACGCGCTCGGCCTCGGCAAGGTTCGCCTTGTCCTCGGTCGCGAGCAGCGCATGGCCGAACGTGCTGGCGATCAGCGGCTGGTTGCCGGAGAGCGCAGTCGCCTCGCGCAGCGGCTCCAGCGCTTCGGTCGGCTTGCCCGATTCGAGCAGGATCTGCCCTTCGAGCTCCAGGAAATAGGGGTCCTTGGGCGCCACCTTCACCAACGCCGTCGTCTCCGCCGCCGCCTGCTCGGGATAGCCCGATTTGTGATAGGCATAGGCGCGCGCATAATGCGCATAGACCGACTGGTCCCTCGGCGGATATTTGGCGAGCGTGTCCTTGGCCTCGTTGACATAGCCGCGCAGCTTGGCCTGGACGCGCTTGAAGCGAGTCTCGAGATCCCGGTCGAGCGGCTTCTGCCAGCTCGGCGCGTTCATCAGGTCCGCCTTGAGCGTCTCGACGCGATCCTGCGACATCGGGTGGGTCTGGGCGAACGGATCGACTTCGGGATTGGTGGTGTAATAGCCGTAGCGGTGCATCTGGGCCGTGAGCTTGTCGAAGAAGCTCAGCATGCCGCGGCCACTGATCCCGGCGCTGTTGAGGAACTTGGCGCCGGCCGCATCGGCCGAGCTTTCCTGGATGCGGCTGAAGGAAAGATATTTGCCGATCGCCGCACGCTGGCCGGCGGCGAGGACGCCCATCCCCGCCTCGCCGCTGCCCGCCGCCATCGCCGCCACGCCGAGCAGCAGGCTGAGGATCGAGATGCTGGTATAGCCGCCATCGCGCTGGAACACCGCATGGCCGCCGACGATATGGCCGATCTCGTGCGCGATCACGCCCTGCACTTCATTGGCGGTGTCGGCGGCGTCGAGCAGGCCCGAATGGACATAGACGATCTGCCCCCCCGCGACGAAGGCGTTGATCGAACTGTCGTTGATCAGCACCACCTTGGCATTGGCGGGCGAGAGGCCGGCCGCGACGAACAGCGGCCTGGCCATGTCGTTGAGCAGCGCCTCGGTCTCGGCATCGCGCAGGATCGACTGGGCGGCGGCGGGCTGGATCCAGAGCAGCAAGGCAGCCGAGAACAGGGCGAGGATGCGCTTCATGGCCGTCCGTATCCTCCGATTTCCGACTGCGATCAATGGCATTGGCCGTGCGTGCGCACCGATGAACCGCGCGTGAAGCCACGAAAAAGGGGCGCCGGCCCATCGGACCGGCGCCCCCTTTCCCTCGCGTCCTGGAATCAGGCGCCGAAGGTGCGCTGCCACCAGCCGCGACGCGGGGTGCCGTCCTCGTTGTCGCCTTCTTCGCCTTCACCGGCTTCGACCGGGGCGGTGTCCTGCGCGACCGGAACTTCGATCGCGGGCGCGGTTTCGACCTCGACCGCTTCCGCCTTCTTCCGGCGGGTGCGCTTCGGCTTGGCCGGCGCCTCTTCCGCCACCGGCTCGGGCGTCGGCGCGACCGGAGCTTCGACTGCAGGCGCGGCTTCGGCCTCGACCGCTTCCGCCTTCTTCCGGCGGGTGTGCTTCGGCTTGGCCGGGGCTTCCTCCGCTACCGGCTCGGGCGTCGGCGCGACCGGAGCTTCGACTGCAGGCGCGCCTTCGGCCTCGACCGCTTCCGCCTTCTTCCGGCGGGTGCGCTTCGGCTTGGCCGGAGCTTCCTCCGCAGCCGGTTCCGGCGCCGCCTCGGCCACTTCCGCGACGTCGCTCACCGGTGCCTCGGCCGCATCGTCACCGGCTTCCTCGCCATTCTCGACCCGATCGCCGCGGCGCCCGCCACGACGGCCGCGACGACGGCGCTTGCGGCCGTCGTGGCGCGCCTCGCCCTCGGCGACGGGCGCTTCCTCGCCGTCTTCGCCTTCGCCGGCGTCGCCAGCCTCGGCTTCGCCCTCGCCTTCGGTTTCACCCTCGGCGCCCTCGCCTTGCTCCTCGCGACGGCCACGGCCACGGCCACGGCGCCGGCGCCGGCGCTTGCCGCGCCCTTCGCCTTCGTCGCGCTCGCCGCGACGGTCGCCCTCGGCCTCCGCTTCGAGCTCTTCCTCTTCCTCGTCGAGCTCCTCGACGTAATCCTCGTCCTCCGGCTCCTCGACCAGCTTCTCGAACCTCGGGGCATGCGCCGGCGGCGGGCCCGAGGCCTCGACCGACATGCGCGCACCCTCGAGCTCGCCGTCCGACAGGATCTCGACGGTCACGCCGTAGCGATCCTCGATCTCGGCGATGTCGGCGCGCTTCTTGTTGAGCACGTAGAAGGCGGCTTCCTGGCTCGCGCGCAGCGTGATCAGCGAGCCGCGGCCGCGCGCGGCCTCGTCCTCGATCAGGCGCAGCGCGGACAAGCCCGCCGACGAAGCGGTGCGGACCAGGCCGGTGCCCTCGCAATGCGGGCACTGCACGGTCGACGCCTCGAGCACGCCGGTGCGCAGGCGCTGGCGGCTCATCTCCATCAGGCCGAACGCCGAGATGCGGCCGACCTGGATGCGGGCGCGATCGTTCTTCAGCGCCTCCTTCATCGCCTTCTCGACCTTGCGGACGTTCGACGAGTGATCCATGTCGATGAAGTCGATCACGACCAGGCCGGCCATGTCGCGCAGGCGCAGCTGGCGAGCGATCTCGTGCGCGGCCTCGAGGTTGGTCGCGGTCGCGGTCTGCTCGATATTGTGCTCGCGGGTGGAGCGGCCCGAGTTGATGTCGATCGAGACCAGCGCCTCGGTCGGGTTGATCACCAGATAGCCGCCGCTCTTCAGCTGGACGACGGGATTGTACATCGCCGAAAGCTGGTCCTCGACGCCGGCGCGCTGGAACAGCGGCACCGCATCGGCATATTGCTTCACCTTCTTGGCGTGGCTCGGCATCAGGAGCTTCATGAAGTCCTTGGCCTGGCGATAGCCGTCCTCGCCCTCGACGATCACTTCGTCGATGTCGCGATTATAGATGTCGCGGATCGCGCGCTTGAGCAGATCCGAATCGCCATAGACCAGCGCCGGCGCGGTCGACTTGAGCGTATTCTCGCGGATCCCGTCCCACAGCCGGGCGAGATAGTCGAAGTCGCGCTTGATCTCGACCTTGGTGCGCTGGAGGCCCGCGGTGCGGACGATGCAGCCCATGGTCGGCGGCAGCTTGAGGTCCGCCATGATGCCCTTGAGGCGCTTGCGGTCCGCCGCCGACGAGATCTTGCGCGAGATGCCGCCGCCATGCGCGGTGTTCGGCATCAGCACGCAGTAGCGGCCGGCGAGCGACAGATAGGTGGTGAGGGCAGCGCCCTTGTTGCCGCGCTCTTCCTTGACGACCTGGACCAGCAGCACCTGGCGGCGGCGGATCACGTCCTGGATCTTGTAGCGGCGGCGCAGGTTCATGCGGCGCTGGCGCAGCGCCTCCGCCGGGCTGTCCTCGCCGCCGCCCTTGCCGCGGCGCTTGCGCGAACGGCCGCCCTCGCGGGCTTCCTCGCCCGCCTCGGCATCGGCCTCGTCCTCGCCTTCCTCGTCGTCGTGCGGACGCTCGAGCACTTCCACGCCACCTTCGTCATGGTCGTGGTCGTGATCCTCGTCGCCATCCTCCTCGGCGCGCAGCGCGGCTTCCTCGGCGGCGTGCTCGGCCTCTTCGCGGAGCAGCGCTTCGCGATCCTCCTTGGGGATCTGGTAATAGTCGGGATGGATTTCGCTGAAGGCCAGGAAGCCGTGGCGATTGCCGCCATAGTCGACGAACGCCGCCTGGAGCGACGGTTCGACGCGTGTCACCTTGGCCAGATAGATATTGCCCTTGAGCTGCTTGCGCTCGGCGGACTCGAAATCAAACTCCTCGATTCGGCTTCCCTTGACGACCGCCACGCGGGTTTCCTCCCGGTGGCGTGCGTCGATCAGCATACGCATGGTCATTTATTGTTCTCCGGGCGCGCCGGCCCCAGCCCTCTGGATTGGTGTTGCGGAGGGCTCGCGCAGGCGCGCGATATGCAAAGCGGCCCTGGCCGGCGGATTCGCCGGCTGCGGTCTCGCGGGTTTCGAAAACTGCTGCTGCTCGAAGGGCACGCGCGAACCGGTGGTCCGCCGACTCCGCCGCCAACCCGCGGCCGGCCATCGGGGCCGGTCGGTGCGAGCGTTGCGGAAATTGCCTCATGCGAGCGTCAACCTGAACTGTCGCGGCAAGATGTGGCCGCGGGAAAGGGCCGGCGCAAGGGCCGGCCTGGGGTTGCCTAGCATTACCGCGGCGGCGCGGCAACCTTGGCGCCAACCGGCAAGCCCTTGCCGCCTTGCCGGCAATAATATGCCGAATCGCAAATTAACCGCATCGTTTCACGGCGATTTGAGACGCGCCGCCTAGTCCGGACTCGTCAGGGCAGACGCGTAGTCAGAGTATCTAATCATGGTTTTGGGCTGGACCCCCGGAGCCCGGGCGCGGCATAGCGTCAGGGTGCTGTTCCTGCTCGCCTTGCTCTCCGGCTGGTTGACCGGAGTTCCAAGCTGGGCGGGCGTCGTGCAGGAAGTGCGAGTCAAAGGTGACCGGGTGATCGTCAGGTTCGACGAGCCCGTCTCGCAGGCGAGCGCCTTCATGCTGGCCGGACCGCAGCGGATCGTTCTCGACGCCAGGGGCGCCGAGCCGGGCAATCGCGCCTATGCCGACGGGCCGGTGGCGGGCATCCGCCAGGGCTCGCAAGGCGCCGAGGGCGCGCGGATCGTGCTCGACCTCGCGCGACCGGCGATCGTGACCGAAGGCAGCTTCGGGCGCGACGGGCGCACGCTCACGCTGCAGCTGCGCACCGTGGACGACGCGCAGTTCGCCCGCGCCGCGGCCGAGCGCCGGATGCGCTTCCTGCCGCCCTTCTCCTATGTGCAGCCCGCCGGGCACAGCCGCTATAGCGAGACGATCGCCCTGCCCCGGCGCGCGCCGCCGGCCGCGCTGCCGCACGTCTATGGCGCGTCCGACCGCCCGCTGGTGGTGATCGACGCCGGCCATGGCGGGCACGATCCCGGCGCGATCGGCGCGAATGGCCTGCGCGAGAAGGACCTTACGCTCAAGACCGCGCTGGCGATCCGGGACGCGCTGATCGCCTCGGGCCGGGTGCGCGTGGCGCTCACCCGCGAGGACGATCGCTTCCTGGTGCTCCAGGAGCGCTACGGCCTGGCACGCAAGCTGAACGCGGACCTGTTCATCTCGGTGCACTGCGACAGCGCGGGCAATGCCGAAGCCTCGGGCGCGACGGTCTACACGCTCTCCGAGGTCGCCTCCGACAAGGAAGCGGCACGGCTGGCGGCACGCGAGAACAAGGCCGACATCATCGCCGGCGTCGACCTCGGCACGCAGAATCCGGACATCTCCTCGATCCTCATCGACCTCACCCAGCGCGAGACGATGAACGCTTCGGCGAGCTTCGCCCGGCTGCTCGGCCGCGAGGCCCAGCCGCTGATCCCGATCAAGGCCAACTACCACCGCATGGCCTCGCTCATGGTGCTCAAGGCGCCGGACATGCCCTCGGTGCTGTTCGAGACGGGCTATATCTCGAACGAGGGCGATGCCGCCTTCCTCGCATCGGACGAAGGGCGCAGGAAAGTGGCGCAGAGCGTGCGCAAGGCCGTGGAGATCCATTTCGCGACCCGCATGGCGTCGCGGACACTGGCCTCCCGTTGAACGCATCCCCTTCTTCTTCCTCCCCTCGGGGTTCATTATAGAGGGTGCGCGGGGAAGTGGTTCCGAAGGCGGCATAAAAGGGTTTCGGCGCGATTCACCCTTGCCGCCATCCCCGCCTGCACGGAGAGACCGGAGGACGGTGCGAAGCCGGCCGCCAGACTCCCCGCTTCCTTCCGCTCCCAATCCTGCTAAACCGCGAGCCGCATGTCCGACGGTTCCACCACTTCCAGCGTTAAGATGCGCATCAAGCGCGAGATCGGGGGCTTCAAGGGGCTGTTCGGCCGCGTGCGCCATCGCTGGTGGTTCCGAATCCTGGCGGTGCTCGCGCTGCTGGCCGGCCTGTTCGTGTTCCTCGTCTGGCTGTTCATCGCGCGCAACCTGCCCTCGGTCGACACGCTCAAGAACTACGAGCCGCCGCTCCCGACGAATGTCCGCTCGGTCGAGGGGCTGCCGATCCACAGCTATGCGCGCGAGCGCCGCGTGCAGCTGAGCTTCGCCGAATATCCCAAGCTCCTCGTCGAGGCGTATATGTCCGCCGAGGACAAGACCTTCTTCGAGCATCACGGCGTCGATTTCCCCGGCCTCGCCCGCGCCGCCTTCCAGGGGCTGATCAGCGGCTCCACGCCGCGCGGCACCTCCACGATCACCCAGCAGGTCGCCAAGAACCTGCTGGTCGGCAACGAGACGAGCTATCTGCGCAAGGCCAAGGAGGGCATCCTCGCCTGGCGCATGGAGGACACGCTCACCAAGCAGCAGATCATGGAGCTGTACCTCAACTCGATCGAGCTGGGGCGCAACGCCGGCGGCGTCGAGGCGGCGAGCCAGGCCTATTTCGGCAAGGAACTCGACAAGCTCACCTTGCCGCAGATGGCCTATCTGGCGATCCTGCCCAAGGGCCCGTCCAACTATGATCCCGAACGCCACACGCAGCGCGCGCTCGATCGCCGCAACTGGGTGCTCGGGCAGATGCTCGACAACGGCTTCATCGATCAGGCCCAGCACGACGCGGCGGTCGCGGCGCCGCTCGGCACCGTGCCGCGCCAGACGCCCCGGTTCGAGCGCCTCGGCGGCTATTTCGTCGAGGAAGTGCGCCGCCAGCTGATCGACAAGTTCGGCGAGACCGACGAGAGCGGGCCCTACAGCGTCTATTCGGGCGGCCTGTGGGTGCGCACCTCGCTCGATCCCAAGCTCCAGCAATATGCGCAGAAGGCGCTGCGCGACGGCCTGCTGCGCTATGATCGCGGCCGTGGCTGGTCGGGCCCGATCGGCCGTGCCGATGTCGGCAAGAGCTGGCTCCAGTCGTTCCTCAACACCAATATCGGCGTCGACTATGAGGATTGGCGCGCCGGCGTGCTGATCGATCGCACGGGCGACGTCTGGCAGATCGGCTTCGACGACGGCACCACCGGCACCTTGCCCAGATGGGCGGCGACCATGCCGGTGCGCGGGCAGGGCGGCCAGGCGTTCGATGCGCTCAAGCCCGGCGACATCGTCGCGGTGGCGCCGGAATCGGGCAGCCAATGGTCGCTCCGCTCGATCCCCAAGGTCTCGGGCGGCATGGTGGTCGAGGATCCGCGCACCGGCCGCATCCTCGCCATGCAGGGCGGCTTCGATTCGCGGCTCCAGGCATTCAATCGCGCCACCCAGGCCCAGCGCCAGCCGGGCTCGACGATCAAGCCGATCGTCTATGCCGCCGCGCTCGAACAGGGCATGACCCCGACCTCGATCGTGGTCGACGGCCCGTTCTGCGTCTGGCAGGGCGCCAATCTCGGCCAGAAATGCTTCCGCAACTTCGGCAATGCCCGCGGCGCCGGCCCCAAGACGCTGCGCTGGGGCATCGAGCAGTCGCGCAACCTGATGACGGTGCAGATCGCCAACCAGACCGGCATGGACCATGTCGTCGACCTGATGCAGCGCATCGGCGTCTCGCGGCAGAAATTCCCGCCCTATCTCAGCTATGCGCTGGGCGCGGGCGAGACGACCGTGCTGCGCATGGTCAATGCCTATTCGATCCTGGTGAACCATGGCCGCGCGCTCAATCCGTCGCTGATCGACTTCGTCCAGAACCGCAAGGGCGCGGTGGTATGGCCCGAGAACTGGCGCCCGTGCGAGGGCTGCAACGCGCCCGACTGGAAGGGCGGGGCGATGCCGCGCCCGGTGAACCGCGCCAAGCAGGTGATCGACGCGCTCTCCGCCTATCAGATGGTCCATATCGCCGAGGGCGTGGTCCAGCGCGGCACCGCCACCGTGCTGCGCGACCTGAACCGGCCGATGATGGGCAAGACCGGCACCACCTCGGGCCCGACCGACGTGTGGTTCGTCGGCGGCACCCCGCAGATGATCGGCGGCCTCTATATCGGCTATGACACGCCGACCAATCTGGGCGGCTATGCCCAGGGCGGCTCGATCGCGGCGCCGATCTTCAAGGAATTCGCCATCCCCGCCTTCGAAGGCATGGAGAAGGTTCCCTTCACTGCGCCGCAGGGCATCCGCATGGTCCGCATCGACCGCGCCTCGGGCAAGCCGGTGACCGGCGCCTGGCCGTCGAGCGACCCGCTCTCGGGCGTGATCTGGGAAGCCTTCAAGCCCGATACCGAGCAGCGCCGCGGCCGGCGCGGGCAGGACGAGACGCAGGAAACCAAGGCCGTCGAGAAGAAGGTCGCGCCGAAGAAGCAGGAAGGCGACAGCGACTTCTTGCAACGCGAGGGCGGAATCTACTAGCGCGCATTCTCATATAGGTCGTCATCCCCGCAACGGCGGGGATCCAGAGCCAAAAGCGACGCCGCTTGTTACCCTGGATCCCCGCCGTTGCGGGGGTGACAAAGTAGTTAGTTCGAAAGGTAAAACCCATGCGCGCCGAAGCGCAGGCTCATGTCGACAACATCAAGGAGTCGCTCGCGCTGCTCCGCCGCTTCCTCGATTGGGATCGCGCGCTGCGCCGCCTCGACGAGCTGAACGCGCGCGTGGAGGATCCGACTCTCTGGAACGACGCGAAAAAGGCCCAGGACGTGATGCGCGAGCGCCGCCGCCTCGACGAGGCGATCAGCGCCACGCGCGCGATCGAGACCGAGCTCAACGACACCGCCGAGCTGATCGAGATGGCCGAGGCCGAGGGCGACGAGGAAATGGCGAGCGAAGGCACCACCAGCCTCGCCGCGCTGGCCGAGCGCGCAGAGAAGGACAAGGTGATGGCCCTGCTCTCGGGCGAGGCCGATGCCAACGATACCTATATCGAGATCAACGCGGGCGCCGGCGGCACCGAGAGCAACGACTGGGCCGGCATGCTCCAGCGCATGTACACGCGCTGGGCCGATCGCCACGGCCTCAAGGTCGAGCTGATCGACTTCCACGCCGGCGAGCAGGCCGGCATCAAGTCCGCCACGCTGCTGGTCAAGGGCGAGAACGCCTATGGCTATGCCAAGACCGAGAGCGGCGTGCACCGCCTCGTCCGCATCAGCCCCTATGACAGCGCGGCGCGGCGCCACACCAGCTTCTCGAGCGTGTGGGTCTATCCGGTGATCGACGACAATATCGAAGTCGAGATCAACGAGAGCGAGCTGCGCATCGACACCTATCGCGCATCGGGCGCCGGCGGCCAGCACATCAACACCACCGATTCGGCGGTGCGCATCACGCACCTGCCGACGGGCATCGTGGTGCAGTGCCAGAACCAGCGCTCGCAGCACAAGAACAAGGCCGAGGCCTATAACCAGCTGCGCGCCCGCCTCTACGAGCGCGAACTGGCCGAGCGCGAGGCGGCGGCCAACGCGACCAACGCCACCAAGACCGATATCGGCTGGGGCCACCAGATCCGCAGCTACGTCCTCCAGCCCTATCAGCTGGTGAAGGACCTGCGCACCGGCGTGACGTCCACCGCGCCGTCGGACGTGCTCGACGGAGACCTCGACGCCTTCATGGCGGCTGCGCTATCGCAGCGCGTGACCGGCGAGACGGTCGAAGTGGAGGATGTCGATTGAGATCGGGCCTTGCCCTGCTCCTGGGATCGGCGCTGGCCGCGTGCAGCGGCGGGCCGGCGCTCGACAATCGAGAAGAGGGCGCGCCCGCGATCAACAGCGGCTTCCCCGCCGCCGACCGTCCGGTCGCCACCATCCTATCCCCGCGCTGGTCGACCGAGGAAGCGCGCGACCGGCTGAACGAAGCGGCGCAGGTGATGGACCTGGCCGGGATCAAGCGCGACATGACCGTGGCCGATATCGGCGCGGGCGAGGGCTATTACACCGTCCGCCTGGGCACGCGCGTCGGCAAGAAGGGCCGGGTCGTCGCGGAGGACATCGTGCCCGACACGATCCAGAAGCTCGCCGGCCGCGTGATCCGCGAGCGGCTCGACAATGTCAGCGTGCGCCTCGGCCTGCCCGCCGATCCGCGCCTGCCCGAGAACAGCTTCGACCGCGTCCTCATGGTCCATATGTACCATGAGATCGAGAGCCCCTATGAGTTCCTGTGGCGGCTGCGCCCCGCGCTCGCGCCCGACGGCCAGGTGGTGGTGGTCGACGCCAATCGCCCGACCCAGGATCACGGCACGCCGCCGGCACTGCTCAAATGCGAGTTCGCCGCGGTGGGCTACACGCTCGTCTCGATCCGGCCGATGCCCTCGGCCGGCGGCTATATCGCGATCTTCGAGGCGCAGGGCGACCGGCCCGAGCCGAGCGCGATCCGCGCCTGCAAAAGCGGCAAGACCGCGACGCCGGCCAGCATGTCCAGGGAATCAAAGGAACCCTAGGCTGCGGAAGCTGGTGGTGCCGCGGGCCGCGACCACCAGATGATCGAGCAACCGCACGCCCAGCGTGTCGAGCGCCCGGGCGAGCCGGTCCGTCGCCGCGCGATCGGCCGGGCTGGGCGTCGGATCGCCGCTCGGATGATTGTGCGCCATCACCACGGCAAAGGCATGGAAGGCGATCGCATCCGCCGCCACGTCGCGGATCGGCAGGTCGAGCCGGTCGCGATGCGCCGAGCGGACATGGCGCATGCCCAGCACCTGCTGGTGCCGGTCGAGATAGGCGAAGGCCAGCACCTCCACCGTCTCGTGCGCGAGCGGTGCGAACAGCGCGCCCGCGGCCCGGGCATCGGCCAGGCGCAGGGGCGGGTTCTCGGCACCGGACAGCATCGCGCGGCGCTGCCACTCGCCATCGGCGCGCCGAAGCGCGAGCCGGTCCGTTCCGGACGGGCGCCCCGGCCCGCCGAGGGGCGCGCTTCTCCACAATGGAGATATCTCGCCCGCTTGGCGCCGGCCCGGCGCGGCACTAGGTTGCGGATATGCAGCAATATCTCGACCTGATGGCGCGCGCGCTGAACGACGGCACCGAGCAGATGGACCGGACCGGAACGGGCACGCGCAGCGTGTTCGGCCATCAGATGCGCTTCGACCTGTCCCAGGGCTTCCCGCTGCTCACCACCAAGAAGCTGCACCTGCGCTCGATCCTCATCGAGCTGCTCTGGTTCCTGCGCGGCGACACCAATGTGAAGTGGCTGCAGGAGCGCAAGGTCAGCATCTGGGACGAATGGGCCGACGAAGCGGGCGAACTGGGCCCGGTCTACGGCAAGCAGTGGCGCGACTGGGAAGCGGCGGACGGCCGCCATATCGACCAGATCGCCGAACTGATCGAGACGCTGAAGACCAATCCCCATTCGCGCCGGATGGTCGTCTCCGCCTGGAACCCGGGCGAGCTCCATGCCATGGCGCTGGCGCCCTGCCACTGCCTGTTCCAGTGCCATGTCGCGAACGGCAGGCTGAGCCTCCAGCTCTACCAGCGCTCGGCCGACATCTTCCTCGGCGTGCCGTTCAACATCGCCAGCTACGCGCTGCTCACGCACCTGCTCGCCCAGCAGGCGGGGCTGGAAGTGGGCGACTTCGTCTGGACCGGGGGCGACTGCCACCTCTATTCGAACCATCTCGACCAGGCCCGCGAGCAGCTCTCGCGCACGCCGGGCGCGATCCCCCGGCTGGAAATCCTCCGCAAGGCACCGTCGATCGACGCCTATGAATATGAGGATTTCGCGATCCACGGCTACGCGGCCCAGCCGCACATCAAGGCGCCGGTGGCGGTGTGATCCGGCTCGCCGCCCTCGCCCTGCTGGCGATGGCGCCGGCGGCGGACCCGGTGACCGGCTATCAGGTCGCTCCCTCCCGGGCCGACCCCGCGGTCAAGGCGTTCGACGATCCGAGCTACGTCTTCGCCGCGGAGGGGCTGCCGGCCGATGCGCCGCTCGCAGTGTTCCTGCCCGGCACCAACGGCAAGCCTGCCTACAACGCCAACCTGATGCGCTTCGTCGCCGGGCTGGGCTATCGGGCGATCGCGCTCGGCTACGACAATGATCCGGCCGTGGTGCAGGTCTGCACCGCCGACCCAGATCCCGACTGCGCCAGCGACTTTCGCGAGATGCGGATCTTCGGCACCGGCAAGTCCAGGACGGTGTCCAATCCCCGGGCCGAGGCCATCGTGCCGCGCCTGGTCGCGCTGCTCCGCCTGCTCGACAAGGAGCAGCCGGCCAGGGGCTGGGGCCATTATCTCGACGGCGACAGCCCGAACTGGGAAGCGATCCTCCTCTCCGGCCAGTCGCAGGGCGCGGGCATGGCGGCGTGGATCGCCAAGCGCCACAAGGTCCGCCGCGTCGTGCTCTTCTCCAGCCCCTGGGAGACCAGCGGCCGCGAGCGCCGGCCCGCGCCCTGGATCTCCGGGGCCAGCGCCACGCCGATCGCGCGCTGGCAGGCGGCGTACAACAGCCGCGAGAACACCGTGCCGCTGATCCGGGCGGCCTATGCGGCGCTCGGCCTGCCGGCGGCGCAGGTGCATGTGCTGACGCTCGACCTGCCGCCGGGCTTCGGCGCGAACAGCCCCAACCCCTATCACGGCGCCGGCATCCGCGACCCGCGCTATGCCGAGGTCTGGCGCGCGATGTTCGGCAGGGGCAGCGACGCACCCGAGTGACGCCGCGACATCCCGGGCCCCGGCGAGGCCGCATCGGCGAAGGGTTCCCATAAGGGGCCGCATCTGCTTGTGTCGGCGGATGATCCCTGCCTCGCGTCCGTCCCCGACCCGTTCCGACCGCGCCGCGCCGGCCCCGCGATGCCGCTGATCTCCTTCCATCTCGCCCGGGCCGACAATGGCGTGATCGGCGTCGACGGCAGGCTGCCCTGGCATCTGCCGGCCGATCTCCGGCGCTTCAAGGCGCAGACCATGGGCAAGCCGATGATCATGGGGCGCAAGACCTTCGAAAGCTTCCCCGCGCCGCTGCCCGGCCGCCGCCACATCGTGCTCACGCGCGACGCCGCCTGGCGGGCCGAGGGCGCGGAGGTGGCGCACTCCCCGGCAGAGGCGCTGGCGCTGGCCGGGCCGGGCGAAGTCGCGGTGATCGGCGGCGCCGAGATATTCGCGCTGTTCGCGCCCGACCGGATCGAGCTCACGGAAATCCATGCCGCGCCGCCGGGGGACGCGATCGTCCCCGCTTTCGGGGTTGAATGGCGCGAAGTTGCGCGCGAGGATTTCGCCGAGGAAGCGGGGCGCCCTGCCTATAGCTTCGTGACGCTGGAGCGGGTGCGATGAAGAAGAAGATCCTCTGGGGCGTACTGATCCTGCTCCTGCTGGCCGTGGTCGGCTTTTTCGGCTTCGCGCCGGGCATCGTCGAAGGCAGCATGAACAAGGTGGTGCCGGTCAAGCTCGCCAAGCCGAGCGACGCGGTGAAGCAGCTCCACGCCTCGCTCCAGATCGCCGACATGCATGCCGACACGCTGATGTGGCGCCGCAGTCTGCTCGAGCGCTCGAACACCGGCCAGGTCGACTTGCCCCGGCTGATCGAGGGCAATGTCGCGCTCCAGGTCTTCTCCTCGGTCACCAAGACGCCCAAGCACCAGAATTACGACGCGAATTCGGGCGATACCGACAACATCACCCTGCTCACCATCGCCCAGCTCCAGCCGCCCAAGACCTGGACCTCGCTGCTCGAGCGCTCGCTCTTCCATGCCCGCAAGCTCGATCGGGCAGCGGCCGGCTCGAACGGCAAGCTGCGCGTGATCCATACGCCCGCGGAGCTCGACCAGCTGCTCGCCGATCGCGCCGCGGGCCGGAAGGTGGTGGGCGGCATGCTCTCGATCGAGGGGCTGCAGGACCTGGAGGGGCAGCTCGCCAATCTCGACAAGCTCCATGCCGCGGGCTTCCGCATGGCGGGCCTCGCGCATTTCTTCGACAACGACATCGCCGGATCGATGCACGGCGTCCACAAGGGCGGGCTCACGCCGCTCGGCCGCCAGGTGGTGGCGCGGATGGAGCAGCTCGGCATGATCGTCGACATCGCCCATTCGAGCCACGAATCGGTCGCCGAGATCCTGGCGATGGCGAAGCGCCCGGTCGTCTCCAGCCATGGCGGCGTCCAGGCGACCTGCAAGGTCAACCGCAACCTGACCGATGCGGAGATCCAGGGCGTGGCGCGCACCGGCGGCGTGGTCGGCATCGGCTATTGGGACGCGGCGGTGTGCGGCACCGAGCCGGCCAATGTCGTCCGCGCGATCCTGCACGTGCGCGACCTGGTGGGGATCGACCATGTCGGCCTCGGCTCGGATTTCGACGGCGCGGTGACCACCGGCTGGGATTCGTCCCAGCTGATCGCGATCACCGGGGCGCTGGTCGATGCCGGGCTCTCGCCCGAGGACATCCGCAAGGTGATGGGCGGCAACGTCCTGCGCGTGATCCGCGCGGGGATCGTGCCGGGACAGTAAGGCCTGAACGCGTTGACCGGCCTGTTCCCCGGCAAAGGCCGGGGCCCAGTCTCGGCACATGCAGTTAGGTCGCCGAGCCTCTCGAGCGATATGGCGACTGGGCCCCGGCCTTCGCCGGGGAACAGCTGAGCATGTTGGCAGACCAAGCCTCCCCCCCTATAGGCCGCCCGATGGAGCGGCTGGACGGCGGCTCGGCGGTGCCGCCCGGCTATCGGGGGGCGATCGTCGCGCTGGGCAATTTCGACGGGTTTCACCTGGGGCATCAGGCCGTGGTCGGCCGCGCGGTCGCGCGCGCGCGGGCCGAGGGGCGGCCGGCGCTCGTCGGCACCTTCGATCCCCATCCCCAGCGCTATTTCCGGCCGGACAGCCCCTGGTTCCGCCTCACCACCATGGACCAGCGCCAGCGCCTGCTCGCCGAAGCCGGGATCGACGCGATGCTGGTCTTCCCGTTCAACGCCGCGCTGGCGGCGCTCAGCGCGCGCGGCTTTGCCGAGGAGCGGCTGGTCGGGTTCATCGGCGCGGGCGGCGTGGTGACCGGCGGCGACTTCACCTTCGGCAAGGGGCGCGAAGGCGATGTGGCGACGCTCGCCGCGCTCGGCGCCGAGCTGGGCTTCTCCGCCGAAACGGTGGCGCCGGTCCGCCTCGACGGCGAGATCGTCTCCTCGAGCCGCATCCGCGCGCATCTGCGCGAGGGCCGGCCGGGCGACGCCGCGCGGCTGCTCACCCGCCCCTTCGCGATCGAGGGCACGGTCCAGCATGGCGACCAGGTCGGCCGTACGCTGGGCTTTCCTACCGCCAATCTCAGTCTCGCCAACTATCTGCGCCCGGCCTATGGCATCTATGCGGTGCGCGGGCGCCTGGCCGACGGGCGCGTGCTGGACGGCGTCGCCAGCCTGGGCATCCGCCCCAGTTTCGAGCC
Source organism: Sphingomonas sp. 67-41 (assembly GCF_001899725.1). Taxonomy (NCBI): domain Bacteria; kingdom Pseudomonadati; phylum Pseudomonadota; class Alphaproteobacteria; order Sphingomonadales; family Sphingomonadaceae; genus Sphingomonas; species Sphingomonas sp. 67-41. Next base: position 822,406 of record NZ_MKWJ01000022.1, on the reverse strand, counting down.
GCCGGTCGAACTGCTCGAGCCCTTCTTCTTCGATTTCTCGGGCGACCTTTATGGCCAGACGATCGAAGTGCAGCTGATCGACTATCTGCGCCCCGAGGCGAAGTTCGATTCGCTCGACGCGCTCAAGCGGCAGATGGCCGCCGATGCGGCCCGCGCGCGGGAGCTGCTGGCCCGATAGCCCTCCGATACCTCTCCCGAAACCGTTCGTCCGGCGCGGCATCAGAACATCTGCTTTGCATGCCGCGCGGCTTCCTCTAATTCCCGCGCACCCATGAGCGACCAAAAAGACTATCGCGAAACCGTCTTCCTGCCGAAGACCGAGTTCCCCATGAAGGCCGGACTGGCCCAGAAGGAGCCGGCCATCCTCGCGCATTGGGAGAAGATCGGCCTCTACCAGAAGCTGCGCGCCCAGCGTGCCGGCCGCACCCGCTTCATCCTGCACGACGGCCCGCCCTATGCGAATGGCGACATTCACATGGGCCATGCGATGAACAAGGTCCTGAAGGACATCGTCGTCCGCTCGCAGAGCCTGATGGGCAAGGACGCGCCCTATATCCCGGGCTGGGACTGCCACGGCCTGCCGATCGAGTGGAAGGTCGAGGAAGCGTACCGCGCCAAGAAGCTCAACAAGGACGAAGTCGACCCCGTCGCCTTCCGCGCCGAATGCCGCGCCTATGCCGAGAAATGGGTGGCCGTGCAGCGCGGCCAGTTCGAGCGGCTGGGCGTGATGGGCGACTGGGCCAACCCGTATCTCACGATGAACTATGAGAGCGAGGCGATCATCGCCGGCGAGCTGCTCAAGTTCGCCGAGAGCGGCCAGCTCTATCGCGGCGCCAAGCCGGTGATGTGGTCCCCGGTCGAGAAGACCGCGCTGGCCGAGGCCGAGATCGAATATGAGGACATCGTCTCGACGCAGATCGACGTGGCGTTCGAGATCGTCGAGGCGCCGAACGCGCCCGAGCTGGTCGGCGCGCATGCAGTGATCTGGACGACCACGCCGTGGACGATCCCCGTGAACCAGGCTTTGGCCTATGGGCCGGAGATTGAGTACGAGCTGATCGAGTGGAACGATCGGCGTTTCGTCATCGCTCTCGACCTGCAAGCAGTGACCATGAAGCGCTGGGGCTATGATCCGACTTCGGGTGAAGCCAAGTCGCTCGGCACTTTCCAGGGCAAGCAACTCGCCGGCGCCGTCGCCCGGCACCCGATGCACAAGCTCGGCGGCTTCTTCGCCAGGCCGCGTCCGTTCCTGCCCGGCGACTTCGTCACCACCGATGCCGGTACCGGCCTCGTCCATATGGCGCCCGATCACGGCGAGGACGATTTCCTGCTCTGCAAGGCGCATGGCATCGATCCGGTGTTCGCGGTCGATGCGGCGGGCATGTACCGGGCCGACTGGCTGTGGCTCGGCGGCCAGGGCAGCGTGATCAACAAGAAGTTCGTCGCCAGCGACGGCCCGATCTGCACCGATCTGCGCGAGGCCGGCGCGCTGCTCGCCGCCTCGGACGATTTCGCGCACAGCTATCCGCACAGCTGGCGCTCCAAGGCCAAGGTGATCTTCCGCTGCACCCCGCAATGGTTCATCCCGATGGACCGCCCCAGCACCGCCACGCACGACACCAGCTGGGACGAGGAATCGCGCGACGCCAGCGCCTCGAACGGCGCCACGCTGCGCGGCGTCGCGCTCGATGCGATCGCGAACACCCGCTGGGTGCCCGAGCGTGCGATCAACCGCATCCGCGCGATGGTGGAAGGGCGGCCGGACTGGGTGATCAGCCGCCAGCGCGCCTGGGGCGTGCCGATCGCGCTCTATGTCCATCGCCAGACCGGCGAGTATCTGCGCGATCCGGACGTGAACGCCCGCATCCTCGAGGCGTTCACCACCGGCGGGGCCGATGCCTGGTTCCAGGCGGACCACCAGGCGCTGCTCGGCCCGCGCTACGACCTCGCCCATTACGAGGTGATCACCGACATCCTCGACGTGTGGTTCGATTCGGGCTCGACGCACAGCTTCGTGATCGAGGCGCGCTACGGCGCCGGCACCCGCGCCAACCTCTATGTCGAGGGCTCGGACCAGCATCGCGGCTGGTTCCAGTCGTCGCTGCTCGAAAGCGCGGGCACGCGCGGCCGGGCGCCCTATGACGCGGTGCTGACCCATGGCTTCGCGCTCGACGGCCAGGGCAAGAAGATGTCCAAGAGCCTGGGCAACGTCGTCGATCCGCTCAAGATCATCGGCGAGAGCGGCGCCGACATCCTGCGCCTCTGGGTCGCCCAGACCGATTATTTCGAGGATGTCCGCATCGGCAAGGAAGTGCTGGCGGGCACCGGCGACACCTATCGCAAGGTCCGCAACACCTTCCGCTATCTGCTCGGCGCGCTCGACGGGTTCGGCGAAGGCGAGCGGATCGCGGTGGCCGAGATGCCCGAGCTGGAGCGCTACATCCTTGCGAAGCTCGCCGAGCTCGATGCCGAGCTGCGCAGTGCGGCCGACGCATTCGAGTTCAACCGCTACAGCCGCGCGCTCACGGATTTCATGAACGAGGACCTGTCGGCCTTCTTCTTCGATATCCGCAAGGACTGCCTCTATTGCGATGCGGAGGACTCGGCCAAGCGCCGCGCCTATCGCACCGTGCTCGACGTGCTGTTCCACGCGCTGGTCCGCTATGCCGCGCCGATCCTCGCCTTCACGGCCGAGGAAGTGTGGCAGGCGCGCTTCCCGGGCGAGGACGAATCGGTCCACCTGCTCGAATGGCCCGTGCTGCCCCAGGGCGCGACGGTACGGAGCGACTGGAACGCGATCCGGGCGCTGCGCCAGCAGGTGACCGAGGCGATCGAGCCCTATCGCCGCGAAAAGCAGGTCCGCTCCAGCCTGGAGGCGGAAGTGACGGTGCCCGATCTGCCGGCTTCGGCCGAGGATCTCGCCGAATTGTTCATCGTCTCGGCGGTGACGCAGGGCGAAACGGTCACGGTCGTGCCCACCCAGCGCCATAAATGCGGCCGGTGCTGGCGGCATCTCCCGGAAGTTGCGCAGGACGGCGCCTTGTGCGACCGCTGTGCCGGGGTGGTGGAATGAACGTGACTCGTGGAATCGGCTTCGCGGTGGCGGCCCTGGTTTTCGTCATCGATCAGGTGACGAAGCTGCTCGTCGTGCGCGCGCTGGGCGTCGACCTCAAGTTCGTCCAGACGCTGATCGGCCAGAAGCTGGGGCTCGACGGGCTCAACCATGTCCAGGAAGTGCTGCCGATCTTCGACCTGCGCTTCGTCGCCAATATCGGCGTGTCGCTCGGCCTGTTCGCCGCCAACAGCGATGCGACTCGCTGGCTGCTGGTCGCGCTCACCGGCGCGATCGCCGCGGGCGTGGTCTGGTGGATGTTCCGCGAGAGGAAACTGCCGGACATCTGCGCGCTCGGCATGGTGCTGGGCGGGGCGCTCGGCAACATCCTCGATCGCGCGCGCCTCGGCTTCGTCGTCGATTTCGCCGACCTGCATTTCGGGGCGTGGCGCCCGTTTTTGGTCTTCAACGTCGCCGATGCGGCGATTACCATCGGCGTGCTGATCCTGTTGATCCGCGCCCTTCTAGTGCGCGATAAGGCCGCAGGCGAGAGCCCGGCCGCTGTGGAGAATGAAGTCAATGCGTAAGACCGTTACCATCGTGAGCGCCATTGCGCTCGCGGCATCGCTCTCCGCCTGCGGCAAGCGCGGCTATGACCGTTCGCGCCCCGACGAGTTCGCCGTGGCCCGCCAGGCGCCGCTGGTGATCCCGCCCGATTTCTCGCTGGTGCCGCCGCAGCCGGGCGCCCCGCGTCCGCAGGAAGGCAACCCGGCCAACCAGGCGCTCGACGCGATGTTCGGCGGCTCGGCCGCGCGCAGCCCCGGCGAGCAGGCGATCATGGACCAGTCGGGCAGCACCAGCGCCGATCAGAGCGCGCGCTCGACTGCTGGCAGCCCCGGCACCACGGTGGTCGACAAGGGTTCGACCACGCGCGACATCGTCGCGGCGCCGGAGGGCGACGGCAAGGACGCCAAGGCCAGCACGCCGAAATAAGGCGTCCCGCCTTTCCCGAACGAAGAAAGCGCCGGCCCGCATCCCCATGCAGGCCGGCGCTTTCGCATGGCGGGGAGCAGCGTGCCGCTCCCCCTCCCCCCAATCTAGAAGGCGACGCTCACCGAGCCGAGGATACCGCCCTTGGCGGCGTCCTTGCCGCTCGGCGTGATGAAGTTGGTGTCGGTATCGACATAGGAGACGCCGAAGGTCAGCGACTTCCAGGTCGCCGTCGCTCCCAGCGACCAGTCGGTATATTCGTTGGTCGGGCCCGACAGCCAGCTCGGCCCCCAGGTGTGGCCGAGATGGGCGGTGAGGCCGATCGGCGTCTTGGGGATCGCGACCGACAGATCGCCGGCCAGGTAGAAATTGTCCTGCTTCCGGAGCAGGCCGCTCTGGCCCTGGTCGATCGCCAGCGCCTTCTGCTTCGGCGCATAATTGCCGGTGATCTTCGCGGTGGCCGGCCCGATCGCATAGCTGACCGAGGCATAGGGCTCCAGGAAGTCCGACGAGCTCCGGTCGCCCGCAAAGCCGGGGCGCGTGCCCGGATAGACATAATAGAGCGCGCCGACATCGACGGTGACGCCGCCGTCGAACGCGTGCTTGTAGCCGGCGATCAGGTCGAGCTCCTGATGCGCGGTGCCGTGGACGGTGACATAGTCGTCGATCGAGGAGCCCCAGACCGAGACGTAGAAGCCCGATTGATGGGCAACGGTGATGCCGCCCTGCACGGCGAAATTGCCGTCGGTCTGCGAGATGCCGCGGAACTTATAGTCGCTGACCACGCCGACGCTGCCGCTGATCGTCACGGCGGGCGGCGGATCGGTCTGGTCCTGGGCCCTTGCAGGGGCAGTTGCGGCCGCAGCCGCGAGCGCGACGAAGCTGATCATGGTGTAGCGCATGGAATACCCTTCCCGTTGTTCAAAAAAGGGTTCCCGCCTGCTGCTCCGGTACGGCGTCGACTTGAGGCTCGTCGGCCTGCGCTGCTTGCGAAGCACGACTTCCTTGCCGCACCACGCTGCACCGCACAACATTAATTGCTGTTCCGTCACGGGATCGTGACAAACTGTTGCTGGGTGGCAACAGCGCGATCCCCGCATACGAAAACGGCCCGCTCCCCGATGGGAACGAGCCGGAATCGAAGGCCCGGGAAAGCCGGATCAGCGGATCTGGACGACCGCGTCCACTTCCACGGCCACGCCCAGCGGCAGGGCGGGCACGCCCACGGCGCTGCGGGCATGGCGGCCGGCATCGCCGAACAGCGCCTGCATCAGTTCCGAGGCGCCGTTGGCAACCTTGGGCTGGTCGGTGAAGTCCGCGGCGGAATTGACGAACACGCCGAGCTTCACGATCCGCTCGACGCGCGACAGGTCGCCATCGAGATATTTCTTGATCTGCGCGACCAGCATCAGCGCACAGCGCTGCGCCGCCTCGGTCCCGAACGCCAGGTCGCGGTCCTCGCCCAGCCGGCCGGTCATCAGCACGCCGTCCTTGAAGGGAATCTGGCCCGAGACGTGGAGCAGGCCGTTCGCCTCCACCACGGGGACATAGGCGGCGACGGGCGCCGCGGCTTCGGGAAGGGCGAGGCCGAGCTCTTCGAGCTTGCGATCGACATGGGTGGTCATGGCCTTGCTCAACCACTCGCCGCGTCGGCGGTCAAGCCCGCGTCGAAGCGCGCCTCGATCCAGCCCAGCGCCTCGCGCCAGTCGTCGATCCGGGCATGGGCATGCGGCGCCTTCGCCACGCTCGGCGCCAGGCTGGGTTCGGCGACCATATGGAGGCGGAACACGCCCGGCGCATGCTTGGCCACCGATTCGTGGTGCACCGCCAGATCGTCGACGAACACGGTGACGCTCGGCCGATATTCCTCGATCAGCCGCACCACCGGCGAGCCCTTGCCGCCCTGGTTGCACTCCACCCGATGTTCGATCCCGTGATTCGTCAGCTGGGCGATCCGGTGCGCGCGGCAATGATCCTGCAGGTTGGTCAGCACGACGATGTCGGCGCGCGCGGCAAGCGCGGCCAGCGCCTCGCGGGCATGGGGCACCAGCGTCTGGCGATCCATCTCGGCGGGAAAGAAGCCATCGAGCAGGCCCCACATCTCCTCGCGCTCCACCACGGCCGAATCGGCGCGACGGCGCATCGAATTGGCGAAATCGCCGCCATTGGGGGTGAACTCGATATCGTGCGTCTCGCCCAGCCACACGCCGAAATGGCGCACCATGTGGAGCAGGACCTCGTCGCAATCGGTGATCAGCAGGGGCTTCATGATCTTTCCAGCGTCGCGCGGGCGGCGACCAGTTGTTCGGGGCTTATGTCGAGTGCCGCCGCGCAGGCGACAAGATCGGGCTCGTATGATTCGAGGAACGACAGAGTCGCGGCGAGCAGCATTGCCTCGCCGGCCCGCGCGCGCAGCTCGGCGGGATCGAGGCCGGTGAGGTCGAGCAGGCGCCGCGCCCGCGATTCCTCGCCCAGCGTCCAGACAAGTGCCTGCAGCGCCAGCGCTTCCGCATTTGTTTCCGCGCCTGCCATACCCTACATCACCCGAGAGTCGATCCGGGGGTAGCGCGTGGCAAAAAGGGTGCTCGTTGTCGAGGACAACGAACTCAATCTGAAGCTGTTCTGCGACCTGCTGCGCGCGCACCAGTTCGAAGCCGAGCCGGTGCGCGACGGGCGCGAGGCGGTGGGGCGCGCGCGCGACTTCGATCCGCAGCTGGTGGTGATGGACATCCAGATGCCGCACGTCACCGGGCTCGAGCTGATCCAGCACATGAAGCTGGACCCCAGGCTGCGGACCATCCCGATCATGGCGGTGACCGCCTATGCGGGCCGCGACGACGAGGAGCGGATCCGCGCGGCCGGGGCCAATGCCTATGTCTCCAAGCCGATCAGCCTGGTGCGCTTCATGGAGGAAGTGCGCGCGCTGATGCCGGCCGAATCGCCGGCTGCACCGCTCGAAGCCCCGGACACCGGCACAGAAGAAGCCCCGCAGCCTTGACGGCCCGGGGCTTTCTTGAAGATCGGCCCCGCATGCGCGGGGGCAGGGCAAGCCGGGCTCGCGCCCGCCTTACTTGATCTTGGCTTCCTTGAACTCGACGTGCTTGCGCACGACGGGATCGTACTTGCGGAACGAGAACTTCTCGGTCTGGGTACGCGGATTCTTCTTGGTGACGTAGAAGAAACCCGTGTCCGCCGTGCTGACGAGCTTGATCTTGACAGTGGTCGGCTTGGCCATGACCCAACAACCCTTGAAACTGCGAAAAGAAAAGAGCGGCACGCCAGAGCGCGCCGCTACCAGACGCGGGCAACTGTGCGATTCTCGGCCAAAAGTCAAGGCTGGGCGTGGCAGGGCGCGCATTCCCTTCCCGTCCTCTCCGCGCAGGCGGGGAGGACGATGGGATATGTCCTTCACGCAGGCTTAACCGAAGCGCCGCATGATGCCGGCCGAAAGGGAGGCGCATGGAAGCTCTGGTCCCGGCCTTCCTGCTGGCCGCCCTCACCCAGCTTTGCGACAAGCCGGCCATGCTGACCGCGATCCTCGCCGATCGCTATGGCCGGCCGCTCACCGTGGCGATCACGGCGGGCATCGCCCATGCCACCCTCAACCTCGCGGCCGCCCTTGGCGGATCGCTGATCGGGCCGATGATGACGCCCAATGCGCGCGCGCTGCTGCTCGCCATGGCGCTGATCTTCGGCGCGCTGGGAGCGGCCGGGTCGAATCGCGTGAAGGACCGGCTCGATGGCTGGAAGCTCGGCGCCTTCTTCACCCCTCTCCTTGGCGTGCTGATTCTTGCCTTCGGCGAAAGCACGCCCTTCTTCACGCTTGCGCTCTCCACCGGCGGCCAGCCCTGGTTCGCGGCGGCCGGCGCTTCGATCGGCACGTTCGGCGTGGCATTCGTCGCCGCGCTGCTCGGCGAGCGGACCTGGGCGGCCATGCCCTGGCGCTGGCTGCGCATCCTGAGCGGCATCGGCTTCCTGATCGCCGGCTGCTGGATCGGCGTGAACGCGCTGCGCCTCACCTGATCGATCTCTGAGATCGGAAGAATGCGCATGCGCCGGGCGGAGCCGATCCCATATCCCGTTCGTTGACCCTGCGAACCGAATCCCGGGAGGACGAACATGGCTGATACGAATGCGGCGCTCCGCACCCCTACCGATCTCAACCGCAACGACGCAAAGAGCGTGGCGGACGCGCTGAATTCCGCGCTGGCGGATTGCTTCGCGCTCTATCTCAAGACCAAGAACTTCCACTGGCACGTCTCGGGCCCGCATTTCCGCGACTATCACCTGCTGCTCGACGATCAGGCGGCGCAGATCTACGGCATCACCGATGCGATCGCGGAACGGGTGCGCAAGACCGGCAACGTCACGCTGCGCTCGATCGGCGACATCGCCCGCCGCCAGACGCTGACCGACAATGACGCCGACTATGTCGCGCCCGGCGACATGCTCGCCGAACTGCGCGAGGACAATCTCAAGCTGATCGAGAGCTTCCGTACGGTGAAGCAGGCGGCCGAGGATGCCGGCGACAATGCGACCAGCGGCATCGTCGACGAATGGACCGATCAGGCCGAGGAGCGCGCCTGGTTCCTGTTCGAGGCGTCGCGCAAGGGCTGAACCCGCGTCCGCGCGAATCGGATGAAGGGGGCCGGACGGCGAGTCCGGCCCCCTTCCACGTCACTTGACCTTGGCGAGGTCCGCGTCGAGCTTGGCCAGCATCTCGTCGGTGAGCTTGCCCTCCGAGAAGGGCTGGATCGCGCGGAAGCTCATCGCCTTGAACTGCTCATAGGCGGGATGCTTGTCGATATCGCCCAGGCCGTCGGCGACGAGCACGGCCTTGGCGCCTTCATTGGCGAACAGCGTTTCGATCGGCGTGTCCGCGCTGAACTTCGCCGCTGGGGCGGGCGCGGCGGCCGGCGCCGGAGCCGCGGCAGGCGCAGGCGCGTTCTGGGCAAGGGCGGCAACGGGTGCGCAGGCGAGCAGGGCGGCAGTGAGAACGAGCTTCATTGTCGGGAGACCCCTCCGGTGGTGGAGCGGCGAACCTAACCCGCTTTTCATGTCCGCACCATTGCCGGCGGCACAAGCGTGACCAACCAGATATCGGGTCGCGCGCCCAGGCGGAACGGCACGCCGCTGGTGCCGAGCCCGGCGGTGACGATCACCGTCCGCGCGCCTTCGCGCACCAGCCCGCAGCGATAGCGGGCGCCGTAGCGGCTGACCGCGGGCGCGATATTGCGGCCGAAGATCAGCACCTGCCCGCAATGGGTGTGCCCGGCGAGCAGGAGATGCGCGTCGGGGGGCAGATCGGGCGCGACGTCGGGCGAATGCGTGACCAGCACGATCGGCCGCCCCAGGGCCCGTGCCGCGCGCAGCGTCGCCGGGACATCCGCATGGTGGGAGAAATCGTCGCTGATGCCGCCCAGCGCGATCGGCCCGCGCAACGCGGCCTGGTTCTCCAGCACCGTCAAGCCGGCCTGGCGCAGCTGGTCGCGCACCGCCTGCGGACCGGTCCAATAATCGTGATTGCCGAGCACCGCCGCCACGCCGAGCGGCGCGCGCAGCTGTCGCAGCGGCCCCACCATCGGCGGCCCCAGCTTCGCCGCGCCCTGGGGGTCATGCCCGAAGATGAAGTCGCCCGCGATCACCACCAGGTCCGGCCGGAGTGCATTGACCTGCGCGACGATTCGCCCGAGCCGCGCCGGCCCCATCGCCGCGGTGCCGATATGGATGTCGCTCAGCAGCGCGATTCGCACCGGGCGCTCCAGCCCCGGCATCGCCACGTCGGCGCGACGGACCACCGGGTCGCTCGTCGCCTCGCGGAAACACCAGCCGAGAAGGGCGGCGAGCGGCAAGGCCAGGCCGGCGAGGATGAGGAGGAGCTTGCGCATGCGAACATCGTAACGGGAGCGCATCGGCCGCGCTATGCGTTGCGCCATCATGCGTGCCTTTGCCGACTTGCTCGATGGCCTGATCTACACGCGCTCGCGCAACGCGAAGCTCAAGCTGATCGGCGACTATCTGCGCGCCGCGCCCGATCCGGACCGCGGCTGGGCGATGGCGGCACTCACCGGCACGCTCGACCTGCCCGCGGTGAAGCCCGCCCTGATCCGTGCGATGGTGGAGGAACGCGTCGATCCGGTGCTCTATGCGATGAGTCGCGACTTCGTCGGCGATTCGGCCGAGACGATCGCGCTGCTCTGGCCCGAACCCGCGGCAGCGCCCGAGACCATGGCCCCGCTCACCGTCTCGCAGGTGGTCGCGACGCTCGGCGGCATCTCTCGGTCCGATGCGCCCGCGGCGCTCGCGGCGATGCTCGATCGCCTCGACGCCGATGCGCGCTTCGCCTTGCTCAAGCTCGCCACCGGTGCGCTGCGCGTCGGCATCTCGGCCCGGCTCGCCAAGACCGCCCTGGCCCGGGCCTTCGGGCTCGATGTCGAGGCGGTGGAGGAAGTGTGGCATGGCCTCGCCCCGCCCTATGCGCCGCTGTTCGACTGGGCCGAGGGCCGCGCCGCGCAGCCCAGCGCGCGCGACCTGCCGGTCTTCCGCCCCTTCATGCTCGCGCACCCGCTCGAGCAGGAGAGCGTCGATCTCGCGGATTATGCCGCCGAGTGGAAATGGGACGGGATCCGCGTCCAGCTCGTCCATGTCGCGGGCGAGACCCGGCTCTACAGCCGCGCGGGCGACGACATCACCCACAGCTTTCCCGAAGTCGCAGGGGCCTTCGCCACGCCCGGCGTGCTCGATGGCGAACTGCTGGTGAAGGGCGCGTTCCAGGGCGGCGAGGCGGCGAGCTTCAACACGCTCCAGCAGCGCCTCGGCCGCAAGCTGGTCAGTGCGAAAACCCTGGCCGACTATCCCGCATTCGTCCGCCTCTACGACATCCTCTTCGACGGCGCGGAGGATTTGCGCGACTTGCCCTGGTCGGCGCGCCGCGCCCGGCTCGAGCGCTTCGCCGCGCGGCTCGATCCCGAGCGGTTCGACCTCTCGGCGGTCATCGCGGCCGCGGACTTCGCCGCGCTGGAGGAGCTTCGCGCCGGCGCCCGCGACGCGTCGATCGAAGGCGTGATGCTCAAGCGGCGCAGCTCGCCCTATGTCGCCGGGCGCCGGGCGGGGCTCTGGTACAAGTGGAAGCGCGATCCGCTGGTCGCCGATTGCGTGCTGATGTACGCCCAGCGCGGCTCGGGCAAGCGCAGCAGCTTCTATTCCGACTATACGTTCGGCGCCTGGACGGCGGAGGGCGCGCTGCTGCCCGTGGGCAAGGCCTATTTCGGCTTCACCGACGAAGAGCTGAAATGGCTCGACCACCATGTCCGTACCCATACGGTGAATCGCTTCGGGCCGGTGCGCGAGACCGACAAGAGCCTCGTCCTCGAAGTCGCCTTCGATTCGATCCACGAATCGCGGCGCCACAAATCGGGCCTGGCGATGCGCTTCCCGCGAATCAGCCGCATCCGCACCGACAAGCCCGCCCGGGAAGCCGACACGATCGAGACGTTGCGCAAGCACCTCACCTGAGCCAAGATTCGCCCCATGGGGCCAGAGGATCGCGTACCGGCGCTGCCGCTCGTCGCCTGCGTGCTCGCAGGCCCGGTTCCCGCATCGCTGCTCGCTGCCTTTGCCGGCAGCGGCGGTGCCGATTCGCTGCTGCGGGTCTGGGCCACGCTGGCGCTGTTCGGCCTTTGCTATGCGCTGGTCGTCGGCACCCCTATCGCATTGCTTTTCCTGCGCGATCCCGCGTTGCCCTGGCGGCGCTGGATCGGCGCCGCCCTGCTCGCCGGGCTGATCACCACCGCGATCGTCCTGGGCTGGACGGCGCTGAGCAGCGCCCGGCATCTCGTCGCCGGGCAATGGGGCGCCTTCCAGGTGCTGATGCTCTGGCTGGTCGTTCCGCTGATAGTCTTTTCCGGAATCGTCTCGCGCATCCTGCTCGCGTTCTGGCTCCGGCACGTCCGCGACACCGCCTGGTGAAGCCCGAGCTGCTCGCCCCGGCGATGATGATCGCCTCGGGCTCGATCCATGCCGTGGTCAACGCGATCCTGAAGGGCGGCCGCGACAAGATGGCCGGCCGCGCGATCATCGACGGATCGAGCGCGCTGATCCTGCTGCCGGCGACGCTGCTCGTGCCGCTGCCGGCCGCCGCCTGGCCGTGGATCGCCGGCACCGCGCTGGTCCATTGCCTCTATCTCTATTCGCTGGTCCGCACGTTCGAGACGAGCGACTATTCGGCCGCCTATCCGATCCTGCGCGGCACCGCGCCGCTGGTCACCGCCGCGCTCTCGATCGGGCTGCTCGGCGAGCCGGCCGGAGCGCGCGAGCTGGCCGGCATCGCGCTGATCGGCGGGGCCATGTTCGTGATGGTGCTGGGCCGGCACATCGGCCGGGCCGGCCTGGGCTGGGCGCTGCTGACCGGGCTCACCATCGCCGGCTATACGGTGATCGACGCGCATGGCGTGCGTGCCGCGCCGACGCCGCACAGCTACATCGTCTGGATGTTCGTGCTGATGGGGATGAGCACGGTCACGATGTTCGCCCTGCTCTCCCGGGGCGCGATCTTCGCTGCGGCGGCGCGGCAATGGCGCCCGGGCGTGGCGGCGGGCGCGCTCTCGATCGTCACCTATGGCCTGGCGCTCTCGGCACTGGCGATCGGCCCCACCGCGCCGCTCGCCGCCCTGCGCGAAACCGGCATGGTCACCGCGCTGGTCATCGCCACCCTCTTCCTGGGCGAGAAGGTGACGGCCGGCCGGGCGCTGGGCGTCGCCGGAATCCTCGCCGGCGCGGTGCTGATCCTGCTCTAGCGCCGACCCGAAGCAGCGCCGGCGGGGGCCGCGACTATCCCCTGGGCACCGGATTGCCCGAGCCGTCCGCGCGCTCGATGATCACGCCGGTCACCGCGCCTTCGCCGGTGAAGCGCACCCGGGTGGCCGGGTCGAATTCGAACGCGAACAGGTCGCCGCCCAGCGGCACCATCGCCGATTTGACGCCGCCGTCGCGCTGCCAGGTGAGCGCGCCATTCTCCACGGCCACCGTGCGCGCGCCATAGCGCCCGGCATAGGCCGCGAGCGCCCGGGCGGGCGCCACCGGCGTCGCGCGCGCCGCATAGAGCGCGGCGGTCCATTCCAGCTCGGTCCTTTGCGGCCCCTGCGCCTTCTCGGCGAGCTTCTGCGCCGCATCCTGCTGGGCGCGGTCGAGCGCCCGGTCCGCCGGCACCGCGATCTTCGGCGGCACGCCCTTGCCTTCCCAGTTGCCGCCGCCCGGCAGCTCGGGATAGCCGATCGACACGCTCATCACGAAGCCGCCGGGCACCGCGAAATGCTCGTTGCGATAGGCCGCGCCCGCCGTCGTCTCGCCCACCAGCGTTCCGAAGCCGAGCCGCGCGACGTGCGAGACGAACTCTTCCGCGGCCGACGCCGCGCGATTGCTGGTCAGCACATAGAGCGGCAGGCGGAGCTGCCCGCCGGGCACCGCCTCGCTCGTCGAGCTGGTCGGCGCCGCGCTGCGCAGATGGAAGGTCACCAGCGGCGTGCCGGCCGGCACGAAATAGCTGGCGATGCGCTTCACCGCCTCGGGGCTTCCGCCGCCATTGCCGCGCAGGTCGAGGATCGCCGCGTCGCCTTCGCGCAGGAACGCCATCGCCGCATCGATCGCCGCCTTGCTCTCCGCCCCGGTCCAGCCGAATCCGTCATAGCGGATATAGCGGACATTGCCGGGCAGCAGCTTCATCTCGGTGATGCCATAGTTGCGCTGGCGCATCATCGTCTTGAAGAAGGGGGTGTCCTCGATCTCGTCATTCTGGCTGCCGCGGCCGGCGATCTCTGCCGACAGGCGCGGATCGAAGAACAGCGAGAGATGCTTGTCCTGCGCCACCGCGTAGAGATCCTCGTTCAGCCGGCGCGTGAATTCGCCCGGATCCGCGACGTCGTAGCGCCCGGCCTTCAGGCCCTTGGCAAGCGCGGCGTCGAGTGCGGCCCGCTTGCCCGCGACCACATAGTTCCCGGCGATCGCCTTGCGGATGCCCGTGACGATCTCTGCCTTGCTCGCCGCCGGTGCGGCCATCGGCGCGGGGCCTGGCATGGGGCCCGGCCCCTGCTGCGCCTGCGCGGCGGCGGCGAGGCCGGCGGAAAGCGCCAGCGCGGCAAGTGCGATCTTCATGAGTCTCTCCCCAACTGTGTTATCTGCATAACACTGCATGACCTGAAGCGCGGGCGCGTGGCGCGCAATTTCGGCTGTGTGCTTGCCAGAATCTGGCATAGTCGCCGGATGACCAACGACGCCATCGACCTGCGCATTCTCGCGCTGCTGCAGCAGGACGCGCTGATGACCGCCGACCTGCTGGCCGAGCGGCTGCCGCTCTCGCCCAGCGCGATCGCCCGGCGAATCCGCCGGATGCGCGCGGACGGCACGATCGCGGCCGATGTCGCCATCGTCTCGGAGGAAGTGGGGCCATTCCTGTCGGCACTGGTCCATGTCCAGTTCGACCGGCACTCGCTCGACGCGCTCCAGGCCTTTCAGCGCCGGGTCCTCGCCAGCCCGCACGTCCAGCTGATGCTCGAAGTGACCGGCAATTTCGATCTCGTCCTGCTCGTCTCGGCGCGCGACATGGATTCGTTCAACATGCTGGTCGATTCGCTGCTCGGCGGCGATCCGGTGGTGCGACGCTACGAGACGAGCTTCGTGAAGCGCCGGCGCAAGTTCACGCCGGCGCTACCGCTCCACGAACTGCTGGAGGGATAAGCCGATTCGCGATTCGCTTCGCGAAGGCGCGGAGATTGGTTCGCGCTGAGGACGCTCAGGCTGTCCCGCACTGCGCCGAGGGCGCTCCAGCCATCGTCATTGCCGATGCCGACACGGTGCATGCGCTTCCCGCACCTGCTCCCCTGCGTTCCCGGCACCCGTTGCGCGGACAAATTCTCCTTCTTCTCCGCGCGAATCAGAAAGCAAAAGGGCCGGACGTTTCCGCCCGGCCCCTTCGATCTGCTGGCCCGAAGGCGCGCCTCAGCTCGACGGCGTGAGGTTCACCGCGGCATATTTGCCGCGACGATCGACTTCGAGTTCGAACTCGAGTCGGTCGCCTTCATTGAGCGTCGGCATGCCCGCACGCTCGACGGCCGAGATGTGCACGAACGCGTCCGGCTGGCCGTCATCGCGCTGGATGAAGCCGAAGCCCTTCATCGCGTTGAAGAACTTGACCGTGCCGGTCGCCTTCTCGCCCGTCAGCTGGCGCTGCGGGCCACCGCGCTCGCCGCCGCCAAAGCCGCCACGATCGCCGCGATCCTCGCGGGGTGCGCGCTCTTCGACCGGCATCGGCTCGCCATCGATCTTCAGCTCGGTGGCCGAGATGCGGCCGCCGCGATCGACGAGCGTGAAGCCGAGCGGCTGGCCTTCGGCCAGGCCGGTGAGGCCCGCCTGCTCGACCGCCGAGATGTGCACGAAGACGTCTTCGCCGCCATCGTCACGGACGATGAAGCCGAAGCCCTTCTGGCCGTTGAAGAACTTAACGACGCCGGTGCCTTCGCCGATGACCTGCGGGGGCATGCGGTTGCCGCCGCCGAAGCCGCCGCCACCACCACCGAAGCCGCCACCGCCGCCGCCGCCGCGGAAACCACCGCCGCCACCGCCGCCGCCGAAGCCGCCACCGCCGCCGCGATAGCCACCGCCACCGCCGCCGCCGAATCGGTCACCGCCGCCGAAACCGCCACGATCCTCGAAACCGCCGCCGAAGCCGCCGCCACCAAAATCATCGCCGCCGAAGCCATCACGCTTGTCGCGGCCACGTCCGCCGCGATCCCCACGGCGCCCTCTATCGAAACTCATGCCCTGTTCGTCTTCCCGGTTCGCCCATAAATCAAATCAAAAGCCAAGCGCCGGACGAAAAACGCAGGTCTTCCAGCGCAAAATCTTGCGCCATGGAATCGGCATAGCCCAAAATCGGACAGCGAGCGAACGAAATTCGACTTGATCGGGGCGAACAATCGTTAACCGCGGCGCTTGCGCCACAATCGGGGGCACGGCAGAGGTAGGCGCATGGACGCGATCGCCGAATTGCTCGCCAGTCCGGCCGCCTGGGCCGCACTCCTCACGCTCATCGTGATGGAGGTGGTGCTCGGTATCGACAACCTCATCTTCATCTCGATTCTCTCGAACAAGCTGCCCGAGGCGCAGCGCCGGCGCGCCCGCCGAGTCGGCATCAGCCTGGCGCTGGCGATGCGGCTCGCGCTCCTGACCGCGATCAGCTGGATCATCAGCCTGAAGACCACGGTGTTCAGCCTCGGCATCCAGGGGCCGCCCGATGCGAACGGCATTCCCACCTTCGAGACCGATTTCTCGTGGAAGGACCTGATCCTGCTGGCCGGCGGCCTGTTCCTGATGTGGAAGGCGACGACCGAGATCCACCATTCGGTCGATGCCGACGCGCCGGGCGAGGGCGACCAGCTGCTCGACAAGAAGAAGGTCGCCTCGATCACCTTCACGGCCGCGATCGTCCAGATCCTGCTGCTAGACGTCGTCTTCTCGGTCGATTCGATCCTGACCGCCGTCGGCATGACCGAGCATGTGCAGATCATGTACGTCGCGGTGATCGTGGCCGTGGCCGTGATGCTGGCCGCCGCCGATCCGCTCGCCAATTTCATCAATCGCAACCCCAGCGTCGTCATGCTCGCCCTGGGCTTCCTGCTGATGATCGGCATGGTGCTGATCGGCGAGGCGTTCGGCGCCCATATCCCCAAGGGCTATATCTATACCGCCATGGCCTTTTCGGCCGCCGTCGAGGGGCTCAACATCTGGGCGCGGACCACGCGCGCGCGCAAGCGGGCGGCCGCGTCGGAAGCGCCGGCCATTGAGCCCGGCGGCGATCGGGTCTAGGCGGCGGCCATGACTGTGCATTTTCATGAAGAAGACATTCCCGAGGACCTGTTCGCACCGGGCGCCTCGATCGCCGTCGACACGGAGACGATGGGGCTGATCACGCCGCGCGACCGGCTGTGCGTCGTCCAGCTCTCCGACGGTTCGGGCGACGAGCATCTCGTCCGCTTCGGCTCGCGCTCGGCCTATGATTCGCCGAACCTGCGCATGCTGCTCGCCGATCCGGAGCGGCTGAAGCTCTATCATTACGCGCGCTTCGACCTCGCGGCGATCCGCTTCTATCTGGGCGTCATCGCCGGCCCGGTCTATTGCACCAAGACCGCCTCGCGCCTGGTCCGCACCTATACCGATCGCCACGGCCTCAAGGACCTGGCCCGCGAGCTGGTCGGCGTCGAGATCTCGAAGCAGCAGCAATCCTCCGATTGGGGCGGCCCCGAACTTTCCGAGGCGCAGCGGGAATACGCGGCGTCCGACGTGCGTTACCTGCACGCCATGAAGGAAGAACTCGACAAGCGCCTCGAGCGCGAAGGCCGCACCGACCTCGCCCAGGCATGTTTCGACTTCCTGCCCTGGCGCGCGGAGCTCGACCTGGCCGGCTGGCCCGAAACCGACATCTTCGCGCACATCTAGATGTCGGAAGTCGCCACCCGCCTCCAGTCGCAGAAGCGCAGCTGGGCGCATCCCGGCAGCGCGCACGATCGGCTGATCCGGCTCTCGCTGATCTTCCTGCCGGTGGGCATCGGCGTGCTCTCGGCCTTTCTCGTGCTCGCGCCGCTCCTCACCAAGGGCGATGTCAGCTTCGTGCTCGACAAGAACAAGGTCGACATGGCCACCGAGCGGCTCCGCCTCGAATCGGCGGTGTATCGCGGCGAGGACAGCAAGGGGCAGCCCTTCCAGCTCAACGCGGGCTCGGCGATCCAGAAGAGCTCGGCCGAGCCGATCGTGCAGCTGCGCGACCTCGCCGCCGAGATCCGGCTCCCCGAGGGGCCGGCCACGCTCAAGGCGGATCGCGGCCATTACGATCTCAACAAGGAACAGGTCTCGGTCGACGGCCCGGTCAAGTTCCAGACCGCCGACGGCTATGTCCTCGACACCGAGAATGCGACCGTCGACCTCAAGACCCGCAAGATGGAAAGCGGCGGCGCCGTGACCGGCAAGACGCCCACGGGCGTGTTCAGCGCGAACAAGATGACCGCCGACTTGGAAAACCGCACCATCTCCCTAGATGGCAATGCACGCTTGCGGATCGTCCCCAAGCGCGCGAATAGGCGCTAGACATGATCCGTGCGACCGCCCTGCTTCCGATCGGCTTCTCGCTGGCGCTCGCCGTGTCCGCTGCCCCCGCGGCCGCGCAGCAGCGCCACGACAGCAACGCGCCGATCGACTTCAATGCCCAGCACATGGAGCTGCAGGACAAGGCCAATCGCGTGCTGTTCAGCGGCAGCGTGCAGATCCGGCAGGCCGAGATGATGCTCGAGGCGGCACGCGTCACCGTCGCCTATACCGGCCAGATCACCGACGGCTCGCCCGAAGTCTCGCGGCTCGACGCGGCCGGCGGCGTCACCGTCACTCGGCCCGATCAGCGCGCGACCGGCCAGTTCGCGGTGTACGACGTCAACAAGCGGATCATCACCATGGTCGGCGGCGTCACGCTCAAGCAGGGGGCCAACACCGTCTCGGGCGGCCGCCTGGTGATCAACCTCGACACCGGCCGCGCGACGATCGACGGTTCGGGCGTAGGCGGCTCGACCGCCGTGCCGGGCACGCCCGGGGTGCAGAGCCGCGGTGGCCGCGTAACCGGCCGCTTCTCGGTGCCCAAGCGCGCGAACGCGCCGGCAGCCACGCCGACGCCGGCCCCGGCGCCCGCGGCAACGCCGGCTCCGAAACCGTAATCGCCCTTTTTCCACGGCACGCCGCGCGGCCCCTTCCCTTCCCGGCCCAGTTCATGCAGGAATCCTGCCAAACTGCCGGGGAATAACCCGCCAGTAACGCGAGCCCGTCCATGCAGGGACCGAGTATGACCGAAGTCGCCACTCTCGAAACCCCCGTCGCGGACCCAGCGCCGCTGCCCGACAAGGGGCTCGCGGTCGTCTCGATCGCCAAGTCCTACGACAAGCGCGTGGTGCTGACCGACGTATCGGTTTCGGTCGGCCGCGGCGAAGTGGTCGGCCTGCTCGGGCCCAATGGCGCGGGCAAGACCACCTGCTTCTATTCGGTGATGGGGCTGGTGAAGCCCGACAGCGGCCGCATCATGCTGGACGGCGAGGACATCACGCGCCTGCCCATGTATCGCCGCGCGATCCTGGGCCTGGGCTATCTCCCCCAGGAGACTTCGATCTTCCGCGGACTGACGGTGGAGGGCAACATCCTCGCCGTGCTTGAGCTGTCCGAGCCCGACAAGGACGCGCGCAAGCGCCGGCTCGACGAGCTGCTCGACGAATTCGGCCTCACGCGCCTGCGCGCCGCGCCGGCCATGGCGCTGTCGGGCGGCGAGCGCCGCCGCGCCGAGATCGCCCGCGCCCTGGCGGCGGACCCGACGATCATCCTGCTCGACGAGCCGTTCGCCGGCATCGACCCGATCTCGATCTCCGACATCCGCGACCTGATCATCCAGCTCAAGCAGCGCGGCATCGGCGTGCTGATCACCGATCACAATGTCCGCGAGACGCTCGACATCGTCGATCGCGGCTACATCATCTATGACGGCCGCGTGCTGTTCGCCGGGGCGCCCGCCGATCTCGTCAAGGACGAGAATGTCCGCCGCCTCTATCTCGGCGAGAGCTTCGAGCTGTGACCTGGCCTTCGGTCCCGGCCCGCTCCCCATGAGCCTCGCGCCCCGCCTCGATCTGCGCCAGTCGCAATCGCTGGTGATGACGCCGCAGCTCCAGCAGGCGATCAAGCTGCTGGCGCTCTCCAATCTCGAGATCGAGACCTTCATCGCCGAGGAGCTGGAGAAGAACCCGCTGCTCGAGAATGGCGGCACCGGCGGCGACGAGGAGCGCGGCGCGTCCGAACCGGCCGACGCCCCGGAGCCCGATTTCGAGTTCGAGGAGCGCGACGGCCCGGCGGACGCCAGCGAGCTGATCGCCGGCGGCGGCGAGGCTGCGGGCGAAGCCGCGCTCGACGTGGATTTCGCCGCCGAGACCTTCCACCACGACAGCGGCAGCGACACGATCGGCGCGGGCGGCGGGCTCGACGGCAGCCTGGGCCTGACCGGTGCCGGCAGCGGCGCCGCGCCCGAGGATGGGCCGGATTTCGACAATCTCGGCAGCGCCGACCTCAGCCTCGCCGATCACCTGACGGCACAGGCCGGCGCCAGCGTGGCCGGCCACGACCTGTTCATCGCCGCGCACCTGATCGATCAGATCGACGAGGCCGGCTATCTCACCGCGGCGCTGCTCGACATCGCCAACCGGCTGAACGTGCCGCTCGCCCGGGTGGAAGCGGTGCTCGCGACGATCCAGACCTTCGATCCCACCGGCGTGGGCGCGCGCAACCTTGCCGAGTGCCTCGCGCTGCAGGCGAAGGAGGCCGATCGCTACGATCCCTGCATGGCGCGGCTGATCGACAATCTCGATCTGGTCGCACGCGGCGACCTCGCGCGGCTCAGGCGCATCTGCGCCGTCGACGACGAGGACCTGGCGGACATGATCCGCGAGCTGCGGGGCTATGATCCCAAGCCCGGCTGCCGCTATGGCGGGGAGCCGACGCTCGCCGTGACGCCAGACATCTTCGTCGCCCGCCGCGGCGCCGGCTGGGCCGTGGAGATCAACGCCGCCACGCTGCCCAGGCTGCTCGTCAACCGCGCTTATTATGCCGAAGTCTCGGCGGGCCCGCAGGACAGGACCAGCAAGGCCTGGCTTTCGGACATGCTGGCCAGCGCCAACTGGCTGGTGAAGGCGCTCGACCAGCGCCAGCGCACGATCATCAAGGTCGCCAGCGAGATCGTGAAGCAGCAGGAAGCCTTCTTCCTGAAGGGCGTCGCGCATCTGAAGCCGATGACGCTGCGCCAGGTCGCCGAGGCGATCGAGATGCACGAATCGACCGTGAGCCGCGTCACTTCGAACAAATATCTCAGCTGCGCGCGCGGGCTGTTCGAGCTCAAATATTTCTTCACCTCGGCGATCCAGTCGGCGGACGGCGGCGACGCGGTCTCGGCCGAGGCGGTTAAGAACGCGATCCGCACGCTGATCCAGGCCGAGGACCCCCGCAAGATCCTGTCGGACGACACGCTGGTCGAGCTGCTCAACGCCAAGGGCTTCGACATCGCCCGGCGCACCGTCGCCAAATATCGCGAGGCGATGGGGATCGGCAGCTCGGTGCAGCGCCGCCGGCAAAAGGCGCTGGAGGGCGTGGGTTGATCCGTTTTCTCGCATTGCTGCTGGCCCTGCTCGCCCCGGCGATGGCGCAGGCCCGGGACGGCCTCGTGGTGATGAGCTTCAACGTGCGCCTGCCCTCGCCTTCGGACGGGGCGAATATCTGGGAGAATCGCCGCGATCTCTTCGTCGAGACGATCGCCGCCGCCGATCCCGACGTGATCGGCACGCAGGAGCTGTTCCGGATCCAGGGCGATTATCTCGTCGCCAAGCTGCCGCAGTACAGCTGGTTCGGGATCGACCGGCGCGGCGGCCATGCCGACGAGCATATGGGCGTCTTCTATCGCCGCGACCGGCTCAAGCTGATCGAGCAGGGCGATTTCTGGCTGTCGGACACGCCGGAGCAGGTCGCCAGCATCAGCTGGGGCAATCTCTATCCGCGCATGGTCACCTGGGGCCTGTTCGAGACGCGCTCGGGCAAGCGCTTCTACCTGCTCAACACCCATTTCCCCTATCGGGCGGAAGATGCCTCCGCACGAGAGAAATGCGCCGCGCTGCTCCGCAAGCGCATCGCCGCCCTGCCCCGGGGCGTGCCGGTGGTGCTGACCGGCGATTTCAATACCGGCCCCGATTCGGCGCCGCATGCCCTGCTGGGCGAAATCCTGGCCGATGCCCGGGACGCCGTGGCGAAGCCGCTGGGCCCGGAGGCGACCTTTCACGGCTTCAAGGGCGTGCCCGACCATCGGATCGACTGGATCCTGACGCGCGGCTTCAAGGCTCGCGGCTATCGGACGATCGATGCCCATCGCGGCGCGCTCTATCCGTCGGATCATTTTCCCGTGGTCGCGACGCTCGCCTGGCCGGGCGTCGAACGTCCTTAGGATTTTGGTAGGCCAGTGCGGGCTATCGCCCTTTCCATGTCTGCCGATTTCACTATCGACGTCGACCCCGCGCGCGATCTCGTCCGCATCCGAATGGGTGGCTTCTTCACTTCCGCGGACATCGACGCCTTTCTCGCGGAGCGCGCCATGGCGCATGCCCAGCTCACCTGCGGCCCCAACCGGCACCTTACGCTCAACGACCTGCGCGACATGAAGATCCAGGCGCAGGAAAGCGTCGAGATGTTCCGCGCGATGCTCGCCGATCCCGCCCATCGCTCGCGCCGGCTCGCCTTCGTGATCGGCCGGACGCTGGCGCGCACCCAGCTCCAGCGCGCGCTCGACCGGCGGATCGCGCGCTGCTTCGACGATCCCTGGGCGGCCGAGGCGTGGCTGTTCGCCGGCTCGGACCGCGCCGCCGCCTGAGCGGCCTGCGACACAGGATTTCGCCTGCCGTGCGCGCGCCCGCGCAAGCATGGTGCGCGATCGCCGGCGCCCCGCTGGCGCGACTCGCATGACCTTTCGCGGCGATTGCCCCGAGGAACGGACTAGGGAGCCAGTTTTCCGCCGCGATTCGGCCTCACGCGGCAGGATCAATCATCCTCATCCTCGAACCCGGCGAGATCGAGCGCGCGCGCCTTGATCTGGTGGAGGCGGCACCAGTGGACGAGCGCGTCCTCGCGGCCATGGGTCACCCACACTTCGCGCGGTTCCAGTTCCGCGATGGTGCGGGTCAGCTCGTCCCAGTCGGCATGGTCGGAGAGGATCAGCGGCAGCTCGACGTTGCGCTGCCGGGCGCGCTGGCGGATGCGCATCCAGCCCGATGCCATTGCAGTGATCGGATCGGGCAGGCGGCGCGACCAGCGATCGTTGAGCGCGCCCGGCGGGCACAGGACGACCCGCCCCCGCAGCTCGGCCTTCGGCACCCCGGTGGCGGGGCGCAGCTCGCCCAGGTCGATGCCCTGCTCGACATAGAGATCGCAGAGCCGCTGGAGCGCGCCGTGGAGATAGACCGGATCCTCGAACCCCATCACCCGCAGCTCGCGGATCACGCGCTGCGCCTTGCCCAGCGCATAGGCGCCGACCAGCACGCAGCGGTCCGGATTGGTGCGCAACGCCGCGAGCAGCTTGTCGAGCTCGTCATGCGTCTCGGGATGGCGGAACACGGGCAGGCCGAACGTGGCTTCGGTGACGAACACGTCGCAGGGCACCGGCTCGAAGGGCGCGCAGGTCGGATCCTCGCGGCGCTTATAGTCGCCCGAGACGACGATCCGTTCGCCGCGATGCTCGAGCACGATCTGGGCGGAGCCGAGGACATGGCCGGCGGGCACGAAGCGGATATCGATGCCGTGCAGCGTGATCCGCTCGCCATAATCCACGGGCCGGCCGTTCTGCGGCCCGTAGCGCGCTTCCATGATCGCCAGCGTCTGCGGCGTCGCCCACACCGCCTCGTGCCCGCCCCGGGCATGATCGGCATGGCCGTGCGTCACCAGCGCGCGCGCCACCGGCTGCGACGGATCGATCCACGCCTCCGCCGCCGGAATATAGATGCCCGCGGGATGCGGCTCGATCCAGCTGCCCAATGCCATCGTCCCCATATATGACTGGGCGGCGCGCAGGTTCCAATCGGACCGGAATCGGCCATCCTTCGCTTTGCACCGGGAAAGGAACGGGAAATGGATACCGCAGCACGCATTGCCCGGCTCGAGACGCAGCTTCGCCGCCAGCGCATCGCGCTGTTCGCCATGGCCGGGATCGGGGCCACCGGCCTCGTCATCGCCGCCACCGCGCCGGCCGGGGTGATCGAGGCGCGGGCAATCCGGGTGGTCGACGCCGCCGGCAAGCCGCGCATCCTGATCGGCGCGCCGCCGCCGGCCGAGGGGCGCGAACGCACCGACGGGCAGACCGCCTCGATCGTCGTGCTCGGCCCCGACGGCCGCGACCGGGTGATCCTCGGCGAGGAGCCCGACCCCCGCCTGGCGGGCAGGAGCTATCCGCGCGTGGCGGGCGCCTATGGCCTCGTCCTGCACGACGCCACCGGATCGGAACGGGGCGCGATGAGCTGGCTCGACAATGGCCGCGGCGTGATCGCGCTCGACCGGTCGGGCGGCGACGCAGTGGCGATGATCGTGAACGAGCAGAGCGGCTTTGCCGGCTTCACGGTCAACTACGCCAATCCGCTCGGCAAATATGCCGAGGGCGTGCGGCTGGGCACGCGCGGCGACACCGCATGGCTCGCGCTCGAGGATCGCGACGGCGGCCAGCGCGCGAAGCTGGCGGTGGCGGGAGACGCGCCGCCCGCGCTGGTCGTCCGGTCCAGGGGCGCGCCGCCGGCGCCCTGACCCGCCATCGCATGGACGCCTCCCTCCCCTCGATCCTGTCGGACTGGTTCGCCGCGCGCGGCTGGGCGCCGCGTCGGCACCAGCTGGAGATGCTCGCCGCCGGCCGCCGGGGCGAGCATGCGCTGCTCGTCGCGCCCACCGGCGCGGGCAAGACGCTGGCGGGCTTCCTTCCCAGCCTGGCCGAGCTGATCGAAGCGCCAGTCGATGGGCTGCACACGCTCTACATCTCGCCCCTGAAAGCGCTGGCGGTGGACGTGCAGCGCAACCTGCTCACGCCGATCGAGGAGATGGGCCTACCCATCCGGGTAGAGACGCGCACGGGCGACACGCCCTGGGATCGCAAGGTCCGCCAGCGCGCCCGGCCGCCCCAGATCCTGCTCACCACGCCCGAATCGCTCAGCCTGCTGCTTTCCTATGAGGACAGCCTGACGATGTTCTCCGGGCTGAAGACGATAGTCATCGACGAGGTCCATGCCTTTGCCACCGGCAAGCGCGGCGACCTCCTCGCCCTCGCCCTTGCCCGGCTCCAGCGCTTCGCCCCGGAGCTGCGCCGCGTCGCGCTCTCGGCAACCGTCGCGGATCCGGACGGCTATCGCGCCTGGCTCGCCCCGCATGGCGATATCGGCGGCGTCACGCTGGTCGAGGGCGAGAAGGGCGCCGAGCCGAACATCGCCATCCTCCTCCCCGAGGACAAGGTTCCCTGGGCGGGCCATTCGGGTGTCTATGCGATCCCGCAGGTGATGGCCGAGATCGAGACGCACCGGACGACCATCGTCTTCTGCAACACCCGGGGCCTTGCCGAGCTGGTCTTCCAGCAACTGTGGAAGGTGAACGAGCTGAAGCTGCCGATCGGCGTCCACCATGGCAGCCTCAGCCTCGAGGCGCGGCGGCGGGCCGAGCAGGCGATGGCCGACGGCAAGCTGCGCGCCCTGGTCGCCACCGCCAGCCTCGACCTGGGCGTCGACTGGGGCGATGTCGACTGCGTGATCCAGATGGGCGCGCCCAAGGGATCCTCGCGCCTGCTCCAGCGCATCGGCCGCGCCAATCACCGGCTGGACGAGCCGAGCGAAGCGGTGCTCGTCCCCGGCAATCGCTTCGAGTATCTGGAGGCCCGCGCGGCGCTGGACGCCGTCGAACAGGGCGCGCTCGACCCCGACGTCTTCCGCCCCGGCGCGCTCGACGTGCTGGCGCAGCACGTCATGGCCTGTGCCTGCGCGGCACCGTTCGATGCGCGTGAATTGCTGCAGGAGATCCGTGCAGCATTGCCCTATTCCGCCCTGCCCGACGAGACGTTCGGCAAGATACTGGGTTTCATCGCCGATGGCGGCTATGCGCTGCGCGCCTATGACAAGTTCAAGCGGCTGACACTCGGCAGGGACGGCCTCTGGCGCGTCACCACCCCGGCCTTTGTTGCGCAGCACCGGCTCAACGCCGGGATCATCGTCGAGGCGCCGATGCTCGAGGTGCGCTTCCGCAACGGCCGCCGCCTCGGCAAGGTCGAGGAGAATTTCGCCGCCGCCCTCTCTCCGGGCGACACGTTCTTCTTCGCCGGCCTGGCGCTGGAAGTCGAGCGAGTCGACACCACCGACCTGGTCGTCCGAGCCACTTCGAAGACCGCGCGCATCCCCTCGTACATGGGCGCCCGCCTCGCCATCACCGCGAACCTTGCCGATCGTGTCCGCCGCTTCCTCCACGATCGGGACCAGTGGCCGCGCTTTCCCGTCGACGTCCGCGAATGGCTGGAGATGCAGGCGCGCCGCTCCGCGATCCCGGCGCCCGGCCAGCTGCTCGTCGAGACCTTTCCGCATGAGGGCCGGCACCACATGGTGATCTACAGCTTCGAGGGCTGGAACGCGCACCAGTCGCTCGGCATGCTGGTCACGCGGCGGATGGAGGCACTGGGGCTGAAGCCGCTGGGCTTCGTCGCCAACGACTATGCGCTCGCGGTCTACGGCCTGGAGCGGATCGAGGACCCGCGCGCCCTTTTCTCGCCGGACATTCTCGAGCACGAGTTCGTCGAATGGGTGCAGGGTTCCGCGCTGCTCAAGCGCGCCTTTCGCGAAGTGGCGATCATCGGCGGGCTGGTCGAGCGCCAGCATCCCGGCAAGAAGAAGACCGGCCGCCAGGTCACCTTCTCGACCGACCTGATCTACGACGTGCTGCGCAGATATGAGCCCGACCATCTGCTGCTGCGCGCCGCCTGGGCCGATGCGCGTGCCCGCATGACCGATGTCGGTCGCCTCGGCCATCTCCTCGATACCGCCGCCGACACGATGCTGCACATCGACCTGCCCCGCGTCTCGCCCCTGGCCGTGCCGGTGCTCATCATGATCGGCCGCGAGAACGTCGCCCAGGGCGTCACCGAGGACGCGCTGCTGATGGAGGCGGAGGATATCGCGGCAGAGGCGATGCGCCTCGACTAGAGTCGTCTTCGGCAGGGCGGCACCGGCCCGCTCCCGATTCGGCGAAGCCGAGAACGACGCCAGACACAATGCGGACAGATTGCTGCGCAGCATGCGAAGGTGTATCTTCGTATCCATGAACAGGCTCGCCGCGCTTCTCCTGCTCCCGCTGGCCGCAACCGCCGGAGCGCATGACCGCCAGAATCCCCGCGAGGGCACGCCGCCCCCGCCCCAGGATCCCGCGCTGACCATGCCCACGCCCGAGAATGTCGAGGCGACGCTCCTGGCGCTGGGAGAGATCGACAAGCGGCTCACCGTTCCCGTCGCGGTGGGCAATAGCGGGCCCTACAACTTCATCATCGACACCGGGGCCGAGCGCACCGTCGTGTCGCGCGAGCTCGCCGGATCGCTGCGGCTGGGGGCCTCGGCGCCGGTGGTCATCACCTCGATGACCGGGCGCGACCGGGTCAACACCGTCGTCGTGCCTGGTCTCTCGATCAAGTCGATCGGCGAGCAGCATACGATCATCGCCCCCGCGCTCGAGGCCCGCAACCTCGGCGCGCTCGGCCTGCTCGGCATCGATACGCTGCGCAACCATCAGGTGACGATCGACTTCGAGAAGGGCATCATGGCCGTGCGCCCGAGCGTCAAGCGCAAGACCTTCGCGAAGCGCGATCCCGACGAGATCGTGGTCACCGCCAAGAACGTGTTCGGCCAGTTGATCGTGACCGACGCCTATTACGACAATACCCGGATCCAGGTGGTGCTCGACACCGGCAGCCAGGTGACGATGGGCAACAACGCGCTGCGCAAGCGCGTCGGCCGCGACGCGCCCAAGGCCCAGCCGATCACGCTCACCAGCGTCATCGGCAACCGCACCACCGCCGACTATACCGAAGTGCCCAACATCACGGTGGGCAAGGTGCGCTTCGGAGCCATGCCCGTGGCCTTCGCCGAGGTGGCGCCCTTCGAGCGCTTCGGCCTCACCCGGCGCCCGGCGCTGCTGCTGGGCATGGACGCGCTGCGCAGCTTCCGCCGCGTCGACATCGACTTTCCCAACCGCCAGGTCCGCTTCCTGATGCCGGTGGACCGCAGCCCCAAGGAACGCACCACCGGCTCGATGATTCCCGGCGTGAGCGGCAGCTCGCCCCTCACGCGCTATTGACGCCGCGCCGCTGACTCGGGCCCATTGACTTTGGCGGTGCGGGCGGGTTGGTCGCGCCGCATGACCAGCCTCTCGCGCGCCGCGCTCGCCTCGCTTCCCCCCGCTATCGCCCGGCCGGGGCACGACCCCGCCGCGATCCGGACCGGCGTGGTCCATTTCGGCCCCGGCGCCTTCCACCGCGCGCACCAGGCGGACGTGTTCGACCGAGTGCTCGACACCGATCCGCGCTGGGGCATCGCCGCGGTCTCGCTGCGCAGCGCGGGCACCGTCGACGCGCTCAAGATGCAGGACGGGCTCTACACGCTGGCGGTGATCGATCGCGAGCCGGGCACGCGCATCATCGCCGCGCATTCGGATGCGATCGGCCCGGGCGAAGGCGCGCGGCTGCGCACCCTGCTCGCCGATCCCGCAGTGCGGCTCGCCACCAGCACGGTGACGGAGAAGGGCTATTGCCTGGCCACCGACGGCAGCCTCGACTTCGCCCATCCCGACATCGTCCACGACCGTGCCCGCCCCGCCGAGCCGGCGAGCGTGATCGGCTGGATCGTGTCGGGCCTCGCCGATCGCCGCGCGGCGGGCGCGCCGCCCTTCGCGATGCTCTGCTGCGACAACATGACCGGCAATGGCGCGAAGCTGCGCGCGGCCTGTGTCGCGCTGGCCCGCGAATGGGATGCCGGGCTGGCCGACTGGATGGCGGGCGAAGTCGCCTTTCCCGATTCGATGGTCGATTCGATCACTCCGGCGAGCGACGCCGCCTTCCTCGCCAGGATCGCGGCCGAACTCGGTGTCGACGACCGGGCGGCGGTGCAGCGCGAGCGCTTCACCCAATGGGTGCTGCAGCGTTTCGACCTGGCCGACGGGCCGGACCTTGCCGCCGCGGGCGTGACGCTGACCAATGACGTACGCGGTTATGAGCAGGCCAAGCTGCGCATCCTCAACGGCGCGCATTCGAGCCTGGCCTATATCGGCCTGGCGCTCGGGCACGAGACCGTGTTCGAGGCCGTGCGCGATCCCGCGCTGGGCGGCTTTGCCAGCCGGCTGATGCACGAGGACATTGCGGGCGCGCTGAAGCCGGTCGAGGGGCTCGACGTGCCGGACTATGCCGACGCGGTACTGGCCCGCTTCCGCAACCCGGCGATCCGCCATTTGCTCAGCCAGATCGCCTGGGACGGTTCGCAGAAGCTGCCCTATCGGTTGCTCGACACGGTCCGCGACCGGCTGGCGGCAGGGCATGACGTGGCACGGCTGGCGGTGCCGGTGGCGGCGTGGATCGCCTTTCTGCGCCGCAAGGCCCAGGCGGGCGAGACGATCACCGATCCGCTGGCGGAAATGCTCGCCGGCGCCGCTTCGGGCGCCAACCCGGCGGCCGCGGTGCTGGCGCTGCGCCAGGTGTTCCCGGCACAGCTTGCCGAGGATGCACGCTTCCGCGATGCGGTGACGGCAGCGGTCGCGGCGTTCCTGGACGGGCGGGCGGCGGAGCTGCTCGCGCGCTAGTTCGCCGCAAGCCCGGCCTGGATCGTCTGCGGCGCCCCGTCGCGCAGGACATGGGTGCAGAGCTGGGCCTCGGGCGTGTCGTCCGCTTCGAGCGCGGCAACCGTCACCCAGCCCTCTTCGCGCAGCTTGGCGCCGATGCCGGCGGGCGTGCCGAAGGGAAGGAACAGCCGGCGTCGCGCACCCGCGCCGATGCCGGCGTCGAGAATGGGATCGGCATAGAGCGAGAAGCCAACGGCCGCTTCCTCCCGGCCATTGCCGTGCAGGATGGTGTAGGTGCCGCCCCGGCCGATCTCGCCGCGCACGCCCTTTGCGAACAGCGAGAAGCCGAGCCAGCTTTGATATTCGAAGCCGTGGCGTTCCGTGGGATCGAGGGTGAGCGCAGCCTGGCCCCGGATGCTCGCGGCGATCTCGGCAAGGCCGTCGAGCCGGGTGGCGAGCGCCTTGCCCGCATCGCTCGCGCGCAGGCGCTCGATCGCGGCATCGAAGGGCCCGGCGGCTTCGATCAGGGGCAGGTAGCGCGGCGCGATCGCTGCGACGCCGGCGGCGTCCTTGGCGTCGAGCCGGTCGCGCAGGGTTGCGAGCTGGGCAGGGGTGAGGCTGTCGCCCGCCAGGCAATCGACCAGATCGGGCAGCGTGAAATCGAGCGCGATGCCCTCGACGCCGGTCGCCCGGAGCGCTTCGATCGCGACGCGCACCACTTCGGTGGCGGCGGCAACGGTGTCGAGGCCGATCAGTTCGGCGCCGATCTGCCGGGTCGCGCGCAGCGGGTCGAGCTCCGAGGCGGCAAGCTTCATCACCGGGCCGGCATAGGAAAGGCGCACCGGGCGGGGATGGTGCCCCATCCGCGTCGCGGCGATGCGGCCGATCTGGGCGGTCAGGTCGGGCCGGATCGCCAGCGTTCGCTGCGAGACCGGATCGACGAAGCGCACCGCGTCGCGCAATCCGCCCGCGGCCTTGAGGCGCGCGCTCAGCTCGTCGGCGAACTCGGCGAGCGGCGGATCGACCTGTTCGTACCCATAGCCGCGGGCAACGCCGAGCACATGGGATTCGAGCCGCGTCGCCGCATCCGCCGCGGGGGGGAGGCGATCGTGAAAGCCTTCGGGTAACAGTCCGCTCATCCCGCTCCCCTAGACCAAAGCGCCATCCCGGCGAAAGCCGGGATGGCGCACCGTGCGCGTCAGAACGTCAGCGCCATCGCCGTCTTCACGCCGGGGAGCGCCCGGACCGTGGCCAGGAGCGCCTCGCCCACCACATCGTCGACCGAGAGCAGCAGCACCGCCTCGCCGCCCGCTTCCCGGCGGCCCAGGTGGAAGGTGCCGATATTGACTCCCGCCGCGCCCAGCGTGGTGCCGAGCCGGCCGATAAAGCCCGGCGCGTCCTCGTTGACGATGTAGAGCATGTTGCCGGCCAGATCGGCCTCGACCTTGATGCCGAACAGCTCGACCAGGCGCGGCGCGGCATTGCCGAACAGCGTGCCCGCTACCGAGCGATCGCCCTGCGCCGTGCCCACGGTGACGCGGACCAGCGTGTGATAATCGCCCTCACGGTCGTGCCGCACCTCGCGCACGTCGAGCCCGCGCTCCTTGGCCAGGAACGGCGCATTGACCATGTTCACCGTATCCGAATGGACACGCATCAGGCCGGCGAGCACGGCGCCGACGATCGGCTTCTGGTTGAGCTCGGCCGCCGCGCCTTCGCTCTCGATCGCGATGTTGCGCAGCTCGCCATGCGCAAGCTGGCCGACCAGCGAGCCGAGCTTCTCGGCCAGCGCCATATAGGGCTTGAGGCGCGGCGCCTCCTCGGCCGAGAGGCTGGGCATGTTGAGCGCGTTGGTAACTCCGCCCGAGACGAGGAAATCGGCCATCTGCTCGGCGACCTGGATCGCCACGTTCACCTGCGCCTCGGTGGTCGAGGCGCCGAGATGCGGCGTCGAGACGAAGTTGGGCGTGCCGAACAGCGGATGCTCCTTGGCCGGCTCCACCTGGAACACGTCGAGCGCCGCACCGGCGACATGGCCGCTCTCCAGCCCCTGCTTCAGCGCCGCCTCGTCGATCAGGCCGCCGCGCGCGCAATTGATGATGCGCACGCCGCGCTTGGTCTTGGCGAGATTCTCGGCCGAGAGGATGCCGCGCGTCTGATCGGTCAGCGGCGTGTGCAGCGTGATGAAGTCGGCGCGAAGCAGCAGGTCGTCGAGGCCCACCTTCTCCACGCCCATCTCGATCGCGCGGTCGGGCGTGAGGAAGGGATCGAAGGCGACGACCTTCATCTTCAGGCCCTGGGCGCGGTCGGCGACGATCGAGCCGATATTGCCCGCACCGATCAGGCCGAGCGTCTTGCCGGTGAGTTCGACCCCCATGAAGCGGTTCTTCTCCCACTTGCCGGCCTGGGTGGAGGCATCGGCCTCGGGCAGCTGGCGGGCGAGCGCGAACATCAGCGCGATGGCATGTTCGGCGGTTGTGATCGAATTGCCGAAGGGCGTGTTCATCACCACCACGCCGCGCGCCGAAGCGGCGGGGATGTCGACATTGTCGACGCCGATGCCGGCGCGGCCGACGACCTTGAGGTTGGCCGCGGCATCCAGGATCTCCGCGGTCACCTTGGTCGAGCTGCGGATGGCGAGGCCGTCATACTGGCCGATGATGGCCTTGAGCTCCTCGGGGGTCTTGCCGGTGATTTCGTCGACTTCGACGCCGCGCTCGCGGAAGATCTGCGCGGCCTTGGGGTCCATCTTGTCGCTGATCAGGACTTTGGGCATTTCGGTTCTCCACCCCCGTCCTCCCCGCACAGGCGGGGATCCGGGGTTATTGCGTGATTCGCTTGTGACTCTGGATCCCCGCCTTCGCGGGGGGATGGCGCCTAGGCGCTGCGTGCCTCGGCATAGGCCCAGTCGAGCCAGGGCCCGAGCGCGACGATGTCGGCAGTGTCGACGGTGGCGCCGCACCAGATGCGCAGGCCCGGCGGGGCGTCGCGATAGCCGGCGACGTCGTACGCCGCGCCTTCCTTCTCGAGCAGGCCGGCGAACTTCTTGATGAAGTCGGCATCGGCGCCCTCGACGGTGAGGCACACGCTGGTCTTCGAGCGGATGCCGGGCTCGGCCGCGAGATGGCCAAGCCAGCCCCGCTCCGCCACGATCGCGTCGAGCGCCGCGGCATTGGCGTCCGACCGGGCGATCAGCCCCTCGGCGCCGCCCAGGCCCTTGGCCCATTCGAGCGCGAAGATCGCATCCTCGACGGCGAGCATCGACGGCGTGTTGATCGTCTCGCCCTTGAATACGCCCTCGGCGAGCGCGCCCTTGGAAACGAGGCGGAAGACCTTGGGCAGCGGCCAGGCCGGCGTGTGGCTCTCGAGCCGCTCGACTGCACGGGGGCCGAGGATCAGCACGCCGTGCGCACCCTCGCCGCCCAGCACCTTCTGCCAGGAGAAGGTAGCGACGTCGATCCTGTCCCAGGGCAGGTCATAGGCGAACACGGCCGAGGTGGCGTCGGCGAAGCTCAGCCCTTCGCGGTCCGCGGCGATCCATTCGCCGTCCGGCACGCGCACGCCGGAAGTGGTGCCGTTCCAGGTGAACAGCACGTCGTCCGCCCAGTTCACCGCGCCAAGGTCCGGCAACCGGCCGTAATCGGCGCGGACGATCGTCGGCTCGAGCTTCAGCTGCTTGACCGCATCGGTGACCCAACCTTCACCGAAGCTTTCCCAGGCGAGCGTGGTGACTCCGCGCGCGCCGAGCATCGTCCACATCGCCATTTCGAAGGCGCCCGTGTCCGAGCCGGGGACGATGCCGATGCGGTGCGTCTCGGGCAGGCGGAGCAACTCGCGCATCAGGTCGATGCAATATTGCAGGCGGCTCTTGCCCAGCTTGGAGCGGTGCGAGCGGCCGAGCGACGCGGTTGCGAGCTTCTCGGGCGACCAGCCGGGAGGCTTGGCGCAGGGACCGGAGGAGAAATGGGGGCGTGCCGGCTTGGCGGCGGGCTTGGCAATGGACGCAATTCCGGCGTCGGCGGCAGTCGTATCAGTCATATAGACTCTCCTTGCAGAGAGCACGCGCGGCGTTGGGACCGCGTGGCCCGCCGACGGCCCTAGCGGCGCGCCCGCGAAAGTCAATTGCGCGAAAGGGCGGGCCCGCGAACATTTGTGGCGTTGACCATGACGCGTGCCGATGATGCTATGCGCGCATCATGCGCGTTTTTGCCCTGTTCCTGCCCCTGCTGCTTTCCGGCTGCCTGTTCGGCGGCGGCGGCGATCGGCCCGCTCCCGCACCGATTCGCGAGCGCCCCGGCGGCCCGGTCACGCTGAACGGTCCCACGCCGCGCGAGACGCAGCAATGTTTCGCCGACCTTTCGCGCGAGCAGGTGCGCTATTCCGCCCTGCCCGACCGCGACTTCGGCGGCGGCTGCATCGTCACCGGCGCGGTGCAGCTGCTCGACATCGGCGTGCCGGTGACCGGGCTCAAGTCGATGAAATGCGGGCTGGCGCGCAGCTTCACTGCCTGGGTGCGCTTCGCCGTCGCCCCGGCGGCGCGGCAGATACTGGGCAGCGACCTGGTCCGGGTCGAGACCTATGGCACCTATTCGTGCCGCGGCATCATCGGCAACGGCGCCGCATCGGCGCAGCGCATGTCCGAGCACGGGCTGGCCAACGCCGTCGATGTCTCGGGCTTCGTCCTGGCGGACGGGCGGCGCGTGACGATCGAGCGCGACTGGCGCAGCGGCGACCAGCAGGTCCGCGCCTTTCTCGAGACGATCCACGGATCGGCCTGCAAGCGCTTCGCCACGGTGCTGAGCCCCGACTATAATGCGGCGCATTACAACCATCTCCATCTCGACATGGGGCGGGGCCCGTTCTGCCGCTGATTGCAGCGCGCCCGCATTGGGCCTAAGCCGGGCGAAATGAGCGATACGAGAGTTCCGAGCCGCGTTTTCCGCCCTGCCCAGCAGGAAGTGCAGAACGCCAACACCGCCACCGGCACACCGCAGACCGAGCACCCCGCCTACCGCCTCGCCTTCCAGGACATGGACTTCCTGCTGCGCGAGGACCTGCGGCCGGTGCGCTTCCAGCTCGAATTGCTGAAGCCGCAGCTGCTGCTCGACGAGGCGCACATCAAGTCCACCTTCGTCGTCTACGGATCGGCCCGCATCCCCGAGCCGAGCAAGGCGAGCGCATTGCTCGCGCTGGCCGAGACCGAGCAGCAGAAGAAGATCGCCGAGCGGCTGGTCGAGAAGTCGAAATATTACGAGGTCGCGCGCGCGCTTGCCCAGCTCGCCTCCAACTTCCCGCTCGACGAGGCGGGGAACCGCCACTTCGTCGTCACCTCGGGCGGCGGCCCGTCGATCATGGAAGCGGCGAACCGCGGCGCGCGCGACGTGGGGGCGGACACGATCGGCCTCAACATCCTGCTGCCCCATGAGCAGGCCCCGAACCCCTATGTCACGCCGGGCCTGTCGATGCAGTTCCACTATTTCGCGCTCAGGAAGATGCACTTCCTGCTGCACGCGCGCGCGGTGGCGGTGTTCCCCGGCGGCTTCGGCACGTTCGACGAATCGTTCGAGCTGCTGACGCTGATCCAGACCGGCAAGATCGCGCCGATCCCGGTGCTGTTCTACGGCAAGGACTTCTGGAACCGCGTCGTCGATTTCGAGGCGCTGGTCGAGGAAGGGGTGATCTCGCCCAAGGATCTCGACCTGTTCCATTTCTGCGAGACCGCGGAGGAGGGCTGGCAGATCGTCCAGGACTTCTGGAAGGGCAAGGACCACACGGTGATCGCCCGCCCGCGGCCGGGAATCGACAAGCCGGAGTGATCGCTCCGCCCGCTCAGGGCGCGCTGAGGAGGATCACCACGCGGCGATTCTCCTGCCGCCCCTCGGCGGTGCGATTGTCCTCGATCGGATAGCGGTCGCCCAGCCCCTCGGTGCGGATGTTGCCGCGATCGAAGCCCGCGCCGACGAACACGCTGGCGACGGCCCGGGCGCGCTGGCCCGACAGGATCAGGTTGTGGCGGCGCGTGCCGGTGATGTCGGCATGGCCCTCGATCGTGGCGTGGCGGATATCGACCGCCTGCAGGTTGCTCGCGATGCGCGCGATCGCCACGGCCTGCTTCTCGTCGACGCGGCTCTCGTCGGAAGCGAAGAGCAGCCGATCGGCGACGCTGAGCTCCCAGCCGCGATCGGTCTGCACGAAGCCGGCGGCCCGCATCACTTCGAGCTGGGGAGCGGTCCACAGCGGCTTGGGGTGCATCGACGCCTGGCAACCGGCCAGCAACAGGGCCAACAGCGCGAGCGCGGGGCGATACGCAGCGAACTTCATTTCCTGCCTTCCTTTCGATGTTGGGGCCGCCCCTGCTTGGCAGTGAGCATCTCCAGGTCCGCATGATGGACCAGGGCGGCCAGGTCCTCGCCGTCGCGCGGATAGACGGCGGCACCCAGGGTCAGTCCCACCACGACCTGTTCGCCGCCGGGAAGCGCGATCGGCGCGGCCATCTGGAGCGCAATCCCCTCGCTGGCGCGCGCCACGGCCTCGGCTCCGCTCGGCGCGGCGAGCAGGATGGCGAACTCGTCGCCGCCGAGCCGCGCCGCGACGTCGCTGGCCCGCAGGCCCTTGCGCAGCCGGCGCCCGATCGCGACCAGCACCGCGTCTCCCGCCGCATGGCCATATTCGTCGTTGATCGCCTTGAAGCCGTCGCCATCGGCATAGAGCAGCGCGAAGCTGGTGCCCTCGCGCCGGGCGCGCTCCAGCACGGCCGAAAGCTCCTGTTCCAGCAATGCCCGGTTGGGCAGCCCGGTGAGCGGGTCGTGCGTCGCCTGGTGGCTGAGCGCGGCATTCTCGTCGCGCATGCGATGATGCCATTCCTCCAGCTCGGCGAGCAGGGCGTTGAAATCGTCGCGCAGCGTATCGATCTCGCGGATGCTCGCCCTGGGCGCACGGCGATCGAAGGCGCGCCCCACGCGCACCGCATGCGCGACGGCGGCCATGGCCTGGAGCGGCACCGCGATCTCCTCCTGCAGCCGCCGCGCGAGCAGCGACGTCGCGATCGCAGTGAGAAGGAGGCAGGCCAGGCCGCCGAGCAGCCCGGCACGGATATAGCCGGCGACGATCGCGGCATCCCCCTCGACGCGAACCTCCCCGATCACCCGGCCGCCCTGCGTGACCGGCGCGGCGACCGGCCGGGGAAAGAACAGCGACTTCGCCACCCATCCGATCGACGAACCGGCGGCCGGGGTCGACTTGATACGCGCGGCAAAGGGGCGCGCGGACGGGCCGAATACCGCGATCCCGGCCACGCCCGGGCTCTCCGCCAGCGGCTCGATGGCGAGCCTGGCCGCGTCGGGATCTTCGAACACCAGCGCCGGCGCGACGCTGTAGCTCGCCGTCTGGGCGATCAGCTCGAGATTCTGCCGGGCGTAGATGCCGAGCGCCGCGAAGCCGGTGAGCATCACCGTGAGACCGGCGATCGCCACGGCGACCAGAGTGACGCGGAAATGCACCCTCGAGAGCACCTGGCGCACGCTCGGCAATTGCGTAGGACCCGCCATCAGTTTCCCCCTCCCGCCAGGGTTGCCACGCGCTGCACGCGCGGATCGACGCGCAGGGTGCTGCGCGAGATCGCATCGATGTTGATCCGGAAGCTGAGCGACGCGGCGCTCACCGCGAGGCAGAACATCGCGCCGCCGCGGCACGCCGGATCCGATTCGGCGATCGACAATATCGCGCGGCCATGCGTCGCGCGGATCATGCCCAGGCTCTCGGCGGGCCGCATCGGCCCAAGATAGAGGAGGTCGCAGCCGTTCGGCGCCGCGCCGATGCCCAGGCGGCGCACCGTCGCCGGCCGCCCCGCCGTGCGCGCGGCCTCGCTCAGCCGGTCGGCATGGCGCGCCGCGCCGGAGACGCAGATGCGCAGCGTCGCCATCGGCTCGGGCCAGCGCGTGTAGCTCGCGATTCCGCCGACGGTACGGGCGACGGCCGAGTCCTCGGTGCCCGGCGCGAAACGCGTGTCGGACGCGGGGATCGGTGCCTCAGGAGATCCTGGAACTATCGCCGACAGGGCGAGAGCAAGCAACAAAACGACCCGATCCTTCCGGCCTTTACGGCGCAATAACCATAACGGTACCGAAAGCGTTCGCGGCAAGTCACGCGGAATCTGCGGAACGGGAGAGGGTTTTTACGAAAACCCATGCTTCGCACCCGGTTACCGCGCGTTACATCTGCCGCACCGCACCATTCAGGCAAGCGTGAGGTAGAGCTCGGCCTCGATCAGCCAGTCCTCGCCGGATCGACGCCATTTGGCGGTATAGGCGCCCGCCGCCTCGACCGCGCCGTTCCGCAACGACACGCCCTGCCAGTCCCCGTGCTCGAACGCGATCGGCGCCACCGGGGAAAGCGTGATCGCCTCCGGCGTGCGGGCATAGACCGTGCGATCCGGTGCGGCGAATTCCCGCTTCCAGGCGAGCAGCTGTGCCTTGCGGCCCGCGATCACTGCCGAATCGGTGCCCGCCACCAGCACGACGTCGGGCGCGAGGAGCGGCCCGATCGCGGCGAGATCGGCCTCCGCCAGCGCCCGGTTGAACGCGGCGCGGCGCATGCGGATGGCGAGTTCGGGCGCAAGGTGCGAAGCCATCGCCTTCCCTAGCCGGGCCGGGCCGAACGCGTCCAGCACCGGCGCCGAAACCCCGCACGCGATCCGGCCGGGAAAGAAAAAGGCGCCGCGGAATAATCCGCGACGCCCGTGCATTCGATCCTCGTGGCGCGCGCTCAGGCGCCCTTCTTCTCCGCCGGCGCCTTGGCGGGCGCACCCGCCGCCGGGGCCGGGGCCGCTTCGTTCGAGATGTTGCCGCCCGCGGCGTGATCGTCGGTCGCATTGCCCTCGGCCGGGGCGGCGCCGGCGGCCGGAGCGGCCGGCAGCGGCAGGTTCGAGCCCTGGGCGTTGAGATAGGCGATCACATTGGCGCGCTCCTGGCCGTCCGCGATGCCTGCGAAGGTCATCTTGGTGCCCGAGGCGAACTTGCGCGGATTGGAAAGCCACGCGTCCATCTTGTCGAAGTCCCAGCTGCCGCCCACCGCCTTGAGCGCATCGGAGAAGGCGAAGCCCGCCTTGCCCTGGGCAATGCCCTCGCCCATCGTGCCGTAGAGATTCGGGCCGATGCCATTGGCGCCACCCTGGTTGATCGTGTGGCAGGCCATGCACTTCTTGAACGAGGCCTCGCCCTTGGCGGCATCGGCTTTGCCCAGGCGCACCGCGATCGGCTCGACCACCGCCGCGCCGCTATCGCCGGCTTCCTCGACGCCCTCGATCACATAACCCATATGCTCGGGGCGCTCGCCATGGAACAGCATTCCCCCAGCGATCGAAAGCCCGAGCGCGGCAATGCCGCCCGCAAGTGCCCAGCCCGCGATCGTATTGAAGCGATTGTCCATGAAATGCCCCTGCGGAAAAATTGCGTTCCTTTAAAACCGGCACCGCAACTAAAGCAAGCGGGGCTTGCGAGTGCGAGGTTCGGCGGCTAGCGCCCGGCCGTTATGGAGAATTTCGCGAGCCCGGCGAGAAAGCTCGTCGCGGAGATGACCGAGGCAGCCGCCAAGACCCCCGTGCGGGCCGTCGCCTTTCAGGGCGCGCCCGGCGCCAATTCGCACATCGCGGTGCGCGAATGCTTCCCCGACGGGCTGCCGCTCCCCTGCTTCTCGTTCGAGGACGCGATCGACGCAGTGAAGGAGGGCCGCGCCGGCTGCGCGATGATCCCGATCGAGAATTCGCTGCACGGCCGCGTCGCCGACATCCATTTCCTGCTGCCCGAATCGGGCCTGTCGATCATCGGCGAGCATTTCCTGCCGATCCGC
The DNA here is from genome assembly GCF_001899725.1 of Sphingomonas sp. 67-41. Classification (NCBI taxonomy): domain Bacteria; kingdom Pseudomonadati; phylum Pseudomonadota; class Alphaproteobacteria; order Sphingomonadales; family Sphingomonadaceae; genus Sphingomonas; species Sphingomonas sp. 67-41. Next base: position 783,084 of record NZ_MKWJ01000022.1, on the reverse strand, counting down.
TATGCCCTGATGGGACTGGGCCCGGTCGAGGGCGTGCGCCAGGCAATGAGCCATCCCCAGGCGCTCGGCCAGTGCCGCCACTGGCTGAAGGCCCAGGGCATCCAGCCGCTCGCCTATCCCGACACCGCCGGTGCCGCCGCGATGGTGGCGGAGGCCGGCGATCCGGCGGTCGCCGCGCTGGCCCCTCCGGGCGCGGCCGCGCTCTACGACCTGCAGACGCTGGGTGCCGACATCGCCGATGCCGAGCACAACATGACGCGCTTCGTCATCCTTGCCCGCGAGCCGCTGGCTGCCGAAGGGGCCGGGGAAGCGGGGGCCCCGTTCATGACCACCTTCGTCTTCGAGGTGAAGAACGTCCCCGCCGCGCTCTACAAGGCGCTGGGCGGCTTCGCGACCAACGGCGTCAACATGACCAAGCTGGAAAGCTACCAGCGCGGCGGCAGCTTCGCGGCGACCGAATTCTATGCCGATATCGTCGGCAGGCCCGACGAGGCGCCGGTCGCCCGCGCGCTGGAGGAGCTGAAGTTCCACACCAAGTGGATGCGCCTGCTCGGCACCTATGCCCAGGCGCGCGAACGCGCCTAGCGAACACCGACGGCCACTGGATCGCCACCGGAACGCGTCTTGCGGCGCCATGGCGCGCGCTTGACTCATGAGATGATTTGTTGTGTATAGACAACATATCATCATCCGAGTCGCCAAATTGCCGCAGATCCACAACCGTATTGCCCTGTTCCGTGCCGAACGCGGTATGAGCCGGCGCGCGCTTGCCGAAGCCGTGGGGGTGAACCCCCAGACCATCGGCTATCTCGAGCGCGGCGATTACAGCCCCAGCCTCGAGCTCGGCATGAAGCTCGCCGCGGTGTTCGACGCGCCGGTCGAGCTGCTCTTCTCCTTCACTCCTTTCGAATCGGTCGCGTCGGCGCTGCGCCGCGCGGCCGAATGATCCCGGAGGCCGACATGTCCCGTTTCAACCAGCGCCTGTTCTCCCGGCTCGACGCCGCCGCCGACCGCACCGGCATCCCCGCGCTCGCCAGGGCCGAGGTGCGCCGGCGCCACCTGCGCTGGATACCGATCCTCGCGCTTGCCCTGGCCCTGGGCGGCTGGGCCTGGGGGCTGGCGCAGCCCGGCGGGACCTATCCGGGCTATGCCCTGATCTCGGCGGGGTTCGTGCTGGGCACCTTCCTGCCGATCTTCGGGCCGATCAAGCCCTGGGGCGGCCCCAGGCTGGTCGACGAGTTCGACCGGCAGGTACGCCAGCGCGCCTTCCTCGCCGGCTTCGCGACGGTGAGCTTCGCGACGTTCCTCGGCATCTGGCTGATGCTCGGCCTGACGCTGCTCGACCATTGGAGCCGCGAGGTGCTGATCGCGCAGCTCGCCAACTTCACCTATATGCTGTTCGTGCTCTACCTCACCGTGCCGACCCTGCATGCGAGCTGGGCGACGCGGCCGGTGGAGGAGGAGTAGGACGGGGCCTAGCCCCCGCCCTCCACCCAGGCCGTCAGCAGCGTATGGGCGATCGCATAGGGCGGCGGGCCCAGGAAGGGCGCGGCGGGATCGCGGGCGAGCGCCTGGCAAACCTCCTCCCGCGTGAACCAGCGTGCGTCCTCCAGCTCGTTGGCATCGACGCGGATATCGTCGTTCAGCGCCTCGCCGATACAGGCGACCATCAGCGATGCCGGGAAGGGCCAGGGCTGGCTGGCGACATAGCGGACTGCGCCCAGCCGGATTCCGGCTTCCTCGAACGTCTCGCGGCGCACCGCCTCCTCGATCGCCTCGCCCACTTCCAGGAAGCCGGCCAGCGCCGAATAGCGGCCCGGCGGCCAGCTCGGCTGGCGGCCGAGCAGCGCGCGGTCGCCCTGCTCGGCAAGCATGATCACCACCGGCTCGACGCGCGGGAAATGCTCGGCGCCGCACTCGGGGCAGTGCCGCGCCCACCCGGCATGGGTGATGCGGGTGGGCGCGCCGCAATTGGCGCAGAAGCGGTTGCGACCATGCCAGAAGACGAGTCCGCGCGCCGATGCATAGTTCGCGGCATCGGGCGCGGCGAAGCGATCGAGCAGCGCGAACATCGCCGGCGAGCGGCCCAGCGGCACCGGCATGCCGTCGGGCAGCGCCGAGACGAAGCGGGGCACGCCCTGGTCATGGCCGAGGAACAGCAGCTCGCCCTGCGCCTCCGCCAAGCCGGTCCAGGTCAGCCGGCCGTCCGCGTCGAGCACCGGATCGAGCGAATCCAGCACCAGCAGGCGCGCGCGCGGATCCGCCAGCGCGGCGGCGAGCAATTCCGGCTCATGGCGAACCCGGTCGGCACGATCGAGCGTGCCGCCGGTGAAGCCGGGCGCGCGCGTCACTTGGCGATGTCGGCGTAGATCGCCTTGGAGACTTCGCGCTTCAGCGGCGTGTCGCCGAACAGGTTGATCATCCCCACGCCGCGCACCTTGTGGACGGGATCGACCCAGGCGATCGTGCCGGCGGCACCGCCCCAGCCGAACGTGCCCTTGCCCGGGCCACCCGGGACGTCGCCGAGATAGACCGAGCCGCCGGCGCCGAAGCCCATCTGGGCGCCGGTGTCCTTTGCGGTCTCGTTGAGGATCGACGTGTCGGCGCCCGCCGGAAGCAGGTTCGACATCGCGACGGCCACCGTCTCGGGCTTGAGGATGCGGACGCCGTCCAGCTCGCCGCGGTTCAGCAGCATGTGGAGGAACCGGTCATAGTCGCGCGCGGACATGACCAGGCCGGCGCCGCCATAGGGGAATTCGGGCTTCTTCAGATAGATCGAGCTGGCGGCCGGGTCGGCGGGCACGCGGGTGGTGCCCATGAAGACATAGTTGCTGGCGAAATTGCCGACCTTGTCCGCCGGCACGGTCCAATAGCTCTGCTCCATCTTGAGCGGCTTGAAGATGCGCGTGTTGACAAACTGGTCGAACGGCATGCCGCTGGCGACCTCGATCACCCGGCCGAGGATGTCGAGGCTGATCGAATAGCTCCACTTGGCGCCGGGCTCGGCGATCAGCGGCAGCGAGGCGGTGCGGTTGGCGAACTCCTCGAGGCTGCCCGGGCGGAGCGCCGCCATCTGGACTTCCATCTGCTCGTTCACCTGGGCCGGGTTGATGCCGAGCCTGTTGTACTCGTCGAGCAAGGGCCCCTTGGTGATGATGTTGTAGCCCAGGCCCGCGGTGTGGGTGAGCAGGTTGCGCACCGTGATCGGCCTGGTCGCCGGGCGGGTGGTCAGGTCCTTGGCCGGATCGACCAGCACCTTCATGGTCTTGAACGCCGGGATGAAGTCGCCGATCGGCTGGTCCAGCTTGAGCTTGCCTTCCTCGATCAGGATCATCGCGGCGATGCCGGTGATCGGCTTGGTCATCGAATAGACCCGCCACAGGCTGTCGCGATCCGCCTTATGTGCGGTGGCCTCGTCGGCGACGCGGCCTTCGCTGACCACGGTGACGGAGCCGTCCGGACGGCCGGCGAGGATGACGATGCCGGGCACCTTGCCTTCGGCGACATAGCGCTTGGCGAGCGCAGTCTCGGCCGCGACATCCGGCGCGGCGGGCGGCTTGGGCGCGGTCTGCGCCAAGGCCGGCGACGCCAGCACTGCCAAGCCAAAGCCGAAACCGATCAATCCGCGCATAGCCGCCTCCTGAATGTCCGTGCCGCCTTGGCGAAGACGGTGGGCAATCCGGCCGATTCCAGATCGGCGATCGGCCACCATTCGCCGGCGACGGCGGCGCCTGCATGCGACGGGATCGTTGCAGCCGCAAGTCCGACGTCGAGGTTGAAATGGGTGAAGCCATGGCCGACCTGCTCGTCGAGCATGTGCCATTCGGCCGGGGCCGGCGCGCCGGCCAGCCCCGGCGGCGAATCGACCCAGGGCCCGGTGGGCAAGGCGCGCATGCCGCCGAGCAGCCCCTTGTCCGGACGGCGGACGAGCAGCACCTGCCCCTCCCGCTCGAGCCAGAACATCGTGCCGTGTCGGCGGGGCTTGGCGGGCTTGGCGGCCTTGACCGGGAAACGTTCGGGCGCGCCGCCCGCGAATCCGGCGCAATCCTCGCGCAGCGGACAGAGCAGGCAGCGCGGAGCGCGCGCGGTGCAGGTCCCGCTGCCCAGGTCCATCATCGCCTGGGCGAAATCGCCCGAGCGCAGATCGGGAGTGATCGAATCGGTGAGGGCGTAGATCCTGCCCCTGGCGCCGGGCAGCGCCTCCTCCACCGCGAACAGCCGCGCCACGACGCGCTCGACATTGGCGTCGACCACCACCGCGCGCCGGCCGAACGCGATCGCCGCGATCGCCGCAGCGGTGTAGCCGCCCACGCCGGGCAGTTCGCGCAGGCCCGATTCGCTGTCGGGAAAGCCGCCCCGCCGCGCCACTTCGCGGGCGCAGGCGAGCAGATTGCGGGCGCGCGCATAATAGCCGAGCCCGGCCCAGGCGGCCATCAGATCGGCATCCTCGGCCGCCGCCAGCGCCGCGACGCTCGGCCAGCGCGTGGTGAATTTGTCAAAATAGGGGATGACGCTGGCGACCTGGGTCTGCTGGAGCATCACTTCCGAGAGCCAGACGCGATAGGGATCGGGTGCATTGGCGCCGGGCCGCGCGCGCCAGGGCAGGTCGCGGGCGTTGCGGTCGTACCAGTGGAGCAGCGCGGAGGCGATTGCGCGAGGGGCGTTGTCGGGCACATGCCCCTATGGCATGGGTTGGCGGAAATGACGAAGCCCCCTCGCGCCACCACCCGCCAGCCGGCCCCCGCGCCGCAGCGCGCGCTCCGCGCCCGCCCGGTATCCGAGCTGCTCCCCGATGTCGGCCGCGCGACCTTCCGCAAGTTCGGCTTCGTCCAGCATTCGATCGTCAGCCGCTGGGTGGAGATCGTCGGCGAGCGCTATGCGCGCGTCTCGATGCCCGAATCGATCCGCTTCCCCCAGGGCAAGCGCGAACAGGGCGTGCTCCACCTCGTCGTCGCGGGTGCGCATGCCCCGACGATGCAGCACATCGCGCCCGAGATCGTCGAGCGGGTGAACCGCTTCTTCGGCTATGCGGCGGTGGCCCGGCTCGCGATTCGCCATGGCGAAGTGAAGCGGCCCGAAAAGGCGGCGCCGCCGCCCAGCCTCAAGCCGCTCAGCGAAGCGATGGGCGAGAGCCTGCGGGGCATCGGCGATCCCGAGCTGAAGGCCGTGCTCGAGGCGCTGGCCGCGGGCGTGGCGGCGAGCGACGACCGCCCCAAGATCGGCCGGATCGACTGATGCGGAACCGGTACCTGGTCGCCGGCGCGCTGGCGCTGGCGCTGGCGGGCGGCGCATCGGCGCAGCAGGCCCGGAAACCCGCGGCAAAGCCGGCCGCGGCGCCGGACTGGGTCGCCACCGTCGCCATCACCCCGCAGGGCGGCTTTCGCCAGGGCAATCCCGATGCGCCGGTGAAGCTGGTCGAATATGGCTCGCGCGGCTGCCCCACCTGCGGGCGATTCGCCGCCGAGGGCGTGCCGCCGCTGCGCCGTGACTTCATCGCGAGCGGCAAGGTCAGCTACGAATATCGCGACTTCCTGATCCATGGCGCGCCCGACCTCGCCATGGCGCTGCTCAACCAGTGCGTCGCGCCCGCGCGCTTCTTTCCGGTGCTCGATGCGATCTACGCCAATCAGCGCCAGTTCGAGGACAAGCTGGCCGCGCTGCTCAAGAGCCAGCCCCAGCAGGTGGCGGCCTGGCAGAAGCTGCCGCCGCCCCAGATGGCGACGCGCCTCGCCGAGGCGCTGGGCCTGATCGCCTTCATGAAGACCCAGGGCCTGCCCGAAGCCAGGGCCCGCCAGTGCCTCGCCGATCCCAAGCGGATCGAACGCATCGCCAAGACCAATGCCGACGCGGTGAATGTCCACCAGGTGCGGGCCACGCCCACTTTCATCGTCAACGGGCGCAAGGTAAGTGCCTATAGCTGGGAACGATTGCTGCCCGAGCTGTGGGCGAACGGCGCCTGACATCGCGATTTCTGGAGAAAGCAGACCTATGCGTATCAAATTGGCCCTGGCCCTGATCCCCGCGCTGTTCGCGCTCGCTTCCTGCGGCGGCGGTGGCACGGGCAACAGCTCGGCACCGGTGACTTCCTCGACGCCGATCGCCGCCGTCACCGCACCCGCCGGCAAGGCCTGGGTCGACACGATCGGCAAGACCAAGGACGGCGGCTATATCCAGGGCAACCCCAACGCGCCGATCAAGCTGGTCGAATATGGCTCGCGCAACTGCCCCTATTGCGGGCTGTTCGGCCGCACCGCGCCCGAGCCGCTGCGCAAGAACTACATCTCGACCGGCAAGGTCAGCTGGGAGTTCCGCGACTTCCTGATCCACGGCGCGCCCGACCTCGCCGCCGCGCTGCTCAACCAGTGCGTGCCCGACGAGAGCTTCTTCAGCATGCTCGACCAGTTCTTCGAGAATCAGGAGAGCTTCCTCACCCGCACCGAACAGCTGGTGAAGAACAACCCGCAGCTCGCCCAGCAGCTCCAGCAGCTGCCGCCGCCCCAGGCCGCGGTGGGCTTTGCCGAGCAGCTCGGCATGATCGACTTCATGAAGCAGCGCGGCGTGCCCGAGGCCAAGGCGCGCCAGTGCCTGGGCGACCAGAAGAAGATCGACGAGATCGCCAAGGTGAACGCCGATGCCGCCACCGTGCACGGCGTGAACGGCACGCCGAGCTTCTTCATCAACGGCAAGAAGGTCGATGCCGGCTCGTGGGAACAGCTCGAGCCGCTGCTCAAGGCGGCCGGGGCGCGCTGATCCCCATGACGCTGCGGGGGTAGGCGAGCGTGCAGATCAAGCGGCTGCGGCTGACGGGCTTCAAGAGCTTCGTCGACCCGGCTGACCTCCGCATCGAGCCGGGGCTGACGGGGATCGTCGGCCCCAATGGCTGCGGCAAGTCGAACCTGCTCGAAGCGCTGCGCTGGGTGATGGGCGAGACCAGCGCCAAGTCGATGCGCGGCGCCGGCATGGAGGACGTGATCTTCGCCGGCACCGCGACTCGCCCGTCGCGCGACTTCGCCGAAGTCTCGATCCTCGCCGACCAGGTAGGCGAGGACGACGAGATGGAAGTCGTCCGCCGCATCGAGCGCGGCGCCGGTTCCGCCTATCGGATCAACGGCCGCGACGTCCGCGCCAAGGACGTCGCCCTGCTCTTCGCCGATTCGGCGACGGGCGCGCATTCGCCCGCGCTGGTCAGCCAGGGCCGGATCGGCGCGATCATCCAGGCCAAGCCCGGCGAGCGCCGCGCGATGCTGGAAGAGGCGGCGGGCATCGCCGGCCTGCACGTCCGCCGCAAGGATGCCGAGCAGCGCCTGCGCGCGACCGAGGCCAATCTCGCCCGGCTCGACGAAGTGATCGGCGATCAGGAGACCCGCGCCGCCCAGCTCAAGCGCCAGGCGCGCCAGGCCGAGCGCTATCGCGAGCTTTCCGACCGGATCCGCGTCGCCGAGGCGCGGATGATCTTCGCGCGCTGGCGCGATGCGGCGGCGGCGGCGGATGCGGCCAAGCGGGAAGCGGCGGCGGCCGAGGCGCTGGTCGCCGAGCGGACCGGGGCGCATGATTCGGCGGTGGCGGTGCAGCAGGCGGCGGCCGAGAAGCTCGCCACGCTGCGCGCCGAGGCGCTGGCGCTGCGCGACCGGGCGAGCGAGGCCATGCACGGTCTCGCGACGCTGCGTGCGGACAGGGCCGCGGTCGAACGGCGGATTGCCGAGGTGCAGGATTCGGTGCGCCGGCTGGACGAGGATCGCGGCCGCGAAGGCGCGCTCGCCCGCGATGCGGCCGAGGCGCTGGCCCGGCTGGAGGAAGAGGGGAAGGCGCTCGACACGCGCATCGCCGAGACGACCGCGCGCATGCCCAATCTCGATGCCGCGCTGGCCGAGGCGGAACGGGCCGCGCGCGATGCCGAGGTGGCACTGGCCCAGGCGCTCGCCGCGCAGGCGAGCGAAGCCGCCGAGGCTCGCGTCGCCGAGGCCGCGCTGGCGGCGGCACGCACCCGGGCGGAACGCGCCGAACGCGATCGGGCGCGGATCGACGCCGAGCTGCGGGCGCTGCCCGACCCCGAGCCGCTGCAGGCGGAGAAGGCCCGCGCCGCCGAGGCCCGGGCACAGGCGCTCCGCCAGGCCGAAGGCGCACGCACCGGCCTGGCCCGCGCCGATGCCGAGGAACGCGCCGCGATCGAGGCGCGCAACCATGCCCAGGCGGCGCGCGCCACTGCCCATGCGGAGCTCGCCCAGCTCGACAGCGAAGCGGCCGCGCTGGCCAAGGCGACCCGGCCTTCGGACAAGGACCGGCTGCTCGACAAGCTGAAGGTCGACGCCGGCTATGAGCGCGCGCTCGCCGCGGCGCTGGGGGACGATCTCGAGGCCGGGCTCGATACCGGAGCCGAGCGCTATTGGGCCGGTGCCGCGCCGCAGCCCGGCGATCCGGCCGCGCCGCCGGGCACGGCGCCGCTGGGCGCGCACGTCCAGGCGCCGGCCGGGCTGTCGCGCCGCCTCGCCCAGGTGCTGGTGGCGGAAGCGGATGACGGCCAGCCGCTCGCGGTCGGCCAGCGGCTGGTGACGCTGGGCGGCATCCTGCGCCGCTGGGACGGCTATGTCGCCAGGTCCGGCGGGGCGGCGGCGGCCGAGCGGCTGGTGCGGGTCAACCGGCTCGCCGCCATCGAACGGGCGCGGCCGGCGGCGGTGCGCGCAGTCGAGGGCGCCGATGCCGAGCTGCGCCGGATCGAGGAGAATATCGCCGAGGCGCGCCGCGCCGCCGCCGACTGCCGCCGCGTGCTCGACCATGCGGAAAATGCCGGGCGCGAGGCCGGCCGGGCCGAGGACCGCGCCACCGCCCAACTCGAACGGCTCGATTCGCAACGCGCCGATCTCGACGCCCGCATCCGCCGCATCGCCGCCGAACAGGACGAAGCGGCGGCCGAGCTGACCCGTGCCGAGGCCGCCAAGGCCGCCCTGCCCGACGGCACCGAGACACGCGCCCGCGTCGCCGCGCTCTCCGCCGACGCCGAGGGCAAGCGCGCCGCCGCCGCTTCGGCCCGCGCCGAGCGCGGCACGCTGGAGCGCGAGATCGGCAGCGCGCGCGAACGCCACGCCGCCGCCGGTGCCGAAGCCAAGGGCTGGAAATCGCGTGCGGGCGAGGCCGCGCGGCGTGCCGCCGAAATGGACAAGCGGGCCGCCCAGCTCGCCGAGGAGAGCGCGGCGCTTGACGGACGGCCCGCCCAGCTCGACGCCCAGCTCGCCGAGGCCGAGGCCGCGGCCGGAAAGGCGCGCATCGAAAGCGCCGCAGCCCAGGCCGCCGAGCGCGAGGCGGAACTGGCGGTGCGCGAGACCGAAGGCGCGGTGCGCGGCGCCAACGAGATCCTCGCCCAAGCGCGCGAGGAACGCGCCGGCGCCGCGGCACGCGCCGAGAATCAGGAGGCGCGCCGCATCGAGATGGGCCGCATCTCCGGCGAACGCTTCGAATGCCCGCCGCCGCTGCTGCCCCAGAAGGCCGGGTTCGACGAAGCCATGGTGCGCACGCCCGAGGACGAATCGGCCGCGCACGAGCGCCTGAATGCCGAACGCGAGCGGATCGGCCCGGTCAACCTGGTCGCCGAGACCGAGCTGGCCGAACTGGAAGCCGCCTTCACCACCAACGCCGCCGAGCGCGACGAGCTGGCCCAGGCTGTGCACCGCCTGCGCGGTTCGATCGGCACGCTCAACCGCGAGGGGCGCCAGCGGCTGCTTTCGGCCTTCGAAGCGGTCGACCAGCATTTCCGCCGGCTGTTCACCACGCTGTTCAACGGCGGCCAGGCGCATCTGGAGCTGATCGATTCGGACGATCCGCTCGAAGCCGGCCTGGAGATCATGGCGCAGCCCCCGGGCAAGAAGCTCCAGTCGCTCACGCTGCTTTCGGGCGGCGAGCAGGCGCTGACCGCCGTCGCGCTGATCTTCGCCCTGTTCCTCACCAATCCCGCGCCGATCTGCGTGCTCGACGAAGTCGACGCGCCGCTCGACGATGCCAATATCGATCGCTTCTGCGACCTGCTCGAGAAAATGACCGAGGAGACCGCGACGCGCTATCTCATCGTCACCCATAATGCCGCGACCATGAGCCGCATGCATCGGCTGTTCGGCGTCACCATGGTGGAACGCGGCGTGAGCCGGCTGGTCTCGGTCGATCTCGGCGGGGCCGAGAGCCTGTTGGCGGCGGAATGAGCTTCCTGATCGAGACCGTGATCCAGGAATGCCTGGAGGCGACGGCTCGGCTCATTGCGAAGCGCTATGGAATGGCCGGCTGCCTGGTGGCGATCGTCGGCATCGCACTGCTCGTCGCCCTTCTCTGGTGGAACCTGTGATCGATACGCGCGTCGAACGGTTCGACGGGGCGGCCAACAGGAGGAAATGCATGCGATCGAGCCTTTGGATCGGCCTGGCCGTGGCGGCGCTCGCCGCCGGCCCCGCCTTCGCCCAGGACAAGCAGCAATCGACGGGCGATCGCGCCGGCGAGATCGCCGAGCAGCCCGCCAAGGATGTCGGCGTGGTCAAGACCAAGATCCCACCGGTGCTCCAGCGCGCCGCCGCCGCGCCCTACAGCCTGTCCGGCCTGTCCAAATGCACGCGCATCGCAGCCGCGTTCGACGAGCTCGGCGAAGCGCTGGGCCCCGATTTCGTCGGCGGGGTCGATCGCAAGAAGAGCCGCAAGGTCAAGGTCACGGGCGACACCGTGGCCGGGCTGATCGTGCCGTTCCGCGGCATCGTCCGCGAAGTCAGCGGCGCGGCATCGGCGCAGCGCGAGCTCAATTCCGCGGTCGACGCCGGCTTCGCGCGCCGCGGCTTCCTGCGCGGCGTCTATCAGACGCGCGGCTGCAAGCCGGCGCTGTAGCTTCCGTCATGCCAGCGAAGGCGGGCGGCCGCGAGCAAGGACCGCGGCACGCGCCTTGTCATCTCCGGCAACCATGCGCCCGGTTGCTTCCCCATCCCGAATTGCTCTGGATCACGGCCTTCGCGGGAATGACGATGACGCGTATGAAAGCTCAACCCAATTCCCTGGTGGTATCTTCGATGAACCTCGACGCCTTCCCCCGCATCCCCCTGTTCGACGCGCCGACTCCCATCCAGCGGCTGGAACGGATCGAGGCGGCGCTGGGGCTGCGGGGCGTGCGCCTGTTCGTGAAGCGCGACGACCTGATGGGCCTGGGCGGCGGCGGCAACAAGCTGCGCAAGCTCGAATTCCTGCTCGGCGCGGCGATCGACCAGGGCTGCGACACCTTCGTCACCACCGGCGCGCGGCAATCCAACCATGCGCGGCTGAGCGCGGCGGCGGCGGCGCGGATGGGCCTCGCCGCCGAGCTAATGCTGACGGACACCGTGCCGCGCGAGGACGACAGCTATCGCCACAACGGCAACCAGCTGCTCGACGGCCTGTTCGGCGCGAGGGTGCATCACCTGCCGCGCGGCGCCGATGCGCTGGCGGCGGCGCATGCCCGGGAGGCGGCGCTGCGGGCCGAGGGGCGCAAGGCCTATGTCGTCGGCGCGGGCGGGTCCTCGCCGGTCGGTGCGCTCGGCTATGCCTCCTGCGCAGAGGAGATCCGGGCGCAGGAAGTCGCGCTGGGGCTTTCGTTCGGGACGATCATCGTCGCCAATGGCAGCCATGGCACGCATGCCGGGCTCGCGGCGGGAATGGACGATCCGCGGCGCGTGCTTTCCTTCACCGTGCTCGCCGAGCCGGCGGAAGCCGAGCGGGGCACGCTGGCGCTGGCCAACGCGACGCGCAGCCTGCTGGCGCGCCCCATGCTGAACGCCGAGGATATCCGGATCGACGGCTCCCAGCGCGGCGAGGCCTATGGCATCCCGACCGAGGCGATGCTGGCCGCCGTCCGGCTGATGGCGCGGACGGAAGGGTTGCTGATCGACCCGGTCTATAGCGGCAAGGCGTTCGCGGGCGCGCTGGCGGGGCTGGCCGAGGGGCGCCTCACCGGCGACCTGCTGTTCGTGATGACCGGAGGCACGCCGGGGCTCTACGCGTATCAGCCGGCGTTCGCTTAGGGCAGGGACTCAAGTTCCTTCAACCGCCCTCCCCGCCTTCGCGCGGACGACGGGCGCACTTGACCCACTGGGCAGGCCCGGGCGCCGGGCGACGGCTATTGGCCCAATATCCGCCGGTACAGTTCGATGTAGCGATCCGCCATCGCCTCAACCGAGAAATGCGCCGCCACCCGCGCGCGGCAGGCGGCGCGGTTGATCGCCTCCACTTGCCCGAGCGCGGTGATGGCGGCGCCCACCGAATCGACCAGCACGCCGGTTTCGCCGTCGACGATCAGCTCGGCCATGCTCCCGCGATCGATCGCGATCACCGGGGTGCCGCAGGCCATGGCCTCGACCACCGACAGGCCGAAGGGTTCGTCGAAATTGATCAGGTGGAGCAGCACCTGGGCCTTGCCCAGCGCGCGCAGCCGCTCCGGCCCGCCGACCGGCCCGTGATAGACGATATGCCCGTCGAGAAAGGGCGCCACCTCGCGGTCGAAATAGCCCTGGTCCTGGATGATGCCGTAGAGGTTGAGCCGCCGCCCGGTGGCGCGCGCCACATGGATCGCCTCGGCCGCGCCCTTGTCGGGATGCATGCGGCCGAAGAACAGCAGGTCCTCGCCGCCATCCGCCTCGAACGGGAACTCGTCCAGGCGGATGCCGTGATGGATCGTCGCGGCATAGCGGAGCGCCGGATGCCGGTCGGCTTCGCTGATCGCGACATAGTGCACCCGATCCTCGAACGGCTTGTACATCGGCAGGATGCGCGGGCTGGAGAAGCCGTGGATCGTCGTCACCATCGGCGTGGCGACCAGTCGGGAAAAGGCATGGGCCGGGAAATCGGCCTGGTTGTGGATCAGGTCGAACCGGTCCGCCCGTTCGAACAGATGCGCGAGATGGGCATATTCCCATATCTTCGCATCGATCCCGGGATCCTCCTCGTAACCGGCGGGCACCACGCCATCGAGCCTGGCGGCGGTGATCGAATCCCGCGTGGCGAAGAGCGTCACGTCGATCCCGCGTGCCACCAGCGCCTCGGTGAGCAGGCTCGTCACCAGCTCCCATGGCCCATAATGCCGCGGCGGGGTGCGCCAGGCGATCGGGGCGAGCATCGCGACCTTCATCCCAGCACATAGCCTTCATTGGGGGAAAGCAGCGCGGGATCCGTGCCCCCGCGCGCCGCTGCGAGCACGGCGAACCCCTCCGCCCATTCGGGAATGGCGAAGCCCTGGGGCCGGTCGCCGAGATTGAGCACCACCAGCAGCCGGTCGTGCCCGAGCCGGCGTTCCCAGGCGAGCAGATCGCCCTTCGCCTCCACGGGACGATAGTCGCCGAGCGCCAGCGCGGGATGGGCATGGCGCAGGGCCAGCAGCTTCCGGGTCAGCCGCCACATCGATGCCGGATCGCTGCGCTGCGCGGCGACGTTGCGCACGCGCCAGTCGGGGTGGAGCGGCAGCCAGGGCGCGGCGGCGCTGAACCCGGCGTTCGGCGAATCGTCCCAGGCCATGGGCGTGCGCACCGGATCGCGGCCCAGGCCGATGCCGGGATCGTTCAGTTCGCGCGGGTCCCGGATCAGGTCGGGCGGGATCGCCACGTCCTCCATGCCGATCTCGTCGCCATAATAGAGCGTCGGCGTGCCGCGCAGCGTGAGGAGCAGCATCATCGCGACGCGCGCCTGCGCCGGGCCCACCCGGGTGGCGATGCGCGGGCGATCGTGATTGCCCAGCACCCAATTGGGCCATCCGCCCGCCGGCAGCGCGCCTTCATAGGCATCGATGATCGCCGCCAGGCCGCGCGCATTCCATTCCGCGCCGATCAGCTGGAAATTGAAGGGCAGGTGCACGCCCGGCCGTTCCGCGGTTCCGTAATAGCCCATGAGCCTGGGCACCGGCAGGTAGATCTCGCCGATCAGCACGCGGGCGCCATATTCGTCCGCGATCGCACGCATCTCGGCGGCGATGTCATGCACTTCGGGCTGATCGGCGGAATGGAGCTGGTGGACCCGGGTATAGTCGGGCTCGCCCGGCCGCCATGCGGCGTTCACCGGATTGTCGGGCAGGTCGGCGTGCTTGACCATGTGCCACAGCACGTCGATCCGGAACCCGTCGATCCCGCGCGCGAACCAGAAGCGCAGCACTTCCATCATCGCCGCGCGCACCGCCGGGTTGCGCCAGTTGAGGTCCGGCTGCTCCTTCAGGAAGGCGTGGTAGTAATATTGGCCGGTCGCCGCGTCCCATTCCCAGGCCGGGCCGCCGAAATCGCTGATCCAGTTGTTGGGCGGCGCGCCGCCGGGCCCGGGATCGCGCCAGATGTACCAGTCGCGCTTCGGATTGTCGCGGGAGGCGCGGCTCTCCTCGAACCAGGGATGCGCGCTGGAGCTGTGGTTGGGCACCAGGTCGAGCAGCACGCGGATGCCGCGTTCATGGGCCGCCGCCAGCAGCGCGTCGAAATCGTCGAGCGTGCCGAAACGCGGATCGACGTCGCGATAATCGGCGACGTCATAGCCGAAATCGGCCATCGGCGAGGGGAAGATCGGCGAGATCCAGATCGCATCGATGCCGAGCGCCTGCAGGTCGTCGAGCCGGCGCTCGATGCCCTTCAGGTCGCCGATCCCGTCGCCGTTCGAATCCTGGAAGGAACGCGGATAGACCTGATAGATGACGGCCGATTTCCACCATTCGCTCAACGGAAGCGCTCCTTTGCGATGCGGGTGATGCGGCAGGCGAGATCGGCCTCGCCGCTGGCCACGACATAATGGTCGCCGGCATCGGCGATGCCGGTGGTGAACACCACCGGGCTGGGCAGATAGCGCTGGTGGGCGATCGGATCGGTGAGCGCCGGATTCGCCTCGAGCAGCGGCGTCTCGTCTTCCAGCCGCAGGATCCGCGAGGGATCGTCCCGGTCGAGCAGCGCCCAGAAGCTGCGATAGACGCCGACCGCGCCGCGCTTCTCGACGCCGTGATAGATCAACATCCAGCCTGCCGGCGTGAGCACCGGCTGGCTGCCGCCGCCGATCCGCTGGGTGGCGCTGGTGCCCTTGCGCGCACGGATGCCGGGCGTGTCGAGCGGCTTCCAGTGCAGCCCGTCGGGCGACTGGGCCAGGTTGATCGACGGGCCGCCCAGCCAGGGGCTGTCCTCGGGATAGGCGAAATAGACTTCGCCGAGCGGGCGGGTGAGCGCCATGTACTTCCCGCCCGGCTTGCCCTCGAACAGGACCATGTCCTTGTTCTGGTGGTCGAGCACCACGCCGAGCAGCTTGTAGTCGAGCCCGTTCACCGAATGGTACATCGCGGTGCAGTGACGCTCGGCGGAGACGCCGCACACGGTCATCCACCAGCGGCCGCCGACCAGGCTGATCCGGGCGTCCTCCACCCCATAGTCCAGGAAGCTCGCGGAAGGCTGGATCGCCTTGTCGTAATGGACCTTCACGACCCGGGCGGCGTCTGGGCTCAGCTCGACGGGAAGCAGCCAGGAGAGCGAAGTGAGGCCGAGCAGGCGCGGGCTGCGGCCCTTCAAGGCGAACTGGCGCGGATCGTCCATGTCGATGCCGGCGAGCGGATGGCGATCGAGGACATAGCCGTCCGGCGTCCAGCGGATCGCCCGGGCATGGTCCCCGTCCACGGGATCGCGCAGCGCCTCGGCCACGCGGACCATCAGCAGGATATTGCCCCCGGGCAGCCGCGCGAAGCCGGGGTTGAAGGCACCGAGCACATGCGTCGCCTCGCCCACGCCGCGCCGCAAGGGCGAGCGGGTCAGGTCGACATCGTCGGGGCGGAAGATCAGGAAATCATCGTCCGCCACCACGTTCGTCCCCTCAACAGGTCGGTATCCGGCTTTCCCCGCCTTCGCGCTCGTACTTGCCGCCACGCCAGACGTATCGCTCGATGAAGGATCGGGTTCCCTCGAACTTCACGGTGAAGCCCTGGCCCTTGCGGATATCGGCGATCCTGCCCCGGATCGACTGGGGCTTGTCCTCCACCGCGCCGCCATCGTCATAGAGCGACGGGAAGGACGCGATCTCCGCCGGTCCTTCGGGGCGCAGCTCGACCAGGGTGGTGACGCTGCAGGTATAGCCCTGCCAGGTGCCGCCGCCCTCGACCTGGATCACCGGCCGGTCGAGGAACTTGTCGCTGACCGACCATTCGGCAAGGTCGCCGAAGCTGCCGCTCTCGGCCGCCTTGGGGAAGCTCTTGCGCAGCGTGAAGCCCGCGCCGTCGGCATCGAGATAATGGACGGCGATCGTGCCGGCATCGGCATGCGCGGCATCGCGGACATGGCCGTGGCTGACCAGCACCGGGCCGAAGCCGGTGTCGACCAGCTTGCTGTCGTCGAAGGTGACCGGCCCCTGCTTCACGCCGTCGGGCCAGGCCGCCTTCACCGCGGCGGCAAGGCGTGCGGCGGGATCCACCACAGGTTCCGGGCGCGTGCTGGGCGTCGGCGTGGGCGCAGCGGCGGGCTTCCGCGCCTCGTTGCCGCCGCATCCCGCCAGCACCAGCGCCGGCAGCAGCAGGGCGGCGGCCCGCCTCATTTCTCGTCCCGCAGCTGCTCGTGGTGGCGGATCACCTCGTCGATGATGAAGCGCAGGAACTTCTCCGAGAATTCCGGATCGAGGTCCGCGGTCTTGGCCAGTTCGCGCAGCCGGGCGATCTGGCGATCCTCGCGGCCCGGATCGGCCGGCGGCAGGCCGGACTCCGCCTTGTAGCGCCCCACCGCCTGCGTCACCTTGAAGCGCTCGGCGAGCAGGAACACGAGCGCGGCATCGATATTGTCGATGCTCTGGCGATAGCGATTGAGAGTCTCGTCGGCCATGGCCGGCCTTTTGCGCATAGCCGTAAGGTCACGCAAGCCTTGCCTTTGCCCGCCGCACCCGCCAGAGGCTTTGCCCATGAGCGCCACGATCCATCGCCTCGGCGGCGGCCCCGCCCCTTCGCTCGATCCGATGATGGCGCTGGTCGCCCCGGACATGAACCTCGTCAACGCAGTGATCCTCGATCGCATGCAGTCCGAGATTCCGCTGATCCCGGAGCTCGCCGGCCATCTGATCGCCGGCGGCGGCAAGCGGATGCGCCCGATGCTCACGCTGGCGAGCGCCAGGCTGCTCGGCTATTCGGGCACGCGGCACCACCGGCTCGCCGCCGCGGTGGAGTTCATCCACACCGCGACGCTGCTCCACGACGACGTGGTCGACGGTTCCGACCTGCGCCGCGGCCGCCGCACCGCCAACATCATCTGGGGCAATCCGGCGAGCGTGCTGGTCGGCGACTTCCTCTTCTCGCGCTCGTTCGAGCTGATGGTCGAGGACGGCAGCCTCAAGGTGCTCAAGATCCTCAGCAACGCCTCGGCCGTGATCGCCGAGGGCGAAGTCAACCAGCTCACCGCCGTGCGCCGGATCGACCTGGCCGAGGAACGCTATCTCGACATCATCGGTGCCAAGACCGCCGCCCTGTTCGCCGCCGCCTGCAAGATCGCCGCGGTGGTGGCCGAGCGTTCGGAAGCCGAGGAAGCGGCGCTCGACGCCTATGGCCGCAATCTCGGCATCGCCTTCCAGCTGGTGGACGACGCGATCGACTATGTCTCGGACGCGGGCACCATGGGCAAGGACGCGGG
This sequence comes from Sphingomonas sp. 67-41, assembly GCF_001899725.1. NCBI lineage: Bacteria > Pseudomonadati > Pseudomonadota > Alphaproteobacteria > Sphingomonadales > Sphingomonadaceae > Sphingomonas > Sphingomonas sp. 67-41. The sequence goes on along the minus strand of NZ_MKWJ01000022.1, from coordinate 765,481 downwards.
CGACGATTTCCGCGAAGGCAAGATGACCCTGCCGGTCATCCTCGCCTATGCCCGCGGCGACGCGGCGGCCCGCGCCTTCTGGAAGGACGCGATCGCCGGCCATCGCACGTCGGACGAGGATTTCGCCGAGGCGATCCGGCTGGTCCAGGCGAGCCGCTCGGTCGACGACACGCTGGCCCGCGCCCGGCACTACGGCCAGCGCGCGATCGACGCGCTGGGCGGGTTCGCGGCGGGCGCGGCCAGGGATGCGATGATCGAGGCAGTGGAGTTCGCGGTCGCCCGGGCCTATTGAGGCTCAATCGTCCTCGGGCTCCGCATCGTCGTCGTCATCGCCGGCAAGCGCGTCTTCCTCGTCGCCTTCGATCACGTCCTCGATCGCTTCCACGATCAGGTCGAGCTGCTCGAAGCTGGCGGTGAACTCCAGCGTTTCGCCGTCGTCGTCCTCCAGGTGCAGCGTATAGTCGCCGTCGCTGTCGGGGGTGATGCTGAACTGTGCCAGGGTCCTCGCCATGTCTTCGCTCCTCACGCTTCGCTTGCGCCAAACCCGCCTTCGGGGAATTGGTTGCGCGTGATGCGTGAGACATTGCCGATCCATTCCGTCCTGCCGGCCCTGCTCGGCGCCCTGCGCGCGGGCAGCAACGCCGTGCTGGTCGCCCCGCCGGGCGCGGGCAAGACGACGGCGGTGGCGCCGACGCTGCTCGGCGAGGGCTGGTGCACCGGCGAGGTGCTGCTGCTCTCCCCGCGCAGGCTGGCCGCGCGCGCAGCGGGCGAGCGGATGGCGGCGCTGGCGGGCGAGAGCGTCGGCCACACCTTCGGCTATGCCACGCGGATGGACAGCAGGCGTTCGGCGGCAACGCGCGTGACCGTGGTGACGGAAGGCATCTTCGTCAATCGCATCCAGGCCGACCCCGAGCTGGCGGGCGTTTCCGCCATATTGTTCGACGAAGTGCATGAGCGCAGCCTCGACAGCGATTTCGGGCTGGCACTGGCGCTCGATGCGCAGGCGGCGCTGCGGCCGGACCTGCGACTGGTCGCGATGTCGGCGACGCTCGACGGCGCGCGTTTCTCGAGCCTGATGGGCGATGCGCCCGTGGTGGAGAGCGAGGGCCGCAGCTGGCCGCTGGAACTGCGCCACCTGGGCCGCGCCGCCGATGCACGGATCGAGGAATCGGTGTCGGCCGCGATCCGCACGGCGCTGCGCGAAACCGATGGCGGCGTACTCGCCTTCCTGCCCGGCGTCGCCGAGATCGAGCGAACGGCGGATCGGATCGGCGACGTGCCCGGCGCCGTGGTCCACAAGCTGCACGGTTCGCTCGAGCCCGGCGCCCAGCGCGCCGCGATCGCGCCGGACCCCGAAGGCCGGCGCAAGATCGTGCTGGCCACCTCGATCGCCGAGACTTCGCTCACCCTCGACGGCATCCGCGTGGTGGTCGATTCGGGCCTTGCCCGGCGGCCGCGCTATGATCGCGCCGCCGGCATGACCCGGCTGGTCACGGAGCGTGCCAGCCAGGCCGCCGTCACCCAGCGGGCCGGCCGCGCCGCGCGCCAGGGCCCGGGCACCGCCTATCGGCTGTGGAAGGAAGCGGCGACCGCGGGCCTGCCGCGCTTCGATCCGCCCGAGATATTGGAAGCCGATCTCTCGGCGCTGGTGCTCGACTGCGCGCTCTGGGGCGTGCGCGATCCGCGCGACCTCAACTGGCTCGATCCGCCGCCCGAAGCCGCGGTGTCCGAAGCGCGCAAGCGGCTGGGGACGCTGGAAGCGCTCGACGAGGACGGTCGCCCGACGGCGCATGGCAAGGCGATCGCCGGGCTGCCGCTGCCGCCCCGGCTCGGCCATATGCTGGTTCGCGCCGCCGAGCGCGGCATGGCGCGCACCGCCGCCGAAATCGCGGTGCTGCTCGGCGAGCGCGGGCTGGGGGGCAATGATCCGGACCTCGACCTTCGCCTCCGCCGCTGGCGAAGCGAACGCGGCCCGCGCGCGGAGAATGGCCGGCGGCTGGCGCAGCGCTGGGCGAGGCTGGTCGGCGATGACGGCGCCGGCGACCCCGCCGCCTGCGTCGCGCTCGCCTTCCCCGATCGCATCGCCAGGCGCCGGGACGCCGGCGGCGAGACCTGGGCCTCGGCCGGCGGGCGCGGATTCAGGCTCGACCCGGCATCCTCGCTCGCCCGCACCGAATGGCTGGCGGTCGCCGAGACGCAGGGCATGGCCGCGGGCGCCCGCATCCTTTCCGCCGCGCCGATCGATCCGGCCGAAGTGGAAGCGCTGTTCGCCGATCGCATCGAAACCCGGCGCAGCGTGCGCTTCGACCCCGCCACCGGTCGGATCGAGGCGCTTCGCGAACGCCGGCTCGGCGCGATCCGCCTGTCCAGCGGGCCCGACACGGCCGCCGATACCGCCGAGATCGAGAAGGCGCTGCTCGAAGGCGTGCGCGAGCACGGCCTTGCGCTGCTGCCCTGGTCCGATACCGCCCGGGCGCTGCGCACCCGCGCCGCCTATGCCGGGAACGATTCGCTCTCCGACGCGCGCCTGCTTGCCGATCTCGACACCTGGCTGCCCGGCCTGCTCGCCGGCAAGCGCCGGCTCGACACGGTCGAGGGGCTCACCACCGCGCTGAACAACCTGCTCGGCTGGAACGGCCAGAAGGCGCTCGACCGGCTTGCCCCGGCACGCTTCGAAACGCCCGAGGGTTCGACCTATGCGATCGACTATGCGGCCGAGGGCGGCCCGACGGTCGAGGTACGGGTCCAGGCGCTCTACGGCCTCGACAGCCATCCGACACTGGGCGACGGCACGCCGCTCGTGCTCAGCCTCACGTCGCCCGCAGGCCGGCCGATCCAGACGACGCGCGACTTGCCCGGCTTCTGGAAGGGCAGCTGGGCGGCCGTGGCCAAGGAGATGCGCGGGCGCTACCCACGGCATCCCTGGCCCGAGGATCCCGCCGCCGCCTCCGCCACGTTGCGCACGAAAAAGGCAGATGCAAGGGCCGCCGGCCCGCGCTAAGGGGTGTGGCCATGACCAAGATCGCCCGCATCTACCAGAAGCCCAAGAACGCCATGCAGTCGGGTCGTGCGCGCACGACGATCTGGATCCTCGAGTTCGAGCCGGTCCGCCAGCAACAGGCCGATCCCCTCACCGGCTGGGCCGGCGGCGACGCCACCGCCACGCAGCTGCGCATGAGCTTCCCGACGCTGGAAGCCGCCACCGCCTATGCCGAGCGCGAAGGCCTTGCCTTCCATGTGGTCGCCGCGCCCGAGCGCAAGCTGAAGCTCCAGGCCTATGCGGACAATTTCCGCTGACGAAATAGCGGCGGCCCAGGTCGGCGCCGGGGCGACCGGCCTGGCCTAATCCCCCAGCAGCGCGCCCGACAGCAGCAGCAACAGCTTCACGTCGATCGCCAGCCCCTCGGCGCGCTTGGCGGCGACGAAGGCGGCGATCTCCGCGCGCGGCACCCGGTGGACGAGGATGTCCTCGTCCGCCAGCCCGCCGCCTTCACCGACCCTGGTCAGGCCCGTGGCGCGTACCAGCGTGAAGCTTTCGCTGACCAGGCCCGGCGAGGAATGATATTCGCCCAGATCCTCTATCGCGGCGCAGTCATAGCCGGTTTCCTCGATCAGCTCGCGGCGCGCGGCATCGAAGGGCGAATCGTCCTCGTGTCCGGCCTCGTCGCCGATCAGCCCGGCCGGCAGTTCGAGACAGCGCTTGCCGAGCGGCACGCGATACTGGTCGACGAGCAGGACATGGCCGTCCGCGTCGATCGCCACGATCGCCGCGGCGCGGATGCCCCGCGCGCGCGCGACATATTCCCACTTCCCCCGTCGCTTGGCCGTGATCCACTTGCCCTGCCACGCGACTTCCTCGGGCGCATCGCTCACAGTTCGATCACCCGGTCGGGGAGCTCGTTCACATCGTCCGCGCTGCGCGGGAAATGCTCGGCCAGGACCAGGCCGATCTGGCGCACCGCCTCGGCCATGCCCTCGCCCGCGCGATCCGCCTTGAGACCGCCGACCAGCGCCGCCATCGCCGCGCCCCAGACATCGGCGGTCACCTTCGAATGGATTCCCTCATCGGCCAGGATCACGGCGCGATGCTCGGCCAGGCTCAGATAGACGAGCACGCCGGTCGATCCGCGGGTGCGCTTCTCGGCCGCGGCGCGGAACAGCTCCAGTGCGCGGCGGTGGACGCGGCGGGTCTTGGTCGCGCCAGGGGTGAGGAACAGCCGCAGTGCATCGAACGCGAGCGCAACCCGCGCGACGAGGAACGTTGCCGCCATCAGCACCAGCGCGATGGTGAGATACCAGCGCGCGGGCACCACCTGCGCCCAGCTGTCGACGAAGCGGGTGTGCAGCCACTCCGCCGGCCAGGGCTGCCAGGCGAGCAGCGCGAGGACGAGGAGCATCGCCAGCACCGCCCAGTGCAGCGCCACGTCATGATAGGCATCGGAGCGCCCGGCGACGACCGTGACGATCTCGCCATTGGTGGTCAGCTCGGCCGTCGTGACGGCCGCGGTAACGGCCTCGCGGTCCTGATCGGTCAGTCGCATCTCACCAGCTCCCCGAGGCGCCGCCGCCCCCGAACGATCCGCCGCCGCCCGAGAAACCGCCGCCCCCGCCGCCGCCTCCCCAGCCGTCGCCGCCGCCACCGCCCCAGCCGCTGCCGCCGCGGCTCGCTTCGCGGCCGATCTCGCTGGCGATCGACCAGAGGATGATCGGCAGTGCGCCGCCGTCGCCGCGATAGGGCCGGTCCCAGGGCCCGCGCCGCCGGCGCCGGCCGAAGATGCCGAGCATGGGCAGGATCACGAAGACCAGGATGATGCCCCAGAAGACCAGGCCGACGGGAAAGCCGCCGCCGCCATGGCTCTTCTGGCGCGTCTGGGTGACCTGGGCCTGTTGCTGCTGCGCGCGCTGCTCGGCGGCTTCGAGCGGCAGCTTCATCTGCGCGCCGATCGCCTGTGCTCCCGCCACGATGCCGCCGGCCATGTCGCCGGCCTTGAACCTGGGGATGATCGTCTCGTTGATGATCTGGCTGGACAGGCCGTCGGTCATGATCGGCTCGAGCCCATAGCCGACTTCGATCCGCACCTTGCGCTCGTTCGGCGCGACGAGGAGGACGATGCCGTTGCTCACGCCCTTCTGCCCGATCCCCCAGGCGCGGCCGAGCTGATAGCCGTAGCTCTCGATGTCATAGCCCTGGAGATCGGGGACGGTCGCGACGACGAACTGGCGCGACGAGGCCTTCTCCACATCGTCCGAAAGCTGGGTGAGCTGGGCGACCTGCTCGGGCGAGAGCAGGTGCGCGTCGTCGACCACGCGGCCGGTCAGCTTGGGGAAATTGGGCTGCGCCTGGGCCGAGAGCGGCACCAGGACCAGCAGGAAGGCGAGCAGGCTACGCAACAATGTCATCGGGTGATCTCGCGAATGATGGCCTCGCTGCCGGCGGCGATGCCTTCGGGGTATTTGCCTTCCTTGAAGCGCGGCAGGATCTCGTTGCGGATGATCTCGCCCGCTTCCTCGTCGCGCAGCGCCTTTTCGAGACCATAGCCCACTTCGATCCGGACCTTGCGCTCGTTGGGTGCCACGATCAGCAGCACGCCGTCGTTGAAGCATTTGCGGCCGATGCCCCAGCTACGCCCGAGATTCAGGCCGTAATCGGCGATGTCATGGCCGCCCAGGCTCTTCACCGTCACCACCACGAACTGGTGCTTCGACTGTTTCTCGACGTCGACCAGCCGGTTCGAGAGCCTGCGCCGCTCGCTGACGGACAACAGGCCCGCCGCATCGACCACCCGGCCGCTGAGCACCGGGAAATCATATCCCTTCGGCGCCGTGCGCGACTGGGGCGGACCGGGCTTGCAGGCCTCTTCCGCGCGCGCCGCCGCCGCCGGAGCACCGGGTCCGGCGGCATTGGACTGCGCATCGAGCGCCGCGGGCTTGCAGGCCGCGAGCGCTCCGCAGAGGAGGAGCGCCCGCAGGATCAGTTGCTGTTCCCGAAGCTGACCTCGGGCATCTTCTCCGCACCTGCCTGCGCCTGGAACGGGACGATCGGCTTGGCACCGTAGAAGATCTTGGCGCCGATCGCGTCGGGGAAGGTGCGGATGCGGGTGTTATAGGCCTGCACCGCCGCGTTATAGTCGCGTACCGAGACGGTGATGCGATTGTTGCTGCCCTCGATCTGATCCATCAGCGTCTTGAACGTCTGCTGGCTCTGGAGCTGCGGATAGGCCTCGACGCTGGCGATCAGGCGGCCAAGCGAGCCGCTCAGCTGCTGCTGCGCCGCCTGGAAGGCCTGGACCTTGGCCGGATCGGTGAGATCGTTCGCCGAGACCTGTACCGAAGTCGCCTTGGCGCGCGCCTCGACCACGTCGGTCAGGATCTTGCCCTCGGACGCGGCGGCACCCTTCACCGTGTTGACCAGTGCGGGAATGGTATCGGCGCGGCGCTGATAGGCGGCCTGCACATCGGCCCATTTCGCCTTCGCATTCTCTTCCGCGGTGGGCACGCTGTTGAGCCCGCAGGCCGAGAGCAGGGCGGCGCCGGCAAGGGCGAGAACGGCACGAAACTTCATCACGTCATGATCCTCCGGATCTGGTTCGGAGTGTCTTATACCGTGGCCACACCGGGGTTCGAAAGCGAAATCGGACAGTCGGCATTTGCGAACGGTCCGCATCCGTGCATCATGCCATGGATGCCGCACCTCGGCGGCAGGAGACGGGAGCCGAAGGGATGTTCAAGGAATTCAAGGCGTTCGTTTCGCGCGGCAACGTGATCGACCTTGCGGTGGCGGTCATCATCGGCGCCGCCTTCAGCAAGATCGTCAGCTCGCTCACCGACGATCTGCTGATGCCGCTGATCGGCAAGATCTTTGGCGGGCTCGATTTCTCCAGCTATTTCATCGCGCTGGGCCCGATCCCCGCCAACCTGGCCGGATCGACCGACTATGCCGCGCTGAAAAAGGCCGGCGTGCCGCTGTTCGGCTATGGCGCGTTCGTCACCGCCGCGGTCAATTTCCTGATCGTCGCCTTCATCATCTTCCTGCTGGTGCGCGCGGTGAACCGCATGCTTCCCAAGCCGGAGGAAGCCGCGGCCGCCGAACCGGCCGACGTGACGCTGCTGCGCGAGATTCGCGACGAGCTGAAGAAGAAGAACGCGGCCTAGAGTCGCTTTCAGCTTCGCTGGGTCAGTGCCGCCTGCCCAAGACGACTTTAGGCGGCGGCAAGGTCTTCCGCGACGGCATCGGCCAGGCTGGTGCCGTCGAGGATACGCGCAGTCTCGTCGCGCACGCGCGCCATGGCGTGGCGGATCGCGCAGCTCGCCTCGTCCTTGCAGTCGTTGCACGGGCGATAGGCGGTGCGGCTGACGCAGGGCACCAGCGCCAGCGGCCCCTCGATCACCCGGATGATCTCGCCCAGCGAGATGAGGTGCGTCGGCCGCGCCAGGCGATAGCCGCCGGCCTTGCCGCGCGTGGAGCTGAGGAAGCCCGCCTCGCGCAGATCGGCGAGGATCAGCTCGAGGAACTTGCGCGGCACGTTCGCTTCGGCGGCGATGCGGTTCATCGGCGTAGGCGCGCCGGCAGCGGGCCGTCCGGCAAGGAAAAGCATCGCGCGCAGCGCATAGCGGGAACGCTGGGTCAACATGATGCAGCCTCCATGCCAATTGTTTGCGGCACTGTGAAGGCCTTAGGGAATGCAGCCTGACCTTTTCATTAATCGCCGAGCCCCTATATAGGGGCTGCCGGCTTCGGCCGGCTATGGGGATAAACGACGGCGTGCAATAGGCGCAGCGGACCCGGGGGCGGTACCCGGCGGCTCCACCACCAGCTACCTGCCAAGGCAGTTGATGACGGGGCCGAACTAGGATCGACGTGTGTTGAAAAGCGCTGACTATCTCTCGGCATGGGCCACCGCGACGGTCCGTTACACAAGTGCCAACGATAACGAAGCACTCGCTATTGCGGCGTAACCCCACGGCCTAACGGCCCAAGGTTACTCTAAAATGCGCGGTTGGACCGCACCGGGCAACAGAAGCGGAATCCAGCGGCCACCAGGGGGGCCGGGCAACAGAACCCCCTGGACCTTGCAAGAGGCCCGGAGCACCGCGCAGCGGAAGCTTCCATTGCATTGCCGCGGCAAGATATCGGCGCATTGCAAGAAATGCAGCCCCCGCCGCTTACAAATTCGCCGGACAGCACTATCGTTATCCCAAGGGACGGGGGATGACGATGACCATTTATTGCCAGGAATATACCGATGCGCTGCATCGGCTGCGCAGCCAGTACAACAATAACTATCCCATCATGGCGACCATTGCTCGCTTCGTCGTGGAGGAGATGCGGGCAATGCTCGCCGGCTATCATCGCCCATTGATGTTCGAGAGCCGGGTCAAGGAGCTTGACAGCCTGCGCGGCAAGTTCACTTCGATCTACGACAAGCGGTTTGCGACGCTGAAGGAGAAGCGCGGCAACCAGATGGAGGCCGACCTCGCGGCGGAGCGCCTGCACCGGCTGTTGGAACATCCCTTCCATCACATTCCCGACGCGATCGGTTGCCGGCTGATCTCGAGCTACAGCGCCGAAATTCACCTTGCCGGGGCAATCACCGAACGCCTGCGCATGGCGTTCCGATCGGCGACGAACGACTTGCGGGGCGCGGACGGCCAGGAAGTCAACTATGCCGGCCCCTCCGGCGGATGGACCGGGGTGCATCTGCGCGGACGGCTGACTTCGGATCAGGCGCAGCGACTGGCAAACGCGTATCACGAACTCGAACTCCGGGTCGAAGACCTGATGCGGTTCCCGTTCGAGATCCAGCTCCGCACCGTGACGGTGCATGCCTGGACGGTGATCAGTCACGAGCGGCTGTATCAAGTGGAAGGCCGCGAGGGCGCTACGGAGGAAATGGGCCGCCTGATCGGCGAGATCCTGCAAATCCAGAATGATTTCGATCGGCTGGCCGGGCATGCCGACCTGTGGCTCGACGACCTGATGGACAGGCTCTCCATCGACAACAGCGAGGGAGCGCCCCTTGCCCAGCACGAGATCGATCGCCTCTTCGGGATGCGATGCACGGACCAGGAGGCCCTGTCCGCCTATGCCATGTACCGATTCTTCGATCGAAACGCCTATGGCCCGACAAATGCCGTCAGCCCGCTGTGGATCCGGCACATCGTGCGCTGCCTCAGGATGAGCGACCATGCACTGATCGGCGACGTCGATCGCGCGCTATGTAGTTCGGACGCGATCGGCAAGGTTCGCGCCTATCGCAAGGAATGCGATGCCCTGGGCAAGACCAACATGTTCAAGGACGCGACCGACTGGCTCTCCAAATGCCTGATCTTTTCCAATCGGACATTCCAGGAGCATTACCCGTTCGGCAGTGAAACGCGGAAGAAGCTCGGCGAATTGGGCATTCGGCTTCCCGACGGCATCTCGCTCGACGCGCTGAAGCGGCTCTGACCCGGGCGGCCGGCGGCGGCGCCGCGCCGGAGGGACTCCGGCGCGGCCGATGCCCTCACGCCCCCTTCAGCGAAGCCATGTCGATGACGAAGCGATACTTCACGTCGCTCTTCGTCATGCGCGCATAGGCCGTCTCGATATCCTGCATCCGGATCCTCTCGATATCGGCGGTGATGCCGCGCTCGGCGCAGAAATCGAGCATCTCCTGGGTCTCGACCATGCCGCCGATCGGCGAGCCGGCGATCGCGCGGCGATTGAGCAGCAGGTTGAAGATGTCGGGGGAGGGATGCGGGTGCTCGGGCGCGCCGACCAGCGTCATCGTGCCGTCGCGGCGGAGCAGCACCAGGAACGCGTTGAGGTCGTGCGCCACGGCGACGGTGTTGAGGATGAAGTCGAAGCTGTTGGCGTGCGCCGCCATCGCCTCGGGATCGCGCGAGACCACGACTTCGTGCGCGCCCAGCTTCTTCGCATCCTCGATCTTGTCGGGCGAAGTGGTGAAGGCGACGACGTGCGCGCCCATCGCCGCGGCGAGCTTGATGCCCATATGGCCGAGGCCGCCGATGCCGACCACGCCGACCTTCTTGCCCGGCCCCGCATTCCAGTGCCGGAGCGGCGAATAGGTGGTGATGCCGGCGCACAGCAGCGGCGCGACTGCGGCCAGGTCCTTCTCGTCGTGGCGGATGCGCGCGACGAAGACGTCCTTGACGACGATATGGTCCGAATAGCCGCCGAACGTGTGGCCACCCAGCACCTTGTCCTCGCCATTATAGGTGCCGACAAAGCCGGTGGTCTCGCAGAACTGCTCCTCGCCGGCATGGCAGGACGGGCAATGGCCGCAACTGTCGACCATACAGCCCACGCCGACGAGATCGCCGACCGCGAAGCGAGTGACGTCGCCGCCGACCGCGGTCACCCGGCCGACGATCTCATGGCCGGGGACGGAGGGATAGAGCGTGCCGCCCCATTCGCCGCGCACGGTGTGGAGGTCCGAATGGCAGACGCCGCAATAGAGGATGTCGATCGAGACGTCGTCGGGCAGCAGGTCGCGGCGCGCGAAGCTGAAGGGCGCGAGCGGCGCGGTCGCCGACTGGGCGGCATAGGCCTTGGCTGGGCTGGGCATGATGGTCCTTGCTTGGTCTTGGGGGAAGGAAATGGGGTCAGAGCGTGTAGCCCGGCGGCTTGAACAGCAGCGCGGGCCGGGCGGCGATCTCGCGCCCATAGAATTGCGGCCATTCGTCCATCGGCACGTCCTCGATCGCGACGGAGATGCTCTCCGCCGGCGATCCGATCGCAGCCGTCACGGCATCGGCCAGCGCATCGGCCAGGCGCCGCTTCTCCGCATCGGAGCGCCCGGCGGCGAGGTGGAGCATGACGTGCGGCATCAGCGCTCCCTGGCCGGGCCGGCGAGATATTCGGCGTCGGCCACATGCTCCATCCATTCGACCATCTTGCCGTCCAGCGCTTCCTGGATGGCGATGTGCGTCATGGCGGTGGTGGGGCTGGCGCCGTGCCAGTGGCGATGGCCGGGCGGGCACCAGATCACGTCGCCGGGGCGGATCTCGACGATCGCTTCGCCCTCGCACTGTGTCCAGCCCAGCCCCGCAGTGACGATCAGCGTCTGGCCGAGCGGATGCATGTGCCAGGCGGTGCGCGCGCCGGGCTCGAAAGTGACGCTCGCCACCCCGTAGCGCGGCTCCGGCGCGATGGTGAGCGGGTCGATGCGCACCGACCCGGTGAACCATTCGGCGGGGCCCTTCTGCGAAGGCCGGGAGCCGCTGCGATTGAGCTTCATGATGCGCTTCTCCTGCGAAAGGGACTGGGCGCCCGCCGGCCCGGCCATGAGGGCGAGCGCGGCAAGCGCCAGTGCCGGCTTCACCGGCCGACGACTTGCATCAGCGGGGCCGGATAGCGCTCGCCCTCGATATCGATCTCGGCGAGCGCGGCGGCGATGCCGGCAAGATCCTCGGGCGTGAGCGTCACGGCGGCGGCGCCGAGATTCTCCTCGAGCCGGTGCAGCTTGGTGGTGCCCGGGATCGGCACGATCCAGGGCTTCTGGGCGAGGATCCAGGCAAGCGCGACCTGGGCGGGCGTCGCGCCCTTGCCCTCGGCGATGCGCTGGAGCAGGTCGACCAGTGCCTGGTTCTTCGCCATCGCCTCGGGCGTGAAGCGCGGCAGCTTGCTGCGGAAATCGCCTTCGCCGAACGCGGTGCCTGCGTGCATCGCACCGGTAAGGAAGCCGCGGCCGAGCGGGCTATAGGGCACCAGGCCGATGCCCAGTTCCTCGCAGACCGCGAAGATGCCGTTGGTCTCCACGCCGCGCGTCCACAGCGAATATTCGTTCTGGATCGCAGTGACGGGCTGCACGGCATGCGCACGGCGCACCGTTTCGGCGCCCGGCTCGGACAGGCCGAAATGCTTGACCTTCCCTTCCGCGATCAGGTCCTTCACTGCGCCGGCGACGTCCTCGATCGCCACATCGGGATCGACGCGGTGCTGGTAGAACAGGTCGATCCGCTCGATGCCGAGCCGCTGGAGCGAGGCATCGGCAACCGCGCGGATATGCTCGGGCCGGCTGTTCAGGCCCGCCCGCTGCACGCCGTCCACGATGTCGAAGCCGAACTTGGTGGCGATCGCCACCTGGTCGCGCACCGGGCGCAGCGCCTCGCCGACCAGCCCTTCGTTGGTGAAGGGGCCATAGACTTCGGCGGTATCGAAGAAAGTGACGCCGAGATCGACCGCGGCACGGAGCAGCGCGCTGCTTTCCGCCGCGCTCAGCTTGCTGCCATAGGCGAAGTCCAGCCCCATGCAGCCATAGCCGATCGCCGAGACTTCGAGGCCGTTGCCGAGAATGCGCTTCTGCATGTCCTGTCTTCCTGAGATGGGGTGGCCCCGTGCCCGACAGAGATAGGGCGGATCGCCCCGCCGATTAGGGGCTGCAATCTGAACGGGTTTATGAGAAATTCTCAGCAATGAACCGTCAGGACCTCGCCGATCTCGCTGCCTTTGTTGCGGTGGCGCGCGAGCGCAGCTTCACGCGCGCGGCGGCGCAGCTGGGGGTGACGCCATCGGCGCTCAGCCACTGCATGCGCGGGCTCGAGGAGCGGCTGGGCGTGCGGCTGCTCAACCGCACCACCCGCAGCGTCACCGCCACCGAGGCCGGCGAGCGGATGCTGCGCTCGGTCGCCTTCCATCTCGACGAGATCGAGACCCATGTCGCGGCGCTCAACGACCTGCGCGAGCGGCCCGCGGGCAATATCCGCATCACCGCCGACGAATTCTCGCTCCAGACCGTGCTCTGGCCCCGGCTGCGCGGCGTGCTCGCCCGCTATCCGGACATCCGGCTGGAGATCGAGACCGACTATCGGCTGGTCGACATCGTCGCCGAGAAGTTCGACGCGGGCGTGCGGCTGGGCGACATCATCGACAAGGACATGATCGCGGTGCCCATCAGCCCGGAGATGCGGATGCTGGTGGTGGCGACGCCCGGCTATTTCGCAAGGGCCGGCCGCCCGCGCACGCCGCAGGAACTGGCCGGCCATTGCTGCATCAACCTGCGCCTGCCCACGCTGCGCGGCCTCTATGCCTGGGAATTCGAACGGGGCGGGCGCGCCCAGCGCGTGCGGGTGGACGGGCAGCTGACCTTCAACAGCATCTTCCATATCCGCGAGGCGGCGCTGGACGGGTTCGGGCTTGCCTATCTGATGGAGAACCTCGTCCGCGAACATCTCGACAGCGGCGCGCTGGAGGCAGTGCTCGAAGACTGGTCGCCGCCCTTTTCCGGCTATCATCTCTATTATCCGAGCCGGCGCCAGCCGACCCCGGCCTTCGCCGCGATCGTCGAGGCGCTGCGCTACCGCGCCTAGCCCGGGGCCAGTGGATTTTCGGTGCAGTGGCATTGAAATGAAACAGGGGCCCGGTTTCCCGAGCCCCTGTTCAATTTTCGCCGGTCTGGCGGACGATCAGTCGTCGCCGCCGGTGAGGAACGCCGGCAGGCCGATATTCTCGCCGCCCTCGTCCTTCGATTCCGAGCGCTCGCGGCGCGGGCCACGATCGCCACGATCGCCGCGCGGACCGCGATCGCGGTCGCCGCCTTCGCGACGCGGACCACGATCGCCGCCGCGGCCGCCGTCACGACGGCGGTCGCCACGATCGCCGCGATCGCCACGCGGTTCGCGCGGCTCGCGGGCCGGACGCGTGTCCTCCAGCTCTTCGCCGGTCTCCTGGTCGACGACGCGCATCGACAGGCGGACCTTGCCGCGCGGATCGATCTCGAGGACCTTGACCTTGACTTCCTGGCCTTCGCTCAGTGCATCCGAGACCTTCTCGACGCGCTCGTTCTTGATCTCCGAGACGTGGACGAGGCCGTCCTTGCCGCCCATGAAGTTCACGAACGCGCCGAAATCGACGAGGTTGACCACCTTGCCGGTGTAGATCTTGCCGACCTCCGCTTCCTCGACGATGCCGAGGATCCAGTTCTTGGCGGCCTCGATCTGCGTCAGGTCCGACGACGAGATCTTGATCACGCCTTCGTCGTCGATGTCGACCTTGGCGCCGGTGGTGGCGACGATCTCGCGGATCACCTTGCCGCCCGTGCCGATGACGTCGCGGATCTTGGTCTTGTCGATCGTGATCGTCTCGATGCGCGGCGCGTGCGCCGACAGCTCCGAGCGAGTCTCGCCCAGCGCCTTGTTCATCTCGCCCAGGATATGGGCGCGGCCTTCCTTGGCCTGGTTGAGCGCAGCCTCGAAGATCTCCTTGGTGATGCCGGCGATCTTGATGTCCATCTGCATCGTGGTGATGCCTTCGGACGTGCCCGCCACCTTGAAGTCCATGTCGCCCAGGTGATCCTCGTCACCCAGGATGTCGCTCAGGATCGCATAGTCCTTGCCCTCGAGGATCAGGCCCATCGCGATGCCCGACACCGGGCGCTTGATCGGCACGCCGGCGTCCATCATCGCGAGGCTGCCGCCGCACACCGACGCCATCGACGACGAGCCGTTCGACTCGGTGATGTCGCTGGTCAGGCGGATCGTGTAGGGGAACTCGTCCTTCGACGGCAGCACCGGGTGCAGCGCGCGCCACGCCAGCTTGCCATGGCCGACTTCGCGGCGGCCCGGCGCGCCGAAGCGGCCCACTTCGCCGACCGAATAGGGCGGGAAGTTATAGTGCAGCATGAAATGCTGGTACGACAGGCCGTTGAGGCCGTCGATCATCTGCTCCGCATCCTTGGTGCCCAGGGTGGCGGTGGCGATGGTCTGGGTCTCGCCGCGGGTGAACAGCGCCGAGCCGTGCGCGCGCGGCAGGAAGTGCGTCTCCGCCACGATCGGGCGGATCTGCGTGGTGGTGCGGCCGTCGATGCGCTTGCCGTCCTTCAGGATGGCGGTGCGGACGATCTCCGCTTCCAGCTTCTTGGTCAGCTTGATGCCGGCCATGACTTCCTGGGGCGAAAGGCCGTCCTCGGTGAACTGCGCCTTGGCCTTGGCACGCGCCTCGTTCAGCGCGTTCGAGCGGGCCGACTTGTCGGTCAGCTTGTAGGCGGCGGCGATGTCCTTGCCGATCAGCTTCTTGATCTTGTCCTTGAGCTTGGCGTTGTCGTCCTGCGACGCCATTTCCCAGGGATCCTTGGCCGACTGCTCGGCGAGCTTGACGATCGCCTTGATCACTTCGCGGCAGGCGTCGTGCGCGAACAGCACGGCGCCGAGCATGATCTCTTCGGAAAGCTCCTTGGCTTCCGATTCGACCATCATCACCGCGTCATACGTGGCGGCGACGACCAGATCGAGCTCGCCGGCGGCAACCTGCTCGTCGGTCGGGTTCAGGATGTACGCGCCATCGACATAGCCGACGCGGGCGGCGCCGATCGGGCCCATGAACGGCACGCCCGAGATGGTGAGCGCGGCGGACGCGGCGACCATCGACAGGATGTCCGGCTCGTTCTCGCCGTCATAGCTCAGCACCTGAGCGATGGCGTTGATCTCGTTGTAGAAGCCTTCCGGGAACAGCGGGCGGATCGGGCGGTCGATGAGACGCGAGACCAGGGTCTCCTTCTCGGTGGCGCCGCGCTCGCGCTTGAAGAAGCCGCCCGGAATGCGCCCGGCGGCCGAGAATTTTTCCTGATAATGGACGGTGAGCGGGAAGAAGTCCTGGCCTTCCTTCACGCTCTTCGCGGCCGTGACGGCGCAGAGCACCACCGTCTCGCCGAGAGTCGCCATCACGGCGCCGTCGGCCTGGCGGGCAACCTTGCCCGTTTCGAGGGTCAGCGTCTTGCCGCCCCACTCGATCGATACAGTCTTCTTGTCGAACATTGGATTTCCTTCACTCCCGCTACCCGATGCAGCGGGGGCCTATGAGGTGAGCCATACGTGGCTCCAGGATCGGCCGGATTGCCGATCCCCGTCGTGCCTCCGATACGGAGGCGGTTCGGCACGGTAGCGTGCCCGAATGACAAAAAGGCGACCCGGGGGCCGCCTTTTCGGTTACTTGCGAAGCCCGAGCTTCGCGATGAGGTCGGTGTAGCGGCTCTCGTCCTTCTTCTTCAGATAGTCGAGCAGGCTACGGCGCTTGTTGACCAGCATGAGCAGGCCGCGGCGCGAGTGGTTGTCCTTGGCGTGCGTCTTGAAGTGCTCGGT
Source organism: Sphingomonas sp. 67-41 (assembly GCF_001899725.1). Taxonomy (NCBI): domain Bacteria; kingdom Pseudomonadati; phylum Pseudomonadota; class Alphaproteobacteria; order Sphingomonadales; family Sphingomonadaceae; genus Sphingomonas; species Sphingomonas sp. 67-41. The sequence continues at coordinate 749,404 of NZ_MKWJ01000022.1, read as the reverse complement.
CAGGTTCGAGATGCGCTCCGAGAGGATCGCGATCTGCACTTCGGGGCTGCCGGTGTCGGTGCCGCCGCGGGCGTGTTCCTTGATGAGCGCTTCCTTGCGCTCGGCAGTGATCGACATGGTGTTTCCTTCGACATCGCTTACAGATTGAAACCGCGGACCACCCGGACCTGGCCGGATAGAGCCTCCACCAGCGCGATCGGAATATCCTCCAGACACGCGAAATATTGGCCGTCTTCCTTGGCGATCCCGATCAGAACCTGCCCCTGTCGGAGCAGCCCTGCCTGATCGGGGGTGAGGGATAGAGCCGGGATGTCGTCCAGCCCCGCCCTCAGCGGCAGGAGGATTTGTTCAAGGGTGCGGCCCTTAGCGGCTTCGTCCAGTTTGTCCAGCGAAATCGCTTGATCCAGGGTGAAGGGCCCGGCCTTCACCCGGCGCAGCATCGTGACATGGCCGACGGTGCCGAGCGCATGCGCGATGTCGCGGGCGAGGCTGCGGATATAGGTGCCCTTCGAGACATGGGCGCGCAGGGTGATTTGATCCTCCCCGGAACGGGGAGGGGAACCAGCCGCAGGCTGGTGGAGGGGGAGCTCCACGAACGGGGTCCTTGATGGAACGCCCCCTCCCCCACCGGCTTCGCCGGCGGTCTTCCTCCCCGTTCCGGGGAGGATCTGAAGGGCATGGATCGTCACGTCCCGGCTCGCCAGCTTCACTTCCTCCCCCGCCCGGGCGAGATCATAGGCACGCTCGCCATCGACCTTAAGCGCCGAATAGGCGGGCGGCACCTGCTCGATCGGGCCGGTGAAGCGCGCCAGCACCGCTTCGACCTGCCCGCGCGTGGGGCGCACCTCCGACGTGGCGACGGGCTTGCCTTCGCGATCGAGCGTGTCGGTCTCGACGCCGAAGGTGACTTCGAAGTCGTACACCTTGTCGCTGTCGAGCATCCGCCCCGCCAGCTTGGTCGCCTCGCCCAGCGCGATCGGCAGCACGCCGGTCGCCAGCGGGTCGAGGGTGCCGCCATGGCCGACCTTGAACTTGCCGTACTTGCCGTCGCGCAGCGCGCGCTTGACCGCGCTCACGCCCTGGGTCGAGCCGAGGCCAAGCGGTTTGTCGAGGATGATCCAGCCATGCATCGGCAGCCCCTAGCCGAGGCAGGCCGCCGGAGCCAGCGTCAGGCGCCCTTGGCCTTCTTCGCCTTCGCGGGCGGCGGACCGCTATGGACGATGTCGGCGATCCTGCACCGCTCGCGCCCGGCGATGATCGTGTCGCCGCGATCGATCTGAAAGCCGCCGGCAAAGGTCTTGAAGCCCACGCCGATCGCCCAGGGCAGCTCGTTGCAGCGGCCGAAGAAGGTCACGTAATACCAGTTGCGCCGGACATCCTGGATATAGACGCCGTCGCCATCATCGGTGGAGTCGAACGTGCGGATGTCGTTGCGGGTCATGAACGGGATCGTCGCCGGCTCGCCCGACTTCGGCCCCGGCGTGGGGCCGGCCTGCTGCGCCGCTGCAGCCGAGGTGACGAACAGCGCCGGCAGCGCCAGCGCGAGGACGGTCTTGCGGAACATGGCGCGTCTCCTTTCGAAGGCCATGTGAAACACTCCTGCCCCCGCCATTAGCACAGTCAGGCTGTACGCTGCATGAAGTGGCGGCGGCACAGCGCGACATAGCGCTCGTTGCCGCCTACTTCGCGCTGCTCGCCCTGTCGCACGGCATTGCCTGCGCCATCGACGCGCAGATTCATCGTCGCCTTGCGCCCGCATTCGCACACCGACTTGATCTCGACGAGCGAGTCCGCGAGCGCGAGCAGCTCGGCCGAGCCGGGAAAGAGCCGGCCCTGGAAATCGGTGCGCAAGCCGTAGCAGAGCACCGGGATGCCCACTTCGTCGGCGAGATGGGCGAGCTGGCGGACCTGGGCGGGCGAGAGGAACTGCGCCTCGTCGACCAGGATGCAAGCGAGCGGCGATTCGTAATGCGCGTCCTCGGCGATGCGGCGCAGGTCGGTCGCTTCCTCGAACGGCGTGGCGACGGCGCGGATGCCGAGCCGCGAATCGATCACGCCCTTGCCGCCGCGATCATGGATGCCGGCCGTGAACAGCAAGGTGCGCATGCCGCGCTCGCGATAGTTGAAATCGGCCTGGAGCAGCGTGGTCGATTTTCCCGCATTCATCGAGGCATAGTAGAAATAGAGCTTGGCCATCCGGCTTCTTCGGAGCCTCAGGGCCGCGAGTAAAGCCCCCCACGCGGCTCGCGAAGCCCGCGCGCGTCGCGGTTCGGCTGGATCGACCGCGCTTCCACCCGCCCGGTCCGGGCATCGCCGATCATCCAGAGCGGCTGCCAGCTGCCCGGCCTGCTGGTATAGTCGGCGCTACAGGCATCGGGACGGCTGATCGTCACCAGCACGATGCTGTGGCCGCCGCGCGCCCAGCGCAAGCCATTGGGCAGGATCATGTCGCGCCTCAGGCAGGGATAGCGCAACGACGCGATCTTCGCCGCCGCGCGCCCCAGCGCCGGGCGCTCGATCACCTTGCCGCCCGCGATCTCGAAGACCCGCAGCACGTCCATGAACGAGCCGACATGGTGGTTGACGAAGAACCAGCGCGAATTGGGCGCCCAATGGACGCTGAACGGCATGTCGTCACTGATGCTGGAGAGCCGGGCGACCACGCGCCCCCGGGCATCCTGCACCTCGATCGGCGGCTGCTTGTCCCGATAGGCGCGCTGGACCACCGCGAAATGCCCGTCGGGCGACCTCGCCCGCCCGGCGCAGGTTGCGACAAACTGGTATCCGCTCGGGCCGCCGCCGCCCAGCTTGCAGTCGGTCTGGAGCGCGCCGACCTGCGCGCGGGCGGGCACCGTCCAGGCCGAGCAGAAGAGGAAGAAGAGCAGCAGCGCGCGCATCGCACGATACTGCACCGCGCGCGGGCGGAATCAATCCCCGCCGGGATGCGGCGCCGTGCGCCCGGCTCAGCCCTTGGCGGGGTCGTCGCCCAGGTCGCGCGCCACTTCGGGCGAGCGGAGCAGCTGGTCGATATGGCTGCCCTCGTCGAAGCTCTCGTCCGCCAGGAACTTGAGCCTGGCCGCGTATTTCATCTTCACCCGGTGCGCGACTTCGCGCTGGAGATAGGCGGTGTTGGTGCGGAGCGCCTTGATCACCACTTCCTCGTCCTTGCCGAGCAGCGGCTTCACGAACACCGTGGCATGGCGCAGATCGGGGGACATGCGGACTTCGGTGATCGAAACCATGTGGCTGGCCAGCGTGTCGTCATGCACGTCGCCGCGCTGCAGGATCTCGCTCAGCACGTGGCGCACCTGCTCGCCGACGCGCAGCAGGCGGACGGAACGTTCCTCGGTGGTGGTCTGCGTCTTCATTTCTCACCCCGGCGCGCCATCGCGCCTTCCATCGCACGGCCCGTGAAGGTGCCGCGGGCGACCATGTTGCCGCCTTCGTCGAACAACTCGGCCTCGGTGACCGCGATCGTCTTGCCCAGGCTCACCACCCTGCCCCTGCCGGTGAAGCGCCCGGGCCGCGCGGGCTTCAGGCACACCACATGGAAATCGATCGTCGGCGCATAGACCCGCCCGTCGCTCGCCGCGAACAGGCAGGGGCCCTGCGTGTCGTCGAGCATCGCCGCCAGGAATCCGCCCTGCACCGTTCCCGCCGGATTGAGGAACCGGTCGTCGATCGTGAAGCCGATCTCGATCGTCCTGGCTTCCGCGTCGAAGGCCCGCATCTCCCAGCCGAGCAGCCGTGCCGAGGAAGGCGACGGGAAATCGTCGAAGATCGAAGCCATATCTCCCTCTCCCCTTCAGCGGAGAGGGCGGGGAGAGGGGCAAGTGCGACGCACCCTCGACAACCCCCTCTCCCGGCCCTCTCCCCGCAAGCGGAGAGAGGGAGAGACTTACAGCGTGCGCTCGCGCATCTCGACTTCGAAGGTCTCGAGATAGTCGCCGGCCTTGATGTCGGTGAAGTTCTGGCTGAACGTCACGCCGCACTCCAGGCCCGCGCGCACTTCGGCGACATCGTCCTTGAAGCGACGCAGCGACGCGATCTCGCCCTGGTAGATGATGACGTCGTCCCGGGTGATACGCGCCTTGAGCGCCTTGCGGATCGCGCCCTCGGTAACCAGCAGACCGGCGGCCTTGCCGTGCTTGCCGGCCGAGAAGACTTCCTTGATCTCCGCGCGGCCGACGACGGTCTCGAACGCTTCCGGACCGAGCTGCCCGGCCATGCCCGCGCGGACTTCGTCGGTCAGGTCATAGATCACGTCATAATATTTGAACGCCACCTTGTTCCGCTCGGCGATCTCGCGCGCCTTGGCATTCGGGCGGACGTTGAAGCCGATGATCGGCGCCCCGGCAGCGGCCGCGAGCGTCACGTCGCTCTCGGTGATGCCGCCCACGCCCGAATGGAGCACGCGCGCCTTGATGTCGTCGGTGCTGATCTTGTTGATCGCCGCGACGATCGCCTCGACCGTGCCCTGGGTATCCGCCTTGACGACCAGCGGATATTCCATCGCCTGCTTTTCCTTGAGCGCCGAGAACATGCTCTCGAGGCTGGCCGGCGCCTGGGTGGTGCGCTTCTGCAGCGCGACGCCCGAGCGATATTCGGCGACTTCGCGGGCACGCGCCTCGTTCTCGACGACCTGGAGCGGATCGCCCGCCATCGGGACGCCGGAGAGGCCGAGCACTTCGACCGGAACGGCCGGACCGGCTTCCTTGACCTGCTGGCCCTTGTCGTTGATCAGCGCGCGGACCTTGCCGCTCTCGGCGCCGACGACGAACACGTCGCCCACCTTGAGCGTGCCACGGTTGACGAGGATCGTCGCGACCGGGCCGCGGCCCTTGTCGAGCTTCGCCTCGATCACCGTGCCTTCGGCCTCGCGGTCCGGGTTGGCCTTGAGGTCGAGCAGTTCGGCCTGGAGCTGGATCTTCTCGATCAGCGCGTCGAGGCCGATCTTCTTGAGCGCGGAGACTTCGACGTCCTGCGTCTCGCCGCCCATCTCTTCCACGATGACCTCATGCTCGAGCAGACGCTCGCGCACGCGCTGCGGGTTGGCGCTGTCGAGGTCGACCTTGTTGATCGCCACGATCATCGGCACCCCGGCCGCCTTGGTGTGGTTGATCGCCTCGATCGTCTGCGGCATCAGGCCGTCATTCGCCGCCACCACCAGCACGACGATGTCGGTGATGTCCGCACCGCGGGCACGCATCTGGGTGAACGCCTCGTGGCCCGGCGTGTCGAGGAAGGTGATCTTCGACTTGTCCTTCAGCGTGACCTGATAGGCGCCGATATGCTGGGTGATGCCGCCGGCCTCGCCCTTCACCACGTCGGTGCCGCGCAGGGCATCGAGTAGCGAGGTCTTGCCGTGATCGACGTGACCCATGATCGTCACCACCGGCGCGCGCGGCTGCAGCGTGTCCTCGGCATCGGCCTCGGCCACGTCCAGATCGACGTCGCTCTCGCTGACGCGCTGCAGGTTGTGGCCGAATTCGGTGACGAGCAGTTCGGCGGTATCCTGGTCGATCGTCTGGTTGACGGTGACCGGCATGCCCATCTTGAACAGCGCCTTCACCAGGTCGGCGCCCTTCTCGGCCATGCGGTTGGCGAGCTCCTGCACGGTGATCGCCTCGGGGACGACCACGTCGCGGACCTGCTTCTCGCGCGGCGCCGACGAACCCCCGTACGAGCGGCGATGCTCCTTCTCGCGGGCGCGCTTCAGCGCGGCGAGCGAGCGGGCACGCGCGCCATCCTCGCCGCCCAGGGCGCGATTGACGGTGAGCTTGCCCGACTGGCGGCGATCGTCGCCCTTGCGGTCACGCTGCTGCGGACGCGCAGGCTCGGGGCCGCGCCGCACCGGCGCGCCGCCCGTGGGCGCGGGACGCGATGCAGGCGCACCGCCACCGGCCGGACGCGCGGCCTGGGCCGGCGCCGGAGCGGCAGCCTCGGGCTTCGGCTCGGGCTTGGGCTGCGGCTTGGGGATCTCGGGGCGCTGCACCGGCGTGAACAGGCGCGGGGCCGGGCGGCTCGGATCGAGCTGCAGCGCGACCGGGGCCGGGGGCGGCGCGGGCGTCGGTGCGGGCTTGGGAGCCGGGGCCGGCGTCGGCGCAGCGACGGGCGCCGGAGCGGCCTCGGCGGCCTTCTCGACCGCGGGCTCGGGCTCGGCCGCCGGCGGCGCCTTGGCGGCTTCCGCCTCGACACGGGCCTTCTCTTCGATACGGCGGGCTTCCGCTTCGGCCGCTTCGGCGCGCTCGCGCTCCTCGCGGCGACGCGCTTCCTCGTTCGCCTGCATGCGCTGGTCTTCCGCCTCGCGCAGCAATCGGGCCTGGCGCTCCTGCGCCGTCTCGTTCGACGGGCGCGGCGCGGGCGCGACGGGGCGCGGCGGCGCGGGCGGCGCCGGCGGCTGGGCAGGCGCGGCGACGGGCTCGGGCGCGGCCTGCGCCTCGTCCTGCGGAGTGCCATGCGGCCCCAGGACCCGGCGGCGCTTCACTTCCACGACCACGGTGTTCGAGCGGCCATGGCTGAAGCTCTGCTTCACCTTGCCCGTCTCGACCGTGCGCTTCAGCCCCAGCGGTGCGCGCATGCCCAGTTTCGGCTTATCGTTATCGGTGTCGCTCATGCGCCTGCCTAAAGTCCTTCAGTCTGTCGTTCGTCTTCGGACGCTTCCGACGGAAGCGCCGATGCGCCTTGCGAAGCGGTTTCGCAAGGGCGAGGGGTGGAATCGAATCCGATAAAGCGCAGCCACCGATCGAGCGCTTCGCTCGTCCGCGCAGCCGCTTTGGCGTCGGTCAGGCCGGCATGTACCACATTTTCGCGGCCAAGCGCCAAGGACAATATGGTGCGCGGGATCGGCAATGTTAAGCCCTTGAGCCCGCTGCCTTCGCGATCGCTGCCCACGCGCCAGGCCTGGGCGAGCTTGCGCGCGCCGTCCTCGCCCGCGTCGCTCGCATGGAGCAGCAGGTGGAGCCGGCCGCCGCGCGCGGCTTCCTGGATGCGGTCGCCGCCGATCGCGACATGCCCGGCCTTGAACTCGAGGCCGAGGCGATCGAGCGCGTTGCGCTGCAGCTGCTCCTCGATCCGCGCGCCGATATCCTCGGGAATGCGCAGCTCGGCGCCCTTGAAGGCACGGGCGAGCGCGCCCTTGAGCTTCTTGCCCGAAGCGTCGAGCTCGGCGCGGGTCACGCCGATCCAGGCGCCGCGGCCCGGCGCCTTGGCGCGGACATCGGGCAGCACCTCGCCATCCGGCGAGAGCGCGAGTCGGATCAGCCCGTCGCGCGGAGCCTCCTCGCGGCTCAGCACGCAGGTGCGCATGGGATCATGCCCCTCCCGCGCGGCGGAAGGGGGGGTCGCCTTGGGCTTTAGCCGTGCCGTGTCATTGTGAGGGTTCCGCATGCGCGTCTCCCTTCACCGGCGCGTCGCGGTCCGCGATCAGCTGACCGCCCGCGCCGTAATTCTCCAAGCTGAGCTCGGTGATGTTGACCTGCACGGCACCCGCCGGCTTGCCCAGGCGCGCGACCATGGAGGCCGTGACATCGGCGACGATGCCGGCCTTTTGCGCGCGGGTGGCCGGGCCGGCCAGACGGATGTCGATGAATGGCATCAGGCCTCGCCCTCCGCCGGCGCGACTTCGGCCGCGTCCTCGTCGGCGAACCAGTGCGCACGCGCCGCCATGATGATCTCGTTGCCCTGCTCGTCGCTGAGCCCGTACTCGGCCAGGATCCCGCCCTTGTCCTGCTCGCGCTTCGGCGCGTCCTCGTTGCGGCGGCGCGGCTCGGCGCGCTTCTTCTGCACCAGCTCGTCGGTGGCGAGGTCCGCCAGGTCGTCGAGCGTCTTGATGCCCGCCTTGCCGAGCGTGACCAGCATCGCCTCGGTCATATAGGGCATGGTGGCGAGATCGTCCTCGACGCCCAGCGCTCGGCGCTCGGCGCGATTGGCTTCCTCGCGGCGCTCCAGCGCTTCCTGGGCGCGGCTCTGCAGCTCCTGGCCGAGCTCCTCGTCAAAGCCCTCGATCGACGCGATCTCGTCGAGCTCGACATAGGCGACTTCCTCGAGGCTCGAGAAACCTTCGGCGACCAGCAGCTGGGCCAGCGTCTCGTCGACGTCGAGCTCGTTCTGGAACATCTCGCTGTTCGCGACGAACTCGGCCTGGCGCTTCTCGCTGGCGTCGGTCTCGGTGAGGATGTCGATCGCCTTGGCGGTCAGCTGCGAGGCAAGGCGCACATTCTGGCCGCGGCGGCCGATGGCGAGGCTGAGCTGATCGTCGGGAACGACGACTTCGATACGGTCCTCTTCCTCGTCGATCACGACGCGGCTGACATTGGCCGGCTGCAGCGCGTTGACGACGAAGGTCGCGGTGTCGGGCGACCAGGGGATGATGTCGATCTTCTCGCCCTGCATCTCCTGCACGACGGCCTGGACGCGCGAGCCCTTCATACCGACGCAGGCGCCGACCGGGTCGATGCTCGAATCATGCGAGATCACGCCGATCTTGGCGCGCGAGCCCGGATCGCGGGCGGCGGCCTTGATCTCGATGATGCCGTCGTAGATCTCGGGCACTTCCTGCGCGAACAGCTTCTTCATGAACTCGGGGTGGGCCCGGCTCAGGAAGATCTGCGGGCCGCGGTTCTCGCGGCGGACGTTGAGGATGATCGAGCGGACGCGGTCGCCGACGCGGACCACTTCGCGCGGGATCTGCTGGTCGCGGCGGATCACGCCCTCGGCCCGGCCCAGGTCGACCACGACATGGCCGAACTCGACGCGCTTCACCACGCCGGTGATGATCTCGTTCTGGCGGTCCTTGAACTCTTCATACTGGCGCTCGCGCTCGGCGTCGCGGACCTTCTGGAAGATGATCTGCTTCGAGGCCTGGGCCTGGATGCGGCCGAACTCGATCGGGGGCAGCGGATCGACGATATAGTCGCCCACGGCCGCGCCCTTCTGGAGCTTCTGCGCCTGGTTGACGTCGACCTGCTTGAAATAGTCGTCGACCGCCTCGACCACTTCGACGACGCGCCACAGGCGCAGGTCGCCGGTGTTCGGGTCGAGCTTGGCGCGAATGTCGTTCTCCACGCCGTAGCGGTTCTTCGCGGCGCGCTGGATCGCGTCCTCCATCGCCTCGATGACGATGGCCTTGTCGATCAGCTTCTCCTTCGCGACCGAATCGGCAATGGCGAGCAGCTCGGCCTTGTTGGCGGAAATGGCGGTGGCCATCAGTCGTTTTCCTCTGCTTCGTATTCGTCTGCGCCTTCGGTGGAGAGCGGCGCGGTTGCGTTGATCAGTCGGTCGGTCATCAGCAGCTTGGCGTCGGCGATGCTGCCGAACGGAACGCTGACCACCTTGTACTTGCGGACGTCGATCGAGACGAGGTCGCCCTCGATGCCGATCAGGTCGCCCGTCAATTGCTTGCGACCGTCCTCGAGCGGCTCGGCCAGGTTCAGCCGCGCCTCGTGCGTCTTCCAGTCCGCATAGTCCTGGAGCCGGGTGAGCGGCCGGTCGATCCCCGGCGAGCTGACCTCGAGCCGATAGGCATGGTCGAACGGGTCCTTGCCCGCTTCCTCCAGCGCATCGAACACATCGGAGATGCGGCGCGACAGGTCGGCGCAATCGTCGATGGTGAGCTGGCGGGTGTCGGGACGCTCGGCCATCACCTGCAGCGTCGGATCGCTGGTGCCGCCGAACATCTTGACGCGCACCAGCGCGAGCCCGAGCGCCTTGGCTTCGGGTTCGATCAGCTTGGTGAGGTCGACAATATTCGCCACGCGGCACTCCGATGATGGTCAAGCAGCTTCGGCGCCGGAGCCCTGCGGGCCCCGACCTCGGCATGTTTGACGATGTCGAGAAAGCAGGTGCGATATACGCACTCGGCGCCGCGGCGGCAAGAGCAATCGGATTCGGGCCGGAGCGGGATCTTTCCGCGCCGCGGGCGAAGGGCCTTGCGCATCGCCAATGGCGACACGCCCCGGTCCCGCGAAAGCGCTTGCCCCCGGTTCCCGCCTTCCGCCTTCCGCCTTCCGCCTTCCGCCTTCCGCCTTCCGCCTTCCGCCTTCCTCACTTGGCAGGCGCCCGGGATACAAGCAGAATTGGCACCGGGAACGGCGCCCGGGGCCGCAGCGGACTCCGGCGCGTCGACGCCGCGACAACGGAAGAGAGGGATCGACCCGATGCAGAAAAGTCTCCGCCTGGCCTTGCCCGCGCTGGCATTGCTCGCCGCCTGCAATGCGGGCTCGGGGCTCTCGGCGCGACAGGCAAGCCGCTCGTCCGCGGACGACGGACCACCCTTCACCCTGACCCAGGTCACTGCGTTCGACGCGCCCTGGGCGATGGCCTTCCTGCCCGACGGACGGATGCTGGTGACGGAGAAGGCGGGCAGGATCCTGCTCGTCTCGGCGGACGGCAGGCAGCGGCAGGTGATCGCCAATGTCGACGTGGTCTTTCAGGGCCAGGGCGGGCTGCTCGACGTGATTCCCGCCCCCGATTTCGCGAAGAGCCACCGGGTCTACTACACCTATGCCGAGCCGCGGCCCCAGGGATCCAGCCTGGCGATGGCCCGCGCGACCCTTGTCGACGGCCCGGCGCCCACGCTCGTCGACCCGCAGGTGCTGTGGCGCGCAGGGTCGGACGGCAAGGGCGGCCAGTTCGGCGCGGTCATCGCCTTCGCGCCCGATGGCAAGTCGCTGTTCCTGACCTCGGGCGAGCGCCAGCGCTTCACCCCGGCACAGGATCCGAACCAGGCGCTCGGCAAGATCCTGCACCTGACGCTCGACGGCAAGCCGGCGCCCGGCAATCCCTGGGCCGGCAAGACCGGTACGGCGACGGTGGCCGTCACCGATCCGCCCCGGAACACCGAGCTCGCCAAGACCGCGCCGGCCCGCACCCAGGCAGTGGACGGCCCCAATCTGGTCCCCGCCGAGACCTGGACCCTCGGCCATCGCAATCCCTATGGGCTGGTGTTCGATGCGAGCGGCCGGCTCTGGGAGAACGAGATGGGCCCCAAGGGCGGCGACGAGGTCAACCTGATCCGCAAGGGCAGGAACTATGGCTGGCCCCTGGTTTCCGACGGCGACAATTACGACGGCACGCCGATACCCCGTCATGCGCCCGGCGACGGCTTCGAGGCGCCGGCGGCATATTGGAACCCGTCCATCTCGCCCGGCGGGATGATCTATTATTCGGGCGGCATGTTCCCGAAATGGAAGGGCTCGCTGCTGATCGGCGCGCTTTCGGGCCGCGGGCTGATCCGCGTCGCGCTCGACGGCGACAAGGCGAGCAAGGCCGACCGATGGGACCTGAACATGCGCATCCGCGACGTGGCGCAGGGCCCCGACGGCGCGGTATGGCTGCTCGAGGACGCCGGCAAGGCCAATGGGCGGCTGTTCAGGCTGACGCCCAAAGGATCCTAGCGCACGATCAGATAATTCATCCGCGCCGCGGCGATCGGCCGGTCCGGCTCGTCCTGCCAGGCGATCGCCTCGACATTGGCGACGCGCGTGCCCAGCCGGGTCACCGCGCCGCGGGCCCGGGTCGGCTTGTCGCGGCCGCCGCGCATATAGTCCACGGTCAGGTTGATCGGCTTGACCTGGGTCTGGTCGGAGCCGAGCGCTTGCCAGAGCGCACCCACCGCCGCCATTTCGAGCAGCCCGCCGATCGCGCCGCCGTGCAGGAAGCCGGGGCGGCCGAGCACGCCGTCGCCAAAGGGCATCACCAGCACCGGCGCTCGCTCGCCGGGTTCGACCGTGAGGCCGAGCAGTTCGGCATAGGGAGGCAGGATCACCGGTAGCGCTCCGTCGCCATGAACGTGCCGGCGACATGGGCGATCGGATCGTCCGGATCGCCGTCATGCGCCTGGCCGCGCACAAAGGCGATCGAACGCGTCAGCCGATAGCATTCGCCGCGGCCGACCACCGTGCGGCCCGGCGTCGCCGGGCGCAGATAGTCGATCCTGAGATCGAGCGTCGCCTGCGGCACGAAGGCGCCGGCCCGCAGCCAGACCGAAACCGCGGTCGCCATGTCCATCAGCGCCAGGATGGGCCCCGAAGCGAGCACGCCCGAGGCCGGATCGCCGATCATGTCCTCGCGATAGGGCAGCTCGAGCTCGGCCCAATCGGGGCCATGGGTGCGATAGCCGATGCCCAGCCGCGTGCCGTGGCTGGCATAGCGCAGCTCGAAGAAGCGCAACGGGTCGAAGGCGGAAGGGGCCGGTTGGCGCATGGCCGCCCCCTAGCGCGGCCGCGGAAAGCACGCAAATGGCGGCAATTACATCGTTGTAAGATGCACCATTCCCGTCCCGCCCTAGCGTGGCCCCATCGGGGAACCTTCGGAAGGGAGGGAGGCATGGGATTGCTGAAGATCGATCTGGGAGAGATCCCGGAGCTGGGCACCAGCGTGGCGCTGCATGGAACGCTGCGCACGGCCCTGAACGATGTCGACGATCTGTTCGAGCTGATCGTCGGCATCGCGATCCTGATCTACGAGATCGCGCCCGATTTCGCATGAACGGGATGGATGCCGGAACGCGCGCGGCGCTCGTCGCCGCGCGGGAGGCTGGGCGGGGTACGATCCGGAAATGGCGGCATGGCGATGCGCATCGCATGCTCGAAACGGTCTTCGCCGATTGCGCCGCGGAGGATGCCGAGGCGCTGACGCACCGCGCGACGCGGCTGTTCGGCGACGGCGGCTGGGCCGGGGCACTGCTCCAGCCGCTGATCGATGCGATCGCCGCCGACCCTTTGTTCGAGCCGCCGTTCAAGGCGAACCGCGACGGCCTCCGCATCGGCGCGGTCCTGTTCGATTGCCCCGCGGTGGCGATCTCCGCCTGCGTGACCAGCGCGGCGGCGATGCGCCGGCGGCCACCGCCGACCGCCTGCACCTTTTCCGGCCGGATCACCGTGACGCGCTTCGTCCGGGCGGGAGGCGCGACGTTGCGGCGCTGGCGGACCGCGCCTGCCGGGCCGGACTTCCGCGCCGCCGAAGCGCCCCCGTGCGAAGAGCGGGAATCGCTGCGGCTCGCCGATGGCGAGGTCCACGCGATCGACGGACGCTGCGAGGCACAGCTGCTTGCCGATGCCGGCAACGACGTGGTCACGCTGGTGGCGACGATCCGGGCCGGCGCCGCGCCGTTGATGCGCGAGCATGCGATCGGCGACGGCAAGCTGCTCCGGGTCGCGAGCGGCGACGACCAGGCCTCGCGCGCCGAGATGCTGCTCGCCTTTCTCCGCCTCGCCGGGCGGGCGGATGCGGGCCCGCAATTCGACGCGGCGACGCGCGATCCGGCCTTCCATCTGCGCTGGGCGGCGATGCGCGAATGGCTGGCGCTCGATGCGCACGCCGCCCTGCCCCGGCTCGAAGCGATGGCGGCAGGCGATCCGCATATCGAGATACGCGAGGCCGCCGAACGGACACTCGCAGCAGTGCGCCCGCGGCTGAGCACGGCATGCCGCGCCTGATCGATCCCGGCCAGGGCGGCGCGATCGAGCTGGTCGAGCTGGTCGAAACGCTCGACGCCTATCCCGTCGACGCGCGCGACGAGGATGCGTTCGCGAGCTGGGGGCCGCTGCTCGCGCGGCTGGGGCGCAACTCGGATTTCCTCGCCGACCTCGCGATCGCCGAGCTCAAGACACGCTGCGCCGCCCAGCATGCCGGCAATGGCTATGGCGCGCAGGTCTTCCTGCTTCGCCCGCCCAATGGCCGCTATGTGCTGCGCGCCAATTTCTGGCCGGCGCGTGCGGATTCGGCCACCCGCCGCAGCGGGCCGGCGGCCTTCTTCTACGACTTGCCGCACGACCATAATTTCCATTTCCTTACCTATGGCTATCTCGGCCCGGGCTATTGGAGCGACTATTACGAATATGATGCTGCGCCGCTCACGGGCCTGCCCGGCGAGCATGCAGGGCTTCGCTTCGTCGAGCGCGCGCGGCTCGAACCCGGCAGGCTGATGCTCTACCGGATGCGGCGCGACGTGCATGTCCAGCTGCCGCCGGACAGCATGTCGGTCTCGCTCAACATCCTCGCTGCCGATCCCGCCCAGCCCTGGCTCGACCAGTATCGCTTCGATATCGGGCGCGGCACCATCGCCGAGGGCCTGACGGTGACCGCCGCGGAGGCCCTGGTCGCCATCGCGGTGCATGTCGGCAACGGGCTGGACCTGGCCGAGCGCTTCGCCCTGCGCCATCCCTGCGCAAGGATGCGGGTGACTGCGCTCGACGCGCTCGTCTCGGCGCTGCCTGGCGAAGCGCCGATGCTGCTCTCCCGCGCGACGGACGATCCCGACCGCTTCGTCGCCGGCCATGCCCGGGCGAGACTAGCTCCGTAACGGACATGGTTGCCGCCGAAACGGTGTCATCGCCGCTAGCTTCGGTGCCGTGACCCTGCGTGTCGCCTGTACCGTCGAACTCCCTGACCTTGCCCGAGCCACTGCGGCGCGCGGACTGGGGCTCGTCCCCTATGCACCGGGGGTGGAGGCGGCGGCGGGCCTGTTCGCAGGCACGGGCGAGAGCGTGGCGCGGATCCGGGCACTGGGTTGGCAGGAGCCGCTCCTCCTGCTCCTGCCGATCGAGGGCAGCGTGGCGCAGGCGCTCGATGCCGGTGCCGACGATGCGATGCCCGCTTCCGCCACTGCCGAGGAAGTGGCGGCCCGCCTTGCCGCGCGGATCCGGCGGCGGCCCGAAATCGTGCTCGGCGAGCTTCGCATCGATCCCGTCGAGCGCCGGGTGACGCGCGCCGGCCGGCCGATATCGCTGCTGCCCCGCGAATATGCGCTGCTGCTTCACCTGGTCCGCCAGGGCGATCGACCGGCGGGGCGCTCCGAATTGCTGGCGGCGGTCTGGGGCCTCGACTTCGATCCCGGCACCAATGTCGTCGAGGTGCATGTCTCGCGGCTGCGCGCCAAGCTCGACCGGGGGTTCGCCATGCCGATGCTGCGCACCGACAAGGGACGCGGCTACCGGCTTTGCGTGGGCTGATTGCACGCTATTCTGTTCGCAAGGCAAAGGAGAGAAGGCATGGAAGAGCGCGTCAGGATCGAGATCGAGGACGGCGTCGCGGACATGCGGCTGGCCCGGCCCGACAAGCTCAACGCGCTCGATCCGGCGATGTTCGCCGGGATCATCGCCGCGATCGCCCGGCTGGAGGGCGAGGCCGGCATCCGCGCCGTCGTGCTCTCGGGCGAGGGGCGCGGCTTCTGCGCAGGCCTGGACATGGCCAGCATGGCGGCGGGGGGATCGGGAATCGATCTCGCCCGGCGCAGCCATGGCCTGGCCAATGATTTCCAACAGGTCGCCTGGGGCTGGCGCGCCCTGCCGGTGCCGGTGATCGCCGCCGTGCATGGCGTCGCTTTCGGCGGCGGCCTCCAGATCGCCAGCGGCGCCGACGTGCGGATCGCCGCGCCGGGCACGCGGCTTTCGGTGATGGAGATGAAATGGGGCATCGTGCCCGACATGGCCGGCTATGCGCTCTGGCGCGGCAATGTCCGCGACGACGTGCTGCGCGAACTCGCCTATACCGCCCGCGAATTCGACGCGGAGGAAGCAGTGGCGCTCGGCTTCGTCACGCGCATCGCCGAGGAGCCGCATGCAGAAGCGATGGCGCTCGCCCGGGCCATCGCCGGGCGCAACCCGCATGCGATCCGCGCCGCCAAGCGGCTCGCCAATCTCGAGGCCGGAGCCGCCGACATTCTGCTCGCCGAAAGCCGGGAACAGGCCGCATTGCTGCGCACGCCCAACCAGATCGAAGCAGTGATGGCCAATATGCAGAAGCGCCCGCCGGCGTTCAGCGATTGACTTCGATCGCCTCCACCCGGTCCGGATAAAAGGCCAGATGGTCGCGGATTTCGGCGACCGCCGCATGGGGCGCCTCATAGCTCCACACCGCATTCCCGGCCCCGCCGCGGATCGAGAAATAGCTGGCCTCGCCCTTGTACGGGCAATAGCTCGCATGGTCGGTCCGCTGGAGCGAAGCCATGTCGGCATCCGCGCGCGGGATGTAGAGGACCGGCGGGTAGTTCGCCTCACGGAGCTCCAGCGCGCGGCGGGTGTCGGCGATCACCCTGCCGGCGGCCCGCACCACCACATGCGCGTCCGACCGTGCGATCGCGATCGGATGATCGGGCCCGGGAATCCGTGTCGGCCTGCTCGCCATGGCGCACCTCCGCCGACGGATATGGGACGGCGCGGAGCCATTGCAATCGCGGCGAGGCAAGGCCATACCGCATCTTCGAAAACAGGAGGGTGCCGCAATGCGTGAAGCTGTGATCGTCTCGACCGCGCGAACGGGGATCGGCAAGGCGGGTCGCGGCTATTTCAACGACACCGAGGCGCCGGTGCTCGCCGCCCATGTGATGAACGCGGCGGTGGAACGCGCCGGCATCGATCCGGCGCGGATCGACGACGTCTTCTACGGCATGGGCAACCAATGGGGAACGCAGGGCGCGAACATGGCGCGGATGGCGCTGTTCGCCGCCGGACTGCCGCACAGCGTGCCCGCCTTCAGCCTCGACCGCAAATGCGGATCGGGCCTCACCGCCATTGCCCTGGCCGCGCGCTCGATCATGACCGACGAGATCGACGTCGCGCTGGCCGGCGGCATGGAATCGATCAGCCTGACGATGCGCGACGCGCCGCGCTATCCGAACAAGTCCGTCACCGACCGGGTGGCCGCCGCCTATATCCCGATGATCGAGACCGCCGAGATCGTCGCCGAGCGCTACGGCATCAGCCGCGCGGCGCAGGATGCCTTCGCCGCGGCGAGCCAGCAGCGCGCGGCGGCCGGTCTTGCAAGCGGCGCCTTTGCCGAGGAGATCGCGCCGATCACCGTGGCGAAGGCGCTCTTCGACAAGGAAGGCAACCGCACCGGCAGCGAGACCGTCACCGTTACCCAGGACGAAGGCATCCGTGCCGGCACCACCGCCGAAGTGCTCGCCACGCTGAAGCCGGTCTGGAAGGACGGCCGGTTCGTCGCGCAGGGCCGGCACGTCACCGCCGGCAATGCCAGCCAGCTTTCCGACGGCGCCGCCGCGCAGATCCTGATGGACCGCCAGACCGCCGAGGCCGAGGGCAAGGAGATATTGGGCATCTATCGCGGTTTCCAGGTCGCCGGCTGCGAGCCCGACGAGATGGGAATCGGCCCGGTCTTCGCAGTGCCCAAACTGCTCAAGCGCGCCGGCCTGCGGGTCGAGGATATCGGCCTGTGGGAAATCAACGAGGCATTCGCCAGCCAATGCCTCTATTGCCGCGACACGCTGGGGATCGATCCCGACCGGCTCAACGTCAATGGCGGCGCCATCGCGATCGGCCATCCGTTCGGGATGAGCGGATCGCGCCTCGTCGGCCATGCGCTGATCGAAGGGCGCAAGCGCGGCGTGCGCCATGTCGTCGTCTCGATGTGCACGGCCGGGGGCATGGGCGCGGCGGGGCTGTTCGAGCTGCCCTAGGTCGGGGCTCACATTTCTCCATTTCCGTTCGTCATGCCCGCACAGGCGGGGATGACGGTTATGGCACCACCCTTGTCTCAAGGGGATAGTCGCCCACGCACGGTTTGCGATCCCGGCTTCTCGCGCGGCGACATGCCCGGATCGGGGAGTTCCCCGCATTCTACCCGTCGAGCAAGCGCGGCCGGGCGGGCGGCCCGGCCGCACGAGCCAAGCAGGCGGAACCCATATCGCAAGGCCGGATGGCCGCGCCCTGCCTCAGCCGAGCCCCACCGCTTCCGCCGCCCGCTTCTCCGCCTCGGTATGCAGGTCCCAGAAACTGGCGACATGCGCGCCCGCCAGGCGCTTCTGCAGCACCGCAAGATGCGCGGCCCAGCCGCCGCCGAAGCTGCGCGCATCCTCGGGCCCGCGCAGGCGGTTGTGCGTGAGGACGAGGCGGGTGCGATCGGAAGCGAAGGCAAACAGCTCGATCGTCACCTCCCCTGCCTCGCCATTGTCCCAGGTGAAGGCGAGGAGATGCGGCGGCTCGATCTTGAGGATGGTCTCCGACCAGGCCTTGCCCTCATATTCGGCGTAGCGCTCGGGATTGGGCACATCGTCGTCGGACAGGTCCTGATGGTTGAAGGTCAGGCCAAGCTTGCCGCCCACCTGCGGTTCGGTGGGTCCGCCCATGAACCAGCGGGCGCGCAGCTCCGGATCGACCAGATATTGCCACACCGTCTCGATCGGCGCGGCCAGGTCGCGCTCGAAGCGGAGCATCTGCGGGGTGATCGTGTCGGCAGTCAGCGTGTCAGCCATTTTCCGTCTCCGTGATACGGCCCAGGCTTTCGAGGATCATCGTCCAGCCCTTGCGGGTCTGTTCCTCATAGCTTGCCCAGGCAGGGTCCATTTCATGGGTGAGCGTCAATGTGCAGCCCATCGGCGTGGGCGCGATGTCGATCGCGACGCGCGTCCACTCCCCCTCCTCCGCCGGATCGGCCGAGAAGAGGAAGACGAGGCGGCGCGGGCGGTCGATCGCCTCGAACCGGAGGCGGTGATGGGCATCGCCTCCGGCGCGCCGTTCGACGATCAGCCCCCGGCCGCCGATCCGGGCATCGATCTCGCAGCGGACCATCTCGCCCTCGGGCGTGGCGAAGAGGAAGCGCGCCGCCTGCCCGGGATCGAGCCAGGCGTCGAACACCCGCTCCGGGCTCGCGGCGAACGTGCGGGTGACGGTGAGGATCACCGGCGCGCTCATGCCAGATTGACCTGCCAGGAGACGCCGAACCGGTCGTTCGCCCAGCCGAACCGGCTGCTCCAGCCATAATCATCGGGCGGCATCAGCACGCCGCCCTCCGCGGACAAGGCCGCGAACAGCCGGTCGAACGCCGCG
This sequence comes from Sphingomonas sp. 67-41, assembly GCF_001899725.1. Classification (NCBI taxonomy): domain Bacteria; kingdom Pseudomonadati; phylum Pseudomonadota; class Alphaproteobacteria; order Sphingomonadales; family Sphingomonadaceae; genus Sphingomonas; species Sphingomonas sp. 67-41. The sequence goes on along the minus strand of NZ_MKWJ01000022.1, from coordinate 730,616 downwards.
CGATCCTCCACGTCGAGGAAGAAGGACCAGGACGGCGTGAAATCGAAGCCATGGGCGATGAAGCTGTCATGGACCATCACCTTCTGCCCCGCGATCACCGCATGGGCGCGCAGGATCGTGCCTTCGGGCCCCGGCCCGTCGGGGCCGAAACGCTCGACCGATTCGATCCGGCTGCCGGGCACGGTCTCGAGATAGAAATCGAGCGCCGCCTGGCCCTTGCCGCCCTGGAACATCAGAAAGGGCGTGGCATGCGTCATTCGGGCTTCTCCCGCTGGTCCGCGGCGATGATCGCTTCGAGCGCATCGAGGCGGACGGTCCAGAACTTCTCCCATTGCTTCAGCCATTTATCGGCCTCGGCGAGCGGATCGGGCTTCAAGGCACACATATAGCTGCGTCCCACCTTGCGGCGGGCGACGAGGCCCGCCCCTTCGAGCACCTTCACATGCTTGGCCGCCCCGGCGAACGTCATCGAAAAAGGCTCGGCCAGCTCGCCGATCGATTTCTCGCCGAGCGAGAGATGCGCGAGCATGCCGCGCCGCGTGGGATCGGCAAGGGCGTGAAAGGTGGCGTCGAGTCGATATTCAACCATGTGGTTTAATATCTCATCGGCAGCAGGAATAGTCAACCGATCGGTTGAATATTTTCGACAGAGCTGCACCGCTTCCGCGGCGACACGGGCTTCGGGCGCGACAAGGGGCCCGGCGGTGTCGCGCATGCGCGGACCCCGTCAGCGACAATCCCGGATTTGAAGCGGAGTCTAGGCGTCTGTCGGCATGGGCGCGCGGGCAGCGCGGAGGCTGTCCCAGGCATAGAGTGCGCAACCCGCCCAGATCAGCGCGAAAGTGATCAGGTGGACGGTGCGCAGCGGCTCGCCCAGCGCGATCGCGACGAAGAACTGGATGGTCGGCGCGATATATTGGAGCAGCCCCAGCCTCGAGAGCGGCATCAGCCGCGCGGCGGCGGCGAACATCAGCAGCGGCGTCGCGGTGATCACGCCCGCGGCCAGGAGCAGCGCGTTCTGCCCGGCCGACACGCCGAAGCCGCTCGTCCCCTGTCCCGCGGTGTAGACCAGCCATGCGGCGGCGAAGGGGACCAGCAGGACCGTCTCGACGGTGAGCCCGCCCAGCGAATCGATCGCCACCACCTTGCGGACCAGCCCGTACAGGCCGAAGCTGAAGGCGAGCGCAAGCGAGATCAGGATCGCCCCGCCGCCGTCGAGCGCCATCACCAGCACGCCGGCACCGGCCACCGCGATCGCCGCCCCCTGCCAGCGCCGCAGCCGCTCGCCGAGCACGAGCATGCCGAGCGCGACATTGACCAGCGGATTGATGAAATAGCCCAGGCTCGCCTCCAGCACATGGCCGGTCTCGACCGACCAGATATAGACGAACCAGTTGATCGCGATCAGCGTGGCGCTGGCGCAGAGCAGCAACAGGGTGCGCCCGCGCGCCGCGCGCCAGATCGGGCCCGCCCGGCCGAGCGCGAAGACCAGCACGCCGAGGAACAGCACCGACCAGACGATGCGGTGCGCCAGGATCTGCAGCGCCGGCACGCTGGCCAGGGCGTGGAAATAGAGCGGCAGGAAGCCCCAGATGCCATAGGCGCCGATGGCGAGGGCGAGGCCCTTGTGCCCGGATGCGCGTCCGGTAGCGGTGGTGCTGGTCATGTGGGCTCCTTGCGCGGGCGGGCGCCGCGGCGCAAGCAAGGCCGGCTTGGGACCGCCAAAGCGATTGCACGGAAACGCTTCCCCGCTAGGCTGTCGTCGGGAACTGGGGGAAATCATGTCGGACAATTGGGATGAGGAAGGCCCGTACGGCCATCCGCTGATCGCGACTCTGGCCGGGGGCGCCGTGCTGGTGCTCGCGGCGTTGCTGGGGCCGCGCTTCGGCTCGCCGTTGCCGTTGCCGGCGCTGCTGATCGGCGGCGCTGCGGCGGGGCTGGTGCTATGGCTGATCGGCTTTCTGGCGACGACGCGCCACGCGAATCTGGGATGGAAGCTCGGCTCGCTGGCCTTGCTGATCGGCGCCGGCGCCGGCGCGGCGGCGATCGCGCACGGCCAGTTCCAGACCCAGTCGCGCGCCGATGCAAGCAGCTTCGCCGAGATCGAGCTGGCAGCGGACGGCACCCCGCTCCTGCCCGCCGGCGCCGCCGGCCGCGGGCCCGTCTCGCAGCTCTATGCCGATGCGCTGCAGGCCGATGTCGTCGCGCAGCGCGCCTTTGCCGATGCCTTGGCCAAGTTCGGCGCGGGCGCGCTCAACAGCCCCTATCTGCTTCAGCAGAACCCGCATGCGATCGGCGACTGCAAGGCGATCGAGCCGATCCGTGCGCTTGCCGGCGAGCAGAGCCTGGCGCGCATCGCGCGGCGCAAGGCGCTGGCCGAAGCGATCGGTAGCGCGAGCCTGCCCCGGGCGGCCAAGCTGGGCATCGCCAGGATCGCCGGCGACGCGGCGACGGATCCGCTGCTCGCCAACCAGCAGGCGATGCTCGACGCCACTGCCGAGCTCTGCGCGCTGCTCGCCCGCAGGAGCTGGTACAACGCCAATGGCTATTTCGGCTTCCGCAACGGCGCCGATGCCGCGGCCTTTGCCGCGCTGGGCGCCAGGCGCCGGGCGGTGGCGGAGGAAGCGGGCGCGATCGACCGGGATGCCCGCGCGCGCATCACCGCCGGCCGCGACCAGGTGCGCGACGCGCTCAGCCGCTCGATCTACGCCAGGGAATAGCGGGGTTCAGGCGGCGGGCCGCACCGGGTTCGCCGCCTCGCGCCCGACCACCGTGTTCCAGGGCAGCACGTCCCAGCCCGTCACCAGTCCGTTCGCGACATAGGGATCGGCCCGGGCAAAGGCCCGCGCGGCTGCCTCGCTGGAAAAGAGCAGCAGGGCGCTCTCGGGTGGATCGCCGACCGCGCCGCCCAGGATCAGCGCGCCCGTATCGGCGCTTTCCCAGGCCAGGGCCAGATGCGCGTCGCGGAAGCCGGCGCGGCGTTCGAGATAGTCGGGCGCGATGGCGTAGCGCAGGATCCAGTGCATCTCAGCCTCCGATGCGGAGCCACAGGGCCGTGGCGTCGTCCGATGCCTTGAACCGCGGAAAGCGCGCGCAGGCGGCATCCGCGCGCTCGATCGCCCGCAGTTCCTCCGCGATGGCGGCGAGGCCGCGGGCGCGGATCGCCTCCACCAGCGCGGTATCGTCATAGGCGGCATAGCTGTCGATCAACGCGGCATAGCCGTCGCTCATCAGGAAGACCTCGTCGCCGGGGGCGCAGGCGATGCCGGCGGTATCGACTTGCGCCATGTGCTCGGGATCCACGCTGAGCACGCGCATGCCGGGCCGGCCGCGCGTCGCGCGGAGATTGGCGAGGATCGGCGCCGAGCGCTTGGGGCTGCCCAGGCCATGCTCGGCCAGGCTGGCGGCACGCTCCGCCTCGGAATTGCGGATCTCCCGCTCGGGGCCGAGCCGCACGACCCCGCCGCCCGAGCGGAGAAAGCCGACGCAATCGCCCAGCCAGCCGATCTCGAGCCCCTCCGCGCCGAGCCGGACGGCGAGCGCCGAGGCAAGGGGATATTCCCAGCGATCCTCGGGATCGCGCGTGCGATCGCGTTCCCAGGCGGCCAGGATATGCGCGGCGACATCGGCATAGAGCGTGCCGATCGTCGCAGCGCCGGACCCGGTGAACGCCGCCTGCGCCACGCTCGCCAGCCAGGCCGCGCCGCCCTGGGCGCCGACCAGCCCCGGCGGACCGAGATCGGTGGCGCCGTCGATCACCCAGGCATGGGCGCGCGCGAAGCCCGCACGGTCGTCATTGGGAACGGAGACATCGCCGGCGAGGCTGATCGACTGGAGCAGATCGAAGTGCATGGCCCCGGTCTACACCGGCTTTGGGACGCTCCGCACCATGTAACGCGCATGCGGGCCATAACTGGAAAGCTTGGCCTGGAGGGCCGGGCTGCCCATCGGCGCGAAGCCCTGCGCCTGCCAGAAGGCGGCGGATTCGTTCACCGACACCAGCGCGATCGGCGCGTCGATCCCGGCGAACAGCAGGTCGAGCCCCGCCCGCGCATTGCCGCCGCCGCGCGCTTCGGGAAGCAGCGCCAGGTCGTGGAGATACCAGCTGTCCCGATTCGACGGCAGCGCCCCCAGCAGCGTGTCGAGCGGCGGGATCGCCTCCAGCGGCCAGGGATAGGCGATCAGATAGCCGGCCACCCGCCCCTCGCCCGCCAGCACGAAACAGGTGTCGGGCGCAAGCGCGAGCCGCTCGACGAAACAGGCGCGGCCTTCGGGATGGTCGGGAAAGGCGACACGGGCCACCGCGACGACACCGTCGAGATCGCCCGCCGTCATCGGCCGCCACTGAAGCAAGTTCTGCATTGCCATATCCTAGCGGCGGAGCACCCGGAAGAGCCAGAGCTCGATCAACGCGAAGGGGCCGAGCAGCGCCGCCACGCCGGCCCAGCCGGCCAGATCGAACCCGAATCGGCCGACGCCCCAGAGCAGCACGACCATCCCGAGGAACATCGAATAGACGCCGAGCCCGCGCCACAGCGGATGGATGTGATAGCCGACCCACCATGCCCAGCGCCCGAGAGTCCAGACGATCGCGGTGGCGGCGATGAGACGCAGGTCGGGCTCGTAACGGGCGAGCAGGAACAGGCCCGGCAGCAGCACCGCCAGCTGCTCGAGCGTGTTCTGGATATAGCGCTGGTTGACGACCAACCGCGGCGAATCGGCGCCGGCCAGCGGATCGATCGAGCGGTGGAACAGCCGCTCATGCGCGACCGCCTCGATGCCGGGCACGAGCGCGAGCAGCACCACCGCGCCCGAGCATTGGAGTGCGAACAGCATCGGCTGGGCCGCAATCGGCGGCAGGCCGTGGCGCAGCGCCAGCCACAAGCCGATCGCGACGGGGAGCGAGGCGGCGACGGCACCGGCGATGGTGGCCCGCCCCGCCATGCTCAGTCGGCGAACAGGAGGACAGGGGTTTCGAGCAGCTTCCGCACTGCCTGGACGAAGCTCGCCGCATCCCAGCCATCGACGACGCGGTGGTCGCAGCTGATCGACAGGTTCATCAGCTTGGCGCGGACGATCTCGTCGCCCTGGAAGATGGGACGCTCGACGATCTTGTTCGGCCCGATGATCGCCACTTCGGGCCGGTTGATCACCGGCGTGGTGGCGATGCCGCCGAGCGGGCCGAGCGACGTGACGGTGAGGGTGGAGCCCGACAGCTCCTCCGACTTGGCCTTGCCGGTGCGCGCCGCATCGGCCAGGCGGCCGATCTCGGCGGCGAGCTGCCAGACATTCTTGTCCTGCGCGTCGCGGATCACCGGCACCATCAGCCCGGCATCGGTCTGCGCCGCCATGCCGAGATGCACCCGGCCGTGGCGCGTGACCACGCCGGCCTCGTCGTCATAGCGCGCATTGATCATCGGGAAATCGGGCAGCGCCCGGCAGATCGCGACGATCAGGAACGGCAACATGGTCAGCTTGGGGCGCGCCCCGCGATTGTCGTTGAGGTCGCCGCGCATCGCCTCGAGCGCCGTGACGTCGATCTCGTCGACATAAGTGAAGTGCGGGATGGCGCGCTTCGAGGCGGCCATGTTCTCGGCGATGCGGCGGCGCATGCCGATGACCTTGATCGGCTGGTCGTCGCGGGCCCGCGACGCGTGCGGAGCGTGATAGCCCTGGGCGCTGCCATAGCGCAGATAGGCGTCGAGATCGGCGTGGCGGATGTGGTTGCCGTCCGCCTTCACCACGGCGAGATCGATGCCGAGATCCTTGGCGCGGGCACGGACCGCGGGCGAGGCGAGGACCTGCCTGTGGGCGGCGGGCTCGGGTGCCGCGACCGGTACGGGTTCCGGAGCGGACGCGGGCACGCGTGCCGGAGCGGCCTCCACGACCTCTTCCACGCGGGGCGCCTCTGCCTCGGCCTGCCGCTCGACCGGAGCTTCGGTAGCCACCGGCGCGGTCTCGGCGGCGTCGCCCTCGACTTCGATCACCATCAGCGCCGAGCCGATCGCCACCATCTCGCCGACTTCGCCGGCCAGCTCGACCACCACGCCGGAGACGGGCGATTCCATCTCGACCGTGGCCTTGTCGGTCATCATGTCGGCGACCTGCTGGTCCTCCGACACCTTGTCGCCGATCTTGACGTGCCAGGCGACGATCTCGGCCTCGGCAATGCCTTCGCCGATATCGGGCAGGCGGAAGGTGAAGCGTGCCATGCGGGTCAGTCCTTCAGGATCTTCTTGAGGGCAGTGCCGATGCGCACCGGCCCGGGGAAATAGGCCCATTCCAGGCTGTGCGGATAGGGCGTGTCGAAGCCGGTCACGCGTTCGATCGGGGCTTCGAGATGGTAGAAGCAGCGCTCCTGCACCTGGGCCGAAAGCTCGGCGCCGAAGCCCGAGGTGCGCGTCGCCTCGTGCACGATCAGGCAGCGGCCGGTCTTCTTCACCGATTCCTCGATCGTGTCGATGTCGAGCGGCACCAGCGTGCGCAGGTCGACGATCTCGGCATCGATGCCGAGTTCCTCGACCGTGTTGGCGACGACGTGCACCATCGTGCCGTAGCAGAGGATCGTCACTGCCTCGCCCGGGCGGACCACCGCGGCCTTGCCCAGCTCGACGCGATAATGGCCCTCGGGCACCTGGGCACCGGGATGATCGGCCCAGGTCTTGGCCGGACGATCATAATGGCCGTGGAACGGGCCGTTGTAGATGCGCTTGGGCTCGAGGAAGAGGACGGGATCATTGTCCTCGATCGCCGCGATCAGCAGACCCTTGGCGTCGTACGGCGTCGAGGGGATCACCGTCTTCATGCCCGAGACATGGGTGAAGATGCCCTCCGGCGACTGCGAATGGGTCTGGCCGCCGAAGATGCCGCCGCCATAGGGCGAGCGGATCGTGATCGGCGCAGTGAAGTCCGCCGCCGAGCGATAGCGCAGCCGCGCCGCTTCGGAGACGAGCTGGTCGAGCGCCGGATAGATGTAATCGGCGAACTGGATCTCGGGGACCGGGCGCAGGCCATAGGCGCCCATGCCGATCGCCACGCCCATGATGCCGATCTCGGTGATCGGCGTGTCGAAGGCGCGCGCCTTGCCATATTTGGCCTGGAGGCCGGCAGTGGCGCGGAAGACGCCGCCGAAATAGCCGACATCCTCGCCCATCACGATCACGTTCGGATCGCGCGCCATCATCACGTCCATGGCGGAGTTGATCGCCTGGATCATGTTCATCTGCGTCACGTCGCCCACGATCTCGTCGCTCACAGGCCGGCCGCCTTCTGCTCGTCCAGCATCTGCTGCTGCTGTTCCTTCAGGTGCCAGGGAATGGTCTCGAACACGCCTTCGAACATCGATTCGAAGGGCTGGTGCATGCCATGGCCGAGGATGCCGTTCTTCTCGGCTTCCTTCTGCGAGGCCTTGACCAGCTCGGCAAGCTCCAGGTCCTGCGCGGCGTGGCGCGCCTCGTCCCATTCGCCGATGGCGATGAGATGTTCCTTCAGCCGGCGGATCGGATCGCCGAGCGGCCAGGCATTGGGCTCGCCGGCCGAGCGATAGGCGGTGGGATCGTCGGAGGTCGAATGGCCCTCGGCGCGATACGTGAAATGCTCGATCAGCGTCGGGCCCTGGTTGGTCCGCGCGCGCTCGGCGGCCCATTCGGTGGCCGCGTACACCGCCAGCGCGTCATTGCCGTCGACGCGCAGGCCGGCAATGCCATAGCCGATCGCGCGCGCGGCGAAGGTGGTCGCCTCGGCCCCGGCGAAACCGGAGAAGCTCGATATCGCCCATTGGTTGTTGACGACGTTGAAGATAACCGGCGCCTTGTAGACCGTCGCGAAGGTCAGCGCCGAGTGGAAGTCGCCCTCCGCCGTCGAGCCTTCGCCGCACCAGGTGGCGGAGATGCGCGTATCGCCCTTGGCCGCGCTCGCCATCGCCCAGCCGACCGCCTGGGGATATTGGGTGGCGAGATTGCCCGAGATCGAGAAGAAGCCGAACTCCTTCGAGGAATACATGATCGGCAGCTGGCGCCCTTCGAGCGGATCGGCCCTGTTCGAATAGATCTGGTTCATCATCTGCACGATCGGATAGCCGCGCGTGATGAGGATCCCCTGCTGGCGATAGGAGGGGAAGCACATGTCGTCGCCGGCCAGCGCCATCGCCGCGCCGATCGAGACGGCCTCCTCGCCGGTGGACTTCATGTAGAAGCTGGTCTTGCCCTGGCGCTGGGCACGGAACATGCGCTCGTCGAAGGCGCGGGTGAGCGCCATCGAGCGGAGCATGCGGCGCTTGGCATCGGCATCGAGCCGCGGATCCCAGGGGCCGACCGCATTGCCCTCGTCATCGAGGACGCGGACCAGGCCGTACGCCAGCTCATGGAAACTGGAAGCCGCATCGGCGGTGTCGGGGCGGCGGGTGACGCCGGCGGGCGGCACCACGATGTCGCTGAAGTCCGCTTCGTCCCCCGGGCGGAATCGCGGCTCGGGCACGTGCAGCGCAAGCGGGGGCAGATTGGCGCGATCGCGCTCGCTCGACATGGGCTCTCCGGACATAGGCTCCCGTCGCCAAACGCGCGGGAATCACGTTTCGCGCCATTGTTATAAAATTTCAAAGCCCGGCGCAAGTAGGTCAGGGGTGCTGACCTGAAATGCCGCCCGAAATGCTGGGAATTCGCGTCGAAGCGAGGGTCAGGGCATCGGGTCGCCGCGCTTCCCATCGGGTACGATATCCGCCGCATTCAGCATGGCCGCCACCAACGCGCGAGTCTGTACGTCGAGGGTGCATTCGTGGCGGGTGACGACATGATCGCCGGCGGCGTCGAGCAGCTCGAATACCAGTTGGGTGCCGTCCATGCAGATCGCCATCCCCTCGTCGCGCGGGGCGTCGGCGAACTCCTGGCCGCCCCCATTGTCGGGCAGGCGCGCGGTGAAGCGAGCGGCGGCGAGCGCATCCGTCACCCGCGCGAAGCGATCGGCATCGAGCGCGCGCGTCTTGCGGCGGATGGCCACGCCCGGGCCATAGCCGCCCCTGCCGTTGGTAAGCGTGTAGTGGATCAGCGCCCGGCCATCGGCCCGCTGATCAATACGGATCACATAGGGCTGGGAGAAACTGGGCAGCACCAGCATGCGGAAGCGGCTGCGATAACCGTCCAGTGCATGCGGCGCCCACAGCACCGGCTCTCCCATCGAGGCGAGATGCTTGCCGAACCAGCCTTCGAGGAACCCGTCTTTGTTCGGCGCGAAATCCGGCGGAAGATAGTGGGTTTTGGGCACTGGCGCGTCCTGCGCCCAGGCAATACCGGGCGCGAGGAGCATCAGGGCGATGGCGAGCGCAGCCTTCATGCGACCGGGAACCCGCGCCGCCTGAACAGCGCCGACACGTCCGGATCCCTTCCCCGGAACGCGCGATAGGCGAGCTTGCGGTCGGTCTCGTTGCCGGTGGAAAGCAAAGTCGCGCGGAAACGGTCGGCCGTGGCCTTGTCCCAGACATTGCCCGCCTCCTGGAACGCCGCCCAGGTGTCCGCGTCCATCGTCTCGGACCAGAGATAGGAATAATAGCCGGCCGAATAGGCGTCGGACGAGAAGAGGTGGCCGAACTGCGGCATGCGGTGGCGCAGCACGATCTCCTTCGGCATGCCGAGTGCCGCCAGCGCTTCCTTCTCGAACGCGGCGATGTCGGTCACCGGCACTTCGCGGTCGTGCAGCTGCATGTCGAGGATCGCGCAGGCGAGATATTCGACCGTGTCGAAGCCCTGGTTGAAAGTCGACGACTTCTCGATCTTGTCGACCAGCGCCTGCGGCATCGGCGCGCCGGTCTTGTAGTGCTTCGCGTATTTATCCAGCACGTCGCGGGTGAGCAGCCAGTTCTCGTTCACCTGGCTGGGATATTCGACGAAGTCGCGCGGCGTGCCGGCCAGCCCCGGATAGGTGACGTTCTGGAGCAGGCTGTGGATCGCATGGCCGAATTCGTGGAACAGCGTCGTCGCATCGTCGAGGCTGATCAGCGTCGGCTCGCCGGCGCCGCCCTTGACGAAATTATTGTTGTTCGAAGCCAGCGTGTTGCGCACGCCGCCGAACTTCTGCTGGCCGCGATAGCGCGTCGCCCAGGCGCCCGAGCGCTTGCCCGACCGGGCATAGCCGTCGAAATAGAAGATGCCGATGTTCTTGCCAGTGCGCGTATCGGTCACTTCGAAGGTCCGCACGGCGGGATCGAAGACCGGCACGTCCTTCACTTCCCGGAAGCCGAGATCGTAGAGCCGGCCGGCAGCGTAGAAGGCGCCCTGGAGGATGTTGCCGAGCTCGAGATACGGCTTCACCTCGCTCTCATCCAGGTCGTACTTCGCCTTGCGGACCTTCTCGGCATAGAAGCGATAGTCCCAGGGCTCGATGGCGATCTTCGCCCCTTCCCGATCGGCGAGCGCCTGCATGTCGGCGACTTCCTGCGTGACGCGGGCGCGGGCGGCGGGCCATACCGCCATCATCAGCTTCATCGCATTGGCCGGGGTCTCGGCCATGGTGTCGTCCATGCGGTAATAGGCATGGTTCCTGAAACCGAGCAGCCTGGCGCGCTGCTGGCGGAGCTTCAGTATCTCGGCGATGCCCGCCTTGTTGTCGTTCGCATTGCCATTGTCGCCGCGCGAGACGAAGGCGCGCCACACCTTCTCGCGCAGCCCCCGGTCGGTCGAATAGGTGAGGAAGGGCGCGACCGAGGAGCGGGTGTTGACCACCGCCCATTTGCCGGCCAGCCCGCGATCGGCGGCGGCGCTGGCGAGCGAGGCCTTGAAGCTGTCCGGCAGCCCGGCGAGCTGGGCTTCGGAATCGAGGACGATCCAGGTCTCCTCGTCCGCCAGCAGATGGCGGCTGAAATCGGAAAAGGCCGAGGCGAGCGCCTGGTTGAGCCGGCTGACCTCGGCGCGATCGGCATCGGAAAGGGCGGCGCCGCGGCGGACGAAGCCGCGATAGCTGCGCTCGAGCAGGCGCAGCTGCTGCGCATCGAGCTTCTGGCCGGCGCGCGTCTCGTACGCGCCCTTTACCCGCGCGAAGAGCAAAGGATCGAGGAACAGCTCGTCATTCGCCCTGGTGAGCCTGGGGCTCCATTCGCGATCGATCGCCTGGACCTGCTTGTCGGCCAGGTTGCTCTCATAGACGCCCCAGGCCGATTCGACACGGTCCATCGTGTCGCCCGCCTTCTGCATCGGCTCGATCACGCTGTGGAAGGTGGGGGCGGTGCGCGCGTCGCGGATCGCATGAATCTCCCGGCGCTGTTCGGCGATCGCCGCTTCGAAGGCGGCAGGAAACATCTCCACCTTGAACTTGTCCCAGGGAGGCACGCCGCCATAGCCGCCCGGCCAGGGCTTGAGCAGAGGCGCGGCGTCCACGATGTCGGCGGCTTTGGCCATCAGGCTCCCCATGAAAGGCGTTGCGAGCAAGGCGCTGGTGCCGAGAAGCGCCTGGCGGCGGCTGAGGTTGCGGATCAAGTTCCGAAGGCTCCCTGGAATCGGTGAATCGAACCGAGCTTAGGGAGGTGCCGCGGAATGGCAATTGACTCGTCGGCAATAAGGAACAGAATAGGAACATCCTGTTCTCCGAGTCGTGCGCCCTATGGCCGATCCTGCCGTCCTGAAGCAATTGCGCGACACGCTGCGCGGTCTCGAGACCGGTGGATTCCGCCGGCGGCCTTCGCTGCCCTTCGGCATCGAGGCAATCGATTCGCGCCTCGCCGATGGCGGCTTCAGGCTCGACGCCCTGCACGAAGTGGCGGCGGGCACGAGCGACATGGCCGATGATTGCGCGGCCACCCTGTTCCTCGCCGGAATCGCGGCGCGCGCCTGGGGCCCGGTGCTCTGGGTGGTGCGGCGGCGCGACCTGTTCGCGCCCGGCCTCGCCCAGTCGGGGCTCGATCCCAAGCGCCTGATCTATGCCGAGGCGAAGGACGATGCCGAACTGCTGGCGATCATGGAGGAAGGGCTGCGCCACCGCGGACTGGGCGCGGTGATCGGCGAGGCCAGGCGCGCGGACATGACCGCGACGCGCCGGCTCCAGCTGGCGGCCGAAGGCGGGCGGACGATCGCGCTGCTGCTGAAGCGCGCCGCGCGCGAGGGGAGCGACCCGATCGGCATGCCTTCGGCGGCGGTGACGCGCTGGCGCGTGACCTGCGCCCCTTCGGCGCCGCTGCCGGTGGCGGGCGTCGGGCGGCCGCGCTGGCGGCTGGAGCTGGCGCGGCAAAAGGGGGGCGAGGGTTTCGAGACGATAGTGGAGGCATGCGATGCAACGGGTCGCTGCGCTCTTCCTTCCCCTGTGGCCGATCGAAAGGCTGTGGCGGGCGGAACGGCGCGCCGGCGCGCGGCCTGACGCGCGCGCGCTCCCCGCTCCGCAAGCCCCGCTCCGCAAGCCCGCGCAGCACGAGGGGCATTGGCGGCCGGGCGCCAGATGGGCGCAGGTGGATGAACCTCAACTCCTCCCCGGAACGGGGAGGGGAACCACCGCCTCAGGCGGTGGTGGAGGGGGTTCTCCTCAAATGCTGTCGCCGGTGGAAGCCCCCCTCCACCAAGCCGCTTCGCGCCTTGGTCCCCCTCCCCGTTCCGGGGAGGAATTAAAGCCCCTCGTCACTTCCCTCCGCAACGGCAGCCGTATCGAGATCGCCGCCGCCTGCCCCGCCGCCCAGGCGCTGGGGCTGAGGCCCGGCATGGCAGTCACCCAGGCACGTGCGCAGGTGCCGGGGCTCGACATCCGCCCGGCCGATCCGGAGGGCGATCTCGCATCGCTCGGGAGCCTGGCGATCCTTGCCGCGCGGCGCTGGTCGCCGGTGGTGGCGGTGTCCGGAACGGAGGGACTGATGCTCGACCTTTCCGGCACCGCGCATCTGTTCGGCGGCGAGGAAGGGATGGCGCGGCGCATCGTGACGCTGCTCGCGCGCGCCGGCTTCGCCGCCCGCATCGCCATCGCCGACACCCCCGGCGCCGCCTGGGCGCTCGCGCGGTTCCAGGGCAACTGCATCTGCCCGCCCGGCGAGCAGGCCCGCGCGCTCGACGACCTCCCCACCCCGGCGCTGCGCATCGACGCGGCGGCAGTGGAACTGCTCAGGCGCCTGGGCGTCGACCGGATCGGCCAGCTCGCCGCCCTGCCCCGCGCGCCGCTCGTCCGCCGCTTCGGCGCCGCTACGGTGCTGCGGCTCGACCAGGCGCTGGGCCGCGTCGCCGAACCGCTCGCCCCAGTGATCCCGCCCGAGGCGATCGCCGTCCGCCAGCGCTTCGCCGAGCCGATCGCCACCGCCGAGGCGATCGAGCATTGGCTGGGCGTGCTCACGCCGCGCCTCGCCGCCGCGCTCGAGGCCGAGGGGCTGGGCGTGCAGGCGCTCGAGTGCATCGCCGAACGCGTCGACGGCGTGCCGCAGCGCATCCGCATCGGCCTTGCCCGCCCCAATCGCAACGGCGCCCATCTGCTCCGCCTGCTCAAGCGCCGAATCCAGGATGTCGAGCCGGGTTACGGCATCGATGCGATTACCCTCCATGTCCGCCGCGCCGCCATGCTCGGGCCCGAGCCGGCGATCGAGCGGCTGGACGAGGAAGCCGCGCCCGACCTCGCCACGCTGGTGGACACGCTGGCGACGCGGATCGGCCCGGCGGCCATGTGGCGGATGCGGCCGGTGGAAAGCGACGTGCCCGAGCGATCCCTAATGCGCGCGCCGGTGCTCGATCCGCCCGCGCGCGGAGCGCTGCGCGCGAAGCTCGACGATGTCCGCCAGCTCGATCGCAACCCGCCCTTGCCGCCCTGGCACCCGGGCTGGCCGCGCCCGGCGCGGCTGCTCGCCCGGCCCGAGCGACTCGATCACGTCATGGCCGAGCTGCCCGACCATGCCCCGCGCCGCTTCACCTGGCGCGGGCGCGCCCATCAGGTGATCCATGCCGACGGGCCCGAGCGCATCCAGGGCGAATGGTGGAAGCGCGATGCCGAGCGGATGAGCGTGCGCGACTATTTCCGCGTCGAGGACGAGACGGGCCGCCGCTACTGGCTGTTCCGCTCGGGCGATGGCGAGCGCGCGGTGACCGGCAATCTCAGCTGGTATCTCCACGGGGTGTTCGGATGACCTATTCCGAACTCCAGGTGACCACGCATTTCTCGTTCCTGCGCGGCGCCTCCTCGCCCGAGGACCTGTTCCGCACGGGCGCGCTGCTCGGCCTGCCCGCGCTCGGCATCGTCGATCGCAATTCGGTGGGCGGGGTGGTGCGGTCGCTGGTCGCGGCAGAGCAGTTCAGCGATCTCGGCGTGCCGATCCGGATGATCGCCGGCTGCCGGCTCGACCTGGCCGATGGCAGTTCGGTGCTGGTCTGGCCCGAAGACAGTGCCGCCTGGTCGCGGCTCACCCGGCTGCTCACCCTCGGCAAGTCGCGGGCGGACGCGCAGAAGGGCGAGAAGGGGCAATGCTTCCTCCATTGGGAGGACCTGGCCGAGGCGGCGCAGGGGATGGTCGGCGCGCTGGTGCCCGGCCTCGCCGATCGCGGCGACCCCCAGGCCCTCCGATGGATTGCGGACCTGTTCGGGGAGCGCGGCCATGTCTGCCTCACGCAGCATCGCCGCCCGGGCGACGCGATGCGGCTGCACGAACTGAACCTCGCCGCCCGCCGCTTCGGCCTCACGCCGCTCGCCACCGGCGACGTGCTCTACGACACGCCCGACCGGCGCATGCTGCAGGACGTGGTCACGGCGATCCGCGAGAAATGCACGATCGACGAACTCGGCTTCCGCCGCGAACGCAGCGCCGACCGGCACTTGAAGTCGCCGGAGGAAATGGCGCGCCGCTTCCGCGACTATCCGCAGGCGCTCGCCGCCTCCGAGGCGATCGCCGAGCGCTGCACCTTCACCCTTCGCGACCTCAGGCACCAATATCCCGAGGAAGAGGTCATCCATGGCCGTAGCGCGCAGGAGGCGCTCGCCGCGCTCGCCTGGAGCGGGCTCAGGCAGAAATTCGCCGGCAAGCCCTCGCAGGCGCACCGGGACCTGCTCGCCCATGAACTCGGCCTGGTCGAGCAGATGGGCTACGCGCCCTATTTCCTCACGGTCAATTCGATCGTCCAGTTCGCGCTGAGCCAGCAGATCCTCTGCCAGGGGCGGGGAAGCGCTGCCAATTCGGTGATCTGCTTCGCGCTGGGCATCACGTCGATCGATCCGATCGAACACCAGCTGCTGTTCGAACGCTTCATCTCGACCGAGCGCAAGGAGCCGCCCGACATCGACGTCGATTTCGAGCATGAGCGGCGCGAGGAAGTGATCCAGTGGATCTACGACACCTATGGCCGCGATCATGCCGCGCTCACCGCGGTGGTGATCCGCTTCCGCGCGCGCAGCGCCTTGCGCGAGGTCGGCAAGGCGATGGGCCTGCCCGAGGACATGACCGCGGCGCTCTCCTCCCAGGTCTGGGGCTGGTCGAACGACGTCGACGACCGCCATGCCGATACGCTCAACCTCGACCGCAACGATCCGCGGCTGGCGCTGACCCTGGAGCTCGCGCGCCAGCTGGTCGACACGCCGCGCCACCTCTCCCAGCATCCCGGCGGCTTCGTGCTCACCCGCGACCGGCTGCACGACCTGATCCCGGTGGAACCCGCCGCGATGATCGATCGCCATGTCGTCGAATGGGAGAAGCTCGATATCGAGGAACTGGGCTTCATGAAGGTCGACATCCTCGGCCTCGGCATGCTCGGCTGCATGCGCCGCGCCTTCGACCTGCTGGCCGCGCACAAGCGCATCCATCTCACCCTCGCCGCGCCGCTGATGCAGGGCGAGGACGCGCCGACCTTCGAGATGATCCGGCAGGCGGATACGCTGGGCGTGTTCCAGATCGAGAGCCGCGCGCAGATGTCGATGCTGCCGCGGATGAAGCCCGTGAATTTCTACGACATCGCGATCCAGGTCGCGATCGTCCGGCCCGGGCCGATCCAGGGCAACATGGTCCACCCCTATCTGAAGCGCCGGCAGAATCCGGAGCTGGTCGACTATCCCTCGCCCAGGCTGAAGGCGGTGCTGAAGAAGACGCTGGGCGTGCCGCTGTTCCAGGAACAGGCGATGCAGGTGGCGATCGTCGGCGCCGGCTTCACCGCCAGCGAGGCGGACCGGCTGCGCCGCGCGATGGCGACGTTCAAGTCGAGCGGCGATATCGGCGAGTTCGGCCCCAAGCTGATCGAGGGCATGCGCAGGAACGGGATCAGCGAGACCTTCGCCGCGCAGATGGTCGAGCAGATCAAGGGCTTCAGCAATTACGGCTTTCCCGAGAGCCACGCCGCCAGCTTCGCCAAGATCGCCTATGCCTCGAGCTGGATGAAATGCCATCACCCGGACGTGTTCTGCACGGCATTGCTCAACGCGCAGCCGATGGGCTTCTATGCGCCCGCCCAGCTGATCCGCGATGCGCGCACGCATGGGGTGGAAGCGCGCGCCGTCTGTATCAACGACAGCGACTGGGACACGCGGATGGTGCCCGAGGGATCGAACCCGCGTGCACGGGATTCGCGCTTCTGCGGCACCGAAGCGGACTGGGCGGGCCTGCAGCCGATCCGGCTCGGCATGCGGATCGTGCAGGGGCTGTCCCAGGAAGACGCCGAGGCCATATTGAAGGCGCGCGCACAGGCCCCCTTCGCTTCGATCGAGGACGTCTGGCGCCGTGCCCGCGTGAAACCCGCCGCGCTCGAACGGCTGGCGCGCGCCGATGCCTTCCGGGCGCTCGGCCTGGACCGGCGCCAGGCGCTCTGGGCGATCCGGGGATTGGGACAGGCGCCGCTCGACCTGTTCGCCGCCGCCGATGCCCGCATGGATGCGAGCATGGCCGAGATCATCGAGCCGCAGGTGGCGCTGCTGCCGCTCACCGAGGGGCGCGAAGTGGTGGAGGATTATCGCGCCACCCAGCTGTCGCTGCGCGCCCACCCCCTCTCCTTCCTGCGCGCGCGGCTCGCGGCCCGGCGGATCGCACGCTGCGCGGACCTGCTGGACATGAAGGACGGGCAGCGGGTGGAGGTCGCCGGCCTGATCCTCGTCCGCCAGCGGCCGGGCAGCGCCAAGGGCGTGGTGTTCGTCACGCTGGAGGACGAGACCGGCATCGCCAATGCCGTGCTCTGGGCAGACCGGTTCGAAGCCGATCGCCGCACCGTGATGTCGGCGACGATGCTGGCGATCGCCGGCCGGGTGCAGCGCGAAGGCATCGTCATCCATCTCGTCGCCGAACGGATCACCGACCTCACGCCATGGCTGCGCGAAGTCGGCGAACTCGACCTGCCTCGCGCGACCATGCCCGGCGACGGGGCGACGCATGGCGGCGAGATCGACCCGCGCGACCGGCCCGCGCCCCGCCAGCGCCCCGCCGACAGCGGGCCGCCGCGCCGCAGCCTCAAGGCGCCGGACCTGATTCCAGTGCGCTCGCGGGACTTTCACTGATGCCGATCCACGGACACCGCCTGTTCTACGCGCTGCGCCCGGCACCGCTGGCCCGCAACCTGATCGGCGTCCAGCGCGACCGGCTCGGGCTGGCCGATGCCCTGGTAGGGAATGACCGGCTGCACATGACCCTCGGCATCACCGAGGATTTCGACCACCGCCCCTATGCCGAGGCCAAGCAGCTGATCGCGATCGGCGCGCAGGTCGCGGCGGCGCCGGTGCCGGTCATGCTCGACCGCGTCTCGGCGGGCGGCGACTCGATCGCATTGCGGCCCGCCCGCAAGATCGACGCGCTCGCCGAGCTGGGCCGCCAGCTGCAGCGCGGCCTGGCCGCCGCCACGCTGCTCCGCCGGGGCTGGGAGTTCCACCCGCACGTCACCTTGCTCTATCGCAAGGGCCGCCCCTTCACGCAGCGGATCGAGCCGATCGGCTGGGATGCGACCGATTTCGTGCTGATCCACTCGATCCTGGGCGCGCACCAGCATATCGAGCTGGGCCGCTGGCCGCTGATCGACCGGCAGGGATCGTTCGGCTTCTAGAAGCCCAGGCCCAGCTGCGGCATGTCGCGGGTGACGATGCCGTCCTGCACCTCGACGCCCTCGAGGGCGAGCATGTGCGCCTTGGACAGCGACCCGCCAGGCGCGGAGAAGCCGCCGATGCGCCCGTTCGCGGCCGTCACGCGGTGGCAGGGAATGATCAACGGCACCGGATTGGCCGCCATTGCCTGGCCGACGTCGCGCGCGAATTCCGGCCCCGCGTCGAGCGCCCTGGCGATCGCGCCATAGGTCGCCGTCTCGCCCCAGCCGAGCTGGCGCACATGGGCATAGACGCGGTCGAAAAAGGGCTCCTGCCGCCCGAGATCGACGGCCACGCCCGCAAAGTCGACGCGCTCCCCGGCGAAATAGCGCCGCGCATCATCGATCACAGCCTGCACCTGCGGCGGCGGCGGCACTGCCTTCGCATCCGGCAGGCGGCGCAGCAGCGAACGCTCCGCCTCCCGCGCCGTGCCCGGGGGCAGTCGGAAGCTGCGGATGCCCCTGGCGTTCCAGCCGATCGCGGCGAAACCCGCGGCGGTCTCGAACACCGAATAGCCGTTCTCCATCGTCATGACACGGAGATCGGGAGGCCGGGCCGGGTTCGCAACCTATCCCCCGACGGTCTGCTCGATCACGCCGAAGATCGGGTGGTGCCGGTCGTCCTCGGCCCAGATGCGCACCGTGTCGCCGGCCTTGAGGAAGGGCGTGACCGGTGCGCCGCCGCGGATCGTCTCGATCGTCCGGATCTCGGCGATGCACGAATAGCCGACGCCGCCTTCGCCCACCGGCGTGCCGGGCCCGCCATCCGCGCCGCGGTTCGAAACCGTGCCCGAGCCGATGATCGTGCCGGCGCCGAGCTTGCGCGTCTTCGCGGCATGGGCGACCAGGGTGCCGAAGTCGAAGGTCATGTCCACCCCGGCCTCGGCCCGGCCGAAGGGCTTGCCGTTCACATCGACCATCAGCCTGCGATGGAGCTTGCCGTCCTGCCACCAGTCCCCCAGCGAATCGGGCGTGGCGAAGACCGGCGAGAAGGCGCTGGCCGGCTTGGACTGGAAGAAGCCGAAGCCCTTGGCGAGCTCGCCGGGGATCAGGTTGCGCAGCGAAACGTCATTGGTGAGGCCGACCAGCCGGATCGCGGCGAGCGCCTCTTCGCGGCTCGCGCCCAGCGGCACGTCGCCGGTGACGACCACCACTTCGCCTTCCAGGTCGCAGCCCCAGGCTTCGTCGGCGAGCGGGATCGGGTCGCGCGGGCCGAGGAACCCGTCGCTGCCGCCCTGATACATCAGCGGATCGTGCCAGAAGCTCTCGGGCATCTCCGCCCCGCGCGCCTGCCGCACCAGCGCGACATGGTTCACATAGGCCGAGCCATCGGCCCATTGATAGGCGCGCGGCAGCGGCGCGGCGGCAAGCCGTTCGTGGAAACGCTCGCGCGGGATCACTTCATGGTCGAGATCGGTGGCGAGGTTCCGCAGATCGGCCTCGACCCGGTCCCAATTGTCGAGCGCCGCCTGCAGCGTCGGCGCAATCATGTCGGCACTGGCATACCAGGCCAGGTCGTTCGATACGACTACCAGCTTGCCGTCACGGCCGTTCTTCAGGCTTGCGAGCTTCATCGGTCTCTCCTTTGCTCCATCCATAGCCGCCCGCGCGGGCAAGTCGAGTTGACTCGGTCGGTTGACTCGCGCGCCGGGCCCCCGCATCGGTTGGGGCCATGGACGCCGCCCCGCGCTTTCTGGATCACGAAGGCGAGATGGCGGAACGAATCCGCACGTTCGACTGGGCGAACCACCCGCTCGGGCCGCCCGAAACCTGGCCCGACGCGCTCGGCTTCGCCCTCGACCTGGCACTCGCCTCGACCTTTCCCACCGCCATCTACTGGGGCGAGGATCTCCACCTCCTCTACAATGATGCCTGGGCGCCGATCCCGGCGGAGCGCCATCCCGGCGCGCTGGGCCGCCCGGCGCGCGAAGTGTGGCGCGACATCTGGGACGTGGTGGGCCCGCAGATGGCAAGCGTGACTGCCACGGGGCGGGGCTTCGCGATCTACGACCAGTTCCTGGCGATGGAACGCGCCGGCCGCAGCCAGGAGACCTGGTGGAACTACAGCTTCACGCCGATTCGCGACGGCGCGGGCCGGGTATGCGGGCTGATCAACCAGGGCAACGAGACGACGCGCTCCGTGCTGGCCGAGCGGGCGCGCCTGGCGGAAGCGGCGCGTCTGCGCGACCTGTTCGAGCAGGCGCCCGGCGCGATTGCGCTGCTCCACGGCCCGGAGCATCGCTTCGAATTCGCCAATTCGGAATATCTCGTGCTGGTCGGCGGGCGTCCGGTGCTCGGCAGGACGGTGGCCGAGGCGCTGCCCGAGCTGGTCGACCAGGGTTTCGTCGCCCTGCTCGACACCGTCCATGCCAGCGGCGAGCCCTTCCGCGCGGACGGCGTGCCGGTGCAGCTCCAGCGCAGCGCCGATGCGCCGCCCGAGACGCGCTTCCTCGATTTCGTCTATCAGCCGGTCAAGGACGAGCGCGGCAACACCACCGATATCTTCGTCGCCGCCAACGACGTGAGCGAGCGCGCGGCGGCGGAAGAGGCGCTGCGCCGGAGCGAGGAGCAGCTGCAACTCGCCCTCAACGCCTCGCTCGGCGTCGGCACCTGGGTATGGGACGTGCCTGCCGACCTGGTCGCGGCGGATGCCCGCTTCCTGCGCCTCTACGGCGTCGACGAGGGGCTGGCCGGCACGGGCACGCCGATCGCGCAGTTCTTCGTCAACGTGCATCCCGGCGACCGCGCCCGGCTGGAGGCGGGCATCGCCCGCACGCTTGGCGAGCGCGTGCCGTTCAACGAGGAATATCGGCTGATCCAGCCCGACGGCACGCTGCGCTGGGTGAGCGCCCAGGGCCGCGCGACCTTCGACGACGAAGGCCGCCCGCTACGCTTCCCCGGCGTCGCCTTCGACATCACCGAGCGCAAGCTGGCCGAGGAAGCCGCGCGCGACGCCGCAGAGGAATTGCGCGAGGCGAACGAAGCCCAGGCGTTTCTCGGCGCGCTGGCCGATCATCAGCGGGCGCTCGATTCGGCCGACGCGGTGATGCGTTTCACTGCGGCGGCGCTGGGCGAGCAGCTGGGGCTCGACCGGGTGGGTTTCCACCGCGTGCAGGGCGACGAAGTGCGCTTCGGCCCGCATTGGAGCAATGACGTGCTGGCTCCCCTGGAAGACACGCTGGCGATCGACGCGCTGGGAGACAATGCCCGCGCCTATCGCATCGGGCGCACCGTGGTGCTCCACGACGTCGCGCGCGAGGCGCCGGGGCTGGCGCACATCGCCGGCGCGGGCGTGGGCGTGCCGCTGCTGCGCGGCGGGCAATGGGTGGCGGTGATGTCGATCAACACCGCCGCCCCGCGCCGCTGGTCGGCCGAGGAAGTCGCCTTTGTCGAAGCGGTGGCGGAAACGGCCTGGGACGCGGTGGAACGCATCGAGGCAGTGGCGGCGCTGCGGGAAAGCGAAACCAAGTTCCGCGCCATCGCCAATTCGATCGACCAGATGGTCTGGTCGTCGCTGCCCGACGGCTATCACGATTATTACAACGACCGCTGGTACGAATATACCGGCGTGCCCCCGGGCAGCACCGATGGCGAGGCGTGGAAGAACATGTTCCACCCCGACGACCGCGAACGCACCTGGGCCGAGTGGCACCACAGCCTGGAAACGGGCGAGCGCTATCGGATCGAATATCGGCTGCGCCATCGCTCGGGCCGGTATCGCTGGGTGTTGGGCAGCGCCCAGCCGGTACGGGACGAGCGGGGCCGGATCACCCGCTGGTTCGGCACCTGCACCGATATCCAGGACATCGTCGATGCGCGCGAAGTGCTCGCCCGTTCGCGCGAGGCGCTCGAGGCGGCCGTGCGCGAGCGCACCGAGCAGCTGATGGCGGCAGAGGCGCGGCTGCGCCAGGCCCAGAAGATGGAAGCGGTCGGCCAGCTCACCGGCGGCATCGCGCACGACTTCAACAACATGCTCGCCGTGGTGATCGGCGCGCTCGACCTGCTCGAGCGGCGGCTGAAGCAGGGCAATCGCGACATCGGCAAATACATCACCGCCGCGCGCGACGGCGCCACTCGCGCCGCCGGCCTCACCCAGCGGCTGCTCGCCTTTTCGCGCCAGCAGCCGCTCGCTCCGGTGGCGATCGACACCAATGCGATGGTGGAGAGCATGATCGAACTGCTCGTCCGCACCCTGGGCGACGACGTGACGGTGGAGACCGTGCTACCCCCCGGCATCGCGCCGCTGCTGGCCGATCCCAACCAGCTCGAGAATGTGATCCTCAATCTCTCGGTCAATGCGCGCGACGCGATGCCGGGCGGCGGCAGGCTGGTGCTCACCACCGCCAATGCGCGGTTCGACGCGGCCGAGGCGGCGGGGCTGGAGCTGCAGCCGGGCAGCTATGTCGAGATCGCCGTGGCCGACAGCGGCACCGGCATGACGCCCGAAGTCGCCGCGCGCGCCTTTGACCCCTTCTTCACCACCAAGGGCGTCGGCAAGGGTACCGGCCTCGGGCTCAGCCAGGTGTTCGGCTTCGTCCGCCAGTCGGGTGGCGCGGTGCGGATCGAGACCGCGCCGGGCCGGGGCACCACCGTGCATCTCTATCTGCCCGTCCACCAGGGCGAAGCACCGGCGGCGCGGTCCGAGCGGTCCGCGTCGGTGCCCGCCGGCGGGCGGCCCGGTGAAGTGGTGCTCGTCGTCGAGGACGAGGAACGGGTGCGCAACTATTCGATCGAGGCGCTGCGCGAGCTCGGCTATCAGGTGCTCGGCGCGCGCGACGGCCCCGAGGCGCTGCGGCTGATCGACCGGGTGCCGCACGTCTCGCTGCTGTTCAGCGACGTGGTGATGCCCGAGCTGACCGGCCATGAGCTGGCCGCCCGCGCCCGCACGAAGCTGCCCGGGCTCCGGGTGCTGCTGACCAGCGGCTATGCCCCGGAAACGGCGCGCGTGGCGGGCGAGACGATCCTCGCCAAGCCCTTCGATCTCGATCGCCTCGCCACCGCCGTTCGCGCCGCGCTGGACGCATAGGGTCTTGACCGAATCGCCGGCGCGGGCCATGCGCGCCGCGGCTCCGGCGCCCCGCGCCCCGGCCTCCGTACCGCCCAGCCGCCGAGTCCTGTCGAAGGGCGGCTTCGGGCCCGCCCCGGCAGGCGGAGACGTGTATCCATGGCAAATGTAGCGGTTATCGGCGCCCAATGGGGCGACGAAGGCAAGGGCAAGATCGTCGACTGGCTCGCCGAGCGCGCCGACATGGTCGTGCGCTTCCAGGGCGGCCACAATGCCGGCCACACGCTGGTGGTCGGCGAGAATGTCTACAAGCTCTCGCTGCTCCCCTCGGGCATCGTGCGCGGCACCCCTTCGGTGATCGGCAACGGCGTGGTGCTCGATCCCTGGGCGCTGCGCGACGAAGTGGAGCGGATCCGCGCCCAGGGCGTGGACGTGACGCCGGACACGCTGATGGTCGCCGACAATTGCCCGCTGATCCTGCCCTTCCACCGCGACCTGGACGGGCTGCGCGAGGATGCGAGCGGCGCGGGCAAGATCGGCACCACCCGGCGCGGCATCGGTCCCGCCTATGAGGACAAGGTCGGCCGCCGCGCCATCCGCGTCTGCGACCTCGCCCATCTCGACGATCTCGGCCCCCAGCTCGATCGCCTGACCGCGCATCACGACGCACTCCGCGCCGGCTTCGGCGAGCCGCCGATCGACCGCGCGGCGCTGGTCGAGCAGTTGCGCGAGATCGCCGGCTTCGTCCTGCCCTTTGCCCAGCCGGTATGGCGCGCGCTCAATGCCGCCCGCGAGCGCGGCCGCCGCATCCTGTTCGAAGGCGCGCAGGGCGTGCTGCTCGACATCGATCACGGCACCTATCCGTTCGTCACGTCGTCGAACACGGTGGCGGGCACCGCCGCTTCGGGCTCGGGCATGGGCCCGGGCGCGGTCGGCTTCGTGCTGGGGATCGCCAAGGCCTATACCACCCGCGTCGGCTCGGGCCCCTTCCCCGCCGAGCAGGACAATGACGTGGGCGAGCGGCTGGGCACGCGCGGCCGCGAGTTCGGCACCGTCACCGGACGCAAGCGCCGCTGCGGCTGGCTCGACGCGGTGCTGCTGCGCCAGTCGGCCGCCGTCTCCGGCATCACCGGCATCGCGCTGACCAAGCTCGACGTGCTCGACGGCTTCGACGAGATCAAGGTCTGTGTCGGCTATCGGCTGCGCGGCGAGGCGATCGACTATTATCCCTCGAACGCCGCCGATCAGGCCGCGGTCGAGCCGGTGTGGGAGACGATGCCGGGCTGGCAGGAAACCACCGCGGGCGCGCGCAGCTGGGCCGAACTGCCGGCGGCCGCGATCAAATATATCCGCCGCGTGGAGGAGCTGATCCGCTGCCCGGTGGCCCTGGTCTCGACCAGCCCCGAGCGCGAGGACACCATCCTGGTCCGCGATCCCTTCGCGGACTGATCCGGCCGGGCCCGCGATCGACGCGCGGACCGCCGAGGCAATGCGCTACCCGTCCGGCCAGAGCGGGTAGCGCATCCCCTGCGTCAGGAGCCCTTAATGGGGCTTCTTCTTGTCCTTCTTGCCGCGCTTGTCCGAATCTTCGGACATCGCCGGATCCTGGCTGGGGGAAGCCGGATCGGGCGCGGGCGTGGCCGTGGCGGCATCCGGCGCGGGCGCCGGGGGATTGGCGCTCGGATCGGGTGCCGGCGCAGGAGCGGGGTGCTCCGTCGGCGAGGTCGCGGACGGATCGGTGGGGGAAGTGGTCTGGGCGAAGGCCGCGGGGGCAGCCAGCAGCGCCGCGGCGCCGATCAGGGTCTTGAGCAACATAACGGGGCAATCCTCCTTCGGTTTTTGCCGAAGACCCTTCGAGCCGCCGCGCATGTCCGGATTGTTTCCCGATGTTACGGCCAGCCCCGGCCCGCGCACGGCTGGGCAGCGAGCCGAGCCGGACGAGGGACGGGCCGAAGACGCGAGGATTGCCGGGAGGGGAGGATCGCGCCCCGCCCCGGGCTGCGGAGCGCTCAGCCCGTCTGCGCGCGGTGGAGCAGCTTCTGGTCCGCGAGGACGAGTGCGACCATCGCCTCGACCACCGGCACGCCGCGGATGCCGACACAGGGATCGTGGCGCCCCTTGGTCATGATCTCGGTCGCCTCGCCTTCGCGCGTCACGGTCTCGACCGGCGTCAGGATCGAGCTGGTCGGCTTGAACGCCACGCGCACGCGCACCGGCTGGCCGGTCGAGATGCCGCCCGCGATGCCGCCTGCATGGTTGGCGAGGAAGACGGGCCTGCCGTCATTGCCCGGGCGCATCGCATCGGCATTCCGTTCGCCGGTGAGCGCGGCGGCCGCGAAGCCGTCGCCGATCTCGACGCCCTTCACGGCGTTGATCGACATGCAGGCGGCGGCCAGCTCGCTGTCGAGCTTGGCGTAGAGCGGCGCCCCCCAGCCGGCGGGCACGCCGCTCGCCTCGCAGGCGATCACCGCGCCGAGCGAGGAGCCTGCCTTGCGCGCGCCGTCGACCAGCGCCTCCCAGCGCTTGGCGGCTTCGGCGTCGGGGCAGAAGAACGGGTTGTTGCCGATCTCGGCCGCATCGAAATTGGCGGGGTCGATCGCGTCGCCGCCGATCGCCTCGACCCAGGCGAGGATCGTGACTTCGGGAATCACCAGCCGCGCCACCGCGCCCGCCGCCACCCGGGCCGCCGTCTCGCGCGCCGAGCTGCGCCCGCCGCCGCGATAGTCGCGAAAGCCGTATTTGGCGTCATAGGCATAATCGGCATGGCCGGGGCGATAGGCCTTGGCGACTTCCGAATAGTCCTTGGAGCGCTGGTCGACATTGTCGATGTGGAGCGCGATCGGCGTGCCGGTCGTGCGCCCCTCGAACACGCCCGAGAGGATGCGGGCCTGGTCCGGCTCCTGGCGCTGGGTGGTGAAGCGCGACTGGCCGGGGCGGCGCTTGTCGAGGAAAGGCTGGATATCACCCTCGGACAGGGCCAGCCCCGGCGGGCAGCCGTCCACGACCGCGCCCAGCGCCGGGCCGTGGCTCTCGCCCCAGGTGGTGAAGCGGAAGACGCGTCCGAAGGTGTTGAAGCTCACTATTCCCCGCCCAGCTGTGCGAACGCCGGTGCGTGCGTCGCGGCGCCGCGCACCCCGCACGGCATGGCGCCGCCCTGCAGCGGCAGCGCCATCAGATAGTCGCCGGCATAGGGCGAGGCAAATCCGCGCGCCCATTCCGCCGCGAAGCCGAATCGGCCATAATATGCCGGATCGCCGAGCACGAAGGCGAGCATCGCGCCCGCATCGGCAAGCTGGGCGATCCCGGCCTGCACCAGCGCCTCGCCCACGCCCTGCCTGCGCCAGGCCGCCCCGACGGCCAGCGGCGCGAGCGCCACCGCCGCGATCGGCTTGCCGGCGATGGCAACGTCCATCCGGCTGAACGCGATCATGCCGGCCAGCGCGCCGGTCTCCTCGTCGTCCGCCACCAGGGTCAGCACCATGTCGCCGTCGATGCACAGCCGCTGGACCAGCCTGGCCTCGTCCTCCGCCGGAAAGGCCCGGCGGAGCAGGGCGTCGATCGCGGCGACGTCCCCGCCCGTCGCAGGGCGAATGGCGATGCTCACGAAAGCGCGATGTCCGGTGCGTCCTCGGCCTTCATGCCGATCACGTTATAGCCCGCATCGACATGGTGGATCTCGCCGGTGACGCCGGCCGCCAGGTCCGAGAGCATGTAGAGCCCGGCGCCGCCGACATCCTCGATCGTCACGGTGCGGCGGAGCGGCGAGTTCAGCTCGTTCCACTTCAGGATATAGTTGAAGTCGCCGATCCCGCGCGCAGCGAGGGTCTGGATCGGGCCGGCCGAGATCGCGTTCACGCGGATATTCTCCGGCCCCATGTCGACCGCGAGATATTTCACGCTGGTCTCCAGCGCGGCCTTGGCGACGCCCATCACGTTATAGTGCGGGATCACCTTCTCAGCACCGTAATAGGTGAGCGTGAGGATCGAGCCGCCGTCCGGCATCATCTCGCGCGCGCGCTTGGCCACCGCGACCAGCGAATAGGCCGAGATGTTCATCGTCATCAGGAAATTGTCGAGCGTGGTGTCGTAGAACTTCCCGCGCAGCTGCGACTTGTCCGAGAAGCCGATCGCGTGGACGACGAAGTCGATCGTCGGCCATTTCGCTTTGAGCGTGGCGAACGCCGTGTCGAGCGCGTCCATGTCCGACACGTCGCAATCGATCAGCGTATCCGAGCCCAGCTGCTCGGCCAGCGGCTTCACGCGCTTCAGCAGCGCATCGCCCTGATAGCTGAACGCCAGCTCGGCACCCTGTTCGCTGAGCTTCTTCGCGATGCCCCAGGCGAGGCTCTTGTCATTGGCGAGGCCCATGATCAGCCCGCGCTTGCCCTGCATCAATCCGGTCACGACGGCGTATTCTCCCTTTCTCTGGGTTCCTCTAGACCGTTCTCGGGCGTTTCCGCCAGAGCCGCGTTCAACTCCGCGCCGACGACGAGCCCCAGTCCGACGAGAAAGAAGAAGATCAGCGCGATCATCACGCCGGCCAGGCTGCCATAGGTGAGGTCGTAATTGCCGAGCGTGCCGAGGATCTTCGGCAGCAGGGCAGTGACCAGCAGCCACCAGGCCGCGGTGAACAGCGCGCCCGGCCATTTGGGGCATCTGCTCTTCCGGTAGCGGCCGGGGGTGAGCGAGTAGAACAGGATGTAGAGCGCACCGAACAGCGCGATGGCGGGCGCGATCTTGCTCAGCGAGACGATGCGCTGCGCCTCGGATGCCCAGGGGAAGATGGTGTAGAGGAACTGCTCGACGGCGGTCAGGATCACCTGGAAGCTGAACGCCGCCATGGTGATGATCACCGAGGCGATGATCATCCCGATCGCCCCCAGCCGATATTGCCAGAAGGGCGTGCCCGAGCGGACGCCATAGGCCTGGCGCAAGATGCCGCGGATGGTCTCGATGAAGCCGGCCACGGTCCACAGGCCGACGATCGCGCCGAACCAGAGCAGGTTGCCGGTCCGCGCCATCAGCACGTCGGACACCGGCTTGCGCAGCAGCTCGGCCACATCGGGCGGCACGGTGCGCAGGAACGCATCGAGCGTGTGGATGCCCTCGGAGCTGCGGCCGATCAGCTGCGCGATCGCGGCGGCGACGATGAAGAAGGGGAAGAGCGTGACCAGGCTGAGATAGGCCAGGTTGCCGGCATAGGTGAATCCGTCCTGGAACGTGCCGACCAGCACCCGCTTGACCACATGCCAGAATCGGGGGCCCAGTCCGATGCGGGCGAGCAAGGCGAGGATGCGGGATCCAAGCCCCGGCCCCGCTTTCGCGTCACCCGAATCTTCCCCTGTTGTCACAAGGTGTTAGACGCCCATGCGGCCACGCGGGTTCCCCTTGTCGTGCCAGCCCCTGGCAAACTCGATCAGCGCATCGTCGTCCACCGGCAGCTCGACCATCAGCGTGACGAGCAGGTCGCCCCGCCCGCCAGCGGACCCTGCGGCCTTCTTGTGGAAGCCGCGGCCCTTGAGGCGCAGCGTCTTGCCCGAGGAGGAGCCCTTGGGCACCTTGAGCATCACCGCGCCATCGGGCGTCGGCACGCGCACCTCGGCGCCGAGCACGGCCTCGGACAGGGTCACCGGCAGGTCGAGCCGGATATCGTCGCCGTCGCGCTGGAAGAAGCGGTGCGGCTGGATCTCGATCGTCACGATCGCGTCGCCCGCACCGCCCGGCCCTTCCTCGCCCTTGCCGGCAAGGCGCATCTGGGTGCCGGATTCGAGCCCGGCGGGAAGCTTCAGGTCGATCGTCTTGCCGTCGCGCAGCGTGATGCGCTGTGCCGCCAGCCTGGCCGCATCCTCGAAGCTCACCGCCAGGCGATAGGCGATGTTCGCGCCCTTGGGCGCGGCGCGGCGGCCGAAATCGCCAAAGCCCCCGGAGAAGCCGCCGCCGCCACGCCGCGCCCCCATCCCGCCGAACAGCCCCTCGAAGATATCGCCGAAGCCGCCCGCCTCGCCGCCGCCGCCGAAATCCGCGCGGAAGCCGCCCTGGCCGCCGCTGCCCATGCCCGAGCCGAAGCCGCCGAACGGATTAACGGGATTGCCGTCGCCATCGATCTCGCCGCGATCGAAGCGGGCGCGCTTGTCCTTGTCGGTCAGCAGGTCATAGGCCTGGGTGACCTGGCTGAACTTCTCCGCCGCCTTGGGATTGTCCTTGTTGCGGTCCGGATGCAGCTCCTTGGCGAGCTTGCGATAGGCCTTCTTGATATCGGCCTCGCTCGCGCCACGCGCCACGTTCAGGACGGAATACGGATCAGCTGCCATCAAAACCCCTTCGAACGCGCCGTATTTCGGCGTGTCCGCCCGCTAACGCAAGGGCCGGGGAACAAACTCCCCTCCCGGAATACAGGCTATGCCGCCGTCTCCTCCAGCGGCTCGACATCGACCGAGACGTGCATGTCCTGCGCGCCCGATCCCAGGACGATGCCGTCGATCGGCGCGATCTCGGCATAGTCGCGGCCGATCGCGACCACGACATGGTCCTCGGCCATCCAGATGCCGTTGGTGGGATCGACGCCGACCCAGCCCAGCTCGGGCCCGGCCCAGACCAGCACCCAGGCATGCGTCGCATCCGCGCCCACCAGCCGCGGCCGGCCGGGCGGCGGCAGGGTGCGGAGATATCCGGAGACATAGGCGGCGGGCAGGCCGGCGGCACGCAGGCCAGAGATCATGATCTGCGCGAAATCCTGGCAGACGCCCCGCCGCTTGTCGAAGGCGGCGCGCGGCGGCGTGTCGACCAGCGTGGCGCTGGGATCGAAGTCGAAACTGCGCTGGATCCGCACGGCAAGCGCATGGGCGGCATCGAGCACGCCGCGATCGGGCGCCAGATCGGGTGCGCACCATTCCGCGATCGCCGCGTCGAGCGGGATCTGCGGCGAGGGGAAGAGATAGGCGGCCGGGCCCGCCGGCGAAACGTCGCGACTGGCCCGCGCCAGCCCGGCGATATCGGCGAGCGTGCGGTCGCCCGGCGACGGCACCGGGATCGGCCGGTCGACCCGGATGCGCGCGCTGCTCTCGATCGTCAGCCTGTTGGTGGGCGCCTCGAGCACCAGCCGCACGACATTGGCGAGCCCCGCCTCGGCCCGCGCCGGGAAGATGCGCCCGCCCGGCTCGACCGACAGGGCATGGTCGAGCACGTGCTGGCCGGACCACAGGATCGGCTTCAATCGCAGGTTGCAGCGCGCGAACGCCGCCGGCTGGGCATAGTCGAACCGCGTCACATGGCGGATGCGATAGAGCATCAGGCTAGGACCAGCCCGGCCGCGCGCAGCGGCTCCGCCCCCTGCAGGAAATAGCGCCGCGCGACTGCATCGGAGAGATGGGCGAGGCGCAGCTCCAGCCCCGCGAGCATCGCATCGTCGATCCGCGTGGCATGGGCGGTCACCAGGATCGCCGCCAGTTCGCGCGCCTGCTCCTGCTGCGGCTCGGCCAGCCCGTCGTCGGAGAGCACCGGCAGCGCGTCCAGATGGCCCGAGATCGCCGCCACCTGATGGGCGATGCCGCGCGGGTTGCCCGGATCGAGCGCGACCAGGTCCAGCACCGGCACGCGGGCGATGCCGGTCAGATAGCGCTGGCGATAGCTGATCTGGCTGTCCGCCAGATCGAGGAGCGTGCCGAGATCGTCGCCGGTCGCGCCCGCCCGGCCGAACGCCCGCAGGAAGCGGAGCGTCGCCAGCGCCCGCTCGATCCGCCGGCCCATGTCGTGGAACCGCCAGGCATCGGTGCGCGCCGGAAAGGGCGCGTCGAGCAGCCGCACCATGTCCGCCGCCAGCCGGTCGCGCGAGACGCCGCCGATCATGCGTGCCTGCGCGTTGATCGCGGCGACGCTGTACCATCCCTCGCCATCCTCGAGCGCGGCGCGGGCAAGCTCGGTCAGGTCGGCGCGGCGGAGCGCCTTGGGCGCCGGCGCGGCATTGCCGGCGACCAGGATGTCGGCGAGCCGGCGCACGGTGTCTGCCGCAAGTGCGGCGCCGGTGTCCGCGCTGATCGAATTGCCGAGCAGCACCCGGATCACGCCCAGCTGCGCCTCGCCGCGTTCCAGATAGCGGCCGAGCCAGAACATGTTGTCGGCGACGCGGCTGGGCAGCGTGCCCGGGTTGCGCCGCAGCCGGGTGGAATCGCCCGCGGGCAGCAGCGAGACCGGCTCGACCGGATCCGCGCCATGGACGCAGACGTCCGCCGACCACATGCCCTCGCCCATCACCGCGGCACGGGCATCGGCATGTTCCCCGATCCGCGCGAATCCGCCGGGGAGCACCGTCCAGGCGCCGTCCGCTCCACGCGCCGCGAACACCCGCAGCGTGAAGGGGCGCGCGGCGAGCCGGCCCTCCGCCACCACCGGCATGGTCGAGAGGTGGGCGACTTCCTGGCCGACATAATCCTGCGGCCGGCGCGCCATGTCGGCGCGCAGGGCAGCGCGCGCCTCGCCCTGGAGCGCCGAGCCGAGCACCGGCCTGCCTTCGGGCAGGCCGAGCGGCGCGACGCCGAAGGCCGGCGCGACGAGCAGGGTGTCGAGCGCCGCCTCGACATGGTCGCGCGCCGCATCCTGGCCGCACCACCAGGTGGCGATGCCGGGCAGCTTCAGCGCCTCGCCGGTCAGCAACTCGGCAAGTTGCGGGAGGAAGGCGGCAAAGGCGGGCGCCTCGAGCAGGCCCGCGCCGGGCGCATTGGCGATCACGACATTGCCCGCGGCCATCGCGTCGACCAGCCCGGGCACGCCGACGGTCGAATGGCTATCGAGCGCCAGCGGATCGAGCAGCCGCGGATCGAGCCGGCGCCACAGCGCATCGACGCGCTTCAGCCCGGCGATGGTGCGGACATAGAGCCGGTCGTCGAGCACCGCGAGATCGCCGCCCTCGACCAGCAGCCAGCCGAGATAGCGGGCGAGATGCGCCTGCTCGGCATAGCTCGGGTCGAGCCGGCCGGGGGTGAGCAGCGCGATGCGCGGCTCGGCGCGCCGGCAGCGCATGGCCAGCCCGTCGCGAAAGGCGGCGAAGAAGGGCGCGTGCCGGGCGATGTTCAGCCGGAGCTGGAGCCCGTCCAGCACCTGCGCCATCGCCAGCCGGTTCTCGAGCGCATAGCCGGCGCCGGCCGGCGCGCGCAGATGGTCGGCGAGCACGCGCCATGCGCCGTCCGGGCCGCGACCCAGGTCGATCGCCACTGCCTGGAGGTGGCAGCCGCCCGGCGGCACGAGACGCGCGAGCGGGCGCAGGAAGAACGGGCTGCCGGTGACGAGCGCGGCGGGCACATGCCCGTCGGCGACCAGCCGGGCCTCGCCATAGAGATCGGCGAGCACGCGCTCCATCACTTCGGCGCGCTGGACGACGCCCGCGGCGATGCCCCGCCATTCGGCCTCGGGGATCAGCAGCGGGACGGGAGAGAGCGGCCAGGGGCGCTCCTCACCTTCGCCGGCGACGCGGAAGCCGGTGCCGATGTCCTCGGCATGGCGGCGCGCCCGCTCGCGCGCGCCTTCCAGATTGTCGCCCGAGAGCCCGGCCAGCTCCTCGAACGCGGCGCGCCAGGCGGCATCGTCGCGGGCATGGGCGCAGAGCATGTCGTCCGCCGTGCCAGAGGCGCAATAGTCCGCGATCCATCGATCGGCGATCCTTCGCGCGTCGAACAGAGGTGCGGCGC
This sequence comes from Sphingomonas sp. 67-41, assembly GCF_001899725.1. NCBI lineage: Bacteria > Pseudomonadati > Pseudomonadota > Alphaproteobacteria > Sphingomonadales > Sphingomonadaceae > Sphingomonas > Sphingomonas sp. 67-41. The sequence continues at coordinate 697,947 of NZ_MKWJ01000022.1, read as the reverse complement.
TGCTCGCCAAGCTTCGTCCCCAGCTATCCCGGGGGACCTAGTGCGGGAATCCCCGCTGCGTGGCAACATGGGATGCGCCGCGCGGAGCCCCGCCCCGACGCGCGCACCCCCTGCCCCCTCTCAGCGCACGAAAGTGAGCGTCGAGATGTGCATCACGCTCGCCACGTCCTGCCCGCCCAGCTTCGCCGGCGCATTCTCGACGTGCGAGGCGCCGACCAGATAGCGGCCCCTGCCGAGCCGGGGCACGGTGATCCGCCCCTGGGCATCGGTGGCGAAATGCTTCTGCCAGCGATCCGGCGTGACGATCGCGAGCTTGGCATGGGCGAGCGGCTTGCCGCGGAAGAGCAGCGTGAACGTGTCGCCGTTCGCCGCCACGGGCACCAGCTCGAGATCGAGCTTGTGGCCGGTCTCGGCGCGGCCGGCACGGGCATAGAAGATCGCGCCCTGCTTCGCCTCGCCGGCCTGCCAGGGGGCGAACACCGCATCGTCGCGCACCCGCAGGTCGCCGCTGCCGGAAACCGCCGCCTCGATATGGTTGGCGCGGCGCGTCAGCGTGCCGGTGGCGCCGATCAGCTGCGGCTGCTGGAGATGGTGCCATTCGGGGTCGCCGTCGGCGGGCACCGCCTCGGCCGGCTCGCCCAGATAGATGCGCGCCGGGCCCGTGCCGTCGCGCTCGATCCAGACCTCGTGCGCCGCCGCGGGGATGGCCGCCAGCACGGCGATGGCAGCAAGGAACAGCGTCTTCATTTCGTCTCTCCCGTCCGGATTGCCTAGAAGCGGTAATTGGCGCTCACGGTGAAATTGCGCGGCGCGCCGTAGCGATACTGGCTGAAGAAGCCGACCTGGCTGTAATAGGTCTTGTCGAGCAGGTTCTCGACATTGGCCTGCAGCTGGAGCCGCTCGGTCACCGCGAAGCGCGCCATCAGGTTGACCAGCGCATAGCCGTCCTGCCGGAAGTCGAACGGCGCCAGCGTCACCGGGTTGGTGCTCGGCGTATAGGCCTGGCTGCGATAGTTGACGCCGCCGCCGAAAGTGAGGCGGTCCACCGTATAGGTAGTGAACAGCTTGAGCAGCCGGCGCGGCTGATCGGTGTTGGCGGGCACGTCGTTGCGGTCCTCGGCCTTGAACTGGCTATAGCCGAAATTGACGTTCCAGCCGGGCAGCGGCCGGCCGGTGACCTCCACTTCGAAGCCCTGGCTGGTGACGCCCTGGGCCGCCACATAGGTCTGTTGCGGCAGCCCGCCATTGGGCGGCGTGACGACGATGTCGTTCTGCGCGACATTGTCCTGCTCGATGCGGAACAGCGCGAGCGAGGTCTGCAGCGCCTCGCCGAAAAAGGCGCTCTTCAGGCCGATCTCATAGGCCTTGCCGTTCAGCGGCGCGAGCAGGTTGAAGTTGCGGTCGCGGGCGTTCTGCGGCTGGAAGATCCGCGTGTAGCTCGCATAGAGCCGGTGATTCGGCGCGATGTCGTACAGCGCGCCGACATAGGGAATGAACTCGTTGCTGTTGCCATAGTCGGTGGCCACGCCGAACTGGACGCCGGTGATGTTCCAGCTTGCCAGGCGCCCGCCGCCGATGATCTTCAGCTGGTCCGAGACGTTCAGCCGCACTGCGCCATAATAGCCTTCCTGCGTGATCTTGGTCTTCTCGCCCACCGCCGGCGTGGTCGAGAAGCCGGGATAGGGATAGGTGCTGCCGCCGAACCGCTCGAAATCGGTGCCCGGCGGGAAAGCGAGCGCGGCGAAGGTCGCGGTGTCGCGGTCCTGCGTGCTGCGCAGCGCCCCCAGCACCACCTCGTGGTCGCGCCCGAACAGATTGACCAGGCCCTTGATCTGCCCGTCGAAGCTGTTCTGGATATTGTTGCCCTGGTCCTTGTAGGGGAAGGCGAACTGGATCCGGCCGGTCGCCTTGTCGACCAGGCCCGACAGATAGAGCAGCTCGGTCTGCTGCGCGTTCTTCACGCGGTTGTAGTTGGCGACGATGCTCCAGCGGTCGCTGAATTCGTGGCGGATCGTGGCGAAGATGTTCTGGTTGGTGGTGTCCCAGCGCGTCCAGGGCGCCGCCGGCGTCTTGTCGCGCGGCCAGTCGGTCAGGCTGCCGTCGCTGTAGAAGGTCGGCAGTGCGCCCCAGGTCGCGCCGTCGGGCCTGGCTTCCTGGTGGCTGATGCCGATGCGCAGCAGCGTATTATCGGTCACATCGGCGTCGATCACGCCGTAGAGCACGAACTTCTTGTTGCGGTAGAGGTCGATATAGGAATCGCCCTGCTCGTAGCGGCCGACCGCGCGGACGCGGACGCGCCCGTCGGCGGTGATCGCCCCGCCCACATCCCCCGAGACGCGCCAGGTGTTCCAGCTGCCATAGCTGGCGTTGACATAGCCGCCCCAGTCGCGCGCATCGGCATGTTTGCGGACCAGATTGACCGAGGCGGAGGGATCGCCCGCGCCGCTCAGCAGGCCGGTCGCGCCGCGCACGATCTCCACCCGCTCGAAGATCGACACGTCGATATTGGTCTCGCCCGCGCTGCCGGCCAGCGTCCAGTTGGTGGGCACGCCGTCCAGCTGCGTGTTCCGAATCTCGAAGCCGCGCGCATAGAAGCTGTTCCGCACGTCGTCGACTTCGTTCACGGTCACGCCCACGCCGTTCTGGATCACGTCGGCGATGCTGATCAGATTCTGGTCGAGGATGCGCTGCGCGGTGACGATGCTCACCGATTGCGGCGTCTCGCGCACGGTCAGGCCCAGGCCGGTCGCGGTATCGATCTTGTCGGGCAGCGTGTAGCGGCCGCTGACGACGATCTCGCCATCCTCGACCGGTTTCGGGGCATCTTCCGTCTGGGCGAAGGCCGGATTGGCCAGCGCGGCCAGCGCCGCGCCCAGCCAGAGGGAAAGCTTCAGGTTCAAGTCGACGACCCCTTTCCAGATCAACGCGCATGCCGTTCCGCGCGCCCTGCCGGGCCATTAGTGATATTAAGAATCGTTTGCAACTAACAACGGACGCCTTCCGCGGGCGGCGATCGGCCTTGCAGTTTGCCCGGCGAGCGGACACCAATCCGGACAAAGCACCAAGGAGGGGGACCGGGTGACCGACAGCGCTGACAGGACGATAGGCGAAGCGATCGCGACGGCGCGGGCAGACGCGCCCGACAGGACGGCCACCGGGAAAGCGCATTTCGAAGTGCTGGACGGCCTGCGCGGAACCGCCGCGCTGATCGTGGTGCTCTTCCACATCCAGGGCATCACCGTGAAATGGGACGGCGCCCGGGTGGCGCTCCACCATGCGCCGCTCGCCGTGGACTTCTTCTTCGCGCTGTCGGGATTCGTGATCGGCTATGCCTATGACGATCGCTGGGGGGAAATGCGCACAACGGGGTTCCTCGCGCTGCGCCTGATCCGGCTGCACCCGCTCGTCATCCTCGGCGCGCTGCTCGGGCTGGCCAGCTATCTGCTCGATCCCTTTGCCGGCCAGGCCCAGGCGGTTCCGCTGCGCGCGGTGCTCGGTGCCTTCGCCCTGTGCCTGTTCGCCTTGCCCAGCTGGTCGCTGCCCAATCGCTGGACCGACACCCATCCGCTGAACGGACCCATCTGGACGCTGTTCCAGGAATATATCGGCAACCTCGCCTATGCCCTGGTGCTGCGCCGCCTGTCGGCGACGGCGCTGGCGGCACTGGCGCTGCTGAGCGGCGCGGTGCTGGTGGTCAGCGCAGGAATGCTGGGCTCGCTCGACCAGGGCTCCTATTGGGAGACTTTCTGGATGGCGCCGGTGCGCCTGTGCTTCCCGTTCGTCACCGGCCTGTGGCTGTACCGGGTGCGCGAGCGCCTGCCGAACATGCGCATCGGCTGGCTGCCGCTGTCGCTGGCCATGCTCGCCGCCACCGCCTTCCCGACGCTGCCGGCGGTGGGCGGCGTGAAGCTCAACGGACTCTATGAGGCGGCGTGCGTGGTGCTGCTGTTCCCCGCGATCATCGTTGCCGGCCGCCATTCCGAGCCTGGGCGCGGCATGCTGTGGCTGTGCAAGGCGAGCGGACGCATCTCCTATCCGATCTACATCACCCACTTCCCCTTCCTCTATGTCTGGATGAATTTCGTCGCGAACGGCCGCGCTTCGCAGGCCGGGTTGGTCGCGATCGGCGTCGCGCTGGTGCCGTTCCTGCTGCTGGTCGCCTGGGCGGCCCATGCCTGGTGGGACCTGCCGATCCGCACGCGGCTGCGCGGCTGGCTGGGCCGGGATCAGATTTCGGGCAGTGTCTGATCCGCCAGCCCCCAGCCCGCGAGCGCCCGCCCGGTCGCGCGCTCGATCAGCGCGGCCCGGTCGCGAAGGGTGAAGTGTCCGGGGCCGTCGATGTCGCGCAGCTCGCTCCAGCCGACCGGCGCGGCCACCGGCGCGCCTTCGCGGGCGCGGACGACATAGGGCAGCACCGCCGTGCTGCCGCGCTGGTTGCGCAGATAGTCGATGAAGATCCTGCCCTTGCGGTGGACCTTCTTGAGGTTGGCGGTGAAACGGTCCGGCTCGGCTTCTGCGAGCGCGCGGGCAAAGCGCTCGCAAAAGCTCTTCGCCTCGGGCCATTCTGCCTTCGGCGCCAGCGGCACCACCACATGCACGCCCTTGCCGCCCGACAGCATCGGCCAGCTGGTCAGCCCCAGCTCGGCGAGGCGTTCCTTCAGGTCGGCCGCGGCCTTCCTGACATCGGCCCAGTCGAGCCCCTCGTCGGGATCGAGGTCGAACACCAGCCGGTCGGGCTTCTCGATATCGGCGACCAGGCTGCCCCAGCCATGGAATTCGATCGTCCCCATCTGGACGCAGGCCATGATCCCATCGGCATCGTCGACATGGAGATAGGGCTCGATCGAGCCGTCCTTCTCGCGCACGTCGACGTGATGGACATGCTCGCCGAAGCTGCCGGCGTCGTGCTTCTGGAAGAAACAGGCCCGCCCCCGGCCCTGGGGGCAGCGGACTAGGCTGACCGGCCGGCCGGCGAGCCAGGGCAGCAGGATCGGAGCGACGGCGAGATAATAATCGGCCAGGTCGCCCTTGGTCAGGCCGTCGCCGGGGAAGATCACGCGCTCGCGGCTGCTGATCGCCACGCGCGATTCGAGCGGTGCCGGCGCCGCGACCGGCTTCTCCGCCACGACCTGCCTCGCCGGCTTGTCCTCGCGCAGGCCGAGGAAGCTGGCGTGGCGGACGACATTGTCGGCAGTGAATTCGCCGAACGCGATCTCGGCGACCAGTTCGGGCTTCACCCAATGCGCGCCGCGCCCCTCTGCCCGGGGCACTTCGGCAGCAGGATCCTGCACCGCGATCCGGTCGAGACGTTCGCGCAGATCCCGGAGCGCCGCCATCCCGAACCCGGTGCCGACCTTGCCGGCATAGGCCAGCCCGTCCGGCCCGTTCGCTCCGAGCAGCAGCGAGCGGAAGCCGCGTCCCCTGGCGGAGGACGGCAGCCAGCCCAGGATCACGAATTCCTGGCGGCGAAGGCATTTGGTCTTGCGCCAGGCCTTGGTCCGCGCGCCGCGATAGGGCGCGTCGGCCTGCTTGGAGACCACGCCTTCATAGCCTTCGCGGCACATCGCCTCGAACAGCTTCTCGCCGCTGCCCAGCACATGCTCGGAGAAGCGGATGCGCGGATCGGCGCCCTCCAGCAGCGCCCGCAGCCGTTCCTTGCGGGCGAGCTGGGGGCGCTTGGCCAGATCCTCGCCGTCCGCTTCGAGCAGGTCGAAGGCGAACATCGTTAGCCCCTCGCCGCCGCCGCGCGACAACACTTCCTGCAACGTCGAGAAATCGGGCCTGCCGCCCTTGAACGCGACGATCTCGCCGTCGATCAGCGCCGGGCCCGGGAGGCTGGCGGCCGCTTCGGCGATGCCGGGGAAGCGATCGGTCCAGTCGAGCCCCGTACGGGTGTAGATTCTGGGACCCTTGTCGCCGAGACTGAGCAAGGCGCGATAGCCGTCATATTTGACCTCGTGCAGCCACTGGTTGCCCGCGGGCACGCTGTCGACCAGCGTGGCGAGCTGGGGCTTGCGGAACTTGGGGTTCCCGCCGCCCGCCTTCTTCTTCGCCGGGCTCGACGGTTTCGCCCCGTCCGCGATCTCCTGCATCGTGCGCCCGGTCTTCACGCTGGTCAGCCCGGTCTCGACCAGCGCGTCGGTGGCGCCCGCGAACCGGTCGTCGAGCTTGCGGAGCAGCCAGTTCTCGGCCTTCTCCCTGCCGCGCGGCTTCAGCCGGATCAGCAGCCATTCGCCCTTCATCCGCTGGCCGTCGAGCGTGAAGTGAAGGTGCCCCTTCGCCAGGTCCTTCCCGCTCTTTCCGTCGACGGGCGCCCAGGTCCCGTCGTCCCACAGCATCACCGTGCCGCCGCCATATTCGCCCTCGGGAATCGTCCCCTCGAAATCGGCATAGGCGAGCGGATGGTCCTCGGTGCGCACCGCGAGGCGCTTCTCGGCGGGATCGAGACTCGGTCCGCGCGTCACCGCCCAGCTCTTGAGCACCCCGTCCATCTCCAGCCGGAAATCCCAGTGGAGACGCGTGGCGTCGTGCTTCTGGACGACGAAACGATGCCCGCCGGCCCGGGCCGGCTTGCCCGCGGGCTCGGCCGTCTTCGCGAAGTCGCGCCTGGCGTTGTATCGGTCGAGCGGATCCCGGGCCATCAGGCGCGCTTCCTGGCCGGCGCCTTCTTCGCCGCCCGGCGCGGCTTCGCCTCCGGCTTCTCGAGCGATTTCTTAAGCGCCGCCATCAGGTCGACCACGTTCGCGCCGCGTCCGGCACCGGCATCCTCCTTCTCCTCGACGATCTTCCTACCGTGCGCCTTCTTCTTCCGCTCGATCAGGTCCCTGAGCGCATCGACATAGCGGTCGTGGAACGTCCTGGGGTCGAACTTCGCCACTTTCTTCCCGATCAGGCTCTCCGCCAGCCCGAGCAGCTCGGGATCGGGCGCATCGTCCGGAATGTCGCGGAAATAGCCCTGCGCCTTGTTCACCTCATCGGCATAGCGCAGCGTCTCCAGCACCATGCCGCGCCCGCACGGCTTCAGGCTCACCAGATATTCGCGCCCGCGCATCGCCAGCTGACCCAGCCCCACCTTGCGGGTGCGCCTGAGCGCCTCGCGCAGCACGATGAACGCTTCCTCGGCCAGATCGTCCGCAGGCACCACGAAATAGGGCCGCTCGAAATAGAGCACGTCGATCTCGTCCATGTCGACGAACCGGGTGAGCTCGAGCGTCCGCTTCGATTCGAGCTTCACCGCATCGATCTCGTCCTGGGCGAGCAGGACATATTCGCCCTTTGCGACCTCGAACCCCTTCACGATCTCCTCGGGCTCCACCGGCCCAACGCCCGGCGCCACCTTCTCGTAGCGGATCCGCTTGCCGCTCGGCGCGTGGATCTGGTGGAAGGCGATCTGCGCGCCCGATCGGGTCGCGGCGTAGATCTCGACCGGGATCGAGACCAGCGCCAGCCTGATCTGTCCCTGCCAATAGGCACGCGCCGCCATCCTCGCCTCCTCGTTGCGAAGCCGATTCAATGTGCCAGCAAGGGAGTCGTTCCTCGACACCCGTTCGGGGGACGATTAGAGCCCCCTGCATGAGCACCGATCCGTTCGAACTGTTCGACAGCTGGTACCGCGAAGCGCGCGAGAGCGAGCCCAACGACTCGAATGCGATGGTGCTGGCGACGGTGAACGCGGACGGCCAGCCCTCGGCCCGGATGGTGCTGCTCAAGGGGCATGGCCCCGAAGGCTTCGTCTTCTACACCAACCGCGAGAGCCGCAAGGCGCAGGACCTGGACGAGGGCGCGAACGTCGCGCTGCTATTTCACTGGAAGTCGCTCCGCCGCCAGATCCGCATCGAAGGCAGGGTGGGCTTCGCCACCGATGCAGAGAGCGACGCCTATTTCGCCACCCGCGCCCGCGATTCGCAGCTCGGCGCCTGGGCCTCGGACCAGTCGCGCCCGCTCGATACGCGCGAGACCTTCGAGACCCGCTTCGAGGAAGTGAAGGCCCGCTTCGAAGGCCGGGACGTGCCGCGCCCGCCGCACTGGGGCGGCTACCGCGTCACGCCGCACCGGATCGAATTCTGGCAGGACCGCGCCCACCGCCTGCACGAGCGCCGGCTGTTCGTTCGCGCCGGCCAGGGCTGGTCCGAAGGCCTGCTCTACCCGTGAGCGGCCGGCCATGACCAACCTCGCCCGCCGCGCCGCCATCGCCAGCGTGTGCAGTGCGATCCTGCTCGGCGCGCTCAAGGCCTGGGCCGCGGTCGAGACGGGCTCGGTGGCCGTCCTTGCCAGCCTCGCCGATTCGGTGCTCGACCTGTTCGCCTCGCTGGTCACGCTGGGCGGCGTCCACTGGGCCTCGCAGCCCGCCGACGAAGAGCACCGCTTCGGGCACGGCAAGGCCGAGGCGCTGGCCGCGCTGTTCCAGGTGGTGGTGATCGCGATCTCCGCGCTCGCCATCCTGATGCGCGCGATCACGCGGCTGCAGGGCGGCGACGTCTCCGCCTCGCCCGAATCGGGCATCGCGGTGAGCATGATCGCGATCGTCGTCACGCTCGCGCTCACCCGCTACCAGCAGCATGTCATCAACCGGACCGGATCGGTCGCCATCGGGGCCGACCGGATCCATTATACGTCCGACCTGCTGCTCAACGGCGCGGTGATCGTCGCGCTGGTGCTCGATGCCTGGGGCATGGTCGGCGCCGATCCGGTGTTCGGCATCGCCATCGCCTTCTGGCTGCTGTTCGGCGCCTGGCGCGCCAGCGAGGCGGCGATCGACCAGCTGATGGACAAGGAATGGCCGGAGGAGAAGCGCCGTGCCTTTGTCGAAGTCGCCGCGCGCCACCCCGCGCTCAAGAGCCTGCACGACCTGCGCACCCGCAGCAGCGGCGCCGCCGACTTCGTCCAGTTCCACATATCGATGAACCCGGCGATGACGATCCAGCAGGCGCATGACGTGGTCGAAGCGCTGGAGAAGGAGCTGGGCGCGGCCTTTCCGGGCACCGAGATCCTGATCCATGTCGATCCCGAAGGCCATTGCGACGCCCCCGAGAACCCGATGATCGAAGCCAATTTGCTGAAGGATAGCTGAGTGAACCTGCCTTTCGCCCAGATCGACGCCTTTGCCGACCGCCCCTTCACCGGCAATCCCGCCGCGGTCATGCCGCTGCGCGAATGGCTGGCGGATGCGGTGCTCCAGCAGATCGCGGAGGAGAACAACCTCTCCGAGACCGCCTTCCTCCTGCCCGATGCCAGCGGCGCGGCCGATTTCGAGCTGCGCTGGTTCACGCCCGCCGTCGAAGTCGCGCTCTGCGGCCATGCGACGCTGGCGAGCGGGCATTTCGTCCTTTCCGCCGAGCCGGCCCGCGATCGCGTCACCTTCCGCACCCGCAGGGCCGGCATTCTCGAAGTGCGCCGCGACGAAGCCGCCGGCGGCTCCGGCTATGCGATGGCCCTGCCCGCCTATCCGCCCGAGCCCGCCGAGGTGCCCGGCCTGCTCGCCGCGCTCGGCGTCGGGCTGGCCGAGACGCTGCGCCATCCCAACGGCTATGACCTGACCGTGCTGGAAAGCGCCGAGGCGGTACTGGCGCTGCGCCCCGATTTCCCGGCGCTCGCCGCGATCGGCGACACGCTCAACATCGTGACGGCACCGGGCACCGACACCGACGTGATCAGCCGCGTCTTCGCGCCGGCCGCGGGCATCGACGAGGATCCGGTCACCGGATCGGCGCATTCGGTGCTCGCGCCCTATTGGGCGAAGCGCCTCGGCCGCGACACGTTCAGCGCCTTCCAGGCCTCGAAGCGCGGCGGCCATCTCGCCTGCGGGCTGGCCGGGGACCGGGTGATCCTGGGCGGCAAATGCGCGACGGTGATCATGGGAGAATTCGCGCTTTAGGGTGAGAACCCAAGCAAGTATTTGATCCTTCGTCGCCCTCCCGGGGCTCAAGGCTGGGATGACGGCCATGGAGGCTATCGGCGTCAGTCCACCGCCCGATGCGCGTAGCTGAGGATCCGCGCTACCCGCCAGCCGTCCGGCGCCTTCTTCCACAGCTGGACGAAATGCGCGCGGCCCACCAGCTTCTCCGGCCCGTCGCCGTGCCGCTCGTAGAAGAAATGGTCGCCTTCCTCGATCGCGCCATAGCCCGGCACCGGGTCGACGCGCAGCGACGCGGGCAGCAATGCCCGGCGGCTGCGCCAGGCGCCGGGCGCCTTCCGGGCCTCGCATTGCTTGGCATAGAGCGCCACGAACGCCGCGCCGCTGGTCGCCACCACGCCGTCCTTGTCGTGATACATCTCGAAATCGGGCGTCACCAGCGATGTCAGCCGGGCGGGGTCGCAACGCTCGAAGAACGTGTCGAACAGCGCGGCATCGGCGGCCTTCACTTCGGCGAGCAGCGCGGAATCCGGGGAAGCGGGCGCGGACTGGGAAACGAGCAGCACGAGTGCGGCGGCCAGGAACATGCATTTCTCCCTTGTGTATCACCCATATAACACACAACATCCCGTCTGCGCAAAGCGCCGGCGCCGGGGAGCAGCCGGCGGGATTGGCGTGCGGATCGTTTCGGAGTCATCATCGCGGCCCGGGCGAATCATCGTCCCTCTGCGGAGGAGAAATGCGATGTGGAAATTTGGCTTGGCAGCTCTGGCGCTTGCATGCGCCATGCCGGCGGCGGCGCAGGTGGCGCCCTATCCCGCCGAATTCAGCACGCGGGAAATCGCGACCAACGGCACCACCCTCCATGTCCGCGTCGGCGGCAGCGGACCGGCAGTGCTGCTGCTGCACGGCTATGGCGAGACCGGCGACATGTGGGAGCCGCTGGCCGCACGACTGGTGCGCAACCGCCGGGTGATCGTCCCCGATCTGCGCGGCCTGGGCCTCTCGGCCAAGCCCGCGGGCGGCTATGACAAGAAGACCCAGGCGGAGGATGTGGCGGGCGTGCTCGCCGCACTCGGCGTCGACCGGGTGGACGTGGTGGCGCACGATATCGGCAACATGGTCGGCTATGCCTTCGTCGCCCGCTATCCGGCGCGCGTCCCGCATTTCGTGCTGATGGACGCGCCGATCCCCGGCATCGGCCCCTGGGAGGAGATCCTCAAGAACCCGCTGCTCTGGCATTTCCGTTTCGGCGGACCGGACATGGAGCGCCTCGTCGCCGGGCGCGAGCGCATCTATCTGGATCGCTTCTGGAACGAATTCTCGGCCGATCCGGCAAGGTTCGACGAGGCTTCGCGCGTCCATTATGCCGCGCTCTACGCGCTGCCGGGCGCAATGCATGCCGGGTTCAGCCAGTTCGCCGCGTTCGACCAGGACGCGATCGACGACCGGGCGCTGCTCGCCCGCGGCAAGCTGACCATGCCGGTGCTGGCGATCGGCGGGGAGAAGTCGTTCGGGCCGACCATGGCGACGGTGGCGCGCGCCGCGGCGGCGAACGTGACCCAGGTGGTGATACCGGCATCGGGCCATTGGCTGATGGAGGAACAGCCCGAAGCCACTTCGGACGCGATCGTGGCGTTCCTGAAATAGGCTGGCGCCTGTCCCCTGGAAGGCCTGTCCCTTGGAAGGATTGTCCGGCAACCGTCCTCCCCGCGCAGGCGGGGACCCGGGGTTTCCTTGCCGTATCGCCCGTGACTCCGAATCCCCGCCTGCGCGGGGATGACGAAGAAGGGGTAATTATTCCAACGAGATGCGCCTCAAATGGGGCGGGGCGCCGCGCGGCTCAGGCCGGAAGCAGCTCGGCCCGCTCCGTCTCGGCGATCCAGCCGCCGCCCAGCACGCGATCGCCCGCGTAGAGCACGGCGGCCTGGCCGGGCGCGACGCCATATTCGGGGGCCTCGAACACGACTCGGCCGCCCTCCAGCCGTGCCGGCACCGGCTTGGCGAGGCTGCGCACCTTGGCGGTGAGCGGCCCGGCATGATCGCCGCCCAGCCAGTTGATCCCCTCGATCCGCGCCGCGCGCACCGCCAGCGCCCGCTTGGGGCCGACGACGACCTGACGGGTCTCGGGATCGAGGCGCAGGACATAATAGGGTTCGGGCGCGCCGCCGATCTCGAGCCCGCGGCGCTGGCCGACGGTGAAATGGATCAGCCCCCGGTGCCGCCCCAGCAGCTTGCCGGCTTCGTCGACGATATCGCCGCCCGCCTCCGCCTCCGGACGCAGCTTCTTCACCAGGCTGGCATAGTCGCCATCGGGAACGAAGCAGATGTCCTGGCTGTCGGGCTTGGCGGCGACGCCCAGGCCCAGTTCGGCGGCGAGTTCGCGCACCTGCGGCTTGGGCATGCCGCCCAGCGGAAAGCGCAGGAAATCGAGCTGCGCCGCCGTGGTCGCGAACAGGAAATAGCTCTGGTCGCGCGCCGGATCGTGCGCGCGGTGCAGCTCGGCGCCCTGCGGCCCCATGACGCGGCGGACATAATGGCCGGTGGCGAGGCAATCGGCGCCAAGGTCGCGGGCGAGCGCGAACAGATCGGTGAACTTGGGCCCCATATTGCACTTCACGCAGGGAATCGGGGTGCGGCCGGCAAGATATTCGTCGGCGAAATCGTCGATCACGTCGGTCTTGAAGCGCGAGGCGTGGTCGAAGACATAGTGCGCGATCCCCAGCCGATCGCACACCGCCCGCGCGTCGCGGATGTCGCGGCCGGCGCAGCAGGAGCCGGCGCGGCCCACCGCCTCGCCATGGTCGTAGAGCTGGAGCGTCACGCCGATCGTCTCGGCGCCGGTGGCCGCGGCGAGCGCGGCGACGACGGAGGAATCGACGCCGCCGGACATGGCGACGACGATGCGCCTGGCCTTGAGCGGCGCTTCGAGCTGGAAGTCTCCTGCGATCATGATCGCGCGCATTTAGGCGTTCGCGGGGCGGCGCGCCACCCCGGTGGGATTCCGGTAACGCTGGTTAAGCGCGCGTTTTCACCTGCTTTACGGACCCTTCAAGACTTTGGGCTAGAACGCCTCATCCGAAATCGACCTGTCGGATGGGTAAGAGAGCGTGGACCTGAGTTTCGCCAGACTGGAACGCGATGTGGCCATTACGGCCATGCCGACCGAACTGGCGGTATTGCTGGTCGGCGTGGCGGCGCGCCAGGCGGCGAGCCCCACGGCACGCGCGCAGGCCCGGCTGGCGCTGATCGCGCCGGTCGAGCAGCTGCTCGCACCCGCGCACGGGGCGTTTCACCGCCTTGCGGCGCGTGCGCTCGCCCGGCGGCAGGAAGAATGAAGATCGAATTTACCGAGGCGATTTAGCCGATGTTCAAAAGCAGCGAATATCGGTCGTTCGTAGAGTTTGCGTAGCGGGGGCCCCCCGCCCCGAAAGGCGAGTAGATGATTGAGAATCAAAAGATCCGTCCGGCGAAAGTGATTGGCCCGCTCGGCGAGCCGCTTACGCTCGAGACGCTTCCCCCGCCCGAGACGACCCGCTGGGTCGTGCGCCGCAAGGCAGAGGTGGTGGCGGCCGTGAACGGCGGCCTGCTCAGCGTCGACGAGGTTTGCGAACGCTATGGCCTCACCGTCGAGGAATTCGCGGGCTGGCAGCGCGCGATCGACCGCTCGGGCATGCCCGGCCTGCGGGTGACCCGCATCCAGCACTATCGCTCGCTCTACGAGCGCCAGCAGAAATACTGAGCACCTCCCTCAAGGCGCAATATCGGCCCGTTCCCGGCTTGCCGGGACGGGCCGTTTTCTTTCCGGGGCTCGCGGAAAAGTTCCGGACCGGCCGAAAATTTCGGTACGGAACCAACATGACCGTCCACTCATTTTTGTTTCGTCGCCCGATCATCGGGCCGAAACAACGGAGGGACTTATGGTGGGTCTTATCGTTTGGCTGGTCATCGGCGGCGTCGTCGGCTGGCTCGCCAGCATCGTGATGCGGACCGATGCCCAGCAGGGCATCTTTCTGAACGTGATCGTCGGGATCGTCGGCGCCTTTATCGGCGGCTGGCTGTTCGGCGGCGGCGGCATCAACGGCGCCATCACGCCGACGACGTTCCTGGTGTCGCTGGTCGGCGCGATCGTCCTGCTCGCGCTGGTCAACCTGGTCCGCCGCGGCTCGCTACGCTGAACTCCGGCGACCGCAGGCAAAAGGGGCCGCCCCGCGAGGGACGGCCCCTTTTCATGTCCGGTTACTTGAGCAGGAAGCGCACGGTGACGGTGACGTTGAGCTCGCGCTCGCCCGCCGCCACTTCGGTCTTGTCCGCCATCGGCGCCGCGGCGGCGCGCATCATCATCACGGGCATCGGCGGATTGGGCAGCGCCCCGCCCTCCGAGATCGCCAGGATGCGGTCGACCTTGAGCCCCGCCGCCCGGGCATAGAGCTCGGCCCGCGCCCGCGCCTTCGTCACTGCGTCCACCCGCGCCTCGTCGAGCGCGCCCTCGGGCTTGTCGACCGTCAGCTCGGGACCCGAGATGTTGTTGGCGCCCTCGCGCACCAGCGTGTCGAGGATCGTGCCGCTCCTGGCCACGTCGCGGAAGCGGACCGAGACCTGGTTCGAGGCCTGGTAGCCGGTGATCACCGGCGGCTCGTTCTGCGCATAGCGATATTGCGGCGCGAGGCCGATCGTCGCGGTCTGGATGTCGCGCTCGGCGACGCCGGCCTTGCGCAGCGCGGCCAGCACCCTGGTCATCTGCGCGCTGTTCTGCTGCATCGCCTCGGCAGCGGTCGCCGCCTGGGTGACGACACCCGCCTGGATCACCGCCAGATCGGGCACCCTGGTGCTGATCCCGGTGGCGCTCACGTCGAGCACCGTGCCGTCGAGCAGCACGGGGCGCATTTCCTGCTGCGCGGCAGCCGGCAGCGCCGCAGCCGTGAGCAGCGCGGCGGAAGTGGCAAGAACAGTCCGAATCATTCGATACGCTCCAAAAACGATTTGTCCCGCGCCCGGCTTGCCGCACGCGGGACAAATGGAAGCTGAACGGAAAAAGGCCCTCAGACCCGGCGGACCATCACCAGCCGGTACAGCGCCAGCAGCACCACCGAGCCGGCAGTCGCCGCGGCATAGGCCTGCCAGGTGCTGTCGCGCACGTCGAGGCCGAGCATCGGCGTCAGGTAAAAAGCCAGCAGCGCGCCGGCGATACCGATCAGGATCGTGACGATCACGCCGCCGGGGTCCTTGCCCGGCATGATCAGCTTGCCAAGCGCTCCGGCAACGAGGCCGATGAGCAGCCACCCAATAATCCCATGAGGCATTGAATCCCTCCTCGATTCGGTCCGTCTCCCCCGGACCGCGCGCGAACGTCGCGCCGTAACGCCGCCAATGCAACCGTTTCTTGTCGGAAATGGTTCGGGAAACATTCCGGATACTTGCGAAAAAAGACCGAAACGGGCATTTGCCCGCGCCAAGCGAAACGGCTCTTGTGGCCGGTGCCTTATTCATCTAATACAGTGCGATCTCATTGGGGGGCAGCGGCCATTCGGCCGGATCGGAATGTCGCACATTAATTACGAGGCAGGGATGTTCGGACGACGGGAGCGGCTGGAATATAGTGGCGAGGAAGCGCCGAAGTCGCGGCGCTGGCTGTGGATCACGCTGGCCCTGGTGGTGGTGATCGGCATCGCCGCCTATTTCATGATGGGCAAGCAGGACGGCGCCGCCACCAAGGCGGCCGCGGGCAAGGGCGGTGCGCAACAGGCCAACCAGTCCCAGATCCCCACCGTCACCATCGCCATTCCCGGCCGCCAGTCGGTCCAGACGGTGATCAGCGGCACCGGCAGCCTCGCCGCCAAGCGCGAGATGCCGGTGGGCGTGGTCGGCGAAGGCGGCCTCGTCACGCGCGTGCTCGTCGAGCCGGGCACCTGGGTCGCCAAGGGCCAGGTCCTCGCCACCGTCGATCGCTCGGTCCAGGTGCAGACCGCCGATTCGCTCGCCGCCTCCGTGCGCGTCTCGGAAGCCGATGCCAAGCTTGCCCAGGCGAACCTCGATCGCGCGAAGGGCCTCGTCTCGAACGGCTTCGTCTCCAAGGCCGATATCGACCGGCTGACCGCCGCGCGCGACCAGGCCTCCGCCCGCGTCCGCGTCTCCCGCGCCCAGCTCGCCGAGACCCAGGCGCGCAACCACCGGCTCGACATCCGCGCGCCGGAAGCCGGCCTGGTGCTCACGCGCCAGGTCGAGCCGGGCCAGATCGTCAGCGGCGGCTCGGGCGTGCTCTTCCGCATGGCGATGGGCGGCCAGATGGAGCTGCGCGCGCAGCTTGCCGAGGCGGATCTCCTGCGCACCCATGTCGGCTCGACCGCGCAGGTCACGCCGACCGGCAGCACCCAGGTGTTCAGCGGCACGGTGTGGCAGGTCTCGCCGGTGATCGACCCGAGCACCCGCCAGGGCATCGCCCGCATCCAGCTCAGCTATGATCCGGCGCTGCGCCCGGGCGGATTCGCCAGCACGCAGATCATCACCGGCGCGAAGGATGCGGTGATCCTGCCCCAGTCCGCGATCCAGACCGACGCGCAGGGCAATTACGTCTATACGCTCGATGCCAAGGATCAGGCCGTCCGCACGCCGGTCGTCACCGGCGAGGTGACCGATGCGGGCGTCTCGATCGCCCAGGGCCTGGCCGGCAGCGAGCGCGTGGTGCTCACGGCGGGCGCGTTCCTGAATCCGGGGCAGAAGGTCATCCCCCAGCTCCTCAAGAAGCAGTAAGGGACGTAGGTCATGAGCTTCCGGAACATCTCCGCCTGGGCGATCCGGAACCCGGTTCCGCCGATCGTCCTCTTCCTGTTCCTCACGGTGGCTGGCCTCGTCAGCTTCAACCGGATGGACGTGAACAACAATCCGGACATCGACTTCCCGATCGTCTGGATCTCGATCAGCCAGCCGGGCGCCGCGCCGAGCGAGCTCGAGACGCAGATCACCCAGCAGGTGGAAAGCGCCGTGCGCAGCCTGCAGGGCATCGACGAGATCAACTCGACGGTGACCGAGGGCAATTCGCAGACCGTCGTACAGCTGGCGATCGGCACGCCGATCGATCGCGCGGTGGAGGATGTACGCAGCGCGATCCAGCAGGTTCGCGGCAACTTGCCCGACGGCATCCTGGAGCCGCAGATCGGCCGCGTCGATTCGGCCAGCGACAACGACATCGCCAGCTTCACCGCGATCGCGCCCGACATGACGGTCGAGCAGCTGAGCTGGTACATCGACAATACGGTCGCCAAGAGCCTGCTCTCGATCGAGGGCATGTCGGCGGTGAACCGCAATGGCGGCGTCAACCGCGAGATCCGCGTCCAGCTCGATCCGGCCAGGCTCCAGTCCTATGGCCTCACCGCCAGCCAGGTGAACCAGCAGCTGCGCCAGGTGAACATGAACGCGGCGGGCGGGCGCGCCGAGATTTCCGGCTATGAGCAGTCGGTCCGCGTGCTCGGCAACGCCAAGGACGCCTATTCGCTGGGCCAGACCCAGATCGCGCTCGGCGGCGGCCGCACCGTACGCCTCGCCGATATCGCCAGCGTGACCGACAGCTATGCCGAGCTGCGCAGCGCGGCCCGGTTCAACGGCCATGCCGTGATCTCGTTCGACATCCAGCGCGCCAAGGGCGCCTCGGACGTGACGATCTATCACGAGGCCCAGAAGAAGCTGAAGCAGCTCGAGAAGAACAACGACAAGGTTCATTTCGAGCTGCTGGCCAATTGGAGCAAATACGCCGAGCAGCAATATGATTCGGCGATGGAAGCGATGATCGAGGGCGCCGTGCTCGCCGTCATCGTGGTGCTGATCTTCCTGCGCGACTGGCGCGCCACCGTCATCTCAGCGCTCGCCATCCCGCTCTCGTCGATCCCGGCCTTCTGGTTCATGGACCTGCTGGGCTTCACGCTGAACCAGATGACCCTGCTGGCGCTTTCGCTGGTGGCGGGCGTGCTGGTCGACGACGCGATCGTGGAGATCGAGAACATCGTCCGGCACATGCGCATGGGCAAATCGGCCTATCAGGCATCGATCGACGCGGCCGACGAGATCGGCATCGCGGTGCTCGCCACCACCATGTCGATCGTCGCGGTGTTCCTCCCCGTCGGCCTGATGCCGGGCATCTCGGGCCAGTTCTTCAAGAATTTCGGCCTCACGGTCGTCGCCTCGGTGCTGATGAGCCTTGCCGTGGCACGCCTCGTAACGCCGATGATCGCCGCCTATTTCCTCAAGGCCAAGGGCCATGCGTCGCACGGCGAAGGCCTGATCATGGACGCCTATGTGAAGCTGCTGCGCTGGACGCTGCGGCATCGCTGGTCGGCGATCCTCGGCTTCTTCCTGTCGCTGGTCATGACCGTGGCCTTCTTCTTCATCCTGCCGATGACCTTCCAGCCGACGCAGGACGAGGACCAGGTGAGCGTCAATGTCGAGATGGTGCCGGGCACCACGCTGGAGCAGACCGATCGCGTCGTCCGCCAGGTCGCCGAGCGGCTGCGCACCGAGCCGAACGTGGAGAATCTCTACGAGCGCGCCGGTGTCGGCAACGGCCGAGTGCTGGTCATCTTCAAGGAGAAGCGCACCGAGACGAGCGACCAGTTCACGCGCCGCCTCGCGCCCGACCTGCTCAAGATCCCCGATGCGCGAGTGGGCTTCCGCGCCCAGGGCGGCTGGGGATCGAGCGGCCGCGCGCTGACCATCACGCTGGGCGGCGAGGATCCCGCGCTGCTCACCAAGACCGCGCTCACGCTGGTCGCGCAGATGTCGAAGATGCCCGAACTCGTGGCGCCGCGCATCGCGGGCGACCTCAACCGGCCGGAAATCGTGATCAAGCCGCGGCTCGACCTGGCGGCGAATCTCGGCGTCACCACGGCGGCGCTCTCGAGCGCGATCCGCATCGCGACGCTGGGCGACATCGACCAGAACAGCGCGAAATTCTCGCTGACGGATCGCCAGATCCCGATCCGCGTGGCGCTGCAGGAAAATGCCCGCGCCAAGCTCGACACGATCAAGAACCTGCCGGTGCAGACGCAGAATGGCGGCTCGGTCCAGCTCGGCACGGTGGCCGACATCGCCTTCGGCACCGGCCCGACCAAGATCGAGCGGCTGAACCTGCAGCGGCGTGTCGTCGTCGGCGCCGACCTGGCGACCGATCCCAAGACGGGCAAGGCCGTGGTCTCGGGCGTCGCGCAGCAGAAGATCCACGAACTGCCGATCATGAAGAACCTGCCGATCGGCGTGGCGGAGATGACCGTGGGCCAGGCCAAGTGGCAGGGCGAGATGGTGAAGAACTTCGTCATCGCGCTGATGTCGGGCGTGTTCCTGGTCTTCGCGGTGCTGGTGCTGCTCTATCGTCGCTTCATGTCGCCGCTGGTGAACATGGGCTCGCTGCTCAACGCGCCGCTGGGCGGGCTGATCGCGCTGTGGATCGCCGGCCAGCCGATCTCGATGCCGGTGCTGATCGGCGCGCTGATGCTGTTCGGCATCGTCGCCAAGAACTCGATCCTGCTCGTCGACTTCGCGCTGGAGGAGATGGCCAAGGGCGTCGACAAGTTCACCGCGATCGTCGACGCCGGGCACAAGCGTGCCCAACCGATCGTGATGACCACGGTGGCGATGGTCGCCGGCATGATCCCGACTGCGATCTCCCTCAGCGGCGACAGCTCGTGGCGCGCGCCGATGGGCATCACCGTGATCGGCGGCCTGATCCTGTCGACGGTGCTCACGCTGGTGATGGTGCCCGCGCTGTTCAGCCTCGCGGTCGGGCTCGAGCAATGGCTCGGACCGCGGCTGTCGCGCCGCCTGCTCACCTTCAAGCCGGGCGACGATGGCAGCCGCGTCATCGGCCATGGCCATGGCGGCGGGACGATCGAACACAAGCCGGGGGACGATTCGCCGCAGCCCGCGGAGTGAACTTGATCCCGTCTGATGTATTGGGGAGTGCGTGACCATGTTGCGCGCTCCCCTTTCGTCTGAGCCTGCCCCTGCCGGCCTTCGCCGGATGCGGCTGGTCGCGACCGGCCTGCTGGTGGCGATGGCCGTCCTCTTCCTGCTCACGCGCGCCTTCGATCATCTCCATCCGGCGATCGGCTATGTCCGCGCCTTTGCCGAGGCGGCGATGGTCGGCGGACTGGCCGACTGGTTCGCAGTGACGGCGCTGTTTCGCCACCCGCTCCGCCTGCCGATTCCCCACACCGCGATCATCCCGCGCAACAAGGACCGGATCGCAAGCACCCTCGCCCAGTTCCTGCGCGACAATTTCCTCACGCCCAAGGTGGTGGCCCGGCGGATGCAGCGGCTCGACGTGGCGGGCGCGGCCGGGCGCTGGCTCGCCAATCCGGTGCACGCCGATGGCCGGATCGGGCGCAGCGCCGGGCGCCTGGCCGCCGATTTCCTCGAATCGCTCGACCAGGAGCGGTTGGGCGGCATGGCCAAGGGCGCGATCGCCGCCCGGCTGCGCGCCATCGACGTGGCGCCCCTGTTCGGCCAGGCGCTGGGCGCCGCCATCGCCAATGGCCGGCATTTGCCGCTGCTCGACGGCATGATCCGCTGGGCGGCCAAGGTGCTCGACGCCAACGAGCATATGATCCGCGAGATGGTCCATAGCCGCGCCGGCGCGGTCATGCGCTGGACCGGGCTCGACGAGACGCTGGCCAACAAGATCATCGAGGGGCTCGACAAGCTGCTCGGCGAAATGGCCGAGGATCCGGGCCATCCGCTCCGCGCCAAGGCCGAGGAAGGGCTGGAGCGGCTCGCACATGACCTGCAGCACAAGCCCGAGCTGCGCGACAAGGTGGAGGCGTTCAAGCTCGAGATGCTCGAGAACCAGGCCTTCCAGCGCTGGATCGACGGGCTGTGGGAGACGAGCCGCGCCGCGCTGCTCCGCCTCGCCCGCGATCCCGGCAAGGCGCTTGGCGGCCGGATGGGCGAGACGCTGCGCCAGTTCGGCGTCACGCTGCAGCAGGACCGCAAGCTCGCCGAGACGATCAACCGCTTCGCCCGCCGCAGCGCGGTCGGCGCGGCGGCCGACTATGGCGACGGCATCGTCCGCCTCGTCTCCGACACGATCAAGGGCTGGGACGCGCGGACGATCACCGGCCGGCTGGAGAATGCCGTCGGCCGCGACCTCCAATATATCCGGATCAACGGCACCCTGGTGGGCGGCCTGGTCGGCGTCCTCATCCACACGATCGACGCGCTTCTATGAGTGCCGCGCCCTTGCCCGGCATGCCCCGAATCCGGTCCGGCCGGAGCCCGGCTGCGGGACTATCGCCAGTCGAGCAGCGGCCAGCCCCTTTCCGCGGCGAGCCTGCGCAGCGGCCCATGCGCGTTGACGGCGAACCCCTCATCCGCCCAGCCGAGCAGGGGGGCATCCGAGACATGGTCCGAATAGGCGCGGACATGCGCGCCGCCCCGCGCGATTCCCTGTGCCGCCATCCAGCCTTCGATCCGGCGGAGCTTTGCGGGCCCGTAACAGTTATCCCCTTCGATCAGGGAGAGAATCCGGCCTTGCCCATCGCGCTTCGCCTCGGTTGCGATCACGTCGTCAAAGCCCAGCAGGCGCCCGATCGCCGCGGCATAATAGCCGTGCGAGGCCGTCGCCATGACGAGGCGATAGCCCGCCGCACGATCCGCCGCGATCTGGGCACGTGCGCCCTGCAACACGCCATGCGCCGCCTCGTGCGCCGCGAACGCCTGCGCCACCCGGGCCATTTCGTCGGCGGACAATGCGCCACCGAGCAACAGCCGCTGCGAGAATTGCTTGAGGCCGGCGCGATCGGTCAGCTTGAGCAGATAGCCGATCCCGGCCACCCCCACCGCCGGGAACAGCGCCAGCCGCCAGGGTGCGCGGGACCGGGCCGCCATGGCCAGGAAGCGCGTCCAGGTCGGCGCCGCGGTGATGGTCTTGTCCATGTCGTAGATTGCGAGAAACTGCATTGAAGCATCTACGAGCGGCAACGCTTGCCGATCCAGTCCGAATCGCGGAAAGGTGCCGGCGATGAGCGTCCTGGCCGACTTCGAACGGGTTGATTCCGACAGCGGCGGGGCGGTGCTCCGCTTCACCGGCAATTTGTCGCTCGCCAGCCTGGGCGACCTTCCCGACCGGCTCGACCGCGTCGACGGACAGGTCGCGCGGATCGACCTGTCCCAGGTCGCGCGGATCGACACGGTCGGCGCCTGGGTCATCCATCGCTTCGCACGCGACAGGGAAGCGGCGGTCGAGGGCCTCCAGCCGGCCAGCCGGCATCTGTTCGACCAGGTCGTCGCCGCCGAGCATCCGATCGAGCTGCCGCCCAAGCCGGAGAGTCCCTTCGTCCATCTGCTCGCCGAGATCGGCGACGCGGTGTTCACCGCGATGCATACGCTCTACGGCCTGCTCGGCTTCATGGGCGCCACCGTGATCGCCTTCTGGAACGTCGCGACGCACCCGCGCCGCTTCCGCTTCCATGCGACGGTCCATCGCTTCGAAGTGGTCGGCGTCTCGGCGCTCGGCATCATCGGGCTGATGAGCTTCCTGATCGGCGTGGTGATCGCGCAGCAGGGCGCGGTGCAGCTCCGCCAGTTCGGCGCCGAGGTCTATACGATCAACCTGGTCGGCCGCATCACCTTGCGCGAGCTGGGCGTGCTGATGACCGCGATCATGGTGGCCGGGCGCTCGGGCTCGGCCTTCGCCGCCCAGATCGGCACGATGAAGCTGACCGAGGAGATCGACGCGATGCGTACGATCGGCGTCTCGCCCATGGAGGCGCTGGTGGTACCGCGCACGATCGCGGTGGTGACGATGCTGCCGCTGCTCGGCTTCTATTCGGCATTGATCGGAATCATCGGCGGCGGATTGCTCTGCTGGGTGCAGCTCGGCATTCCGCCGATCACCTTCGTCCAGCGCATCCGCGAAGTCGTGCCGCTCGACGATCTGTGGGTCGGGCTGATCAAGGCGCCGGTGTTCGGCGCGATCATCGCCATCGCCGGCTGCTTCCAGGGGATGCAGGTGGAGGGCGATGCCGAGCAGGTCGGCCGGCGCACCACCACCGCAGTGGTCCAGGCGATCTTCCTGGTCATCGTGCTCGACGCCTTCTTCGCCGTGTTCTTCAGCCAGATCGGGTGGATATGAGCGCCCCCGCCCCTTCCGCCTCGCGGGACGACATCGTCATCCGTGTCCGCAACCTGAAGACCGGATTCGGCGATCAGATCGTCCATGACGGGCTCGATCTCGACGTGCGGCGCGGCGAGATCCTGGGCGTGGTCGGCGGCTCGGGCACCGGCAAATCGGTGCTGATGCGCTCGATCATCGGGTTGCAGACGCCGATCGAGGGCGAGATCGAAGTGTTCGGCGAGAATACCATCGGCCGCGAGGAGACCGAGGCGACCGCGATCCGCCGGCGCTGGGGCATCCTGTTCCAGGGCGGCGCGCTGTTCTCCACCCTCACCGTGTCGGAGAATGTCCAGGTCCCGCTCAAGGAATATTACCCGCAGCTCGACCAGGCGCTGCTCGAGGAGATCGGCGCCTACAAGGTAGTGATGACCGGCCTGCCGCCCGAAGCCGCGCCCAAATATCCCGCCGAGCTTTCGGGCGGCATGAAGAAGCGTGCCGGCCTGGCCCGCGCGCTCGCGCTCGATCCCGAGCTGTTGTTCCTCGACGAACCCACCGCCGGGCTCGACCCGATCGGCGCCGCGGCGTTCGACGAGCTCACCGCCTCGCTCCAGAAGACGCTGGGGCTCACCGTGTTCCTGATCACGCACGATCTCGACACGCTCTACGCCATCTGCGACCGGGTCGCGGTGCTGGCGGACAGGAAAGTGATCGCAGTCGGGACGATTCCCGAACTGCTCGCCTTGGATCACCCATGGATCCAGGAATATTTCAACGGACCGCGCGGGCGCGCGGCAGTCGCCGGCAGCAAGGCGCATCGGGCTGAGGACAGGGGCTGATGGAAACTCGATCGAATCACGTGCTCGTCGGCGCCGTCGTGCTGATCCTGCTCGCGGTGCTCGCCCTGTTCATCGTCTGGCTCGCCCGGCTGAGCGGCGGCAACGAGCGCGAGTACGACATCTTCTTCCGCCAGTCGGTCGACGGGCTCAATCCGGGCTCGGCAGTGTCGTTTTCCGGTGTGCCTTCGGGCCAGGTGAAGTCGATCGAATTCTGGAAGCCCGATCCCCAGCTGGTGCGGGTGCGCGTCGCGGTGCGCAACGAAGTGCCGATCCTCGAAGGCACCACTGCGACGATCCAGAGCAGCTTCACCGGCCCCAGCACCGTGCAGCTCGAAGGGGCGGTAAAGGGCGCGCCGCCGATCAAATGCCCGCACGAACGCCCCGAGGCGGCATGCCCGCTCGGCGTGCCGGTGATCCCGACCAAGCCCGGCGGCCTCGGCGCGATCTTCTCCTCGGCGCCCAAGCTGCTCGAGCGGCTGACCACGCTGACCGAGCGGCTGACCGAGCTGATGAGCGACAAGAACCAGGCCTCGATCGCCGGCATCCTGGCGAACACCAACCGGCTGACCGACGCGCTCGCCGATCGCGGGCCCGAGATCGCCGCGACGCTGGCCGAGACTCGCGTCGCGATCCAGAAGTTCGGCACCGCCACCGAGCAGATCGGCGAGCTGGCCAAGACGACCAACGGCGTGGTGGCCGACGACGTCAAGCCGACCATCGCCAATCTCAACCAGACGATCGCCTCGGCCAAGAAGAGCATGGACACGCTCGAGGCGATGCTGGGCGACGCCCGGCCGGGCGTGCAGGCCTTCTCGAAGAAGACCGTGCCCGAGATCGGCCAGCTGATCCAGGATCTGCGCCAGATGGCGCAGTCGCTGTCCTCGGTCGCCGACAAGATCGACCAGGGCGGCGCGTCCAGCCTGGTCGGCAGCCCGAAGCTCCCTGACTACAAGCCCAACAAGTGAGGCCCGCGATGAAGAAGCTCGCCCTGCTCCTGCTGGCCGCCCCGTTCGCCGCCACGCTCTCCGGCTGCGTCTCCTTTGGCGGCAAGCCGCCCAAGGTGCCGTTCCTCACGCTCGAGGCCGCCGAGCAGATCAAGCCTGGCGACGTGCAGACGCCCGCCTCGGGCACCACGGTGACCGTGCTGTTCCCGACGGTGCCGCACGAGCTGGCGACGACGCGCGTGCCGGTCCATTCGGGCGAGAATGCCGTCGCCTATGTGAAGGACGCGCAATGGGTGGAAGCGCCGCCGCGCCTGTTCGCGCGGCTGGTCGGCGATACCATCTCGGCGCGCACCGGGCGGCCGGTGCTGAGCTATCGCCAGTCGCAGATCGATCCCGGCGCCGTGCTCTCGGGCGAGTTGCGCCGGTTCGGCGTGGATGCCGACAGCAACGAGGCGGTCGTCCAGTTCGACGCGCTGCTGGTGCGGGGCGACGACGCCACCAAGTTCCAGAAGCGCCGCTTCGAGGCGCGCGCCCCGCTCGCCGAGGTGAAGCCCGATCTGGTCGCCGCGGCGCTCAACCAGGCGGCGAACCAAGTCGCCGCCCAGGTCGCCGACTGGGTGGGGAAATAGGAACTAGCCCGTCATTCGCGCGGACGCCGGGATGACGGCCTTGCCGGTCTATGGCGCCCGGCGCACCGCCGGCAATGCGTTGCACAGGTCGACGCCGCCCATCGGCACGGTGAAGAAGGCGCCGTCCCGATTCTCGCGCGCCTTGATCCAGGCGGCAAAGCGGGGATTGTCGGTCGCACGATACTGGAAGTGCGGGCGCTCGTCCGCGGGCAGCTGGCTGGCGAGGCGCACCGAGAGGATCGGCGTCGGCGTCTGGTCCTTGGCATAGACGCCGAGCTGGGCGGTGCCGCGCGGCAGGCTGGAGAGCCATTGCATGCCCTCCACGATGCGCCCGACGATCGCGATGTTGCGGTCGAGCGGGCGCGGGGCATGGCCGATCACCGTGTACAGTTCGGCACCGCTGCCGGTGGAAGGCGCCAGGTCGCGCGCGACGCCGACCATCGAATAGCAATGGGCGAGCGCGCTGGTCGCGCCGTAATTGGCGAGCGGCCAGCCATCGGCGCTGAGGCCGGTCTTCGCGGCATAGCTGTCGGGCTTGGCGAAGGCGAAGCTCCGCACGGCATCGAATCCGGGCCATTCATATTCGGCGGGCGGATTCTCGATCACGCCGGGCGGAAGCGTGGTCTTGTCGTCGCCGCCGCCCCATTGCGTCACGTAATTGTCCTGTACGCGATAGACGCTGGTGCCGTCCCACCAATGCGCCTCGGCGAGCTTGCGGATGTTGGCGACATGCGCGGGGGCGTAGCGCGGAGCGAGGCGGATGAAGACCTGATGGCCGCCCTGCAGCGTCATCACCAGCATCTCGTTGTCGGGAATCGCCTTCCAGTCCGCGGGCGCGGGATCGGCCGGCGAAGGGGCGGCGGTCTGGGCGATGGCGGGAAGGGCGGCGAACGCGGCGAGCGCTAGGATCGGCTTCAGCATGGCGCGAAGAGTGCCACGGCACCACCTGCTTGCCTAGGGGCCCGCCAATCGCTAGGGCACGCAACTTCCGGGACATGCGGAGCGGTGGCCGAGTGGTCGAAGGCGCTCGCCTGGAAAGTGAGTATACGGCAAAACCGTATCGAGGGTTCGAATCCCTCCCGCTCCGCCAGTTTTGTTCCAGGGCCTCGCATAGGCTCGGCCGCCCGTTCGCGCTTGCGAATCCTGACGGGTTCCAACTGTTTCCGCTGCGCTCCGCCGAGACTCTTTGATCCCATCAAGGGCATTTCCAGGGACCGCTCCCGCAATCCGGTCCGCGACCCCGTTGCGGACGAATGGATCGGATCCTGGCCGTGCAGAGCGCCGTCGGCGCACAAGGGAGGCCGCGAATGCAGGTGCCTTCTGCCCTTCCTCGGGCGACTGCGTTCATCGTCCCACATGCGGCGCAAAGTCGATCCGCGCCCGCTCGCCGATGAGCCCGCCCGTGACGCGCCCCTCGACCAGCTCGTAACCCATCAGCGCGAATACGCGGCTGCCCAGGAAGATCGGCCGGGCATTGCCGTACCAGTCCACGCAGGACGCCTTGCATGCATCGTCGCGCGCGCGCTCGGCATTGGCGACCAGTTCTCCCGCCGGGGAGAATCGACGCGCATCGCGCCGGAGAAAGGCGATCGCCGATCCCGACCCCAGGAAGCGCGCCGCCGGGGAATTGCCGAGATCGCGGGTGACCGGCAGGCCCAGCATGCCCGATGCGCCATCGCGACTATCGTCGTCCGGTCGGAAGAAAAAGGCCTGGCTGCGGCGCTCGCCCTCATGGGCCGCCGGCAGGAAATAGGTGTCTCCAAGCCGCACCGGACCAGCCAGCTCGATCGCGCTGAAGCCAAGCCGCTCCTTCATGTCGTTGCCGATGGCGACGGCGTCGGCCCCGATGATGTCGATCCGGTCGACGCCGTGCGGCAACGGGATCCGCACGATCGCCCCGCCGTTCAACGGCACCGCATAGACGGGCTTCGCGCCGCTATGCTCGTTGAAATCGCCCGCGCTGTAGAGGAGGTGCTTGCCGACGAAGCGATTGTGGAAGTTCCAGCTGTCCTTCTCGACCGGCAGCGCGCGATAGGCGGAGGCGGGAACGATGCGCGAACCGTCGCCAAAGCCCGGGATCGGGAGCGTCAGCAGCGCCGTGGCGCCTTCGGTCCGCTCGGACCGCCACATCGCATCGCCGGCGCTGTCGGCGCGCACGACGACATTGAGGCGCTTCGCCGTGCGGTCCTCGGAGAAGGAGAACTGGTCGACCGGCCCGCCCCAGGCCTGGGCGGCGCTCGGCGCCGAGCCATCGAGCGGCAGCCGGTAGACGAACGAACCGGACCGGGCGCCCTTGGCACGGACTCCATCCGTCCAGACATAGACCGCTTCCCCGGAGACATAGAAGGTGCGCGAGGAAGAACCCAGCACCGCGGTGGCGCTGCAGGTCATGCGCGGCGCGGCCAGGTCGCACTGGGTGACGCTGTGCAGCGTCGACATGTCGGCACTCGGCGCGCGGCGCAGCGGCTCGGGCACGTAGAGCCGGGTCGCGGGCATGGTGCGGCTGAATGGCGCATCCCGCTTGCCGGACCAGCGCTGCAGACCCGGCAGCGCCTCGAACGGCTTGCGCGCATCGATATGGAGCGGCGTGTAGAAGATCAGCTTCGCGCCGATGAGACGCGAGGCATAGTTGCTCGCCGAATAATAGTCGTTCGAGCGCAAGTGATAGCTGTCCTCGTAGCGCAGCTTGCCCGTCGGCGAGATCCGGAAGCGATTGATCTCGGTGCCGCCGCGCTCATAGCTGTAGCCCACCACGATCACCCGGTCGTCATGCACCAGCATCTCGTCATACCAGGCATCGCCGGACGTGCCCGGCGGAAAGGCATCGACATGATCGACGGGGGTCATGCCGTTCCCGGCAAGCGAGACCGTGAACAGCCGCCCGCGCCGCAGGATGACGAGGTGGTCGCCGGCGACCTTGACGATACCTCCCTCGTCGACATCGGCTTCCTGGGTGTTGGTGATGCCGGGCGCCTTCATGCCGGTCACCACCACTGCATCGGCTGCTTCGGCAGGCGCAGCCACCGGCGCCGGCACCGGCATGTCGTACATCGCTAGCGAAGGTGGCGGAGCGACACGTTGCCTGGCGGCTATCCGGCGCATGAACGCGGCCAGTTCCTTGTCGCCCGCAAAGGCCCGCATCGCGCTAGTGTCCTGTCTGGCAGGTGCGGCGGGAGCGGTGCAGCCGCCGAGCAAGGCCGACATGACAAGTGCCAACGCAAATCCCCGCATACAGCCTCTCCCTGACGAGTATGTAATGTTATTATGTCACATATTTCGCAGCGATCAACTGCTTGCGAAACGGCCTGGGCCTTTCGCTGCGCGCTTCGAGAGAGGGCGCCGCACCGGGCCGCTCGTCGAGCCCCGTCTGTCGTTCATCGGCTGCGGCGGCGCTTGATAGAAGCGGGCCCCCGGTTGATCGAACGGCGCGACGCTTCACCGGCCCCATCGAATATCCTTCAGCCATCGCCCTTCTCGGGAATGGGCGATTGAACGGAACAGCATGGGAATGGTCTGATGCGTATCATATATTCGGGACTATTGTCTCTCGCCCTCCTGGGCTCCTCCGGTTTCGCCGGTGCTGCCGCCGCCGACACCGACATGCGCGGAACCGGCAAGATCCTGGTCTCCACCCACGATCTCGACCTTGCGACCGATACCGGCGTCAGGACGGCGCGAGCGCGGGTACGCCGGGCAGCGGAGCGTGTTTGCAGCGACTATCCGCGCATCGGCATATTGCCATCGACCGAGAGCGCGCGCTGCCGCACCGCCGCGGTGCACGAAGCGGACGTCAGGATCGCGACATTGGCTTCCCGCGCGCATGAAGATCGTCTCGCATCGGCCGGCATGGACAGCTGCACGCGATGACGGCTCCGCGGCGCGGCCACGCGCTCCGGCGCCCTCAAAGGCTCTGGCAGGCTCACCGGCCGGCCAGGGCCTTCACCGCTGCCAGATAGGAGCGGCCTACCCGGACCTCGGCCCCATCGGCCAGCATCGCGTACCAGATACCGAGCCCGTCATGGCGCAGCCTGGCGATGAAATCCCGCCGGACGATCGTCGAGCGGTGAACGCGAATGAACCTAGCCGGGTCGAGCCGGCGCTCGAGGTCGCCGAGTGTCCGGTGCAGCAGGAAGCTGCGCGACCCGACCTGCAACGACATATAGTCGCGCATCGCATCGATCCGTTCGACATCCATTGCCGCGATGCGCACCATCTCCGAGCGATGGGGAACCCAGAATTCCTCGATCCGATCGGACTGGGCGATGGACTGGCGCTCCGGGCCGGCCATCCGCCGGCGCGCGCGCGCAACTGCCCGCACCAGCCCCTCGGACGTCACGGGCTTCAGAAGATAGTCGACGGCGGCAACATCGAATGCCGCCAGGGCAAAGCCGTCAAACGCCGTGCAGAAGACGATGGCCGGCGGCCGCTCCCCGGCGCAGAGCGCCTTCGCCACATCCATGCCGTCGACTTCCGGCATGGCGATGTCGAGAAGCACAAGGTCGGGCGACAGCGATCTTGCCAGCCGCAGCGCGACCTCTCCATCGGATGCGGTCCCGGCCAGCGAGAGATTGGGGACGTGCGAGCAAAGCATGACCAGCCGCTCGATCGCGAGCGGCTCGTCGTCCACGATCAGCGTTCGCAGGGTCGGCTCAATGTTCATCGAAGGTCAGCGGCATTGCGAGATCGACGCGGAATCCATCGGAATCGAACGGGCGCACGCGGCAATAGCCCATGGCGCCGAACCGCGCTGCGATGCGATCGGCGACGTTGCGCAAGCCCAATCCGGTCCCTCCCTCGGGGCCCTTGCCGGCGGCGCCCGGCTCGCCATCGTCCTGCACCGTCAGAAGCAGGAGGCCCTGCTGCGCGCTCGCACGGATGCCGATCGTAACGGGGCGGCGCGATCGCGATACGCCATATTTCACGGCGTTCTCGATCAGCGGCTGCAGGATCAGCCCGGGGACGAGGGCATCGCGCAGATTGTCCGGCAGATCGATGGCGAGACGCAGCCGGTCGGGAAATCTGACCTGCTCGATCTCGAGATACAGGCGCTGGAGCCGGATCTCCTCGGTCAGCAGCACATCCTCGCTCGGGTCTCCGACCAGGCTGGCCCGGAAGAAGCTCGAGAGATTGATGATCATCCGTTCGGCGGCGGGACGCCTCCCGGCCATGACCAGGGTAGACAAGGAATTGAGCGTGTTGAACAGGAAGTGCGGGTTGACCTGATATCGCAGCGCCCGCAGCTCGGCGGCTTGCGCCGCGGCGCGGAACGCAGCGTTCTTGCGCTCCAACGCGCCGACTTCCGCGGCATAGCGAAGCGCCAGATACAGCGCTGCCCAGCCGACGAAGAAGAAATAGCTGTTCACGGCGCTGTCCGCGATCATCTTGACCACTGCCATATCGGCGTCGTCGGCATTCGTTCCCCCGACCTGCACCATCATCCGGCCGGACCGTTGCGCGCCGGAAGGCGGGCTGCCCGTACCGGTCGCGGTTGTTGCCCAGGGGGATCTCAGGACGTCGAACACTACCCAGCTGACGGAAGAAAAGGCGAGCGCCGCCGGCGCCGCCAGCAGGCCCGCCGCGATCATGCCGCGCCGCAGCGAGCTCGTCGGAATCCTGCGCAATATCAGGTAGAGCAGGCAGGTGAGTCCCATGCTGAAGAGCATGATCGCCAGACGCCTGGCCAGAATGTCGAGCTGGCCGGCCTGCCCGATGACCGCCGAACGCACCGTGACGATGGCGCAATAGAACAACCAGAAACCGGCGATCGACAACAAGGCCACCCGTGGCGAGAGATCTGGTTCGTCGTACGGGTCCGCTGCAGGTTCCTCGGGCATGATGGATCATAGCGCCGGGGCGGCAACCGTAGAAGCCGGTGCCGTGTCGCTGATCGAAGGCTGTCGGACGTTCATCGAAACCCGAGGGCGCCGGGCGCTCCGGCAGGCTCTCTTCGGGATGGAACCAGATGAAAGGACTCGCCGTGATTCTTCCCCTCGGCCGGCGGCCGCATGCTCTGCTGGCAACCGCAGCGCTCATGGCCATATTCGCTCCCTGTGCCGTCGTGGCGCAGATTTCATGGCAGGCCATCCTTGCGGATGCGGGCCGACCCGATACGGACAGGACTCGCGATCCGGACCGCAAGCCGGCCGAAATGCTCGCCTTCGCCAAGGTGCGGGGAGGCGAGACGATCGTCGATTTCCTGCCGGGAAAGGGTTATTTCACAAGGCTGTTCAGCCTAGCCGCCGGCTCGGGCGGGGCGGTCTATGCCGTCACCCCCCAGATATTGCTCGACAGGGCCAAGGGCCGTCCGCTCCCGCCACCCGTGTCGGGCGAGCCGGGCCGCGGCAATGTCCATGAGATCGTCGCCAATGACCGGCCGTTCGATCTACCCAGGAAGGCCGATCTGGTATGGACGTCGCAGAATTATCACGATGTCCATATCTGGCTGGGCGCCGCGGGAACATCGATGCTGAACAAGCAGGTCTTCGACGCGCTCAAGCCCGGCGGCCTCTACGTCATTCTCGATCACGCCGGCGCGCCGGGCCTCGATGATGCCGGGATGGCCAAGATGCATCGGATCGACGAGGCGCTGGTCAAGAGCGAAGTGACCAGGGCGGGGTTCGTCCTCGATGGCGAATCCAGCGCCCTGCGGAATCCGGCGGATCCCCACTCCGCGAACGTCTTCGATCCCTCGATACGCGGCAAGACCGATCAGTTCGTCCTGCGTTTCCGCAAGCCGGGCTAACAGGGATAGCTCCGCACGCCGGACCGTCGCCGCCGTGCCTTCCCGGAGCCGGGAAGCCCCTGCGGCGCGGCCGGCATGCTCATGGCGATAATCTGGCGTCCGCGCACATCCGCTGCCTAGACATCGGCGCCCCAGACACTGCCCCACAGGAGCGTGGCGAAAGCTGCCAGCCCGGTGGCCGCGAGCAGAATCCCGGCGCCGGCATGGGATCTTATCGCAAACCGGCCGACGAGCATGGTGATCGAAGCCATGCCGACCGGAATGCCAAGGAGGTAAAATAGGTCGGGATGGAACGCGCCGTTCCGCCACCAGGCGAAGATGGCCAGCGCGAACAGCAGCGTCCAGAACAGGCCGGCGAGAAGGAGAAAGGCGCGATGCATTCCAACCTGATGCCAGCGGCATCGGGGGCCCGCAATGGCAGGCGAAAGCGGACTTTCCGGGCAGAGGCCGGCCCATCGAGGCGGTGCCTCTATCCGAGCACGTCGGTCAGAAGCCGTTTCCAGTTTTCGCCCATGATCTTGTCGACCTCGCGCGGGCGAAAGCCGGCCTGCCCGAGCGCCTGCGAAATCCGAGCCATGCGGTCGATCCGGTTCAGCTCCGGGATGACGACGTGCTCGGGCGTCCATTCGAACCCCGGTACGCCCTGGCGCCGCAGGGCGCGCCACCAGTCGAGATATTCCTGCACGCCCTTGCCGTTGTCGTTGCCGAGCTTGATCAGATTGGGCTGGCCGGCCATCGGAAAGTCATTGGCGACGCCGACCGCTTCCAGGCCGCCCACTTTCACGACATGGCGGATCTGGGCCACATAGTCGGCGACCGTGGGCGGATTCCGGCGGGTCAGCCAGAAGCTCATCATGAAGATCCCCATCACGCCGCCGCGCCCGGCGATCGCGCGGATCGCTTCGTCGGGAGCGCAGCGCGGATGATCGACGATCGCCCGCGCCGCGCCATGGCTCAGCGCTATCGGCGTCTTCGACCGCGTCGCCGCCTCGATCATGGTCGGGACCGAGCCGTGCGACACGTCCGGCAATATCCGCAGCCTGTTCATCTCGGCCAGTCCTTCGATGCCGAGCGGCGTCAGGCCGGTCTGCCGCGTCTCCAGCGCGCCGCCTGCGAACAGGGTGTTGTTGTGGTGGGTGAATTGCAGGACCCGCAGGCCCTTCTCGTGGAAATGGGCGATCCGCGAGAGATCGCGCTCGATCATCTCGGTCGACTGGAACTGCAGGAACACCGCGCAGCCGGGCCGGGCCCCGATCTCGCTGCCCTTGCTGGCAAGATAGGCGAACGGCGTGCGCCGCAATCGCTCGACGGCCTTGTCGATCGCCGGATCATTGGCCGCGAAGTTGCGGCTGTAGCGCGGAATGCCATCCGCATCGCGCGTGGCGATCAGATCGGAAACATCGGCGATCATCCCGCCCAGGCCGGCGGCGGCGATCTGGCCCAGATCCTCGGGAAGGAAGCTCAGCGAATCGAAGAACAGCCTGTTCCGTTCCGCCCGGCGCGCCAGCGCGGGTGCTCCCAGCGTGGCCGCCAGCGCGCCCGCAACCGATCGTCTCGTCCACATCGCGCTTCCTCCCAGGCTCCTCGTCGATTTCATAGCCGCGTGCGCCCGGCACGCCAGCCCCTTGCGCGGACGCGCCGCGACGGCGGGCACGTCACTGCCGATAGCGGCTCGGCGGCGCCCCCAGCACGCGCTTGAACATGGTCGAGAAATTGGCGGGGCTTTCATAGCCGAGATCCAGCGCGACCGCGGTGACCGGTTCTCCGGCGGCAAGCCGCGGCAGCGCGACCGAGAGACAGGCCTGCTGGCGCCATTCGGTGAAGCTCATGCCCGTCTCGCGGCGAAAGAGCCGAGTGAAACGGCGGCGGTTCATCGCAAGCGCATCCGCCCATTCGTCGATCGTGGCGCTCGCACGCGGCGCTTCGAGAAAGGCATGGCACCGCGCCGCCAGAGCGACCTGGCGCGGGAACGGCACCAGGATGGGGATGATCGGTGCCCGGTCGATCTCCGCCACGAGCAATTGCATCACCAGCCCGTCGCGCCCCGCTTCGTCATATTCGACCGGCACTTCCGCGGCGCAGACCAGCAGCTGGCGCAGCAGCGGCGAGACCGCCACCACCCGGCACGCTCCGCCAAGCGCCGGGCAGGCGCCCGCCTCGATCAGCACGCTGCGGGTCTGGACGGCGCCGACCATGCGCACCGCATGGGGGGTTCCGGCTGGGATCCACACCGCGCGCTCGGGCGGGGCCACCCATGCGCCTTCGGGGGTGCTGACCGCGACGACGCCGCTCGCCGCATAGAGGAACTGGGCCCGGCCATGCCGGTGCTCGGCAAGTTCGAACGAGGGCGGATAATCATTGCCGATGCCGACCACGGGGCGCGGCACGTCCTCATAATCGTCGGGTGCACGATAGGTTGACTGTCCCGTTATCAAAATAATTTATCCCATCTAGCGAAGCGGGACGCCTTCTGGACGGCTAGTGCCGCGCCGACAAGGAGCGAATGATGAGCGACACCCGTGCAGCGACGATGGACGCCCCGCAGGCAGAGATGAACGGAACGGTGTTCGGCGTGATCGTCGCGATCAGCTTCTGCCACTTGCTGAACGACATGATGCAGTCGCTGCTTCCGGCGATCTATCCCAACCTCAAGACCGATCTGGGGCTGAGCTTCGGCCAGATCGGCCTGGTCACGCTCGCCTATCAGATCACCGCGTCGATCCTGCAGCCGCTGATCGGGCTGTACGCGGACAAGCGCCCCACGCCGCTCGCGCTCCCCGGCGGCACGCTCTTCTCGCTGGCGGGGCTGGCGATCCTGTCGATCGCGCACAGCTACGGCATGGTCCTGGCGGGCGCGGCGCTGCTCGGCATCGGTTCCTCGGTCTTCCATCCCGAATCTTCCCGTGTGGCGCGCATGGCGGCAGGCCAGCGCCACGGCCTTTCCCAGTCCCTGTTCCAGGTCGGCGGCAATGCCGGCCAGGCGCTGGGCCCGCTCGCCGCGGCACTGGTGGTGGTGCGCTGGGGCCAGTCGAGCCTCGCCTTCTTCGCGCTGCTGGCACTGCTTTCGGGCGCCGTCCTGTGGAACGTCGCCGCCTGGTATCGCCATCATGGGCTGGCGCGGCTGCATGCGGGGCGCCGCGCATCCGCTGCCGAGCTGCTTCCCAAGGGGCATGCGGCACGCGGCATCCTCATCCTGCTCGCGCTGATCTTCTCCAAATATGTCTATCTCGCCAGCCTCACGAGCTACTTCACCTTCTACCTGATCCATCGTTTCCAGGTGTCGGTGCAGAGCGCCCAGCTCTATCTGTTCGCCTTCCTGGCGGCAGTGGCGGTCGGCACGATCGCGGGCGGACCGCTGGGGGACAGGTTCGGACGCAAATATGTGATCTGGTTCTCGATCCTCGGCGCCCTGCCCTTCACGCTGCTGCTGCCCTATGTCAGCCTGTTCTGGACCGGCGTGCTGGTGCTTCCGATCGGCCTGATCCTGGCTTCCGCCTTCCCGGCGATCGTGGTCTTCGCGCAGGAGCTGGTGCCGGGCAAGGTCGGCATGATCTCGGGCCTGTTCTTCGGCTTCTCCTTCGGCATGGGCGGCCTCGGCGCCGCAGCGCTGGGATGGCTCGCCGACACCACCAGCATCGAGACGGTGTATCAGATCTGCGCCTTCCTGCCGGCGATCGGCCTCCTCACCGCGCTGCTTCCGAATATCGAGCGGGAAGGCGATCCGGCGCCACGCTGATCGCGTCCGGCGATCCGGAAGGGCCCGAAGGAACCGCCGGCTTCAGAACCAGAAGCGGACGCCTGCCACCAGGCCGAGCGCGGACGGCTTCTCGCCATCGGCCCGGGCATAGGCGGCGGTGCGCCCCGCCTTCGCCTCCCAGGAAAGCCCGACATAGGGGGCGAAGCGCCGCGCGATCTCGTAGCGCAGCCGCAAGCCGAGTTCCGCACTGGTCAGCCCGGAGCCGATGCGCTGTGCCGGCATGTCCTGGGCCGAGAGGTTGAACTCGGCGCGCGGCTGGAGGATCAGCCGCTGGGTGATGCGCTGGTCGTAATAGCCGCCCAGCCGGCCGAGAAGCTCGCCCCTGGTCGACAGGAACGCCGCTCCTTCGACTTCGAACATATAGGGCGCCAGTCCCTCGAAGCCGAGCGTGGCATAGGTCCGCGCCGGGCCCGGCCGGAAATCGTGCCGCACGCCGGCCTGCAGGTTGAAATAGGGATCGACGGCGCGGCTGTAGAGCAGCTGGACCTCGGCGCTCTCGATGCCGCCGCGCACCAGGCCCTCGCCCTCGCTCTTCACCGTCAGGCGATTGACGTCGCCGCCGAACCAGCCCTCGCCTTCCCAGCGATAGGCGCTCCCCCCCGAGCGCGGCTGGAACTCGGCAAGGTTGAACAGGACCGAACCGAGGGGCCGGCCGCCCATCTCGCGCATCGAGACCTTGCGCGACCGTTCCATCTCGGCCGCCGGGAAGAACCGGTCGGCATAATGGTCGGTCGGCGGCGCCGGGGCCGGCGCATCGCCGGCCTCGAGCGCCGTGCCGGCCGCCTGCATCGCGGGCATCGTCCCGTGATCCATTCCGCCATGGTCCGTCGGCCCGCCGTCCGCGGGCTTGTCCGGATCGGGCTTCGCCTCCTGTTGCGGCGCGGCCGACTTCGGCTTCGCGGGGGCCTTCGGCATCGGCATGCCATGCATGGAATGGTCCTGCGCGGCCGCCGGCGCGCCCATCGCGAGCGCGGTGCCGGCGGCGAGGATCGCGACGCGCCGGATCATGCCGGCCCTCCCTTCGGCCGGACGCTCACGGTCCGCATCATCCCCGCCATCATGTGGTAGAGCAGGTGGCAGTGGAACGCCCAGTCGCCCACGGCGTCGGCGGTGAAGTCCCAGGTCACCTTGCCGCCGGGCTGCACGATCACCGTATGCTTGCGCGGCGCATGGTCGCCATGGCCGGTGACCAGCTCGAAGAAATGCCCGTGAAGGTGGATGGGGTGGCCCATCATCGTGTCGTTGATCAAGTTGACCCGCACCCGCTCGCCCTCGACGAACGGGAAGGGCTCCATCGTGTCCGACATCTTCACGCCGTCGAACGCCCACATGAAGCGTTCCATGTTGCCGGTGAGATGGATGTCGAGGCTGCGCGACGGCGCGCGGACATCGGGGTTCCGATCGAGCGCCATCAGATCCTTGTAGACCAGCACGCGGTGGCCGACATCCTCCAGCCCCTGGCCGGGCTCTCCGGTGCGGTCCATCGGCATCGGCGAGAGGGTCTGGACGCCGGGCGTCTTCCGCACCTCGGGCGCATAGGAGAAGTCGCGCATCCGCATGGCGCCCATGTCCATGCCGGCCATGTCGGCGCCCGGTGCGCCGCCCGTCGCCGAAGGATCCACCCGCGAATGGTCCATCCCCACCATTCCCGGCGGCGCGGCGGCAGCACCGCCGAGCCTGGCCGAGGCATTCCGCTCGGCGCTGGGATCGACGCCCCGCGGGGCGGGCATCGCGCCGTGCGACATCCCCTGCATGCCGCCGGACGCATCGCCGCCGCCATGATCCATCGACGACATGTCCATGCCCATGTCCTTCATCGTCGCGAGCGGACGCGGGCGCAGCGGCGGCACCGCGGCCACCATGCCGGGCCGGGGCGCCAGCGTGGCGCGCGCCATGCCCGAGCGATCGATGGCCTCGCCGACCAGCGTGAACGCCTTGTCCTCCATCGGCGTGACGATCGCGTCATAGGTCTCGGCGACGCCGATCTGGAACTCGTCGACCTCGACCGGCACGACATGCTGGCCATCGGCCTGGACGATGGTGAACCGCAGCCCGGGAATGCGCACGTTGAAGCTCGTCATCGCCGCGGCATTGACGAAACGCAGCCGCACCCGCTCGCCCGGCTTGAACAGCGCGGTCCAGTTGTCGAACGGCCCATGCCCGTTGACGAGATAGGTATAGGCGGCGCCGGTCACGTCGGAGATGTCCGCCGGGTCCATCCGCATCTTGCCCCATTCGGCGCGATCCCTGCCCTTCTGATCGCGGCCGGCCAGCAGCCCCGCCAGCGTCTGGCGCTGATAATTGTAATAGCCCGGCATCGCCTTCAGGTTGCGGAATATCGCCTCGGGGCTGGACCGGCTGTGATCGGACAGCAGGATCACATGCTCGCGATCGTAGCGAACGGGATCGGGGCCGGCGGGATCGATGATCAGCGGGCCGTACAGGCCCAGCTGCTCCTGTCCGCCGGAATGGCTGTGATACCAATAGGTGCCGTTCTGCCGGATCGGGAAATCGTATCGGAAGGTCGAGCGCGGCGTGATTCCAGGGAAGGAAACGCCGGGCACGCCGTCGAACTCGGCCGGCACGATCAGGCCGTGCCAGTGGATCGAGCTGTCCTCGTCGAGCGCGTTCTCGACGTGCAGGCGGACATGCTGCCCCTCGCGCAGGCGGATGAGCGGCGCCGGCACCGTGCCGTTGACGCCGATCGCCCGATAGTGCCGTCCATCGATCGCCATGCGCTGGCGGGCGATCCTGAGCCTGATGTCCTCGCCGGAAACGGTCGGCAGGTCGGGCGTCAGGCCGGGCGAGACGCTCTGGGCCCAGGCCGGCATCCATGCGGCAAGCGCCAGCCCGCCGGCACCAAGCCCGGCCCCGCGCAACAGCGTCCGCCGGTCGATCGTCTTCGTCATCATCGCCCCTGTGCTGGGAGTTGTGCTTTCCATCCGATACGCGGCAGCGGCGGCCACCCCTCACGGATCCGCCGGATCAACGCGCCAGCGCTTCGCCCAGCCTGATGCGGGCACGGCGGAGGCGCATCTCGACCGCCTTTACGGTGGTCTGCAGCACCGAAGCGGTTTCGGCCTGGCTCATGCCCTCGATCGCGTGCAGGACAAGCGGCTCGCGGAGCGACGCGGGAAGATCGGCGATCGCGCGGCGAAGGCGCGCGAGCGCCTGGCGGTCGCCCGCCATCCTTTCCTGATCGGGCCGATCGTCCGGCACCGCCATGGCCATGTCGTCGATATCGCGGGCGAAGGTGAAGAACCGGCGGACAGTCCGGCGTCGTCCCCAGTCGCGACATTTGTTGAGGGCGATAGCCGCCAGCCAGCTGCGCATCGGCCGCGCCGGATCGTAGCGGCGCAGTGCCCGATGCGCCGAGAGGAATGTC
This sequence comes from Sphingomonas sp. 67-41, assembly GCF_001899725.1. Lineage (NCBI taxonomy): Bacteria > Pseudomonadati > Pseudomonadota > Alphaproteobacteria > Sphingomonadales > Sphingomonadaceae > Sphingomonas > Sphingomonas sp. 67-41. The sequence goes on along the minus strand of NZ_MKWJ01000022.1, from coordinate 658,702 downwards.
TCCTGGGTCAGGTCCAGCGCCTCGTCGGCATCGGAGACATTGCCGAGGATCAGCCGATAGACAGGGCTGCGATGGCGGCGCACGATCTCTGCATAGGCAGCGTCGGTTCCCGCCACGGCCAGCGTGGCGAGGTCGCCATCGGACAGGGAACCATAGTCGGACCTCACCGCGCGTCGGCGGTGAGCGCATGAACCACTGCGCGATCGAATACGGCCTGCTGATCGGGCCGCAGGATTTCCCGCATCGCGAAGATGTGCGCCAGCGTTTCCTTCTGCAGCTCACCCATCGCGCGATGCGAGGCATCGACGGCCGCGGTCACGCGCGGGCCGATGCCATGCTCGGCTTCGATCGCTTCGGCCAGCCGGGCATTGTCCGATTTCATTTCGAGCTCCAGCGCCTGGCGGCGGACCGCGAAACTCTGTTCGAGCGCTTCGATCCGCGCCTTCTGCCCGTCGTCCAGCTTCAGCTGGTGGTGCAGCACCGCATGGAGTTCCGAGCCCTGATGCCCCTGTACCGGGATCAGCGCACGGCCCACCCAGACCCCGGCGACGGCAGCCAGAAACGCGATGGCGGCGACGATGGCCGCAAGCCTGGCCTGCCTCATCGCTCGGCCAGGAGCAGCGTCGACGGCGCCAGCGAAGCGGCCCCGCCAAAGGGCGCCGCCGCGGAAGCGGGCGACGTGCCGGGCCCGGCAGCCGCCGCGCCCAGCGCAACGGCACCGATGCCGGCGATTGCGGCCATGCGGATCCCCGTACGCGCTTCGCGCCTTGCCCTCAGGCCCGCCAGCACTGCATCCTCCATCCCGTCGAGCCCGGGATGATCCGTGGCCGCCAGCCTGCGCAGCGCTGCGTCGATCTCGGTTTCCATTGTCCGCTCCACTTCCCTTCGTTCCAATACGCAGCCGAGCGCATGCGCCCTCGCCCATTCTAGAGCCGTTGCCGGTGCCGGCACAGGGGCGACGCGCGACCGGCGGCCGCGACATGGGACGCCCCGGGATGAGGGATCGATCCCCGCCCCGCGTATCGATCGTGCCGGCAGCTGGCCGGCTCATGGAGTTTCGACAATGCGCCTTGGAATCCTCACTGCCGCCGCGTTCGTGATGGCGACGCCCGCGCTGGCCCATCCGAAGCTGATGTCCGCCACTCCCGCGCCCGATTCGATCGCCGCCGCGCCGGCCAGGCTGCAGCTGGTCTTCTCGGAAGCGCTCGTCGACAAGTTCTCGGGCGTCGACCTGGTGATGACGGACATGCCCGGCATGAAGATGTCCGCGCCAATGAAGATGCAGCTCACCACCGCCCTCTCGCCGGACGGCAAGACCATGATCGTGTCTCTGGCGAAGCCATTGCCCCGCGGCGCCTACAAGCTCGACTGGCATGCCGTCTCCAACGACACGCACCGGGTGCAGGGCAGCTACACGTTCAAGGTGAAGTGAGCATGGACGCGCTCGACGTCGCCATCAGGCTCGCGCTCTATCTCGACCTGGCGGCGGCGTTCGGCGTGCCCTTCTTCGCGTTGTGCGTCGCCGGCACGCGCGCGGCGCTGCCCCTGCGCGGCATCATGATCGCGACCGGGCTCGTCGGAATCGGATTGTCGGCATTCGGCCTGGTGGTGACCGCAGCGGCCATGGCAGGCATGCCGGTCGGGCAAGTGGATGCCGGGACGATATCGACGATCCTGACCGACATGCCGTTGGGCAAGGCCTGGGCGGCGCGCATCGCCGGGCTGGTGCTCCTCGTCCTTTCGGCGTTCCTGGCCGCGGGAAGGCCCGGCGCCGCACTCGCGGCGGCATCCACCGGCGGCGGCACCGCGCTCGGCACCCTGGCCTGGTCGGGGCACGGCGCCATGGACGAAGGCGCGATCGGCTGGCTCCACCTGGGCGCCGACATCGCCCACCTCGTTGCCGCCGGTGCCTGGGTCGGCGCGCTCCTTTATCTGCTGCTGGTGGCACGGCCGGCAGCGCGCATGGATGCCGACCATCTCCGCGCCACCCACCGTGCGCTGGACGGCTTCTCCCATATCGGCACCCTGGTGGTGGCGGCCATCGTCGCCAGCGGACTGGTGAACATGCTGCTGCTCGTCGGCCCCTCCAACATGGCGGCGCTGCCCGGCACGCTCTACGGGCAGTTGCTTCTCTTCAAGCTGGCGCTGTTCGCGGCGATGCTCGGCTTGGCGGCGGCGAACCGATATCGGCTCGCGCCGGCGCTGCGCGCCCACATCGAGGCGGACGACCATCGCGGCGCCGTCGTCGCGCTGCGGATCAGCCTGGCCCTGGAGGCCGCCTGCGCGGCGACCGTGCTGGCGCTCGTCGCATGGCTCGGCACCTTGCAACCGATCGTCGCAACGGCATGAGCGGGCCGGTTGCCGATCTCCAGCCCCTCCCCGGGACCGCCCACCGCCTATTTCCGGGCGGGCAGGCGCGCATAACATTCCCCGCCGATCGAAGGGCGCCCGCTCGCACGGGCGAATAAGGCATTCCGCAAGCCGCTGACCGGCCGCGCCTCAAGCCGCCCAGGCGGATACGTCCTCCTGACAGCCGATCAGCGCGAGCCCATGGGCGATCGACGTGAGCTCGCCGCCGGCCGCGATCCTTTCCCCGCCGAAACGCGCCTCGAACAGCCTGCGGACGCGGGGCGTGAGCGACGTGCCGCCCGTCAGGAACACGCGGTCGATCGCCTGGGCATCCATGCCGGCAAGCGCCAGCGCCCGATCCACCGCCGCCTCGATCCGGGCCATGTCGGGTGCGATCCACGCTTCGAATTCGCCACGGGTGACATCGGCTTCGATCGCCAGGTCGCCGCCCTCGAAATGGAAATGCGCGGCTTCCTCGGCGGAGAGCGCCCGCTTGAGCGCGCCGACCGCATGATAGAGCTGATAGCCCAGCTCGCCCTCGATCACCGCGATCATCCGCCCGATCGCCTGCGGATCGAGCGCCGCGCGCCGGAGTTTCTCCAGCTCGGCGAGCGTCTTGCGGTTGCGCATCAGCGCCAGGCGCGACCAGTCCGAGAAATCGGCGAACCAGCCCGCCGGAATGTCCAGCACCTTGTCGAACGAGCGATAGCTTCCGCCCTTGCCGAGCAGCGGCAGGATCAGATGCTCGACGATGCGCTGGTCGAACCGGTCGCCGGCGATGCCGACGCCGGCATGGGCGAGCGGGGAGCAGCGCCGCACCGCGCCCGGCGCCTCGATCCGCACCACCGAGAAATCGCTGGTGCCGCCGCCGAAATCCGCCACCAGCACGGTCGCCGGCTCGGCGATCCGCGTTGCATAGCTGAACGCCGCGCCCAGCGGCTCATAGACATAATGGACCTCGGCACCGAACCCGGCGAACATCGCGTCGTAGCGCTGCCGGGCGAGCGCCGGATCCGGCCGGCTGCCGGCATATTCGACGGGGCGGCCGACCACCACGCGCCGCGCGCCGCCGGCCAGCGCCCCTTCGGCCCGCGCCGCCATCAGCGCCAGGAAAGTGCGGCCCAGCTCCTCGAAGCGCAGCCGCCGTTCGAAGACGATGGCATGCTCGAAGCTCGCGCTCGCCGCGACCGACTTGAACGACTGGAGGAAGCGGCTGCCCTCGGGAAAGTCGAGATATTCGGCGATCGCCCAGGGGCCGGCCGCGACGCCCAGCCCGCCGCGCTCCGCCTCGTCCTGCCAGAAGCAGAGCGCCGAGCGGAAGACGGGATCGCCGCTTTCGGGCCCTGCCAGCCGCACCAGCTCCGACCCTCCATCGCCCGCCAGCGCCGCGACGGAATTGGTGGTGCCGAAATCGAAGCCGAGGGCGGGAAGCGCAGTCATGGTCCGGGCGCCTCTATCGCCCTGCATCGATCCTGCACAACCTCTCCTTGGCCCGCTGTGCTCCGGCTGGACGGTGCGGGCGCATCGACGCTCCCGAACCTGGGAGACCCGCATGGCCCGCACCGCACGCTTCACTTTCCTGCGCAAGGTCGCCGCCGCGATCGCGATCATCGCCGCGATGGATCGGCTGTTCTTCGACGGCGCGGCGGGATCGTGGATCGGCGGCTTCGCCCTTGCCTGGATCGGCGCGCTGCTCGCCACTCGCCCGGCGCTTCGGCGGCGGCCGAGCCTGGTGGCGCTGGCGATCGCGGCGGGGTTCGCGATCGTGCTGGCGCAGGATCCCGGCGGCCTTGGATGGGTGCTGTTCTGGAGCGCGCTTTCGATCGCTGCGCTGATGCCGCGCATCGGCAGGTTCGACGATGCCTGGCGCTGGAGCCTGCGCCTGGCCGCGCACGGGCTGAGCGGGCCGCTCGCCCCCGTGCTCGACCTGATCCGCCTCGCTCGCCTGCCTCAGCGCCGCGCCGGGCATGGCCCGGCGGGGCTCGCCGTCCTGCTCGCCCTGCCGCTGGCGATGACCGCGCTGTTCGTCGCGCTGTTCGCCAGCGCCAACCCGATCATCGCCCAGGCGTTCACCCGGGTCCGCCTGCCCGGTTTCGCCGAGCTGCTGTTCTGGGCCATGCTGCTGGCGCTGGTCTGGCCGAGCCTGCGCCCCACCCGCTGGGCCACGCGCGCCGCGGCCCTCCTGCCGCGCCCGGAGATCGCCCTGCCCGGCATCCCGGCCCCCTCGCTGCTGCTTTCGCTCCTGCTGTTCAACCTGGTGTTCGCGATCCAGAACGGGCTCGACCTCGCCTTTCTGTGGAGCGGCGCGCCCCTGCCCGGGGGCGTGACGCTTGCCGACTATGCCCATCGCGGCGCCTATCCGCTGATCGCCACCGCCCTGCTTGCCGGGCTGTTCGTGCTGGTGGCGCTGAAGCCCGGCTCGGCCAGCGCCGCCAATCCGGCGATCCGCCGGCTGGTGGTGCTGTGGGTGGCGCAGAACCTGTTCCTCGTCGCGTCCTCGATCCTGCGCACGCTCGACTATGTCGCCGCCTATTCGCTCACCGGCTTCCGCATCGCCGCGCTCGCCTGGATGGGGCTGGTGGCGATCGGGCTCGCATTGATCTGCTGGCGGATGCTCCGGGGCAGGAGCGCCGCCTGGCTGATCAACGCCAATGCGCTGATGGCGGCCCTGGTGCTGAGCGCGGCAAGCATCGTCGACCTCGAGGCGAGCGCCGCCGCCTGGAATGTGCGCCATGCCCGCGAAACGGGCGGGCGCGGAGTGGAGCTGGACCTCTGCTATCTCGCGCAAACCGGCCCCTCCTCGCTCCTCGCCCTGGTCGCGCTCGAGCGCCGGCCGCTGCCGCCCGCGTTCCGCGACCGGGTGCGCCATGTCCGCGGACTGGTCATGGCCGACCTCGCGCGGCGCCAAGCGGGCTGGCGGAGCTGGACCTGGCGCGGACGATATCGGCTGGAGACGGCGCGGCGCCTGCTCGGGCCCAATCCGCCCATCGCGGCTCCGGCGTCGCCAGGCACGGAACGGGATTGCGGCGGGACGATCCGGCCCATCGCCGCCGAGCAGCCCGCTCCAATGGCGGGCCCGGCCACCGCGCCGACCGGCGACGCCATCGCCAATGCCGTCGCCAACGCCACTCCGCCGTTGACCGGAGCACCCTCGCGATGATCCAATGCCCCATGCCCCGCACCATCCTCGTCGCCGATGACGATCCGCACATCCGGCAATTGCTCGTCTTCGCGCTCGCCAAGGCGGGGCTGGAGACGATCGAGGCGGCGGATGGCGAGGAAACGCTGCGGATCGCGGAGAGCCGCCAGCCCGACCTGATCGTGCTGGACATCAACATGCCGCGCATGGACGGGCTGGAAGTCTGCCGCAGACTGCGCGCAGAGGGCGGCCTGCCCATCCTGTTCCTCTCCTCGCGCGACGACGAGATCGACCGGATCCTCGGCATCGAGCTGGGCGCCGACGACTATGTCACCAAGCCCTTCTCGCCGCGCGAAGTGGTGGCCCGGGTGATGGCGGTGCTCCGCCGCACCGCCGCGCACCCGCCCGCCGTCGATCGTGCCGCCGGAGCGATCCGTCACGGCCGGCTCGCGCTCGACCCCGAGAGTTGGGACGCCAGCTGGGCGGGCGCCCCCGTGCCGCTCACCGTCACCGAGTTCGGCATATTGCGCACGCTGGCGGCCATGCCCTCCAAGGTGTTCAGCCGCGACGCGCTGATCGATCGGCTGCGCGGCCCGGGCTTCGCGCTCACCGACCGGACGATCGACAGCCATGTCCGCAACTTGCGCGCGAAGTTCGCCCAGGCCGGCGCGCAGGACCTGATCGAGACGCGGCCTGGCATCGGATATCGCATCGGCCCGTGTTCCGGAGCCTGATCGAAGCGCTCAAGGCGCCGGTGCGGCGCCACTGGCCGCGGCTGCGGCTGCGCACGATCCTGCTCGCCACCTTGATGTTCGTCGCCGCCCTGCCCGGCATCGGCGCCCTGTTCCTGCGCGTCTATGAGAATACGTTGGTGCGCCAGACCGAGGCGGAGCTGATCGCCCAGGGCACCGCGCTCGCCGCCGTCGCCAGCGCCGAATGGCCGAACTCGGCCGGGCCCGAGCTGGTGCGCGAGCCGCACCGCACCTCGAGCGGGATCGCGGGCGGGCCACTCTCTACCATCGACCTCGGCACCAGGCCGCTGCCGGAGCGCCCGGAGCCGGCCGCGCTGCCGGGAAGCGCGGCCCCCGATGCCCTGGCCGCCGCCGGCCGGCTCGCCCCGCTGGTCAACGCCACCGGAGACGCGACGCTCGCCTCGATCCTGCTGCTCGCCCCCGACGGCCGCATCCTGATCGGCAGGAACACCGGCAAGAGCCTGGCCGGCCTGGCCGAACTCGCGGCGGCAGCCGGCGGACGGCCCGAGACCGTGCTGCGCCGCCGCGGCGACTATCATCCCGAATATGCCTTTGAATGGCTGAGCCGCGCATCGGGCCTGCGCATCCATCATGCCCGCCCGGTGCTGGTGAACGGCAAGGTCGTCGCGGTGCTGCTGCTCTCGCGCTCGCCGCGCGCGCTGTTCCGCGGGCTCTATGAGGATCGCGGCAAGATATTGTTCGGCATCGGCGCGATCTTCGCCACGCTCGTCGTGCTGAGCGGCCTGCTCTCGCGCGGCATCGCCCGGCCGATCGAGATGCTGAGCCAGGCGACTCGCGACGTGGCGCGCGGCGGCGGCATCGTGCCCGACGTGCCGCGCACTGCCGCGATCGAGATCCAGGCGCTATATGCCGACTTCGCCACCATGGCCGGCGCGATCGACCGGCGCTCCCGCTATCTGCGCGACTTCGCCCATGCGGTGAGCCACGAGTTCAAGACGCCCCTGGCCGGCATCCGCGGCGTGATCGAGATTCTCGAGGATCACCATGCGGAAATGAACGAGACCGACCGCCGCCGCTTCCTCGCCAATGCCGGCGCCGATGCCGACCGGCTCGCCCAGCTCGTCACCCGGCTGCTCGAACTGGCCCGCGCCGACATGGCCGAAGCCGAGACCGGCGCATCGGCCGACATCGCGCTGGCGCTGCACCGGATCGCCGATGCCTGGGCGGATCGCGGGCTGGTCGTCACGATCGACCTGCCCGACGCGCTGCCCGGCGCGGCCTTGCCCGGGCCGATGCTGGAAGCGATCGTCGGCAGCCTGGTCGAAAACAGCCGCCAGGCCGGTGCCGATCGCGTGCGGATCGCCGCGACGGAAACGGGAAGCGAGATCCTGCTGGCCGTCGCCGACAACGGCCCCGGCATCCCGGACGCCGATCGCGCCCGCATCTTCGAGCCCTTCTTCACCAGCCGCCGCGCCGCCGGCGGCACCGGGTTGGGCCTGCCGATCGCCCGTTCGCTGCTCGCCTCGCATGGCGGCACGATCGCGCTGGCGGCGGCGGAGCGCGGGACCCGCTTCGAGATCCGCGTGCCGGCCGCCTAGCGATTCGGGCTGGCCGCGGCTGCGCTCAGCTCCAGCCCCCGCCCAGTGCCTTGTAGAGCGCAGTCGCCGCCTGCGCCTTGGCCGCGCGCGCCTGCTGGTCGCGCTGCTGCGCGGAGAGGAGGGACTGGCGCGCGCGCTCGAACGTCAGGCGATCGTCCTCGCCGCGGTCCGCGCGCTTCCGGGCAAGCGCGAAGGCACCCTGCTCGCGTTCGAGCGATGCGGCGGCCTCGTCCGCGGCGGTGCGGGCGTTGAGGAAGCGGTTGATCGCAGCCTCGCTGTCCGAAAGCGCACCAAGCACTGCCTTCTCATAGCGGGCCGCCGCCTGATCGGCGCGCGCATCGGCGGCACGGATCTGGGCGCGGATCGCGCCGCCCTGGAAGATCGGCCAGGAGAAGCTGGGCCCGATCTGGAGGCGCGTGGAATCGCCGGAGAAGAGATCGCCGGGCTTGCGCGCCTGCTGGCCGATGCTGCCGAGCAGGCTGAAGCGCGGGAAGAGATCGGCGGTCGCGACGCCGATATCGGCTGTGGCTGCGGCCAGGTCGCGCTCGGCGCGGCGCACATCGGGGCGGCGCTCGAGCAGTTCCGAGCGGAGCCCGACCAGGATCGCGTCGGGGCTCGCCGGCAGCGCGGCGGGCGCCTGCAGCTCGGGCACCAACTGTTCGGGCGCCACGCCCGCGAGCGTGGCGATGCGATAGGCCGCGGCCCCGGCCTGCGCCCTGGCATTGGGCACCGCCGCCGCGCTTGCCCTAGCGGCGGCGTCGGCACGATCGAGATCGAGGCGCGACGCCTCGCCCGCATCGAAGCGCAGGCGGGTAAGGCGGGCCAGCTCGGCATTGGAAAGCGCCTGCTGCTCGGCGGTGGCGGTATCGGCCTGGGCGGCGCGCAGGTCCATATAGCTGCGCACCACTTCGGCGATCAGCGTCAGCATCACGTCGCGCCGGGCGAATTCCGCGCTCTGCTCGCGTGCCGCCGCGCCCTGCATCTGGCGGGTGCGGCGCCCCCAGAGATCGATTTCCCAGCTCGCGTCGAAGCCCAGGTCGAAGAGCGGGAAGTCGCGCGAGAAGCCGGGAAAGGGGATGCTCCCGATCGGCAGCTGGCCGTTGTTGCTCAGCACATTCTCGGTTCCGGAGCCGGTGGCGGTCACGCTGGGCAGCCGCCCGCCCGCGATCGCCTCGCGATTGGCCCGCGCCTCGGCGAGCCGGCCCTGCGCTTCCTTGAGATCGGGGCTGGAGGCCACCGCCCGCCGCACCAGCGCGGAGAGCTGCGGATCGCCGAACCGGTCCCACCATGTCAGATCGACCTGGCCCGGCGCGCCGGCCTCCAGCCATTCGGGCGCCGCCCTGGTCTCGGGCGCATGATAGTCCGGCCCGACCGTGCAGGCCGAAGCCAGCAGCAGGGGCGGCAGGAACAGGGGAAGCGAGCGGATCATCGGGATCACTCCATGCGCGCGCGGAAGAGCCAGGCCGAGGCAGAGAGCGTGACGCAGGCGATCAGCGCGAGCGGCCAGAGCTGATGGAACACGGCCGCCGCCGGCATCGCCTTGAGGAACAGCCCCTGGACGATGACGAGGAAATAGCGGGCGGGATCGAGATAGGTGATGGTCTGCAGCCAGTCGGGCATGTTGTCGATCGGGCTGGCATAGCCCGAAAGCAGGATCAGCGGCGTGGTGACGAGGAACACGCCGAGAAAGGCCTGCTGCTGCGTCTGCGAAGCCGCGGAGACGAGCATGCCCATGCCGATCAGCGCGAGCAGATACATGCCGAGCGACAGCCAGAAGAGCAGCAGCGATCCGGTGAAGGGCACGCCGAAGACCAGCGGCGCCACCACCAGATAGACGCTGCCGTTGATCATGCCGATCACGAAGGGCGGCACCATCTTGCCGATCAATATCTCATGGACGCGCAGCGGCGAGACCATCAGCTGGTCGAACGTCCCCAGCTCGCGCTCGCGCGCCACCGATTGCGAAGTGATGGCGAGGCCTGCCACCGACGTGATGATCGCGACCAGCGAAGGCAGCGTGAACCAGATATAGTCGAGTGCCGGATTGTACCAGTTGGTCACCACGCTGCCGCCCGCCGCGCCGCGGACCTGCGCGGGCGCGAGTTCGGCACCCATGGTGCCGGCGATGTTGGTGACATAGCCGGCCACGATCTGCGCCGCGTTGGAGCGGCGGCCGTCGAGCACCAGGCCGATGGTGGCGCTCTCGCCGCGCGCCAGCTTGCGGTCGAAATCCTCGTCGATCACCAGGGCGGCGATCACCTTCTGGTTGTCGATCGCCGACTTGAGCGCGGCCGGGGTCGCCAGCCGCTCGATCCGGCGGAAATTGGGGCTGCCGGCGATGCGCTGGACCAGCTCGACCGAATGCGCGCCCGAACTGCGGTCGAGGATGCCGATATCGACATTCTTCACGTCGAGCGTGGTCGCATAGGTGAAGATGAAGAGCTGCATCAGCGGCGGCACGAACAGCACCAGCCGCGCCTGCGGATCGCGCAGCACCGCCCACATCTCCTTGACGATCATGGCCAGCAAGCGCCGCATCAGTCGAGGCTCCGGCGCGTGACGCGAAAGGACAATGTGAAGAAGACCATGCCGAAGACGAGCATGATGCCGATATTGGGGAGGATCAGCCCCCATTGGTCGCCGGCGAGGAACACCGTCTCGAGGCTGGGGATCAGGTAGCGCGCGGGGACGATATAGGTCAGCGCCTGGATCGGCCAGGGCATCGAGCCGATCTCGAAGATGAAGCCCGAGAGCAGGAAGGTGGGCAGGAAGGCGGAAAGCAACGCCACCTGGCTCGCCACGAACTGGTTCTTGGTCGCGGCCGAGATGAACAGGCCCAGGCCCAGCGCCGGCATCAGAAAGGCCGAGGAGATGGCGTAGAGCGCGAAGATCGAGCCCCGGAACGGCACGCCGAATATCCATATCCCGATCACCGCGCAGAGCGTCATCGAGGCCTGGGCCAGGAAGAAATAGGGGATGACCTTGCTGGCGATGAACTCCGCCATCGAGATCGGCGTGGCCATCATCGCTTCCATCGTCCCCCGCTCCCATTCGCGCGCGACGACGAGCGCGGTGAGCAGGGTGCCGACCATCGTCATCACATTGGCGATCGATCCGGGGACGAGGAAGAACTTGCTCTTGAGCTCGGGGTTGTACCAGTAGCGCGCCGAGATGGTGACCGGCGCTTCGCGGGCGCCGGGATCGCGCTCCAGCCCCTCGGCGGCGGCCCAGGTCGCGCGGACGCCCTCGCCATAGGCCGCGGCGAAATTGGCGGTATTGGGCTGGGAGCCGTCGGTGACGATCTGGATCGGCGGCACCTTGCCGCGCTTCACGCCCTGGCCGAAATCCTGCGGGATGACGATCAGCGCGCGCAGCTCGCCGTCGATCAGCTTGTCGCGCACCTCGGCCACGCTGCGCGCCTCGGTCACCTGGAAATAGCGCGAGCTGCGATAGGCCTGGGCAAGGCGCAGGGCAGGAGCGCTGCCGTCCTGGATCACCAGCCCCACCCGGGTGCGCGTGCTGTCGAGCGAGACCGCATAGCCGAACAGGAAGAGCAGGATCATCGGCAGCACGAAGGCGATGAGGAAGGTCGAGGGATCGCGCAGGATCTGCGCGCCTTCCTTGCGGACCAGCGCCGCCAGGCGCCTGAGGTCGAAGCGGAAACTCATGCGGCTTCCTTCTCCTCCCGCTTGCGGTCGAACGCCTCGATCAGGGCGATGAAGGCGTCCTCCATCGTCGGATCCTCCACCCCGGTGCGGCGGGCGGCCTCGGCCTTCAGCTCGTCGGGCGTGCCGGTGGCGATCTGTTCGGCGCGGTAGATCAGCGTCGCGCGGTCGCAATATTCGGCTTCGTCCATGAAGTGGGTGGTGACCAGCACGGTCACCCCCTTCTCGACCAGCCCGTTGATGTGCATCCAGAATTCGCGGCGCGTGACCGGATCGACGCCCGAAGTCGGTTCGTCGAGGAACAGCACCGGCGGCTCGTGCATCACCGCGCAGGCCAAGGCGAGGCGCTGCTTGAAGCCCAGGGGCAGCGTGCCGGCGTTGACGTCGAGCTTGTCCTGCAGCTCGAAGATCTCGATCATCGCCGCGATCGCGCGGCGCGCCTTGTCGCGCGGCAGGTCATAGGCCCCTGCGAAGAAGTCGAGATTCTGGCGAACCGAGAGATCGCCGTAGAGGGAGAATTTCTGGGCCATATAGCCCAGCTGGGCACGGGCATCGGCGCGGCTGTGGCGCAGCGACCTGCCCGCGACCGCGCCGGTCCCCGATGTCGGCGAAAGCAGCCCGCAGAGCATCTTGAAGGTCGTCGACTTGCCCGCTCCGTTCGGACCGAGAAGCCCGAATATCTGGCCTCTCGGGATGCGGAAGTTCATGTCCCTGGCTGCGGTGAACTCGCCGAAGACCTTGGTGAGGCCATTCGCCTCGATCGCATCGACATCGGTTTCGGGGATGGTGCGATAGCGTTCCGCCAGTGCGGAGGTGCCCTTGGGGCCGCCGCCCAGCCGCTCGATGAACCCGTCCTCGAAGCGCGGAGCGGCCACGTGGACTTCGGTGCCCGGGCCGGCCGCGAAGGCGCCGGCATCGGGCACCGGCCTGCCGTCGCGGAGCAGCAGGCGCACCGAGCGGCCCTGGATCGTGCCGTCGATCACATCGTCGCGGTCGAGCGCCTGGGTGAGGAAGGCCCGGCGGCGCTCCTTGAAACCCGTGACGCGGATCACTCGGTCCTTGACCCGGCCGGTCAGCTCCGCCGGCGGCCCGTCGAACAGCAACTGCCCCTCGTTGAGCAGATAGACGGTGTCGCACTTCTCCGCCTCGTCGAGATAGGCGGTCGACCAGAGCACGCCGATGCCCTGCCCGGTCAGATCCCCCACCATGCTCCAGAGTTCGCGGCGGCTGATCGGATCGACACCGACGCCGGGCTCGTCGAGCAGCAGCACCCTGGGCGTCTTCACCAGCGCGCAGGCAAGGCCCAGCTTCTGCTTCATGCCGCCCGAGAGCTTGCCCGCGAGCCGGTCCTGGAAGCGGGCCAGATCGGTGAACGCCAGCAGCCGGTCGAAGCTCGCCTGCTGCGCGTCGCGCGGCAGGCCGCGCACTTCGGCGTAGAGCCTGAGGTTCTCGATGACCGACAGGTCTTCGTAGAGTCCGAAGCGCTGGGGCATGTAGCCGAGATCGTCTAGCCTTTCCCCGGGCTTGCCGCCGAGCATCTCCACAGTCCCCGAACTTGGCGCCATCAGCCCGGCGAGGATGCGGATCAACGTGGTCTTGCCCGCCCCGTCCGGCCCGACCAGCCCGGTGATCCGCCCCGGCGCGATCGCCATCGCGACGCCGTCGAGCGCGCGATTGTCGCCGAAGCATTTCACCAGGTCGGCGGTGCGGGCGAGGGGTTCGGTCATCGGGCGCCCGCCCGATCCTTCGGCGATGTCGCTTGCGGCACGCCCCCTCCGCCACCGGCTGCGCCGGCGGTTCCCTTCCCCCTCCGGGGGAGGATTCGAGGAAGGACCGCCACCCCCCTCAATCCTTGTGCTTCGGACGTGCGCCCGGGACCGAAACGCTGACCGGCTGGCCCTGACGCAGCGCATCGTCCGGATCGTCGACGATGATGCGCAGCTGATAGACGAGATCGGTGCGCAGATTCTCGGTCTCGACCGTCTTCGGCGTGAACTCGGCGCGCGGCGAGATGTAACCGATCGTGCCGTGATAGTCTTTCGGGTTGCCGTCGGCGGTGACCGTCACCTTCATCCCCGGGCCGATCCGGCTGAGATCGCTCTCCGCGACATAGGCGCGCACGCGCAGCGGCCGCAGGATCGCCAGCGTCAGCACCGTCTCGCCGGGCTGGACGATCGCACCCGGCTCGCGCGCACGCGTCACGATCGTGCCATCCGTCGAGGCGAGCAGCCGGGCATCGCCGAGATCAGTGGCAGCGCCCTGGCGCGCGGCAAGGGCGGAACGGACGTCGGCGGCCGCCGCGGCGACGTCTTCCTTGCGGCTCCCGGCGTTCATCAGCGAGAGCGCCTGGCGGGCCTGGGCGAGATCGGCGCGCGCCTTGTCGCGCGTCGCCACCGTCTGCTCCCACACGTCCCGGCTGATCGCGCCGGGCTCGACCAGCGGCTGGCGCCGGGCATAGTCGCGCTCGGCATCCCGGGCGACCGCGGCGGCGGCATCGACACGGGCGCGGGCCTGGGCGATGTCCTGCGCGCGATTGCCGTTGCGGAGCTTGGCGAGCTGCGCCTCGGCCTGCGACACCTGCGCGTCCGCCTGGGCGATACGGCTGTCGAGCGTGGCGGCATCGAGCGTGGCGAGCAGCTGGCCCTGCTTCACATGCGCACCTTCCTCCACTCCGATCGCGGCGATGCGGCCGCTCACCCGGAAGCCGAGATCGACTTCGCGAATGTCGACATTGCCGTTCAGCCTGAGCGCGCCGTCGTCCCGCGCCTTGAACAGGCCGAAGCCGCTGGTGGCGATCGCGGCGATCACCAGCACGACGATGACGACGAGGATCGCGATGCGGCGGCGGTTCATGCGGCATTCTCCGACAGGATGCAGAGGGCATTGGCGCGCAGCCGCGCGCGAAGGAGCGCCCGGGTGCGCTCGTCGATCGTCTCGACCGAGAGGATGCGGGTGACGGCTGCACGGCAGACGCGCAGCACCAGCGTCTGGCCGAACAGCATGATCCCCATGGCCAGCACCTCGCGCTCGCCAAGATCGGTACGGATACGGGCAAGGAGCGCGACGAAGACCCCGACGACCTCCTGCATCACGCCGGTATAGATCCGGTCGAATGCCTCGGTAGGGGCCTGTTGCTCGCGCGTGATGAACAGCGACCAGGCTTCGGATTCGGGGCGGATCATCATCAGCGCGAAGCCGTCGAGCAAGGCGAGCAGTGCCTCGGTCGCCTGTTCGCGCGTGCCGGCGCGCGCGGTTTCGCGGGCGACTTCGAGCGCGGGGCCCTGGATCTCGCGGACGCAGGCGGCGATGTGATCGGCGGCGGCCAGGTACAGCCCCTGCTTGCCGCCGAAATGATAGGTGATCGAGGACATCGCCGTGCCCGAGGCGCGCGCGATCTCCCGCGTGCTCGCACCTTCGAAGCCGTGGCGGCCGAACTGGTCGATCGCCGTTTCGATCAGCGTCTGGCTGGTCATCGCACACTCTGTTCGTTCGAACGAACAATACTGCACGACGATGCAGGGAGCAAGCCCCGCCGCATGATGCGCAGCGGCGCCGGGGGTTCAGCGGCTTGGGATCCGATCAGGAACGATCGCGATCGTGGTCGCCTCGATGCGGATGATCCCTGTGATGATGGTCGCCATCATAGCCCGGGCGGCCATCGCCGTGGCAACCGGCCAGGGCCATCGCGGCCAGCGCCAACGCGCCGGCCATGCATAGGGTGCGCATGTGCTTTCTCCTTCAGGCCGTGACAACGCGCGGCTTCCGAGAATTCCCCCAGCAGCTCGCGGGGGAGGCCCGGATCAGGCCAGCAGCTTCGCGGCCTCCGCCAGATCCTCCACGAACGCCGCGAATTCGTCCTCCGCCTTTGCCCGGTCGGGCAGGCGGAGGAGATAGCCGGGGTGGATCGTCACCCAGCCTAGCCCGCCTTCGGGCAGCGCGATCGGCCGGCCGCGCATCGCCGCTATCGTCCCTGCCTTGCCGAGCAGCTGGCGAGCGGCGGTCGCACCCAGCGCGACGGTCATCTCGGGCTTCACCAGCGATCGTTCCTGCTCGTACCACCAGCGACAGGCCTGGATCTCGCCGGCATCGGGCCTGGCATGGATACGGCGCTTGCCGCGACGCTCGAACTTGAAGTGCTTGACCGCATTGGTGAGATACACCGTGTCGCGATCGATCCCGGCCGCAGCCATGGCGTGATCGAGCACGGCCCCGGCAGGGCCGACGAACGGGCGGCCGGCCAGATCCTCCTGATCGCCGGGCTGTTCCCCGACGAGCATCATCCGGGCATCGGCCGGGCCTTCGCCGAACACGGTCCGCGTGGCATGCCGGTGCAGGTCGCAGCGGGTGCAGTGCGCCGCCTCGTCGCGCAGCGCCTGCCATGCCGCCTCGGCATTGCCGCCCGGCCCGGCACCTGCCGTCGCCACCATCGCCGTCTCCCGCTGGCGCGCGGTTGCGACCAGCTCCCGTACCAACGCGGTTTCGGGCATGTTTCTCCAGTATCTGCGCGGCATTTCCCGGAGCATCGCACCGGTCTTGAGCCGGGCCGGATTGAAGATCGCGGCGTAATAGGTCTTCCAGATATCCTCGACCGGATCTTCCCCGGGGGCGTCCGCCCTGGCGGCGCCGGGGCCTTCGCGGAGCGTCTCGCCGTCCCAATGGAGCGAGAGTGCGGGCGTGAGGATAGACCAGCGCATGTTCGCGAAGCGCTCGACGAAGAAGCGGGCATTGGCGCGGACGATGTGATGGGCCGGCTCGAACCAGGCGACATAGCGGGTGTTCGGCTCGCCGGTGCCGGGGAAAGGCAGGGCGTCCCCCACTTCGCGGAAGCGGACAAAGGCGCGCATCTTGTGGATGTCGCGGCGGACTTCGCGCGCCATCGCCTCGATCCGGCGGACGCGCGGATCGGCCGGGTCGGCGATGCGGCGGGGATCGCCGGCGAGCAGCGCATAGAGCAGGGCGAAGCGCTCGCGGTCGCGGTGCAGGATCGCCGACCGGGCGAGATCGACGAACGCGCGCGGGACCTTGAGGGCGCCGGGCGCGGCCGGCGGCAGCGCGGTTTCGCCGGCGAACAGGTCCGTCGGGGCCTTGCCGATCTGCCAGAGGATTTCCGATGCGGGGACGCCGGCCCGGGCAAGCCCGCGCGCGGCGTCGCGCCAGCCTTCGAAATCGTCTTCGCCTGCCAGGGTAACGACGCGCACTTTGCCCTCCGGTTGGAGGGCTCTAACGCCCCGGCGCGGATTTCGGCATCGATTCGATCCACTGGCGGACCAGCGCGACGCCTTCCTTGTGGACGGTAGCCCGGCCGAGTTCGGGCATGGCGATGCCGGGATCGGTCGATTCCATCCGGTAGAGCAGGATCGAAGCGTCGGGCACACCGGGAACGATGTCGAAGTCGCGCGTGCCTGCCCCGCGGCCGGCGGCAGTGGGGCGCTTGAACAGCCCGCGCTGCTCGGGATCGGTGCGGGCGAGGTCGAGGAACAGGCCCGAATTGGAGGCGGCGCCCCGCGGATTGTGGCAATGCGCGCAGTTGATCTCGAGCCAGGCGCGGGCGCGCGCATCGAGCGGCGCGGCCTGGTCGTCCCAGCGGGCGACGCGGGGCGCGTCGGGCGGAAGCCGGTCGAGCATGCCGGCGGCCAGCATCTTCTCGAGCTGCCCGCCATGGTTGAGATAGCGCGCCTTGATGCCGATCGGCGTGACCCGGCCGGCAAGGCCGTGGCAATCCTTGCACTGGTTCTGGTTGGGCACGGCATAGGAGATGGCGTGCCGCTCGCCCGAGGGATCGACGAAGGCGACGGGGATGCGCGTGCCGGCGCGCCGGATATCGGCATCGCTGCCCTCGGCGTTCCAGACATAGGGAATCGGCACCCAGCCGCCGGCCCGGTGGAGCAGCACGCGGGTCTCCAGCGGCTTGAACCGGCCGTCCACCGTATAGCCGAAGGTCTTGACCAGCGCCGCGCCGACGGGGAGGTCGAGCGGCCCGTCGGGATCATATTTCGCCCGGGCGCCGGCGGGCAGGTAGATATAGCGCTCCTTGGCCGCATAGTCCGAGAAGAGCGGAGTATCGAGGTCGTAGCGGAACAGGCCCTGGGCAGGCATGCGCGCCGCGAGATCGGTGAAGAAGCCGAATTCGGAAAGACGCGCGGGATAGCCCTCGCCGGCGATCGCCGCATCGTTCACGCCGCCCGGCCGGCCGATCAGCGCGGCGGCGAACAGGGCAACCGCGCCGAGCAGCGCCTTCATTTGGCGGCCGCCTCCATCGCGGCCGGCAGCTTGAACGTCCGCCAGGGCGACGGGGCCGCGTTGTCGAGCTTGATCAGCTGCGGCTTGGCAGTCTCGATACCGGCGCCGAGCGCGAGGCCGAGGGCCAGCACCGGCCCGTCATCGCCGACAAGGCGCACCTTGTCGCCGCCGGTGCCGTCCCAGAAGACCGGCGGAAGCGTGCCGCCCAAGGCCGCCGCAAGCTCCTTGCCGCCGGGCATGGCCGGCGCAAAGCCCGTGCGGCCATGCTTGTTGCCGGCGAGGCGGATGTTGCGGGGATAGGGATCATAGCCCTTGTCCTCGAAGGGCTGGCGATAGGCGACGACCATGATGTTGGCGGTGCCGTTGCCGCTGAGTTCATTGCCGGTGACGCTGACGTCGTTCTCGGCCATGACCAGCACGCCGGTGCCGGTGGGGACGGTGGCGACGGTATTCCCCGGGGGGGCGAAATTGGGCGTATCGTTGTCGACCACCCTGTTGCCCTTGACCAGGACATAGCCCGCCCCGCGCTTCGGCAGCGCCGGCAGGTCGAACACCAGGATGCCGCCGGTATTGTGCGCGGCGAGATTGCCGGTGACTTCGGCAAGGCCGCTATTCTCGATCTCGATCCCGGCGACATTGTACATCGCCGTGGAATTGCGCACGACGATCCGGTTGGACTGGCCGACATAGATGCCCGCGTCCGAAGCGCCCTTCACGGTGACGCCGTCGATCAGCACGTCCTCGCTCTCGACCGGATAGACGCCATAGGCGCCGTTGGTCGCCTTGGGCCCGCCGGTCCATTCGACGCGGACATTCTTGTAGACGATCCGGTCGGCCCCCTTGGACTTGATGCCGTCGCCCTTCGAATCCTCCACCGCGAAGTCGCGCAGCACCACATCGTCCGACGTGACGAGCAGCCCCTCGCCCGCGCCCAGCTGGCCCTTGAAGCTGAGCACCGTCCGCTCGGTGCCGGCGCCGCGCACCGTGACGCCGTTCACGTCGAGGCTGAGCCCGTCGGTCAGCTCGAAGCGGCCCGCGCCGATGCGGACGGTGTCGCCCGGCCTGGCGTCGAGCAGCGCGGACTGGAGCCGCTCCTGGGCATTGGGCCCGGCCTCGACGACGATGTCGCGGGCCAGGGCCGGAGTGGCGGCGAGCAGCACCGCGGCGAGCGCGCAGAATCGAAGCATCCCTCTCTCCCTCTTGCGTATTTTTGAAGATGATACGCCGATCGGGAGAAATTGACAGGCCTGTCAGTTAGGGCCGTGGCAGACGAACTCGATCAATCGCCCGTCGGGGTCGCGAAGATATCCGGCATAATAGTTGGGATGGATATGCGGGGCGAGCGCGGGCGCGCGGTCGAGGACATGGCCGGCGTCTCGGCCGGCGGCATAGATTCGGTCGACCGTGGCGCGATCGGGAGCCGCGAAGGCGAAGTGGAGATCCGACGCCACTTCGCCCTCGACCAGGAACAGGTCGAGCACGGTCTCGTTGCCGAAGCCCTTGGCCGGACCATCGACCTTCTGGGTATAGCCGAGCGGCGCCAGGGCGTCGGCATAGAAGGCCAGGCTCTCGGCCAGGCGGGTGGTGCGGATCTCGATATGGTCGATCATGGAACTCTCCTTCGCACCGGGAGATAGGGGCGCGCCCGCGCGGCTTTTCCGCGAAGAAGGGAGTCAAATCGGCAGATTTCGGCGCATTTGCGCGCTAGGGTGCGGCGAATGGCCCGATCCGATCTCGACCGCTTCGACCGCAGGCTCCTCGCCCTGGTCCAGCGCGACGCGGCGCAGACCGCCGATGCGCTGGCCGGGCAGGTCGGGCTTTCGGCATCGGCGGTGCAGCGGCGCCTCAAGCGGCTGCGCGAGACGGGCGTGATCCTGAGCGAGATCGCCGTGATCGATCCGCTCAAGGCGGGAAAGCCCAATTTCTTCCTGGCGGCACTCGAGATCGAGCGCGAACGGCCCGAACTGATCGCCCGGCTGCGCCAATGGCTCGGCGCGGAGGAGCAGATCCAGCAGGTCTATTACGTTACCGGCACTGCCGATTTCGTGCTGGTCGTCGTCGCGCCCGATGTCGGCGCCTATGACGCGCTGATGAGCCGGCTGATGGCGGACAATCCGAACGTACGCCGCTTCACCACCAATGTCGCGCTGGGCGTGGGCAAGCGCGGGTTGTTCGTGCCGATCGCCGACTAGGCCCTTCGCGCGCACCGCCAGGCCGGCAGCCCGCTCATGCCGCGAACAGTTCGAGCTGTTCCCGCTTCGGCGCGACCAGCGCATGCAGGTCGGCCCGATCGGCCAGCGCGACCGGGCGCCAGTCCTCGGCGATCAGGAAGGGGCGGACCCTGGCGATCGACGCCGTCAGCCGGGCGATATCGGCCAGGCGCAGCCGGCGCCAGCGGCGCGCGGCGAGGATCGCGTCGATCGCCTTGACGCCGAGCCCCGGCACGCGGAGCAGCGCCCCGCGGGGCGCGCGGTTGACGTCGACGGGGAAATGCGCGCGGAACCGCAAGGCCCAGGCGAGCTTGGGATCGATGTCGAGCGGGAGCATGCCGGTGACGGGATCGGCCGCCTCGGCCACTTCGCGCGGCGCATAGCCGTAGAATCGCATCAGCCAGTCGGACTGGTAGAGCCGGTGCTCACGCATCAGCGGCGGGGGACGGAGCGGCAATATGGCGCTGGCATCGGGAATCGGGCTGAACGCCGAATAATAGACGCGGCGCAGCCGGAACCGGTCATAGAGCCCGGCGGCGCGCGCGATGATGTCCCCATCGGTGGCGGCATCGGCGCCGACGATCATCTGGGTCGACTGGCCGGCAGGCGCGAATTTCGGCGCGGCCCTGTAGCGCCTGCCCGCATCGGCGCCATCGTCGATCGCGGCGCGGACGTCCCGCATCGCGTCTTCGATGCGGGGTGCCGACTTCTCGGGCGCCAGCCGGGCCAGCCCCGCCACGGTCGGCAGCTCGACATTGATCGAGACGCGATCGGCATGCAGCCCGGCCTGGCGCACCAGCTCGGGATCGGCATCGGGAATCGCCTTCAGATGGATATAGCCGCGAAAGTCGTGGACCTCGCGCAGGAGCCGCGCGACGCGGACGATCTGCTCCATCGTATAGTCGCTCGAACGGATGATGCCCGAGGATAGGAACAGCCCCTCGATATAGTTGCGCCGGTAGAAGCCGAGCGTGAGGTCGACGACTTCCTCGGGCGTGAAGCGCGCGCGGCGGACGTTCGAACTCTTGCGGTTGATGCAATAATGGCAGTCGAAGATGCAGCTGTTGGTCAGCAGGATCTTGAGCAGCGAGATGCAGCGCCCGTCCGGCGCATAGGCATGGCAGATGCCCATGCCCTCGGTCGAGCCGAGCCCCTTGCCGCCCGCCGAATTGCGCCGGGTCGTGCCCGAAGAGGCGCAGCTGGCGTCGTATTTGGCGGCATCCGCCAGGATTGCGAGCTTCGCGCGGAGATCGAGCTGCGACATATGTTCGCTTTATGTTCCAAATATTGCGGTGTCCAGCAGGTTGTGGGAGGAGATCGGCACCTCCCCGACCCGGCGGGGAAGGATTGAAGGGACAGCGATGCGATTGAGGATCGACCGGCATTTTCGCGCGCTGCTGGTCGCGCTGGCGATCACCTGCCTGCTCGGCTTCGGCTTCAAGCAGCATTGCATGCCGGGTGGCTGGACCGATTCGGAACAGTATCTCACCGGCTGCTACAGCGATGCGGTGCCCTTCTGGACGGCGCGCGGCGTGGACAAGGGCAAGATCCCCTATCTCCAGACCCCGATCGAATATCCGGTGCTGACCGGGGCGGCGATCTGGATCGAGGGCGCCGCGACGCATCTGATCTTCGGGCGCCACGCCAACGACGCCAAGTTCCTCGGCGTGGTGACGGCAGGGAACATCGCCCTCGCCTTCCTGATCCTCTGGATGTTCCGCCGCGCCGGGATGGACCGACGGCGGCTCTGGTGGTGGGCGGCCGCGCCGCCGCTGATCCTCTATGTCGGGCATAACTGGGACATGATTGCCGTCACGCTGGCGGTGTGGGCGATGCTGCTGGCGCGCGAGAACCGGCTGATCGGCGCGGGCGCCGCGGCGGGGCTGGGCGTGGCCGCCAAGCTGTTCCCGATCGTGATGCTGCCCCTGTTCGTCCTCTCGGCATTCTTCGAGCGGGGCCGCGGCTGGCTCCACCGCGTCGTGCGCACCGGCTGGGTGAAGCTCGCCGCGATCGGCGCCTGGCTGGCGGTGAACCTGCCGATCGCCTTGCTCGCGCCGGCGAACTGGAGCGAATTCTACCGTTTCTCGCAAGCGCGCGGCGGCACGATGGCCGGGACCTGGGACGTGCTGGGCAATCTCGGCATCCTGCAGCTCGACATAGCGGGCAAGAATCTCTGCGCCGCGCTCGCCTTTGCGATCGGCGGCGCAGCCATTATCGGCCTGGGCTGGCGGCGCCACCATGCGCGGCTATGGCTGCTGTCCACGCCGCTGCTCGCCTGGTTCATGCTGACCAACAAGGTCTATTCGCCCCAGTTCGACTTGTGGCTATGGCCGATGCTGGTGATGACCGCGCCGCGCCTATGGCCAGTCGCGCTGTTCGCGGTGACCGGGATCTTCGCCTATTTCGCCGAATTCTGGTTCTTCGCCGGGATGGATGGCGCCTGGCCGGCGGCGAGCACGATCGACATCGCCTGCGCCGCTGCCGCACGCGCCATGGTGATGCTGTGGATCATCGCCGATTGCGTGCTCCGCCAGCCGCCGGAATGGGTGGGGCGCTGGCCGATCGGGGCTTGCCCCCCGCCGGACTCGCCGCCCCCGCGCGAGCGGGCCTAGCGGCCTGCCTCAAGGCAGCGGCAGATTCTCTTCGGCCTTCTTGCGGGCCCGGGCATCGGCGCGGGCGATGGTCGCCTGCCGGACGAAGCAGCCGGTGCCGCCGCCGGCGCCGGTGGTCGAGCAGCTGCCGGTGCCGAAATTGCCCGAAGTGAGCGCGTCCTGCGAACGCACCGCCCAGCTCTCGGTCTTCTGCGGCGGACCGGCTTCCTCGCGCAGGTTCGAGGGGATGCGATAGCGCTCGCGCTCGTCGAGGCGCTTGCAGACCACGATCTCCTCGCCGTTCGAGTTGGTCGGGCACTTGTCCTTGCCATAGATCACCAGCACGCCGTTCTGCGGCGCGTTCTGGGCATGCGCGGCAGCGGGCAGCAGCATCGGAATGGCGGCGAGGGCGCCTGCGATCATGATCCTGTTCAACATCGGCTTACTCCTGCTGTGTGCCGTGCCTGGTCCAAAACGGCTGAATGGGGCCTTTATATCCGTTTCGATATCGCAATGGCAGCGCGGCAGCCGGCACGGATCAATCCGGACAGCAGCGGATAGGCCGGAGCGTGCTCCGCGCCGTGCGCGAGCGCGGTATCCCGGTGCTCGAGCTCCTCGTCGCGGAACTTCGCCACGGCCTCGGCGAGTTCGGGATCGCCGGTGCCGATCTCTTCGAGCTGCTGCTGGTAATGCAAGTCGATCTCGGTCTCGATCGCGGCGGTGCAGGCCATCGCCGCCTCGGGGCCCATCGCCGCCGTAGCCGCGCCCAGCGCGAAGCCGGCGATGTTCCAGAAGGGCTGGAGCGCAGTCGGGCGCACTCCGCGGCGTGCGATCATCGCATCGAAGAAGGCACGGTGGCGTTCTTCCTGGCTGGCCATGCCGGCGATCATCCGCGCCATCGGCGTGCGATCGCCCATCACGGCGAGCTGGCCGGCATAGATGCGCGTCGCCCCATATTCGCCCGCCTGGTCGACGCGAACCATCGAGGACATCCCCTCGCGCCGATCGCCGGGCTTCCAGCTCATGCCCGGGTGCCCCTGCGGGCGGCGAGCAGAAAGATCAGGATCGCCCCGCCGAGCGAGAGGATCGCGTTGAAGCCGGCCAGGCTGATCCCGAACAACGTCCATTGCGGCACGTCGCAGCGGATCAGCGGCCGGCGCAGCGCGTCGTTCAGCATGTCCATCGGATTGTCGCCATGCACCTGGGCGGTGCACGCCGTGATGCCTTCCCACCATTTATACTCGACGCCGGCATGGAAGACGCCGATGCCGCCGCTGATCGCCACGGCCGTGCCGGCGAGCAGGACCAGCCCGAGCTGGGCACGGCGATCCTTCACCAGGAAGGAAGCCAGCGCGATCAGCACCGCGGCATAATGCGGCCAGCGCTGCCACCAGCACATCTCGCACGGCACCAGCCCGAACAATTCGGAGAGATGCGCGCCGCCCACCAGCGCGAGGGGAAGGAGGAGCGCGATCCAGCGCGCGATGCGGAGGCCGTCGTTGCGCATGGCTTATTTGCTCCGTGTCGCGGCAACCTGGGTCTTGGGCCCGAGGCGGGAAATGGTCTGCAGCGCATAATGCAGCTGGAAGTCGTCGATCCCTTCCTTCTTCAGCTGGTCCGCCGTCTTGGCGAAGCGCGGATCGGCGCGCTGATCGTCCTCGAGCACCGAATCGTCGACCTTGTCGTTGTTGATCAGGTGGGCGCGCAGGTCCGCCTCGCGGATCGAGGGCCGGGTCTTGTAGTCGGGATCGGTGAGCTGGGGCACCAGCAGGTCGGGCTTGATGCCGCCTTCCTGCACCGAGCGCCCCGAAGGCGTGTAGTAGCGCGCCGTGGTGAGGCGCAGCGCCGCGCGCGGACCCATCGGCAGGATCGACTGGACCGAGCCCTTGCCGAAGCTGCGCACGCCCATCACGAGCGCGCGGTGATGGTCCTGCAGCGCGCCCGCGACGATTTCCGAGGCGGAGGCGGTGCCCGCATCAATCAGCACGACCACCGGCAGGCCCTTGGCGAGGTCGCCCGGAACCGAGACGATGCCCGGCTCGCTCACATCGGCATACCAGCGCTCGATATCGGTCTTCTCCCGGCCGCGCTGCGAGACGATCTCGCCATGCGACAGGAATATGTCGGACACTTCGATCGCCTGGCTGAGCAATCCGCCGCCATTCTCGCGCAGATCGACGACATAGCCGAGCGGCTTGTGGCCCAGCTTCTTGTCGATCTCCTGGATCGCCTTGATCGTGTCCGCCCCGGTCTGGGCAGTGAAGGTGTTGATGTTGATGATGCCGACGCCGTCCTTGACGTCCCACTTCACCGGCCGCTGCACGATGATCTCGCGCTTCATGGTGAAGGTGAGCGGCTTGTCGGCGCCCGGACGGATCACGGTGAGCGTGACGCTGGTGCCCGGCTTGCCGCGCATCTTCTCGATCGCCTCGTCCAGGCTGCCGCCGACGATGAACTTGCCGTCGATATGCGTGATGAAGTCGCCCGATTTCATGCCGGCGCGCGCGGCCGGCGTGTCCTCGGTCGGCGCCACCACCTTCACCGCCCCGTCCTCCTGGGTGACGGTGAGGCCGAGGCCGCCGTAATTGCCGTCGGTCTGGATCTTCAGATTGTCGAAATCGAGCCCGTCGGCATAGCTGCTGTGCGGATCGAGCGCGGCGAGCATGCCCTGGATCGCGCCCTTCATCAGCGTCGCGTCGTCGACCTTCTCGACATAGTTCGCCTTCACCTGGCTGTAGACTTCCATGAAGGTATCGAGCTCCTTGAAGCTCGAAGTGTCCACGCCGGCCATGGCGCCGGAAGCAACGGGAACGAGCGCCAGCGCGCCGACCGCGGCGGTGACCTGAAGGAACGAACGAAGCATAATTACTTTCCGGAAACGCGTTCGGGGATCAATCTAGGACGGGATCGCGGCAAATGCACGGCACAATCAGCCGAGCAGGCGCGCAAGGTCCATGGGCTCGCCGCGCCGGCGGAGCTCGACGGTGATGCGCGGCGCGTCGCCGCCCGGAGCGCGGCCGATGCGCGCGCCCTGCGCCACATGCTCGCCGACGCGGACGCTGGTGCCGCCCAGCCCGGTGACCGAGCTGGTCCAGCCATTGCCATGGTCGATGATCACCACCCCGCCATAGTCGCGGAACGGGCCGGCGAAGAGGATGCGGCCGGGCGCGGGGGCGACGGCGTCGCTGCCGGCCGCGCAGGCAAGCGTGACTCCGCGGGCGCGCACTCCGGTGGAGGACAGCTCGCCCATGCCGGTGACGACCGCGCCGGCGACCGGCAGGATATAGGGAGGGCCCGCCTTGCGCGAGGGCGCGGCGACGGCGCTGCCGGGGCGCGGCAGCGGGCCGGGAAGCATTGCGAGATCGGCCTGGATTCCTGCGGCCTGGCCCGCCGTCTCCATCTGGTCGGCGATCTCGCGGGCGCGCTCGCCCAGCGCGATGGCGCGGTCCGATTCGACCAGGGCGCTCGAGGCGAGCTGGGCGGAGCGGGCGCGGTGATCCGCCTCGAGCCGGACCAGGGCGATCCGCTCGTCCTCGATCCGGCGCCGCGCGTCGCGGAAGCTCGCGACCGCGGCGAGCGCATCGGCCCGCAGCGCCCGGACGCGGCCGAGCTCCGCGCGCACGTCGCGGGTGCGGGCCTCGACCACGGGCATCACCGTGCCGAGCACGGCGCGGACATGGACCATGTCGCTGGTCGATCCGGGCTGGACCAGGCCGAGCACCGCCGGGCGGCGGGCCATCGACTGGAGCGCGGCGATCAGGCGCAGGATCGGCCCCTGGCGCTCGGCGACGCGCGTGCGCTGCGCGGCGAGCTGGCGATCGACGATGCCGATGCGCGCGCGCGCCGCGGCGATATCGGCCTCGGCCACCTTGATCCGCTCGGCGGCGGCGGCTTCCTGCGCCCGGGCGCGGGCGGCCTGGTCGCGCTCGGAGGCAGCCTGGCGCTCGAGCTGCGCGCTGCGCGCCTGCGCCGCCCGGCTCTGGGCGTTGGCCTCGCGCAGGCGCCCCTGCTGCTCGCCGAGGCTCGGCGCCTGCGCCGCGGCGAAGCTGCCGGCGGCGAGAATCGCCAGCAGGCTGGCGCCGAGGATCAGCGGGCGGAGCACGGGCTCAGCCTTCGCGATGATAGGGGTGGTTGGCAAGGATGGAAGTGGCGCGCCACAGCTGCTCGGCGAGCATCGCCCGCGCCAGCATGTGCGGCCAGGTGGCGCGGCCGAAGCTGAGCAGCAGATCGGCCTGGGCGCGATCGGCATCCTCGAACCCGTCCGCCGCGCCGATCAGGAAGCGCGCCTCGCGCACCCCGTCGTCGCGCCAGGCGCCCAGCCGCTCGGCGAGCACGCGCGAGGGCAGGTTCTCGCCGGTCTCGTCGAGCAGGACGATCCGGGTGCTGCCCGAAAGCTCGGGAACCTTGCCGCCCGTATCGGGCAGCTCGGTCACCCGGGTCGGCCACTGGATGCGCCGGAGATAGCGATCGACCAGCTCCGCCTCCGGGCTGCGGCCGATCTTCCCGCGCGCGACGATATGGAGCTGCATCGCCCGTGCCGCCCCCTTTCTAGCGGATCACGCCTGGCCGGCTTCGCCGAACGACCACATCCGCTCGAGATTGTAGAAGCTGCGCACTTCGGGGCGGAACAGGTGGACGATCACGTCGCCCGCGTCGATCAGCACCCAATCGGCGGTGGGCAGGCCCTCCACCCGCGGGGTGCGGCCGAACTCGGCCTTGATCTTGTCGGCAAGCTTCACCGCCATCGACGCGACCTGGCGCGTCGAACGGCCGGATGCCACGACCATATAGTCGGCGATGCTGCTCTTGCCGGCGAGCGGGATCGAGACCGTCTCGACCGCCTGATCGTCGTCGAGCGACGTCATCACGAGCTGGTGCAGCGCCTCGGTGCCACCAGCGGCATCGGACGAACGCAGAACATTGGACGATATGGCCAAGGGGCCTCCTAGGGTTGCAACTTGTCTGTGCGAACTTGTTGTGGAGACGACGCGGTAGCTTCTCCCATCAAAGTTACACTTTGACGGGCACCCGCATAACGCCGGTGCCAGGCGGGATCGGCGGCCCGAAGGCTCGTCGCCGAAGTCGGATCGGGGCGGAAGCGCAACAGCACGAGGGCCGGCAATCTCCAACGCGTCCAGTTCTTCGCCTGGCCTGCGGGCCGCACAGCGCGCCGCAGCCAACCCATTGCAGGACTTGCATGGGCCTCGCGATCATACCCCGGACGGGCGATCACCGCAATCGGAACCTGTTCGGCAATATCGCGCCAGCGCTCCCATTTGTGGAACTGGGCCAGATTGTCCGCCCCCATCAGCCAGATGAAGCGATGGCGCGGGAAGAGCCGCGGCAATTTGCGGATCGTGTCCGCGGTGTAGCGGGTCTTGATCCGCTTCTCGATGCCCGACACGCGGATCGGCGCATGCCGCGCCATGCGCTGGGCCGACGCCATCCGCGCCTTGAACGGCGCCATGCCGGCCTTGTCCTTCAGCGGGTTGCCCGGCGAGACGAGCCACCACACCTCGTCGAGCCCAAGCGCCCGGATGGCGTGGAGCGAGAGCTTGCGATGCCCGAGATGCGCCGGATTGAACGAGCCGCCCAGCAGGCCGATGCGCTTCATTCGGGGAAACGCCTCACCACTTCGATGGGGCCTGTGATCGCCGCGTTGAACGCGTCCATCCGTGCTGCCGGGATCCAATATTCCCGGTGCGCGCGCCCGCCGGCGTCCTCGACCCGATAGTCGGCGAGGAAGGCATGCAGCACCTCGAAGCGAGTCACGAAACCCGTGCCGCTCTCCGGCACGTTCCAGTCGCGCGCGATCTTCACCGCATAGTCTTCGCTGGTAACCGGATAGAAGATCGGCTGCCCGGGAAGGCGCGGTGGGAAGGCGGCCATGCCGGTCGCCTCGATCAACGCAAGCTCCGCGGGGCCGACCGGACGCCAGAGCGTCACGGTGTCGCTCACGGCCGTGCCTGCCCCGTGCCGCGCACCACCCATTTGTACGTCGTCAGCCCTTCGAGCGCCACCGGGCCGCGGGCATGGAGGCGACCGGTGGAGATGCCGATCTCGGCGCCCAGGCCGAACTCGCCGCCATCGGCGAACTGGGTGGAGGCGTTCCACATCACGATCGCGCTGTCGACCTGCGCCAGGAACCGCTCCGCTATGGCCTGGTCGGCCGTGACGATCGCATCGGTATGATGCGAGCCGTGCGCGGCGATATGGGCCATTGCCGAATCCACCCCGTCGACCAGCTTCACCGACAGGATCGAATCGAGATATTCGGTGTCCCAATCCTCCGCATCGGCGGCCACCGCACGCGGCTCGATCGCCCGGATTTCGGCATCGCCGCGCAGCTCGCAGCCGGCATCGGCCAGCGCGGCCAGCACGGGCTTCGGATCGGCGAAGGCGCGGTCGATCAGCAGCGTCTCGGTGGCGCCGCAGATGCCGGTGCGCCGCATCTTGGCATTGCGCGCCAGGTCGCGCGCCATCGCGGGATCCGCGGCGCCGTCGATATAGGTATGGTTGAGCCCGTCGAGATGGGCGAGCACGGGAACGCGCGCCTCCGCCTGCACGCGGGCGACGAGGCTCTTGCCGCCGCGGGGTACGATCATGTCGATCGCCCCGTCGGCGACGAGCATCGCGCCGACGGCGGCGCGATCGGTGACGGGGACCAGCTGCACCGCATCCTCGGGCATGCCGCCCGCCGCCAGGCCGCGGGCGAGCGCCGCATGGATGGCGCGGTTCGAGCGGATCGCTTCGGAGCCGCCGCGCAGGATCGCGGCATTGCCCGCCATGGCGCAGAGCGCGCCGGCATCGGCGGTGACGTTGGGCCGGCTCTCATAGATGATGCCGATCACTCCGATCGGCACGCGAACGCGCGTCAGCACCAGGCCATTGGGCCGCTCGATCCGGTCGATCACGTCGCCGACCGGGTCGGCGAGCGCGGCCACGGCCTCGACGCCGCCGGCCATGGCCTCGATCCGCCCGGCATCGAGCTTCAGGCGATCGAGCAATGCGCCCGACAGGCCATTGGCCTCGGCGGCGGCCATGTCCTCGGCATTGGCGGCCTGGATCGCCTGCGTATCGGCCCGGATCGCAGCGGCGGCGGCGCGCAGCGCGGCGGCCTTGGCCGGGGCCGGCATGGCGGCGAGCTGCACGGCGGCGCGGCGGGCGCGCTGCGCCATCTGGGCGATCAGGGCTGCGGTGTCGGTCATGCTGCGCTTGCGCCTAGCACGTGCAAGATCAAGCTGATAGGTCCGGCGCCATGTCGGGGGGAATCGAAGCAGCCGGGGAACTGGCGACGGGGGCGTTGCTCGGCCGCGCGGTCGAGCCGCGGGCGGGCGAAGGGCATGGCGCGGCGGGCGGCGACGGGCATGGCCTGTGCCTCAATTGCGGCACGGCGCTGATCGGATCGCATTGTCATAATTGCGGCCAGGCCGGGCATGTCCATCGTTCGCTCTCGGCGATCGGGCACGACATCCTGCACGGCGTCTTCCATTTCGAGGGCAAGTTGTGGCGCACCTTGCCGATGCTCGCCTGGCGGCCCGGCGAGCTGACCCGGCGCTACATCGCCGGCGAGCGCGCGCGCTTCGTATCGCCGATGGCGATCTTCCTCTTCTCGGTCTTCGCGATGTTCGCGGTCTTCTCCTGGGTAGGGATTTCGGCGCCGACCGAGCTCAATGCCGGCAACATGAAGCCCTTCGCCGCGATCGACTATGCCCGCAAGGATACGCAGGCCAAGCTCGACAAGGCGCAGCGAAAGCTCGCCGCGGCCACCGACGAGGAGGACAAGGCAGAGTATCGCGAGCGCATTGCCGATGCCCAGCAGGGGCTGGCCGGGCTCGACAAGGCGGCACAGTCGCTGGGCGGCGGCCATCTCGACGGGGCGGCCGCGCAAGCCCATACCGGCTGGCACGCGCTCGATCACGGCATCGAGAAGTGGCAGAAGAACCCGGCGCTGATGATGTACAAGCTCCAGTCGGCCAGTTACAAATTCTCCTGGCTGCTGATCCCGCTCTCGGTGCCGTTCCTATGGGCGCTGTTCTTCTGGAAGCGGCAATACAAGCTCTACGATCATGCGGTGTTCGTCACTTATTCGATCACTTTCATGTCGCTCTTCTACATCCTGGTGGCGATCGTCGCCGCGGCCGGGCTGGGCGGCGGCTGGCTGGCGGTGGCGGCGCTCGCGCTTCCTTTCGTCCATGTGACGCGCCAGCTCCAGCAGGCCTATCAGCTGGGCTGGTTCTCCGCGTTCATGCGCGCCTGGGTGCTGACCTTCTTCATCACCTGGATCCTGGCGATCTTCGTGCTGATCCTGGTGGCGCTGGGGCTGTTCGGCTGAGCGCTCAGGCGGGGCAGGGATAGCGACGCTGCATGATGGCGTAGAAGGCAGTCTTCACGCTGATGCCGCGTCGGGCCGGCGGGATCTTCTGGAATTCGGCGAGCAGCTCCGGCCCGCCCATCTTGACCTGCCCCTTGGGTGGCGGGCAGCTGTGCGGCCTGCGCCCGGACGCCTGCTGCGCGGCCAGCTCGGCGCGCCAGCCGGTAGCCACCTGCTCCATCTCCTCGCGCAGCAGCCTATAGTCGGGCGAGAAGGCGGCGAGCATCCCCTTCGCCTTGAGCGAATCGGCCTTGGCGAGGAACTCGGCGACCGTCATCGGCACCGTGCCCGCCGCAAGGAGCAGGAAGAGAACCGGATGCAGCATGTGAAAAAACCCTCCCCCGATCGCGCGTGGGAGGGCTTTTCACAGCCGATGATGGCGGAACTCAGGCGCCTTGCGGCGTCGGCTGCCCGAACGGGCCCTTGGACTTGGTGATCTTCGGGATCGACGTGCCTGCCACCGATACCGGGCGCGTCGTGGTGCCCGGATCCGGCCGGCCCAGATCCTCGCCGGCGATCAGCCGCTTGATCTCCTCGCCGGTCAGCGTCTCATATTCGAGCAGCGCCTGGGCAATCGTGTGGAGCTGGTCGATATGGTCGGTCAGCAGCTGGCGCGCGCGCTCGAGGCCACGCTCGACGAAACGCTTCACTTCGCTGTCGATCAATCGCGCGGTCTCGTCCGACATCGGCTTGGCGCGGGAGATCGCATAGCCATAGGATTCGTCGCTCTCCGAGAAGTCGAGCGGGCCGACATTGTCCGACAGGCCCCATTTCGTCACCATCGCGCGGGCGAGACGCGTCGCCTGCATGATGTCGTTCGAGGCACCCGACGAGACCTTGTCATAGCCGAAGATCAGCTCCTCGGCGATGCGGCCGCCGAACGCGACGGCGATATCGGCATGCATCTTGTCGCGGTGATAGCTGTACGAATCCCGCTCCGGCAGCGGCTGGACCATGCCGAGCGCGAAGCCGCGCGGGATGATCGTCGCCTTGTGGATCGGATCGGCGGTCGGCTCGTGCGCGAAGACCAGGGCGTGGCCGGCCTCATGATAGGCGGTCATCCGCTTCTCGTCGTCGGTCATCACCATCGAGCGGCGTTCGGCGCCCATCAGCACCTTGTCGCGCGCATCGTCGAACTCCTGCGCCGCGACCAGCCGCTTGCCGCGGCGGGCAGCGAGCAGCGCGGCTTCGTTGACGAGGTTGGCGAGATCGGCGCCCGAGAAGCCCGGGGTGCCGCGCGCGATCACCCGCGGCTCGACGTCGGGCGCCAGCGGCACCTTCTTCATATGGACCTGGAGGATCTTCACCCGGCCCTCGATGTCCGGACGCGGCACCTGGACCTGGCGGTCGAAGCGGCCCGGACGGAGCAACGCGGGATCGAGCACATCGGGGCGGTTCGTCGCCGCGATGATGATTATTCCTTCGTTCGCCTCGAAGCCGTCCATTTCCACGAGCAGCTGGTTGAGCGTCTGCTCGCGCTCGTCATTCTGGTTGCCGAGGCCGGCGCCGCGCGAACGGCCGACGGCGTCGATCTCGTCGATGAAGACGATGCACGGGGCCGATTTCTTGGCCTGCTCGAACATGTCACGGACGCGGCTCGCGCCGACGCCGACGAACATCTCGACGAAGTCCGAACCCGAAATCGTGAAGAAGGGCACGCCCGCCTCGCCGGCGATGGCGCGGGCGAGCAGCGTCTTGCCGGTGCCGGGCGAGCCGACCAGCAGCGCGCCCTTGGGGATCTTGCCGCCCAGGCGGGCGAACTTGGTCGGGTCCTTGAGGAACTCGACGATCTCCTGCAGCTCCTCGCGCGCCTCGTCGATGCCCGCCACGTCGTCGAAGGTGACCTTGCCTTCCTTCTGCGTCAGCAGGCGCGCGCGCGACTTGCCGAAGCCCATCGCGCCCGAGCCGGAGCCCTTCTGCATCTGGCGGATCACGAAGAAGGCGATGCCGAGCATCAGCAGGAACGGCAACGACTGGTAGAGGAGGTAGATCCAGATGTTCGGACCTTCCTCGGCGCGGGCCGAGACCTTCACGTTCTTCGCGAGCAGCGTCCCGATCATCGAAGGATCCTCGGGCGCGTTCGTGCGGAACTTGCCGCCGTTCGACAGCTCGCCGCTGACCACGCCGGTGGCACGCGAGATGTTCACCGACTTCACTTCGCCATTGTTCACCTTGGCCATGAAATCGGAATAGGCCACGGCATCGCCCGGCGCGGTGGCGTTGCGATTGTCGAAGATCGTCACGAACAGGGCGAGCGCCGCCAGGATGCCCACCCAGATCAACAGGCTCTTCATCCAGGGGTTGCTGCCCCCATTGTCGGGGCCCTGCTGCTTGTCGTTGTCGCTCATGCGGATTCGGTACCTTTCCGCTGCCCAAGATAGGCACGGCCAAGTTAATGGCAATGGAACAGCGTCGATCAGTGTGATCGACGCGGTGGCGCCAGCGCGAAATGCCAGATAACGGCCCTCGCCTTCCCGATCACTTCCGCAATCGTACCGGTGCCTCCGGCGTCGAGCGCGGCGAGCAGCGGATCGAGCCCGGTCTCCCGCCAATCGGGGCCGAGGCCGTGCGCGGCGCGGACGGTCGCCACCGCCCGCTCGACGAGGCGGCGGCGAAGTTCCCGGGGCAGGCCGCCGGGGTCGAGCGAAACCGCGCCGCCTTCGGCCACCGCGCGCGCGCGCCATTCGCGATCGACGACCCAGGCCAGCGCATCCTCGGCATCGCGCAGGTTGCGCGCGGCGGCGGCAAGCCGATCGGCGGGCAATTCCCCCGCCTCGGCCAGCAAGGCGCGGATGCGGGCGCGATCGAAACGCGGATCGGCGTTGGAAGGATCGCGCGCCGGCACGATCCCCGCATCCGCGACGAGCGCCTCCAATTCTTCCCGCGTCCAATGGAGCAGCGGACGGATCAGCGTGACGCCGCCGAGCGGCCGCGCCGCCGCCATCGCGGCAAGCCCGCCCACTCCCGCGCCGCGCCGGGCCCGCATCAGGAAGGTCTCGGCGACATCGTCCTGCTGGTGCGCCGTCGCGAGCCAGGCGGACCGGCCCGCCGCCCAATCGGCGAGCAGCGCATAGCGCAGCGCCCGCGCGGCCTGCTGGAGATTGCCCGCGACGGGCACGCTTCCGGCGAGCGTCTCGTGCGGCACCTCGATCCGATCGCATAGCCGCCGGACGAGCGCCGCTTCGTCCGCCGCTTCGGGGCGCAGGCCGTGATCGACGGTCGCCGCGATCACCGCGCCCGGAAAGGCCGCATGGGCCAGCAGGAGCAGCGCCAGGCTATCCGGCCCGCCCGAGACGGCAACGGCCAGATGGCGCCCCTCGCCCGGAGCGCCGCCGGTCAGCGCCTCGCAATCCCGGCGGAAGCGCTCGACCCTTTCCCGGTCGAGCGTCGGCCGGTCACTTGCACTTCTGGCTTGCACGGCCCTCCGCCATGCCGGTCTTCATCTCGGCCGAGAGCTTGTCGCCATATAATTGGTCGAGCTCGGTATAGACCTTGCAGACCTCCGTGGCGGGCTTCTTCAGCTTGATGAGCGCCTGGGCCAGATAATAGAGGCTGTCGGGCGCGCGCTCGCCCTTGGGGTTCTTCTTGTAATTCTCGTAGAAGGCCACCGCCGCCAGGCTGGGCGCGCCGCTATCGAGATAGGCGCGGCCGAGCAGGTTCTGCGAATAGCTGGCGCGGCGATGCGTCGGATATTTGGTCGCCACCGCCTCGAGCTCGCGGCGCGCCTCCGGATAGAGCTTCGCCTGCCACAGGCGGAAGCCATAGGTATAGCCGTCCTCGGCCGGATCGCCCGTATTGGGCTTCTCGATCGCCGCCACCTGCTGGGCGCGCGTGCCGGTGGGCTTGGGCGTGGCCGGCGTGGCGGTGCCCGCGGCCGGAGGCGGTGTGGCCGGGCGGGTGCCGGTCGCCGGCGGACGGATCGCCGCGCCGGCGGTATCGCCCGGCACCGTCATATCCTCGCCGCCCAGCGCGGCATTGGCGGTCGCCCGGTCCTCGACCCCCTTGATACGCGCATCGGTGCCGCGCTTATAGGCAGCGAAGACGTCCTCGAGCTGGCGCAGGCGATACTGGCCCTGCTCGACCTGGCCGGTGAGCGTGCGCAGCTGCTCCTCGATCGCGGTGACGCGCTGGGTCAAGTCGATCAGCGGCGTGCCCGACGGCGTGCCGGGCACGCTGGTGCTGGTCTCGGGCGTGATCTGCGGCTCCACCGTCTGGCCGGCGCCGCCCGGGAACACCTTGCGCTGTACGGCGCGCATCTCGCGCTCGAGCCGGTCGACGCGTCCGGAGAGCGCGGAATCCTGGGCCTGGGCGGTGCCGGCGCCGAAGACGACGGCCATTGCAGTGGCGGCAAGAAGAAAACGCATCGATCACACCCCCCGGTGCAGGTCAGACATGGAGAACTCGTCCGCTATAGCCGGGAGGCCGCACGCCTCGCCAGTCCTTACGGCGCGCTGTTGCCAGTGCTCGTCGCAGCCGGTTCGACCGGCGTCGGCGCCGGAGTCGCGACGGAGAGGCGCGCGGCCGGACGCTCGCGGCGCGCGGCCGGCCCCCCGGCGGCCGGCGCGGCCGGCGTCGGCGAGGCACCCGGCTGGCCGCGGGCGCGCAGCGCATCGGCGCTCACCTCGACATCCACCGTCGTGCCGGCGCGGCCGAGCGGATCGACGTTGGAGCCGTTGAGCGTCACCTGGATCTTCTCGGGGCCGCCGGTGCGGATGCGCGGATGATCGGCATCGGCCGGCACGTCGTAGCGCTCGCCGGGGGCGAGCTCCTTCTCGACGAGCTTGGTACCCTTGGCATCGGTGACGCGGATCCAGACGGTATCGAGCGCGACCAGCGAGACCTGGCCGCCGCCGGCCGCCACGGGCGTGGCGACGTTGGCGATGCTGGCATTGTCGGCCAGGTTCGCCTGCGGCTCCTCGGTCGCCAGCGTCTCGGGTGCGGGCGCGCTGCCGCGGAACAGGTCGGTGCCGTAATAGAGCACCCCGCCCACCACCAGCAGCAGCGCCAGGACGACGCCGAAGATGACGATCCCGCGGGGTGGCACCCGCGCCGGATCGCTGGTCTCATAGGCGGGAACCGGCGCGGCGCGCTCGGGATTGCGGTGGAGCTCGGTGCGCAGCTCGCGCGCGATCATCACTTCGTCGGCGCCGACCGCGCGGGCATAGGCCTTGGCGAAGCCCAGCGCATAGGTGATCGACGGAAGCCCGGCGTAATTGCCCTTCTCGATCGCCTCGAGATGGCGCTGCGGAATGCGGGTACGCGCGGCGATCTCGGGAAGGTCGAGGCCCTGGGCCTCGCGCGCGGCACGCAGCTTCTCGCCCACGCTGGCGGGAAACAGGGTCGGGTCTTCGGCGGCTTCGCCTTCCATCCATACTCTCCGGGCGGAAGGGTTGCGCCCGTTGCTCCCGCCGACGGCTGAAGCTGTCGTTCACCAAGCCCCGCCTGTCAACGCCGGCCAGGGTGATTTTGCCGGCAGATCAGGCCAGTTCGACGGAATGTTCGCTCGCCCATGCCTCCAGCTGGTCGCGCAGCGAGCTGCCCGGATCGGCCAGCATCCGGGCCATCGCCGCCATCAGCGCGCCCCGATCGATCGACCGGACCATCGCCTTGATCGGCCCCACCGCGGCGGGCGTGATCGACAGGCGATCGATGCCGAGCCCGAGCAGCGCCAGCGCCTCCAGCGGCCGGCCGCCCATCTCGCCGCACACGCCCACCGGCACGCCGCCCGCCCGGCACTGGTCCGCCACGCGCTTGAGGAAGCGCAGGATCGACGGGCTCAGCCAATCATAGCGCAACGCCAGCTTTGGATGCGCGCGATCGGCGGCGAACAGGAACTGGGTGAGGTCGTTGGTGCCGATCGACAGGAAGTCGAGCCGCGGCAGCAGCAGGTCGAGCACCTCCGCCAGCGCCGGCACCTCGAGCATCGCGCCATAGCGGATCTCGGTCGGCATCTTGCGCCCGCGCGCGGCGAGCCAGCTGCGCTGCGCCTCGAACAGCTCGCGCGCCGCATCGAACTCCCAGGGTTCCGAGACCATCGGGAACATGATGTTGAGCGTGCGGCCGGCACCCGCCTCGATCAGCGCGCGCGCCTGCGCCTTCATCAGCCCGTCGCGATCGAGCGCGAGGCGCAAGGCCCGCCAGCCCATCGCGGGATTCTCTTCCTCGCCATCCTCGTCATGGTTGAGATAGGGCAGCGCCTTGTCACCGCCGATATCGACGGTGCGGAAGGTGACGGACCGGTCCCCCGCCGCGTCGAGCACGTCCTTGTAGAGGCGGCGCTGCATCTCGCGCTGGGGCAGGGTGGCCGAGACGAGGAACTGGAATTCGGTGCGGAACAGGCCGATGCCGTCGGCACCGGTAAGGTCGAGCGCGGCCATGTCGTCGCGCAGGCCGGCATTGACCATCACCGTCACGCGGTGGCCATCGGTCGTCACGGGAGCGACGCCGCGCATCCGGGCGAAGGCGGCGCGGCGCTTCTGGCTGAGCTCGAGCTTGGCCTCGAACGCCTCCTGCATCGCCTGGGTGGGGCGGACGAACAGGCTCTCCTCGCTCGTGTCGAGCAGCAGCATGTCGCCCTCGGCGATCATCTGGCGGATGTTGCGGACGCGCCCCAGCACCGGCACGCCCATGGCGCGCGCGACGATGGTGACGTGCGCGGTGAGCGAGCCTTCCTCCAGCACCACGCCCTTCAGGCGCCGGCGATCATATTCGAGCAGCTCGGCCGGGCCGAGATTCTTCGCGATCAGGATCGAATCCTGGCGCAGCCCCATCTGCGCCGCAGTGCCGAGCTGGCCCGAGACGATGCGGAGCAGCCGGTTGGACAGATCCTCCAGATCGTGCATCCGGTCGCGCAGCAGCGGATCGTCGATCTCGCGCATGCGCTGGCGCGTGCGCTGCTGGACGCGCTCGATCGCCGCCTCGGCGGTAAGGCCCGAATCGATCGCCTCGTTGATCCGGCGCGACCAGCCTTCGTCATAGGCGAACATCTTGTAGGTCGCGAGGATCTCGTCCTGTTCGCCGCCGCCGCCGAATTCGGCCTGGCTCGCCATCCGGTCGATCTGCTCGCGCATCTTGTCGAACGCGGCATAGACGCGGTGGCGCTCCGCCTCGGTATCCTCGGCGACGGTATGCTCGATCACGATGCGCGGCTGGTGGAAGACCGCGACGCCGGCGGCCATGCCGTCGACCAGCTTGAAGCCATGGCCCAGCTCGGGGGCGGTCGACTGGAGCCGGGTGGAGCCGCCGCCGCTCGCCAAATCGATCAGATCGGCATTGGCGATCAGTTCGGAAAGCACCATCGCCACGGTCTGCAGCGCCTCGATCTCCTCGCTCTCGTAGCGGCGCGATTCCGCATGCTGCACGGCAAGCACCCCCACGGCCCGCTCGCGCCGGATGATCGGCACGCCGGCGAAGCTGTGGAACGCCTCTTCGCCCGTCTCGGGACGATAGGCGAAGGCGGGATGCAGCTCGGCCTCGTCGAGGTTCAGCGTCTCCACATTCTGGGCGATCGTGCCGACCAGGCCCTCGCCCAGCGCGAGCTTGGTGACATGGACCGCCTCCTGCGCCAGGCCGCGCGTCGCGAACAGCTCCAGCAACCCCTCGCGCAGCAGATAGATGGAGCAGACCTCGCTCGACAGCGCCTCGCCGATGATGTTGACCACCGAATTGAGCTTCGATTGCGCCGGGTTGCGCGACGCCATCACGTCGTGGAGGCGCGTCAGTATCTCACGGGCCGAGGCGGCTGCGGAAACGGGCATGGATGCGCGCTAACAGATTGTGTTCGCGTGCGCCATGCACCGGCGAAACAAGTGCGGCGGGCGCCGCGCCCGATCGGCCGCGGGAGCCGCAAAATCGCCGAAGGCCCGCGCATCGCGGGCGCTTGCGGGCTCATATACTGTATGTTACATAGTATGCGTCATACACGATATGAGGCACAGGACGATGCCGGTCGAGGAAGACCTGTTCGAGAAACTGCGCATCGAGCTGCGGCGCGGATCGCTGGTGCTGGCGGTGCTCGGGGCACTGCGCGAGGAGCGTTACGGCTACACGCTGCGCACCAGCCTGGAAGCGGCGGGGCTGCCGATCGACGAAGGCGCGCTCTATCCCCTGCTGCGCCGGCTGGAGGCGCAGGGGCTGCTCACCAGCGAATGGCGCGAGGAAGCCAGGCGCAACAAGCGCTTCTACCGCCTGACGCCGGATGGCCTGCACGTGCTCGGCCAGCTGCTCGCCGAATGGAACGCGATCTCGGAATCGATCCTGCGCCTCACCGAGGGAGAAAAGTGATGGACCTCATCGAACGCTATCTCGGCGCGGTGCGCTGGAACCTGCCCTCGGCCAAGGCCGACGACATCGTCGCCGAGCTGGCGGACCTGATCGCCGCCCGCATCGAGGATCGCGAGGAGGCGCTCGGCCGCCCGCTCGACAAGGGCGAGGTCAGCCAGATCCTCAGGGAATTCGGCCATCCGCTCACGGTCTCCGGCCAGTATCACGACCAGCAGGTGCTGATCGGCGCGGAACTGTTTCCCTTCTACTGGTTCGTGTTGCGAATCATGCTGGCCCTCTTCGGAGTCATCGAGGTCGTGAAGATCGCCGGCCGGGTCGCGGTGGGCAGCCAGCCCTTCTTCCAGGCCCTTTCCCACGGGCTCGGCGACGCCACGAATACGCTGCTCACCATGGGCGCGTTGATCACGCTGATCTTCGCGGTGATCGAGCGAACCGCCTGGCTCGACACCTATCTCGCCCGCTGGAAGCCCGAAGAACTCGAGGAACTGCCCCACCTCGGCAAGCTCCGCCTTGAGCTGCCGCCGCGCAAGCGCTGGGAGCCGGCGTTCGAGATCGCCTTCGGCATCGGCTTCCTCATCTGGTGGGCGGGCGGCTTCACCATCCCCTTCTTCCCGCACGACGACGGAACGGTGATCACCGCCGCGCCGGTCTGGGCCACGCTCTACTGGCCGGTGGTGGTACTGGTCTGGGCGCGGATCCTGCTGAGCCTGATCGGCTTCCTCCGGTCGGCCTGGAAGCCGCTGCGCGCCGCGCTGATCCTGGGTAGCACCGCGGGCACGCTCGCCATCGCCGCGGCGCTGCGCGCGGCGGGGCAAATCGTGATCGTCGCCGGCACCGATGCAGACAAGGTCGCGAAGATCCAGCAGAGCCTCGACAAGAGCCTCGAGATCGCCGTCGTGGTGGTCGTGGCGATCTCCGCCTGGCAATGCGTGAAGGAGCTGTACCAGCTCTACAAGGAGCGCCGCTAGGGCCGGGGCTCGCGGTTGCGGAAGGCGACGGGGATCGCCACCCGGCCACGGGCAACGACCTGGCCGCCGAGCATCGGCGGGTTCACGCGGAAATCGGTCGCCGCCTCCCGCGCCGCCTTGCCGAAGCCATAGCCTTCCGGCGTCTCGCGCAGCACCTCGCAATCGGCGAGCCGGCGCGAAGGCAGAACATGGCAGGCGAGGAGCGCGCCGCCGCTGACGCCTTCATAGCGGGGGCGCGGCGGGTTGTGCTTGCCCAGCAGCCGCTGGCTGGGCATCTCGGCCCAACTTGCCGGGAACAGCCTGCCCTCCCCGCTCTCGGCCATGGGCGACGGCGTCGGCGTCGGCGAAGACGGCCGCTCCGCCGGCACGGCAACGGGTGGCGATGCCCCTTCGGCAAGCGTCAGGCCGCGCGCTTCTCCAGCGCATGGGCCGCCTCGGCCATCAGCGTCGCGATGATGTCCGCGACCGGCTCTTCCTTCGTCACCATGCCGACCGACTGACCCGCCATCACGCTGCCATGCTCGACATCGCCGTCGATCACCGCGCGGCGCAGCGCCCCGGCCCAGTAATGCTCGATCTGGAGCTGCGCCTCGGCCATCGCGACCTTGCCCTCGTCGAGCAGCTGCGCGACTTCGCGCTGCTTGGCGGTGAACAATTCGCCGCCGGCATTCTTGAGCGCCCGCACCGGGATCACGGGCAGGCGCGGATCGATCTGCACGCTGGCGGTGGCATCGCGCGCCGAGGCGCGGATGAAGGCCTTCTTGAAGTTTGCATGCGCGATGCTCTCGGTCGCGCAGACGAAGCGCGTGCCCAGCTGGACGCCCGCCGCGCCCATGTCGAGATAGCCGGCGATCGCCTCGCCCCGGCCGATGCCGCCCGCGACGAACACGGGCACCTGCTCGGCCACTTCGGGCAGGATCTCCTGCGCGAGCACGCTGGTCGAGACCGGGCCGATATGGCCGCCGGCCTCCATGCCCTCGACCACCAGCGCGTCGACGCCCGAGCGGATCAGCTTCTTGGCCAGGCTGAGCGCGGGGGCGAAACAGATCAGCCTGGCGCCGTTCGCCTTGATCGCATCGAGCGAACCCGCCGGCGGCAGCCCGCCCGCGAGGACGACATGGCCGACGCCATGCCGGTTGCAGACCTCGATCAGCTCGAACAGCTGCGGGTGCATGGTGATCAGGTTGACGCCGAAGGGCTTCGCGGTGCGCGCCTTGGTCCCGGCGATCTCCGCATCGAGCAGCTCGGGCGTCATCGCGCCGCAGGCGATCACGCCGAAGCCGCCGGCATTGGAGATGGCGGCGACGAGGTTGCGCTCGGACACCCAGGACATGGCGCCGCCCAGGATGGCGACTTCGGAACCCAGGAACGCGCAGCCGCGCGCCATGCGGCGGCCCAGGCGCTCGGCGCCGATGGAAGATATGTTGGTCATCCCCCCGCCTAGCCTTGCGGAGCGCCACCCGGCAAGGGTCAGGGTTCGCGGACGGTCCGGCGATAGTCGATGCGGATCATCACCCATTCGCCGACCATCAGCTTCTTGCCCACCCGCGGGGCGCGGACGAGGAACTGGAACGCAGCCTGGCGAACCGATCCGGCGAAGCCCGTGCCGCGCGTCTCTTCCAGCTCATAGCAATCGTCGACCCGGTTGCGCGCCACGGTGCGGCAGGCGACCAGGCCATAGCCGGGGAAGCGCGCGCGATTCTCGTTGACATAGGGATTGAGCTCCGCGTTGGTCGGCTCGCGCACCCATTCGGCGACATAGAGCGTCTCGCCGTTCCGGCCCTTGCGGCCGGCGGTCGGCGTGTCGCCCGCCCCGCCCCCGCCGCCCGAATCGGCGGTTTCGCTCTCCGCGCCATCCGCCGTGGAGGCGTGGCTGGGCACCTTGGCGATGTCGCCCTGCTGATAATCGTTGCGGCTCAGCTTGAGGAAGGTCGGCGGCCCCACCGGCACCGGCGTCTCGATCGGCACGGGCACCGGCGGCGGCGGCTGGGTCTGGGCCTGGGCACGCTGGGCCTTCGCGGCCTTCTTCTGCTGCTGCCTTTCGGCTGGCTTCTTGTCGGGGCTGTCCTCGCCCTTCGACGCCTCGATCCCGAACACGGTGGTGCGCCCGCCATCCTTGCGGCCCGGCACCGGCGGCACGAAGAAGAGCAGGAGCAGCACCAGCAACAGCTCGATGGCAAGCGCGAGCAGCAACGCGGCGCTCCGCCTGCGGAGCAGTCCCGAATCGGCGAAGGGACGGGAGGGCCACCGCATCACGCCTTCGCCCCAACCATTGCGCCACGGCGGCAGCGCGACCGAAACATGGCAGCATCGCGCCGCATGTTACGACATGTTGCGGCGGTGGCGGAAAAGCGGATCAGGCCGCTTCGTCGGTCGCGTCGAGGCCATAGGCGGTATGGAGGATGCGCACCGCCAGCTCGGTCTCGTCCTCGTTGATCAGGACGCTGACCTTGATCTCCGACGTGGTGATCGCCTGGATGTTGATTCCGCGCTCGCCGAGCGTCTTGAACATGGTCGCGGCCACGCCCGCATGGCTGCGCATGCCGACGCCCACCACCGAGATCTTGGCGACGCGGGTGTCCTGCAGCAGATCGGTGAAGCCGATCGAGCCCTTGGCCTGGTTGAGCGCTTCGATCGAGCGCGCCAGATCGGCCGCCGGCACGGTGAAGGTCACGTCGGTCGCGCTTGCCGAACCCGTGCTCTGGTGCGCGATGTTCTGGATGATCATGTCGACGTTGATATTGGCCTCGGCCAGCGGATTGAAGATCGTCGCCACCGCGCCGGGCTTGTCCGGCACCGCGGTGAGGGTGATCTTCGCTTCGTTCTTGTCGTGCGCGATGCCGGTGATGAGCTGGCTTTCCACGT
Organism: Sphingomonas sp. 67-41; assembly: GCF_001899725.1. Lineage (NCBI taxonomy): Bacteria > Pseudomonadati > Pseudomonadota > Alphaproteobacteria > Sphingomonadales > Sphingomonadaceae > Sphingomonas > Sphingomonas sp. 67-41. The sequence goes on along the minus strand of NZ_MKWJ01000022.1, from coordinate 615,707 downwards.
CCTGAATCTCCTCTTCGCCCACGATCATCGTTCCGGGCAGCGTGTCCGCCATCGGCGCATCGTCGCCGGTGAACGACGACAGCACCTGCACGCGGACCTGTTCCTTCATCGCCAGGCCCACCGAGCGCGTCTGGAGCACCTTGGCCCCGACGCTGGCGAGCTCCAGCATCTCCTCGTATGTCACCTTCTTGAGCTTGCGGGCCCGGGGGACGATGCGCGGATCGGTGGTGTAGACACCGTCCACGTCGGTATAGATGTCGCAGCGATCGGCCTTCACCGCCGCCGCCACCGCCACCGCCGAAGTGTCCGACCCGCCGCGCCCGAGCGTGGTGACGCGGTTGCTGCCGTCATTGGCGATGCCCTGGAAGCCGGGGATCACCGCGACCTCGCCGCGCGACCAGCCCGCTTCGAGTCCGGCGGAATCGATCGAGCGGATGCGCGCCTTGGCATGCGCGGCATCGGTGTGGATCGCCACTTGCGAACCGAGCCAGGAACGCGCGGGCACGCCGATCGCCTGGAGCGCGACCGCGAGCAGGCCGGAAGTGATCTGCTCGCCGCTCGACACGACCACGTCATATTCGCGCGGATCGTAGAGCGAGCTCGCCTCGCGGCAGAAATTGACCAGCCGGTCCGTCTCGCCGGCCATGGCCGAGACGACCACCGCCACCTGGTTGCCGGCTTCCCATTCGCGCTTGACCCGCGCCGCGACGCTCCGGATGCGCTCGATGCCAGCCATCGAAGTGCCGCCGAACTTCATCACGATACGCGCCATGGAAAAGAGCCTGTCTGCTTTGCGGGCCTGGGTCCCTGCTCTCGCGGGGATGACGATGATGGGGCGCCCTGATAGGAGCGGCGCATGGCAAGCGCAACCAAAGCTACGATTGACCCGCGTGAAGCTGAGCATTTCGGCAAGCTCGCCGCGGACTGGTGGAATCCGAAGGGCTCCTCGGCGATGCTGCACCGGCTCAATCCGGCGCGGCTGGGCTATGTCCGCGCCGCGGTCGATGCGCATTGGGGCGGCGATTCCGCCCGCTTCACGCCGCTGGCGGGCAAGGCCGCGATCGATGTCGGCTGCGGCGCCGGTCTGCTCGCCGAACCGCTCGCCCGACTGGGCGCGGCGGTGACCGGAATCGACGCCGCGCCGGAGAATATCGGCGCCGCCCGCGCGCACGCCGCCGCCACGGGGCTCGCCATCGAATATGTCGCCGGCGGGATCGAGGACCTGCCCGGGCGGACCTTCGACCTCGTCACTTCGATGGAAGTGATCGAGCACGTCACCGATCCGGCAGCGTTCGTCGCCGCGCTGGCGGGCGCGCTGGCCGAGGGCGGGCTGATGATCCTCTCCACCCCCAACCGCACGCTCGCCTCGCACCTGGCGATGATCACCCTGGCCGAGGGCATGGGCGCGATCCCGCCGGGGACGCACGACTGGCGCAAGTTCCTCCGCCCCGAGGAGCTGGAGGAACTGCTGGCCGCCGCCGGGCTGAAGGTGATCGACCGCACCGGCCTGGGCTTCTCGCCGGCGCGCGGCTTCGTGACCGGCACCGGCGAGGCGCTGAACTATCTGGTCACGGTGGTACGCGCCTAGTCCTTGTCCGACGCCAGCACATGGGCGACCACGGCATTGGCATGCCCATGGCCCATGCCGTGCTCGTCCTTCAGCATGGCGACCAGTTCCATGTGCTTCGCCGGCAGCGCCTTGCGCACCAGTGCCTGCCATTCGCCGATGGGCCGCCCATATTTCTTCTCGATGGACGGGAAATAGGAAGCCGGTCCTTTGATGGGTTCGTCAGCCACGCGTTCGCTCTCCGGATATCTATCGTCGGGACGAACTGGCCCATGCATGGCCGCGACGCAACCGCGGCCTTCCCTTCCACACGCGGCTCAGGGCTTCTGGCCGAAGTCCAGCACCGCCATCGCGCCGATGTCGAGCGTCTGCCTAGCGGTGTTGATGTGCAGCGCCGCGGCAAGCTCGCCCTTGGCATAGTCGCGATCGGCATGGCCGGCGACCTTGTAGAGCTTCCACTCGGGCCCGACCGTGACGCCCTCGCCGAACAGCCTGGTATAGGGTGCCGCGGCAAGCTGGAGCTGGGCCGAGGCGATCGTCGCGGTGGCGGCGCCTTCGGCCGGCTTCGCCACCCGCGCGTAGAAGGCGATGAGCAGCTTGTCGCCCTTCTTCGCTCCCGCCTGGAGCGGCGCGTTCACTCCGACGCTCCAGACATTGCCGCCCCCTGGCGTCTCGATCCGGATCGCCTTGCCGAACTGGACCTTGGCATCCTTGATCGACGCCGGCTTGGCCCCGCCCGGCAGGCCATAGACCTGGAAGCTGTCCGGATCGGCGTTGTTGAGTATTTCGGGCTCCGGCGCCGCGTCCTGCGCGGCGAGCGGTGCGGATGCGAGCCCCGCCGGAATCGACAAGGCCATGGCGGCGAGCGCCAGTCGCTTGGTCATATTTGCCTCCCCTCGTTATTTTGCGGCGAGGCTATGCCTGTGTCCGGAACGTTTCAACGAAAAATGTTAACGCTACCGATCAGAAGAGCCGGCCGCCATCGGGCACCGGCATGGAGGGATGGAACAGCACCACCTTGCCGGCCGCGTCGGGAAAGCCGAGCGTCAGCACCTCGGACATGAACTTGCCGATCTGGCGCGGCGGGAAGTTGACCACTGCGGCAACCTGGCGCCCGGGCAGTTCCTCCAGCGCGTAATGCTCGGTGATCTGCGCCGAGGAGCGCTTGCGGCCGATCGTGGGGCCGAAATCGATGAGCAGCTTGTAGGCCGGCTTGCGCGCTTCCGGAAAAGGCAGCGCCTCGACGATCGTGCCGACGCGGATGTCGACGGCAAGGAACTGGTCGAAGCCGATCGTCTCGGCGGCCGGGGCGGCGGGATCATGGGAGAGATGCATGTTCGGATCTCAGGTGTCGAGGGAGACATCGTCCCATGGGACCATGGGATTCTGGACGAGCCAGTTCAGCGCCTGATGGCGCTCCATCGCGATGTCGGGATTGAGCCAGGGGGGAACCGGCTGGCCACCGACCTGCCGGTCGACCAGCGCCCAGCGGTAGCGATAGACGCGGTCGGCCTGATCGAGGATCTCCCCGATCGGCCGGAGACGGACATCGGCCAGATAGGCCTTGCGATCCTGCTTCAGGATGGCGCGCACCGGCTCGGGATCGCACTCCCGTTCAGGGCGCTCCAGCATGGCCGCCTTGCCCACTGCCCAGAGCAACGTGCATGCCGCCTCGTTCCGCCAGGAGAAGGCGACGCGGTCTGCCTCACTCGGAGCGGGATCGGCGAGGAAACGGGCTTCATCCGGACTGAAGGCGGCGGCCAGATCGTAGCGCGTGACGAAACCGCGCCACTCCCGCTCGGGCGCGCCACCGCCCTTCATCGACACCGCAAGCAGCGCCAGCGCCCGAATCGCGACCTCCTCGGCGGCGGGGCGGCGTGCCTCCGCCTCCGATTCGATCACCGGCAGGCCGGCATTGACCGGCACGCCCTCCGTCACGAGCCGGGCGTTGGAGCGCGCACGCCGCGCCAGGGCATCGGCGGCCACGTCCTGGACCGGCAAGGCGAAGGCGAGTGCGGTGGCGAGAAGGTGCAGCACAAGCCCCGCCTAGCGCGGCTGCGACGCGGCGGCCAGCACCGGCATCAACGGCTCGCTCCGTCATAGCGCTGCACGTTGAGGGCATCGAGGTCGATCCCGTCGGCGCAGCGCAGGTTGATCTCCACCATCGGTCCGTTCGGCCCCTGGCCCTCGGCAAAGGGCGCGACGCCGCAGTTCCGGCAGAAGTGATGATCGATGACGTGATGGTTGAAGCGATAGGTCGCCACCGCCTCGCGCGGGGTGTGAAGGGTGAACCGCTCCGGCGTGGTGAAGTGGTGGAGCGGCGCCTTGCGGCGGCAGATCGAGCAATTGCACTGCATCGCCTGGCCGGGCGGATCCTCCGCGACCGTATAGGCGATCGCGCCGCAATGGCAGCTTCCGGTGAACGGCATCGGCTCTCCTCCTCTTGCCATGGACAATGTGCAGGCTGGCCCATTGCCATTGTTCTTATTTTGTTCCAATCTGCCGTCATGCAATCGGGCTTCGGATTCTGCGGGCACGACGACATCCAGCGCTGGCAGCGCGCGCTGGAGCCTATCCGCGCTTCGGCCGGACCGCTACCCCGGCGCTCGCCGATCGGGGCGCTGGTCAAGTCGATGATCAGCGGGCGGACCAGGGACGCGGTGTCGCTGGCCGCCTATGACCGGCTCGTCGCCGCGTTCGCCACGCCGGCGCGCGTGCTCGCCGCGGGGCCGGGCGAAGTGCTGCGCTGCATCGGCGCGGTCACCCATGCCGAGGACAAGGCGCGCTATGTGACTCGCGCGCTCGGGCGGATCGCGGCGGAGCGCCGGGGGTTCGACCTCGGCTTTCTCGGCGACCTTCCGCTCGACGACGCGCTGGCCTGGCTCGAGCGGCTGCCGGGGGTCGGCCGCAAGGTCGCCGCCGCCACGCTCAATGCCAGCACGCTCGACCGCCCGGTGCTGATCGTCGACAGCCATGTGCTGCGCGTGCTCCAGCGCACCGGTTTCGTCCGCCGCGGCGCCGAGGGCCGCGCCGCGAGCGAGGCCGTGACCCGGGCGATGCCCGAATGGCAGGGCCGCGACTTTCTCGACTTCCATATCGGCACCAAGAAGCTCGGCCAGACGCTGTGCCGGTTCGATGCCGCCGACTGCGCGCATTGTCCGTTGCGGACCGATTGCCGCGCGCGGAGCGATTGACAGGACCGCACGGCTTTCGGACAGGAGGCCATGGCCGAGGTGAAACTCCATCCGAGCTGGCTCGAACCGCTGCAGGGCGAGTTCGCCGATCCGTACATGGCGGCGCTGCGCCAGTTCCTCGTCGCCGAAAAGGCGGCGGGCAAGCGCATCTTCCCGGCGGGCAGCGAATGGTTCCGCGCGCTCGACCTGACGCCGCTCGGGGACGTTCGCGTCGTCATCCTCGGCCAGGATCCCTATCATGGCGAGGGCCAGGCGCACGGGCTGTGCTTCTCGGTGCGGCCGGGCGTGCGCACCCCGCCCAGCCTGGTCAACATCTACAAGGAGATGGAGGCCGATCTGGGCATCGCGCCGGCGCGGCACGGCTTCCTCGAACATTGGGCGAATCAGGGCGTGCTCCTCCTCAACGCGGTGCTCACCGTGCAGATGGGCATGGCCGCATCGCATCAGGGGCGCGGCTGGGAGCGGTTCACCGATGCGGTGATCCGCCTCGTCAACGCCCGGGCCGAGCCGGTGGTCTTCCTGCTCTGGGGCAGCCATGCCCAGAAAAAGGCGGCGTTCGTCGATTCGATCGATCGCGGCGGCCGTCATCTGGTGCTCAAGGCGCCGCATCCATCCCCCCTTTCCGCCCATTCGGGCTTTTTCGGCAGCCGGCACTTTTCGAAGGCCAATGAATTCCTGAAGAGCCGGGGCATGAAACCGATCGACTGGGCATTGCCGCCGCTTCGGGACTGAATTTCGCACATACGACCGGATGACTTGGTCCCGCGCTTGACTTACGCTGATCGCCGAGGAGACTTTGCATGCGTCGTACCCTGACTGCCCTGATCGCGCTTTCCCTTTCTGCCTGTAGCGGCGGGGGCGGCGGATCGGTCTCGGGCGGCGGCGGATCGACCGGCAGCGTAACTCCGACGCCGACCACGCCCACGCCGACCGCCGCGGGCTGCACGCTGCGGGAGCGCCAGGACTGGGCCGCCGCGCAGCTCAACGAATGGTATCTCTTCCCCGAGACGCTGCCCGCCAGCCTCGACCCCACGCCCTATGCCAGCGTCGGCGCCTATGTCGACGCGCTCACCGCCACTGCGCGGGCCCAGGGGCGCGACCGCTATTTCACCTACGTCACCTCGATCGCCGAGGAGAATGCCTATTATAATTCGGGCTCGAGCGCGGGCTTCGGCTTCCGCCTCTATCTCGACGGCAACCGGCTCTACTCCGCCGAGACGTTCGAGGGCACCAGCGCGCTCACCGCCGGGATCGACCGCGGCACCGAGATTCAGGCGATCGGCACCAGCGCCGCCAACCTGCGCAACGTGAGCGACATCCTCGCCGGCGGCGGCACCGCCGCGCTGACCGACGCGCTCGGCCCCAACACCGCCGGCACCAGCCGCACCATGCGCGTGAACGACGCCGCCGGCGGCACCCGCGTGGTGACCATCGCGAAGACCGACTATGCGCTCGCTCCGGTCTCCTCGCGCTATGGCGCCAAGATCATCGACGATGGCGGCCACCGCGTCGGCTATGTCAACCTGCGCACCTTCATCAACACCGCCGATTCGCCGCTGCGCGCCGCCTTCGCCCAGTTCCGCGCCGCCGGCGTGACCGAAGTGATCGTCGATGTGCGCTACAATGGCGGCGGGCTCGTCTCGATCGCCGAACTGATGGGCAACCTGATGGGCGCGAACCGGGCGACTTCGGACGTGTTCGACTATATGACCTTCCGTCCGAGCAAGTCGGCGGAGAACAGCACCGCCTATTTCGCTCCCCAGACCCAGTCGATCGCGCCGACCCGGGTCGCCTTTATCGGCACGTCCAGCACCGCATCGGCCAGCGAGCTCATCGTCGCCGGCATGCTGCCCTATCTCGGCACCAACCTCGCGCTGGTCGGCACCAACACCTATGGCAAGCCGGTGGGCCAGATCGCCATCGACAAGACCGCCTGCGACGACCGGTTCCGCATCATCGCCTTCGCCTTGCAGAATCGCGATCACCAGGGCGCCTATTTCACCGGGCTTGCCGGTACGGTGCGGGCAAGCTGCCGCGCATCGGACGACATCGCCTATCCCATGGGCGATCCGCGCGAAGCGTCGACTCGCGCCGCACTCGACTTCATCCAGGGCAAGAGCTGCACCCCGATCAGCGCCGTGACCGCCACCGCCGCCGCGAGGAGCGCCACCGAGACGGGCAGCGCGGCGGCCCATGAACTGCTCGCGCCTGCCCAGCCGAGCGTGCCGCAGCGCGACGTGCCGGGCATGTTCTGATCCGTTTTTGCGGCACGCGGCATAGGCGCGGGGCCCCGGGGTTGCTATCTTCCCCTCCCGACGATGGAGGAAGCAATGAAGTCGCTGTTCGGCCGCCTGTTCGGCAAGCGTGCCGCGCCGCAGCCGGAGGCCGCGCTGGCACCCCCGGCAACGCCGCTGGCCGAGAAGACCGAATGGGTGCGCGACCAGATCCGCCGCGACGTGGCGAGCGGCTTCTATGACGAGGACGCGATCCTGACCAACGCGTCCGACGCCTTTGCCGACGACCTGTCTCCCGACGAACTGCGCCCGCTCGCGCAGAAGCTGCTTCGCCAGGCGCTGGCCGAGCAGCGCGCCGTCGAGCGGCTCTGGCCCGACGAGACCGATTGCGACCGGCTCGACGCCGCCTTCGCCGCGCTGGAGGAGAGCGGCGTGATCGCCCGCCAGAACTTCAGCTGCTGCGGCAATTGCGGCGCGACCGAGATCTGGGACGAGGTGCGCGGGGCAGAGGATGCCGGGGGGCCGGCACGCGGCTATGCCTTCTACCATATGCAGGACACCGAAAGCGCCGTGGACGGCGGCGGGCTGTATCTCAACTATGGTGCCTGCGACGAGGGCGAGGATGCGGCGCTGGCGGTCGCGCGCGCGATCGTCGCCGAGCTCGAGGCGCATGGACTGGAGACTCGCTGGGACGGCAGCTGGGACCAGCGCATCGGCGTGGCGCTCGACTGGAAGCGCCGCCGGGGCATCTGAGCGGCCGATCCGGCACAGGCGCCGTCCGGATGGCGCCGGGGCACCCACCGGGATCGCGGGATTGTCAGACCTGGGGCGGCGGAAGCGCCCTTTGGGTTCGCCTGGCGCGCACGATCGGCGGAATCGCGAGCAGGATCGCCGCGACTATCCCCCCGGCCGCGAGCAGCCCGAGCGGGGTGGCGCGCGCCTCCGCCTCCATCACGAAGCGATCGCCGACGCGGAGCGTGGTGCGGGCGGTCTGCGGCGCGAGCAGGGGGTGCGATTCATTGTCCATGCGCGGGGGCTCCTTTCGGACGGACACGCTAGCATCGATGGACCGCCGCCGTCTTCAGCGTGGAGCGAATGCGATCAGGTCCCAGCGATTGCCGTAGAGATCCTCGAACACCGCGACCTTGCCATAGGGCTGCTCGGCCGGCGGCCGGACGAAGCGAACCCCGGCCGCGGCGAAGGCGGCATGGTCGCGCTCGAAATCGTCGGTGGCGAGGAACAGGAAGACCCGGCCCGCGGCCTGGTTGCCGATCGCGGCCTCCTGTTCCGGCGAGGCGGCGCGAGCGAGCAGGATGGTGGTGGCCCCTTCCGGCGCGCCGGGCGGGCGGATCGTGACCCAGCGCTTGTCCTGCTCGGGCTGGTAGCTGTCCTCGACCAGCGTGAAGCCCAGCGTGCCGACATAGAAGGCGAGCGCCTCGTCATAGTCGCGGACGATGAGGGCGATATGCGCGAGTTGGGACACCTTGCCTCCGGATCATATCAGGTGGCGGCCGTTTGGACGCACCCGCCGAAGAGGCTGTTACCCAAAATGGACTATTCTTCCAGGGTATTTGATTGCCTGAACCCGAATACGGTGATTATCTATCGCCTCCATGCGTCGAGTCGTTGACGAATTGCAACGAAACTCCGCGTGATAACTCGGGTCCGCCAATAATATTCTTCGACAGTTCGCGGGTCGCATGACGCAAATTCTTCTACTGGGGAGAATCGATCATGCTACGCATTGAAGTGGATATGTTCTCGGGCCGGCCCAATCCGGTCTGGATGATCACGGAGGAAGAGGCAGCCAGGAAGCTGCTCGGTGCCGCCCGTGAAATGCGCGCGGCGGTGACCAAGACCGGCGCGGGATATAACGGGCTCGGCTTCCGCGAGGTTCGCGTCGAGAATATCCTCGACGACGTCCGGGCGCCGCGCGGGCTCCCGCAGAAATTCGCGGTGGGGCCGACGGGAAAGGAGAATCTCGATGCCGCGGGCGAGCTTGCGCGCCTGCTCATCGAGACCATGCCGCTCCGCTCCGAGGTCCGGCTGGTCGAGCACGCCGTGACGCCGCTCGACGAGAAGCTGCGCGAGACTGCGCTGGAATGGATGCAGGTGACGGCGCGCCTGATGCGGAAACCGCCGGGACCCCCGCCTCCGCCCCCGCCTCCGAGCAACCCGCTCATCACCACCATTCCCGACAGCAAGTGCAGCCAGTGCCAATATGAGGTCAGCCAGTATAATCCCGCCTTCTGGAACAATCCGGCGACCCAGCCCTACAATAACTGCTACAATTACGCGCGGAACTGGCGCACCAACACCTTTGCCCAGCCGGGCCGGGCGCATGGCGCGGGAACGTCCATCATGGCCTGCAACACGGTGACGGCGGCTGCGATGGCGGATGGCCTCAAGAAGCGGTGCAACTGTCTGCCGCAAAGCGAATATCCCCGCCGCCTGATGGCGCTGGTGATCGCGCCGGGCTATGACTATCACTGGTATCGCCATCAGCGCGGCGGCTTCTGGGGTCACAAGCCAGGCAGCACGGCAGCACGCAACTATGACAGCAACGGCGTGCTGATCACCGATCCGCAGACCTGCGCGCGAGGGCCGTACACCAATTTCTGCGACTTCTTCTATGCAGGCAAATCGGTGGTGATCAACTGAACCAGGTGATGCGCGTCGAGCTCGATGTCTTCAGTGGCCGGCCCAATCCGGTCTGGCAGCTCGACGCGCAAGCCGCCGCCGCCCTGGTCGCGCTGCACGATGTCCTTGCAGCAGGCACGGCCTGGGAAGCGCCCCCGGCGCTCGGCTATCGCGGATTCCTCTATACGATCCGATCGGATGGCTGCCGCGCCCATCACGGCGCAGTGCGGACGGCGCAGACGATCCTTGCCGACCCCGGTTACAGCATCGAACGCTTCCTCATCGCCCGGCTGCCGCACGACTGGATCGGCCTGGTGCCCATGATCGAAGGCACGTTGCGGCCGCGGGAATGACGGGGGATATGCGCGCCCGATCCAGGTCGGGGCCGCATATTCGTTTCCGCCATCCCCGCGCAGGCGGGATCACGCCGGAAAATCAGAGACTTGTCCGGGTTCTCAACCTAGCGCTTCACCGCGACGATCTTGATCTCCGTCAGCCCCTTGTCGGGCAGCAGGCGGTCGACGTCGATCGCGGTCCAGGCGGGATAGGGCGCATGGACATAGCGATGCTTGACTCGCTTCATCGCCGCGATCTGGGGCAGGATGTCGGTATGGAAGCTGGTGATGTCCACCACATCGTCCCAGCTCGCTCCGGCACGCTTCAACGTCGCCTCGATCCTGCGGAACGCGCGGTCGAACGCGGCATCGAGATCGGTCTCGCCCGGCGCGAGCCCCACGACCACGCCCGAAAGATAGATGGTGTTGCCGGCCACCACCGCCTCGGCATAGCCCCAATCCTCCTGCGCGGCCCTGGCGCCGGAATTCTCCGGCATGATCACGGTCATCGCGCCGCGCTGGGCCTGCGCGGCGGCAGGCAGGCAGGCCAGCACCGTCGCGACCAGCCCCATGGCGCGGCGCCCTCCCCCCCGCTTCGCCGCGCCGCCGATGTTCCGCTTCGTGCCCCGTGCCATTGTCTGCCTCCACCCTGTATCGCCGCTGCCTCGCTCTCGCGGCCCGGCCGGGCGGCAGCCTGCACCGGCGCCCGCTCCGACGCCAGCGCGCCGTCGCCGGGGCGGGCGATCACCAGATCTCGACCACGGCCTCGAACGGCGCACCACCGCCGCGGCTATGATCGGCACGGAAGCGCAGGCGCACGGGCACGATGCTCTCGCCGCGATATTCGGGCAGGACCTCCAGACTGTCGATCAGGTCCTGCTCGGCGAAGCGGCCGAGCATGCCGATGAAGTGCCGGCGCGCCGCCTCCGCCGCGGGCGAAAGATAGCCGATATCGTCCGGACCGCCCGGGAAGGGGCGGATCGCAACCAGTTGCCCCTCGCGTACGAGCCGGCGCGCCATCGCATCGGTGGTCACCGCGGAGAAATCCGGGGTGCGCGCGATCCGCTCCTGCGCCACGGCGGCGGGGGCGAGCCCGCCGAAGAGGAGCAATGCTCCAGCCCATCGTTTCCCGCCGCGCGCCATGCCCTCTCCCCGATGCGAATGCCCGGGGGAATAGCGCCCAATGCATCGGGAATGGACGCAGGCTCATCCGTTCCGGAGATGATTCCGCCGGGGCGGGGATCGGATCAGGCGCGGGTGAAGTCCATCGTCCAGTTGGTCTCCCAGCTTGCCCCGCCGTCCGGCGACAGGGCCTGCTCCCAGCGCGGGGCATCGCCGTCGGTCCCCAGCCAGAGGAACCGCAGGCGCACGGAGCGGCCGTCCAGCAGGTCGTCCGCGTAGAAGCTGCCCACGCCATGCTCGAACCGGCCGATCACCGGCACGTCGAGCCTGTGGGGGGCGCGGCCGTCGAGCCACCAGATCGCCCAGCTGGCGCTCGCCGGATCATAGGAGCGCAGCGCCACGGCACGATAGCTCCCACCGGGCAGATGGAGCAGATTGTCCTCGACATTGCCGTTGCCGCCGAGCAGCGGGCGCTGCTCGCTGGTGCCGGCGAATTCCTCCCACTCGGAGCAACCCGCCAGCCGGGCCTTGAGCCGGCGATGCCGGACGTTCCAGCGCCCCTGCTGGAAATCGAAATCGCGGCAAGGCTCGACGGGATCGGACATGCGTGGCTCCAGCTTGGAAGAGCCCGGAAGTTCCCAATATGTTCCGATCGAGTCAAGGCCCCGCGGCGTATCCCCGAGATAGGTCTCCAGCCTGTTGCGGAGCCAACCGGTCCAGGGGCCACGGATCGGGCGCGAAGGCGGCGGGCGCCATCAGCCCGACAGGGAGATCGCCGCGCGTGGCGCAGCGCCACTTGCCGAGCGGCTGCTCGGCAGGCGGCGGCCTGCGCCGACCGAACCGGCCCGTTTGCGCTGCCTCAATCGTGCTCGCGGTCGCCCTGGCCCATGTAAAGCTCGCGGCCGGTCTCGTGGTAGAGCTGCGACATCGCGGCCATGCCCGCTTCGGCGTCCTCGGCCGCAAGGAAACCCTGGACCGGGGCATTCTGCTTCGCGGCAAAGTCGCGCACTTCCTGGGTGATCTTCATCGAGCAGAATTTGGGGCCGCACATCGAGCAGAAATGGGCGGTCTTGGCGCCTTCGGCCGGCAGCGTCTGATCGTGATACCGTTCGGCCGTGTCGGGATCGAGCGACAGGTTGAACTGGTCGCGCCAGCGGAACTCGAAGCGGGCGCGGCTCAGCGCATCGTCGCGGACCTTGGCGGCCGGATGGCCCTTGGCAAGGTCGGCGGCATGGGCGGCGAGCTTGTAGGTGACGACGCCGACCTTGACGTCGTCGCGGTCCGGCAGGCCCAGATGCTCCTTGGGCGTGACGTAGCAGAGCATCGCGGTGCCGTACCAGCCGATCATCGCGGCGCCGATGCCGCTGGTGATATGGTCGTAACCGGGCGCGATGTCGGTGGTGAGCGGCCCGAGCGTGTAGAAGGGCGCCTCGCCGCAGCTCTCCAGCTGCTTGTCCATATTCTCCTTGATCTTGTGCATCGGCACATGGCCGGGGCCCTCGATCATCACCTGCACGTCCTGCGCCCAGGCGCGCTTCGTCAGCTCGCCCAGCGTGTAGAGCTCGGCGAATTGCGCCTCGTCGTTCGCATCGGCGATGCTGCCGGGGCGCAGGCCGTCGCCGAGCGAATAGGCGATGTCATACGCCTTCATGATCTCGGTGATCTCGTCGAACTTCTCGTAGAGGAAGCTCTCCTTGTGGTGCGCCAGGCACCATTTCGCCATGATCGAGCCGCCGCGGCTGACGATGCCGGTGACGCGCTTCGCGGTGAGCGGCACATAGGGCAGGCGGACGCCGGCATGGATGGTGAAATAGTCGACGCCCTGCTCGGCCTGCTCGATCAGCGTGTCGCGGAAGATCTCCCAGGTGAGGTCCTCGGCGATGCCGCCGACCTTCTCCAGCGCCTGGTAGATCGGCACGGTGCCGACCGGCACCGGCGCGTTGCGCAGGATCCATTCGCGCGTGTCGTGGATGTTGCGTCCGGTCGACAGGTCCATGATCGTGTCGGCGCCCCAGCGGATCGCCCAGACCATCTTGTCGACTTCCTGCGCCACGTTCGAGGCGACGGCGGAGTTGCCGATATTGGCGTTGATCTTGACCAGGAAGTTGCGGCCGATCGCCATCGGCTCCGATTCCGGGTGGTTGATGTTGTTGGGGATGATCGCGCGGCCACGGGCGACCTCGTCGCGGACGAACTCGGGGGTCACGTAATCGGGGATCGCGGCGCCCCAGCTCTGGCCGTCGCGGGCATATTCCTTGAGTCGCTCGCGGCCGAGATTCTCGCGCTCGGCGACATATTCCATCTCGGGCGTGACGATGCCGCGCCGGGCATAGTGCATCTGCGAGACGTTCATGCCCGGCTTGGCCCGCAGCACCTGCTTGCGGACGTTCGGGAAGGGCTGGACGCCGCCCGAGCGATCGGGGCCGAGCTGGCCGTTGTCCTCGGGGCGGACCTCGCGCTGCGGCACTTCCACGACGTCGCCGCGCGCGCGGATCCAGTCGCGGCGGAGCTCGGGCAGGCCGGCCATGATATCGATACGGGCGTCGGGATCGGTATAGGGACCCGAGGTGTCGTAGACGCGGACCGGCGGCTCGCCCGAACTCGGCTCGAGATGGATCTCGCGCATCGCGACCTTCAGCGGGCCGACATGGATCTTCTTCGAGCCGCGGATCGCGCCGGTGGTGACGGCGAGTTCGGTCTTGGCGGGGATGTCGGCCATTCGTCTTCTCCATGGCGGGAGAGGACGGTCTTCGGGTAAAGGCCGCTCCCTCCCTACGCCGGTCTCAACCGGATCAGGTTCAGCGGGTCGAAGGCTGCAGCCTTCCTCTCAAGCGCGCATCAGCGCTCCCCCGGGGATGGCCGGACTCTTAGGCGCTCGGGCGCGCCAGGTCCAGCGGCTCAGAAACTATAGGCGAGACCGGCCGCGCCCAGCCACTGGCCGCGCGCTCCGGCGGTGCGGACGATCGGCGAATCGCCGAAATCGCCGATCAGCCTGCGATAGGTGCCGCCCGCGAAGAGCTGGAGGCCGTGCGTCAGGTCGCCGTTGAGCGACACCGCGCCGCCCAGGCCCGCGGTCCAGTCCTTCCAGCCGCCCCTGGGGTTCCACACGGCCAGGCCGCTGGCGGCCGAGCCGGCCGGGGTCACGCCGAAATAGGTGGTGGCATAGCCCTTCTCCACCCGTGTCGCAGAGAGGAACAGCCCGACCATCGCCTTGCGGCTGAGCGGGGTCATGTAGGTGATCGACGGGTTGAACACGCCCGCCCTGGACACGCCGGCCACGTCATGGCGATAGGAAGCGCGAAAGGCGATCCGGTCGTAATCGCTGGTGAACACCCCGGTCTTGGCGACGCCGACAAAACCGCCGACCTCGATCGCCGCGTCGAGCTTGCCCAGCGCCCGGATCCGCGGATCCGCGATGGCCCCGATGCTGGTGCGATTGAAATTGACGTTGACCGTGGGACCGGCCTGGAAATCGAGGCCGCTGGCCGAGCGATCGGGGATCAGGTCGATGCTCAGCCGGGTGCCCGCGAGTTCGAAGCCGAACCCCGAAAGCTTGCCGATGGCGAACGGCACGGGCGCGAAGCGATAGTCGTTCGAGCCTTCGTAATCGGGCAGCACCGCCGCGCCGACGCCGATCATCGCGAAATCGCCCTTCGCGCGCGGGGCGGGCGGCGCCTCGTCCTGCGCGGCGGCGGGGACGGCGACGAGACACAGCGCCGCGAAGGGCGCGACAGAGTGGATACGCATGAACTGGGTTTCCCGAATGTTGCAGCTGCGAAACGCAGCCTGCGCAAACCCGGTTCCTGCGATCGGCAGCGAATCAGGACCGGTTGGGGCCTTCGGGCGGCACGAAGCCGCCGAGCCCGGCATCGGTGCCGCACAGCCGGTCCCAATGGCGGAAATAGAGGCCGAAATTGCAGTGATAGCGCTCATGGTGGCGCTGGTGATGGCTGGCGGTGATCAGCCAGGCACCGAGCGGCCCGCGCCAGACCCAGCGCGGCCAGACCTCCCAGCCCATATGGTTGGTGACGCCCATCACCGTCATGATCGCCAGCACCAGCCCCAATGCGCCGACATGGATGGGGATCAGGAAGACGAGGCCGGGAATCACCACCGCGCCAGTGATCGCCTCGAACGGATGGAAACTCATCGCCGCCCAGGCGGTGGGCGGGCGACTGGCGTGATGGACGATATGCATGCGGCGGAAGAGCGCCGGCCGGTGCATCCAGCGGTGCGTCCAGTAGAACCAGGCATCGTGCGCGAGCAGATAGAGCAGCACCGCGACGGGGAGATACCAGAGCGGGAAGGCATGGACATCGGCATAGATCCGCGTCCAGCCGCGATGGGCCCAGCCCCAGGCGACGATGCCGGCCGGCACGCCATAGATCGCCGCGGAGGCGAGGCTCCAGCCGATCTCGCGGCGGATCTGGCGATCGAGCCCGCGATACAGGCCGGGATGCCGCAGCCGGGTCGCCAGCGCGAAGCCCCCGCTCGCCAGCAGATAGCGGACGCCGACGATCGCCGTCATCGCAAGCGCGGAGAGGAAGATGGCAAGCGTCACCACGCCGCCATAGCCGATCCCGCACGGCGCCGCATCCGGCGACGCCCGCGCGCCGGCCCGCGGGATCGAACCGGCCTCGCAACAAATTCTGCCCGTTTTTTGGGCACCCTTTCGCATCTGCACAAAAATCTACCGCAGCGTAACATTTGATTGCGCGGGAATCGCACGGAATCGCGCGATTCTTGCCTCTGGCACGCCCCTTGCTCCTGCATCCCCCGGGATAACCGCCAACTAGGGGGCGACATGAAACTCATCATCGCCATCATAAAACCGTTCAAGCTGGACGAGGTCCGCGAGGCGCTCACGGGCGTGGGAGTCGCGGGCATGACCGTGTCGGAGGTCAAGGGGTTCGGCCGCCAGAAGGGCCAGACCGAAATCTACCGCGGCGCGGAATACAGCACCAACATGGTGCCCAAGATCAAGATCGAGGTCGTGGTGGGCGCCGACCTGGCCGACCGCGCCGTCGAAGCGATCCAGGCCGCCGCCAGCACCGGCGCGATCGGCGATGGCAAGATTTTCGTCCTCGATGTCGGCCAGGCCGTGCGCATCCGCACGGGCGAGACCGACGAGACGGCGTTGTGAAGATGGGGGTCCAGATGAAACTAGCGATGAAGATTGCCGCGGGAGCGGGGCTCGGCGCCCTGTTCGCCGCCCCATTTTTCTTTGGGCCGGCGCTGGCACAGGCGCCTGCCGCCGCGCCGGTCGTGCCGACCGACGCGATGGTCAACAAGGGCGACGTCAGCTGGATGCTGGTCTCCGCCGCGCTGGTGCTGATGATGTCGGTGCCGGGCCTGGCGCTCTTCTATGGCGGCCTGGTGCGCACCAAGAACATGCTCTCGGTACTGATGCAGGTGCTCACCATCGTCTGCGTCGCCGGGCTGCTCTGGGTCACCATCGGCTATTCGATGGCCTTCACCAATGGCGGCGCGCTCAACCTGTTCGTCGGCGGCTTCTCCAAGGCGCTGATGAAGGGCGTCGACGCCAACACCTTCGCCGCGACCTTCTCGAACGGCGTCTATCTGCCCGAGACGACCTTCGTCGTCTTCCAGATGACCTTCGCGATGATCACGCCCGCGCTGATCGTCGGCGCCTTTGCCGAGCGGGTGAAGTTCACGCCGCTGATCCTCTTCGTCGTCGCCTGGTCGATCCTGGTCTATTATCCGATGGCGCACATGGTCTGGTACTGGCCGGGCCCGGACTTCACCGCCGGCCTGCCCGACGACCATGGCTATCTGTGGGGCAAGGGCGCGCTCGACTTTGCGGGCGGCACCGTGGTGCACATCAATGCGGGCATCGCCGGCCTGGTCGGCTGCCTCGTGATCGGCAAGCGCGCGGGCTACAAGAGCGAGCCGATGCCGCCGCATTCGCTGACCATGACGATGATCGGCGCCTCGCTGCTCTGGGTGGGCTGGTTCGGCTTCAACGCCGGCTCCAACCTCGAGGCCAACAAGTTCGCCTCGCTCGCCTTCATCAACACCATGGTCGCCACCGCCGCGGCGGGCGCGATGTGGGCGATCATCGAGCAGGTGGTGCACGGCAAGCCGTCGCTGCTGGGCGCCGCGTCGGGCGTGGTCGCCGGCCTGGTCGCCATCACCCCGGCGGCGGGCTTCGCCGCACCGATGACGTCGGTGGTGCTCGGCGCGGTCGCCTCGGTCGGCTGTTTCTTCTTCGTCACCACGGTGAAGAACGCGCTGAAATATGACGACACGCTCGACGTGTTCGGCGTGCACTGCATCGGCGGCATCATCGGCGCGATCGGCACCGGCGTGGTCGCCGATCCGGCGCTGGGCGGCCAGGGCTTCATGGACTTCACCGTGATCCCGGCAGTGGCCGGCAAGTACGACATGGCCAGCCAGCTCTGGGTGCAGACCCAGGGCGTGCTGACCACGCTGGCTCTTTCGGGCGGCGTGTCGCTGGTGCTGTTCCTGCTGCTCAAGTTCACGATCGGCATCCGCCCGAGCAAGGAAGTCGAGGTCGAGGGCCTGGACATCAATGCCCATGGCGAGCGCGCCTACAACTACTGACGAGATCGGGCGCCGCGCGCATCTCTCCTGCGCGCGGCGCCCAACCGAGGTTCCTCCTGCGGACGACTTGGGCCGGTGGTCTCGACCATCGGCCCTTTTTTACCGGCTGTTTCGCGGCAATTCGATCCTGGCGGTGAACGAACCGATCGGCGTCGAGAGGACAAGCAACATGCAGAGCGTGGCCAGCACTGCCATGGGATAGTTGCGACGGCGCACATCGCGGATCGCCTGTCCTGCGCAGAAGACGGCCATGAGGAGCACAGTCCAGAAGAGCCGCTCCGACGGCTCCATCAGCCCAGATCCTCCTCGATGAACCGGGCGCAGCGCTCGCCGATCACGATGGTCGGCGCGTTGGTGTTGCCGCCGATCAGGCGCGGCATGATCGAGGCATCGGCGATGTAGAGCCCCTCCACCCCGCGCAGCTTGAGCCGCGGCGTCACCACCGCGCCTTCGTCCGAGCCCATGCGGGCGGTGCCGACGGGGTGGTAGATCGTGTCCGCCCGCGCGCGGATCAGCCGCTCGAGCGCGGCATCGTCGGCCAGGTCGATCGGATAGCGGTCGCGGCCCTTATACTGGGCCAGCTGCGGCGCCTCGAGGATGCGGTACATCATCCGCACGCCCTGCTTGAGCCGTTCCAGGTCGCGCGGGTCGCCGAGGAAATCGGGATCGATCAGCGGCGCCACGCGCGGGTCGAGCGATTGGAGGCGAACGGTGCCGCGGCTCTCGGGCCGCAGCACGCAGGCATGGCAGCTGAAGCCGTGCCCCTGCACCGGCGTACGGCCATGATCCTCGACGATCGCGATCAGGAAATGGAGCTGGATGTCGGGCCGCGCCAGCGCCGGATCGCTGCGGAGAAAGGCGCCGGCCTCGGCATAGGGGCTCGTCATGCCGCCCTTGCGCGTGAGCATCCAGCGCGCCATCGATCCCAGCGACTTCAACGTGCCCATGCCCGAGCGGCCGAGGAAATAGCTGCCCGGCGTCTCGAACGCGGCGACATAGTCGAGATGGTCCTGGAGATTGCCGCCCACCGCCGGCCGGTCGATCCGCACCGACAGACCCATCTCGCGCAGATGCTCGCCCGGGCCGATGCCGGAGAGCATCAGCAGCTGCGGCGTCTGGAAGGCGCCGGCGGCGAGCACCACCGCCCGGCGCGCCCGGATCTCGCGCGCCACGCCGTCGCGCTGATAGGCGACGCCCCAGACCCGGCCGTCCTCGAACAGCACGCGCTCCACGCTGGCCTCGGTGATGATCTCGAGGCTCTCGCGACGCTCGAGATAGGCGCGCGCGGCGGTCCAGCGCTCGCCGCTGCGCTGCGTCACCTGATAGAGGCCGGCGCCCGACTGGTGCGCGCCGTTGAAATCGTCGTTGCGCGGGATCTGCAGCGCGCCCGCGGCCTCGACGAACGCCTCGCTGCCGCCATGGGCATAGAGCTGGTCGCTCACCCAGAGCGGGCCGCTGTCGCCGTGGAAGGCATCGGCGCCGCGGACATTGCGTTCGGAGCGGCGGAACCAGGGAAGCATCTCGTCCCAGCCCCAGCCGGGGCAGCCGAGATCGCGCCACTCGTCATAGTCCCTGGCATGGCCGCGGACATAGAGCATCGCGTTGATCGCGCTCGACCCGCCCAGCCCCTTGCCCCGGGGCTGATAGCCGCGCCGGCCGTTCAGCCCGCGCTGCGGCACCGTCTCGAACGCCCAGTTGGTCGCCGGCCCCTGGAACGGCAGCATGCCGGGCATGCGCGTCTTGATGCCGGTGTTGCGGCCACCGGCCTCCAGCACCGCGACGCTGTACTTGCCGCCTTCGCTCAGGCGGCCTGCGACGGCGCTCCCGCCCGATCCTCCACCGATGACGACGATGTCGGCTGCTTCCACGCGATCCCCCGCTGCTCTCGCGCCTCCCAGCGCGCCTTGATGGTCTCGGATGTATCGCGGCTGCCGTCATGGCTCCAGCCCGGCGGCGCGATCATGTACAGGATTCGGGACTTCAGGTCCGGCGCGGCCCACACGTCCTTCGCGATGCCCACCCATTCGTGGAAGGCGGCCCAGAACAGGTTGAAGCTGCCAAGATCCTTGACGATGCCGTAGCGCGGGCGCTCGTCGTCGCGCTCCGCCTCGAACGTGCCGAGCAGCCTGTCCCAGACGATGAAGACGCCGGCATAGTTCCTGTCGAGATAGCGCGGATTGGTGGCGTGATGCACGCGGTGGTGCGACGGGGTGTTCATCACCGCCTCGAACCAGCGCGGCATCCGGCCGATCGTCTCGGTATGGATCCAGAACTGGTAGATCAGGTTCAGCCCGGCGCAGAAGAAGATCATCAGCGGATGGAAGCCGATCAGGAACAGCGGCAGGCGGAACAGGAAGCTCAGGCTGACAAAGCCGGTCCAGGTCTGCCGCAGCGCGGTCGACAGATTATAGTGCTGGCTGGAATGGTGGATGACGTGGCTCGCCCAGAACCAGCGGACGCGGTGCCCGGTGCGGTGCGCGAAATAATAAGCGAGATCGTCGAGCACGAAGGCGACCGGGAACCAATACCAGGCGAAGCCGATGGTGAAGAAGCGGAACTGGTAGACCCACATCGAAATGGCGAAGACCAGCCCGGCGGTGAGCGCGCTGGATACCGTGCTGCCGAAGCCGAGCAACAGCGAGGTGAGCGTGTCGCGGGGGCAATAGCGCTGCCGGTCGCGCGTCCGGGCGATCAGCATCTCGACGACGATCAGCGCCACGAAACCGGGGATGGCATAGTTCACCGGATCGAAGAGCAGGGGCATCTCGGGCATCGGCCTTGCTTACCGCAATGTCAGTAGCGAGTCACGCCGCGCTGCGGCATCGGCGCGCGCATCGGATCATAGCGCCGTCACGCCCTTGAGCACCACCGTGCCGAAGCGCGCATCGCCGCTGTCGATCGCAAGGCCCCCGGATGCCGGCGCGCTGACGAACGGCGCCCGCAGGTGCCGCGCCGCGATGCGCGCGCCATGGACCTTGAGCAGCGCCGCATCGGCCGCGCCGCCGTGCACCAGCGCGGCCCTGCCGTCGCTGCCGAGCGCCACCGCGCCGCCCTCGAAGCCGGAGATCATCGCTTCGGCGGCCGCGCGCGCTTCCTCGGCGCTGCCGATGCGCGCGCCGCCGAGCCCGAGCAGCCGGGCAAGCAGCGCGAGCACCAGCACGGCGACGATCGAGCCGCCGAAGATGGCGAGCTTGCTCACGCCCGGCCGGAAAGCTGGTCCAGCAACGGGCGGATGCCCGATATGTCATAGCCGGCCTGGGCTGCCTTGGCGGTGATCTCGGCCGGATCGCCGCCGCGCGCCGCCTCGGCCAGCGCCCAGAGGTTGCACGAGCGCGTGCCCGAGCGGCAATAGGCGAGCACCGGCCCCTTGGCCTCCGCCAACGCCACGGCCATCGCCTCGACCTGGGCGGAGGAGAAGCCGGCATGGGTGACCGGAATCGCGGCATAGCCGAGCCCGGCCGCCTCGGCGGCGGCGCGGATCGCCTCGCCCTCGGGCTGGCCCATCTCCTCTTCGTCGGGGCGATTGTTGATCACATAGGAAAAGCCCTGTTCGGCGAGGAGGGCGATGTCCTCGGGCGCGATCTGGGGGGCGACCGAGATGCTGTCGTCGACGCGGCGCGGGCTGGTCATTGATTCTCCACTTTCCGGGTTTCCGTGATCGGCTGGTTGGCGGCCCAGGCGGCGATCCGGCGCTCGGCCGCGGTGATGCCCTTGAGCACCTCCTCGGTGGCGGGATTCTGGCAGCCCATGTCATAGGTCAGGCTGGCATCGTCCCAGCGGACCGTTCCGTAAAATTGATCGGTGATGCGGTCGCCGCAGTCGAGCTCGCTCTCTGCCTGCGCCTCGCCCAGGGCGAGCAGCCCGCGGATCTCGGCGAAGCCGGCGCTGCCGGCGGAGAAGCGCCGCGTCACCAGCCGCTCGGGCTTGTACGCATCGGGCTCGGCCAGGGTGTAGGTGCCCTTGCCCGCCCCGTCGATCGTCCAGCGCGAGACCAGGTGGCCCCAGCTGTTGCGGTCCATCGCGATGATCGAAGGCACGGGCATGGTCGGGACCCGCGCGCGCTGCGGCGCGCAGGCGGCGAGCAGGACCAGGGTGGCGAGCAGGATCGTCCTCATGCAGCCTCGCGGATCACTTGCAGAAAGGCGTCACCATAAGCATCGAGCTTGCGCGCGCCAACGCCCGATATGTTGCCCATCGCGGCGATACTGTCGGGCTTGAGCATGGCCATGTCGCGCAGCACCGAATCGTGAAAGATCACATAGGGCGGCAGGCCGGTCTCCTGGGCGATCTCGCGGCGCTTGGCCCGCAGCGCCTCGAACAGCGGATTGCCGACGGGATTGGGGGCGCCCGACTTGCTGCCGCGCCGCCGGCGCTCGCGCTTGGGCGGAAGCACCAGCGCCACCGTGGCGCCACCCTTGAGAATCGAACGCGCCTCCGGCCCGAATTCGAGCCCGCCATGATCGTTGGCGCGCAGCGCGTCGCGCAGCAGCAGGGCGCGGGCGACCGGCTTGATCAGCGCCGCCTCCTCGCCATCGACGATGCCGAAGACGGAGAGAGTCTCGTGCCCGTTCGTCAGGCTGCGCTCGCTCGACTGGCCCAGCAGGATGCTCTCGATATAGCCGGTGCCGAACATCATGCCGGTGCGGAACACCGCCGAGAGGAATTTCTGCGCCGTCACCGTGGCGTCGATCGCGGCGGGCGGGCTCAGGCAATTGTCGCAATTGCCGCACTGCTCCGCCGGCTCCTCGCCGAAATGGCGGAGCAGGATGCGGCGCCGGCAGGTCGCGGTCTCGACCAGCGCGCCAAGCGCCGTCAGCCGGGCGCGCTCGCCGGGCTGGCGCTGGGGCTCGACTTCGCCGATTCGCTGGCGCGCACGGGCGAAATCGTCGGCGCCCCAGAAGAGGTGCGCCACTGCCGGATCGCCGTCGCGGCCCGCGCGGCCCGTCTCCTGATAATAGGCCTCGATCGACTTGGGCAGGCCGGCATGGGCGACGAAGCGCACGTCCGGCTTGTCGATCCCCATGCCGAAGGCGACGGTGGCGACGATCACCATCTCCTCCGACGCGACGAACGCCGCCTGGTTGCGGCGGCGGACCGCGGGATCGAGCCCGGCATGATAGGGCAGCACCGGCCGGCCGGTCTCGGCGGCGAGCTTCTCGGCCAGCTTCTCCACGCCGGCGCGGGTCTGGGCATAGACGATGCCGGGGCCGGGCGTCTCGGCGATCAGGTCGATCACCTGGCGGGTCGTGTTCTCGCGCGGGGTGATCGCGTAGCGGATATTGGGCCGGTCGAAGCCGGCGACGATCAGCCCCTCCTGCGGCAGCCCGAGCTGCTCGAGGATGTCGGCGCGGGTATGCGCGTCCGCGGTGGCGGTGAGCGCGAGGCGCGGCACGTCGGGAAAGCGATCGAGCAGCGGGCGGAGCAGGCGATAATCCGGGCGGAAATCATGCCCCCATTCGGAGACGCAATGCGCCTCGTCGATCGCGAACAGCGACAGCTTCGCCTGCCCCAGCAGGTTGCGAAAGCCTTCGCCCGAGGCGCGCTCGGGCGCGACATAGAGCAAGTCGAGCTGGCCCGCGCGGAAGCGCTCGATCGTCTCGGCGCGATTCTCGTCCACCGAAGTGAGCGTGGCGGCGCGGATGCCGACCGCCTCGGCGGCGCGCAGCTGGTCGTGCATCAGCGCGATCAGCGGCGATACGACGACGCAGGTGCCCTCGAGCATCACCGCGGGCAGCTGATAGGTGAGCGACTTGCCCGCCCCGGTAGGCATCACCGCAAGGGTGCGCCGGCCGGCCAGGACACGATCCACCACATCCGCCTGGACGCCGCGAAAACTGTCGAAGCCGAAGACGCGGCGGAGGGTTTCGATCGCGGGAGCCATCGCGCCCGGTTAGCGGGGGACGACCGGCGAAGTCGAGGCTATTTGCAGGGAACGCCGTCCTCGGGCTTCCAGTCGACCAGTTCGAAGGCGCTGACCTCGATGGCGGCAATCGCATAGGGCCAATGCTCGATCCCGGGCTTGCCGGGCATCACCAGGCACACATCGGTCGGCCCGTTGCCGCCCTTCGCCCAGATCCGCGCGCGATAGAGCAGCGCCTGCCGATAGCCGTTGTGAACGATCAGCAGCGCATGGCCGGCGCCCGGCACCTGCAGGAAACGGAAGCGGAGCTTGCCGGGATCCGGCACCGGCATGGGCGGGAGGCCGGCATCGTTCGGCAGCGGCGCCGCCTCGGGCACAGGCGCCTTGGGCGGCGTCAGGCCCGCGAACTCGCGGCCGACCGCGACCTCGAACGGCGTCGGCGTGGCGGGTGCCCGCCGGACCTCGCCGGGCGCCCGCCCGTCGAACGAAAAGGCGGCTTCCTCGCCGGGCGCGAGCTTCACCGCCTGGGCCTGCGCGGTCGCCGGCAGCAGCAATGCGGCGATGAACGCCCCCGAAGCCCGTGTTCGCATGTCCATCGCCTCCCCGTCGCCCGGCGACTATCCGCGACGCGGCGCGACACGGCAAGCGCGGCCCGGCGCCGCGAACGCATACCGCCCACAGCTTTTCGGCGAACCGAGCTTCCCCCCGCCACCGCCATCGGCCAAAGCGTCCGGCGATGACGGTGCGCGTGGACATGGGGATGGACGGCAAGGGTGATGCCGTCGCCATGGATCTCGAGGAGCTGCTGGCGACGCGATTGCTCGTCCAGGGCAATTCGGGGTCGGGCAAGTCGCACCTGCTGCGCCGGCTGCTCGAGCGGAGCGCCGGCCATGTCCAGCAAGTGGTGATCGACCCCGAGGGCGACTTCGTCACGCTCGGCGACAAATACGGCCATATCGCCATCGAGGCGGCCGACTATTCGGAACGCGAGATCGCGCGCTTCGCCACGCGGATTCGGGAGCACAGGGCTTCGGTGGTGCTCAGCCTGGAGGGGCTGGAAGCCGAGGGGCAGATGAAATGCGCCGCCGCTTTCCTGAATGCGCTGTTCGATGCGCCGCGCGACCATTGGTATCCGGCGCTGGTGGTGGTGGACGAGGCCCAGCTGTTCGCGCCTTCGGGAGGCGGCGAAGTGGCAGAGGAGGTGCGCCGCGCCTCGCTCTCGGCGATGACCAACCTGATGTGCCGCGGGCGCAAGCGCGGCCTGGCGGGCGTGATCGCCACCCAGCGCCTTGCCAAGCTGGCCAAGAACGTGGCGGCCGAGGCTTCCAATTTCCTGATGGGCCGCACCTTCCTCGACATCGACATGGCGCGCGCCGCCGATCTGCTCGGCATGGAGCGCCGCCAGGCCGAGGCGATCCGCGATCTCGCGCGCGGCCATTTCCTCGCGCTCGGCCCCGCCGTGTCGCGCCGGCCGATCTCGGTGCAGATCGGCGCGGTGGAGACCAGCGCGCGCAGCGGCAGCCCCAAGCTGACTCCGCTGCCCGAGGCACCCTCGGCGGAACTTAAGGACCTGCTGCTCGCCCCCGCCGAGCCCGAATGGACGCCCCCTGCCCCGCCGGCGCCGGTGCAGGCGCCCCAGCTCGCCTCGGACCGGCTGCTCGAAGCGCTTGCCCGTTCGGCGCCCGCGCGCGAGGAAATCCCCGACGTCGATCCCGAGGAAGCCGCCGCCAAGATCGCCGACGTGCTGCGCGACATCGTCACCGATACGGAGAGCGCCTATCGCTCGCCTTCCGTGCTCTATCAGGATTTCCTGGTGCGCTGCCGGATGGTCGGCCTTGCCCGGCCGCCGCTCGATCTTTCCGCCTTCGTCCGCCGGCTCTCGGCTGCGCGCGCCGGCATCCATGGCGATCCGGACGCGGATTGGGCCCAGGCGCTGGACGCGGCACGCGCCTTGCCCGACGACATGCTGGGCCCGTTCCTGCTCGTCGCCCGCGCGGCACGCGAAGGGGCACCCTGTCCGAGCGACACCGAGATCGCCGCCACCTATGGCACCAGCTCGCTCGGCCGCGTGCGCCGGCTGCTGCAATATATCGAGAGCCGCGAGCTGTTCGTGACCCGCACGGACCTTTCGGGCAAGCGCTCGATCACGATACCGCGGCTCGGCTGGACCACCCAGCCGGCGGAGATCGGCGGCTAGAGCCTGCGCAGCCAGGCCTCGGTGGCGTCGACATGCGTCACCGGCAGCATATGGCCGCCATCGAGATATTCGACGTTGCCGTTCCGCACGGCGCCGGCGGTCCTGCCGCCATGCAGCTCGGGATCGAGCAGCGCATCCTGCCGGCCGTAGAGGATCGAAACCGGCACCGCGATCTCGCCATAGCGCGGCGCCTGGGCCTGCATCGCGGCGGGCCCCATCTCGATCTCGTAACAGCCCATCTGGAAGCTGCGCGGCCGGATGGCGAGCGCGCCGCCGGCCCGAATCGCGAAATCCCCGGGGACCGGATCGGGCGCGAACACCGCGGCCGTCTTCGCCTTGCCGGTGCGCATCGAGAGCGGCACCGCGATCGTCCAGGCGATCAGCGGGCGAAGCAAGGCCGGCACCTGCAGCCCGGCGAGTGGCGCCGGCGGCACATCGATCGGCTGCGTATAGGGCGCGATCAACCCGAGGCCGCGCACCGCATCGGGGTGCCGCAGCGCCAGCGCCAGGCTCACCGCGCCGCCCATCGAATGGCCCACGAGGAGGGGCTTCTCCAGCCCCAGCGCCCGGATCGCGGCAGCGACGGCATCGGCCTGGCCCGGAATGTCGAGCCGCGACCCGGTGAGCGTGGAATAGCCCCAGCCGGGGCGGTCCATCACGATCACGCGGCGGTCCGCGGCCAGCCGGCCGGCCAGCGCATAGGTGAAGACGCGCAGCTGGCTCATGATGCCGTGGATCATCACGATGGCGGGTGCATCGGCAGGGCCCGTCTCGACATAATGGATCCGCGCGCCCGGCACCTCGACGTGCCTGCCGTCCATCGGCACCCAGCGCTCGACGCCGCGCGAGACATAGGCCGACCAGAGGACGAGCGCGCCGACCACCACTGCCAGCGCCACCAGGAACCAGAGCATCATCCCTCCTATTCGGCGGGGACTTCCTCTCCGCCCTCGGCCGCGCGCTCCTGCGCCTGCCGCGCCCACATCTCGGCATAGAGACCGTTCTTGCGCAAGAGCCGGGCGTGCGTGCCCTGCTCGGCGACGCGGCCGGCCTCCAGCACGATGATCCGGTCGGCATGCACCACCGTCGAGAGCCGATGGGCAATGACGATGGTCGTGCGGCCATGCTCGATCGCCTCCAGCGTCGCCTGGATGTCCGCCTCGGTCCGGCTGTCGAGCGCGCTCGTGGCTTCGTCGAGGATCAGGATCGGCGGATCCTTGACCAGCGTCCGCGCGATGGCGACGCGCTGCTTCTCGCCGCCCGAAAGCTTGAGCCCGCGCTCGCCGACCCGGGTATCGAAACCCGCGGGCAGCGACTGGATGAAGCCGGCGATCGCCGCCCCCCGCGCCGCCGCCGCGATCTCGTCGTCGCTCGCGCCTTCGCGGCCATAGGCGATGTTGTAGCCGATCGTGTCGTTGAAGAGCACCGTGTCCTGCGGGACGATGCCGATGCTGCCGCGCAGCGATGCCTGGGTCACGTCGCGTATGTCCCAATCGTCGATGGTGATGCGGCCGCCGGTGACGTCGTAGAAGCGGTACATCAGCCGCGCCAGCGTCGACTTGCCCGCACCCGAGGGGCCGACCACCGCGACGGTGGCGCCGGCCGGAATGTCGAGATCGATGCCCTTCAATATCTCGCGGTCGGGGTCATAGCCGAAATGCACGTCCTCGAAACGGACATGGCCGCGAGTGACGACGAGCGTCGCGGCGTTCGGCGCATCGCGAACCTCGGCATGCGCGTCGAGCAGGTCGAACATGCTCCCCATGTCGATCACCCCCTGGCGGATGGTGCGATAGACCCAGCCGAGCATGTCGAGCGGGCGGAACAGCTGCGACAGCAGCGTCGAGACCAGCACCACGTCGCCCGCGGTGAACTTGCCGCTGCTCCAGCCGAACACCACCAGCGCCATGCCCGCGCCGAGCATGAAGTTGGTGATCAGCGCCTGGCCGATGTTGAGCCAGGCAAGGCTGTTCTCGCTGGTGGTCGCCGCGCGGGCATAGGCAGTGACGGCATTCTCGTAGCGCCGCGCCTCGCGTGCCTCGGCGTTGAAATATTTCACCGTCTCGAAATTGAGCAGCGAATCGACCGCGTGCGCGACGGCACCGGTATCGAGGTCGTTCATCTTCTCGCGCAGCTTGGAGCGCCAGTCGGTTACCCAGCGCGTGAAGGCGATGTAGAGC
Organism: Sphingomonas sp. 67-41; assembly: GCF_001899725.1. NCBI lineage: Bacteria > Pseudomonadati > Pseudomonadota > Alphaproteobacteria > Sphingomonadales > Sphingomonadaceae > Sphingomonas > Sphingomonas sp. 67-41. The sequence goes on along the minus strand of NZ_MKWJ01000022.1, from coordinate 587,793 downwards.
ACCACCATCGCCAGGGTGCCGGCAACCAGCCAGGCCCCGTAGCGCGTCCAGAAGATGCCCAGGACGAGCGCGAGCTCGAGAATCGTCGGGGCAATGTTGAACAGCAGGAAATAGAGCATCGTATCGATGCTCTTGGTGCCGCGTTCGACCACCTTGGTGATCGCGCCGGTGCGGCGCTCGAGATGGAAGCGCAGCGAAAGCTGGTGGAGGTGGCGGAACACATCGGCCGCCAGGCGGCGGGTGGCGTCCTGCCCTACCTTCTCGAACACGGCGTTGCGCAGATTGTCGAAGAGGACGGTGCCGAAGCGCGCAGCGGCATAGCCGGCGACCAGCGCCACGACGAGCCACACCGCATCGCGCGACCCGCCCGCCATCCGATCGATCGCGCCCTGCAGCGCGAAGGGCGCGCCATAGACCTGGACCAGCTTGGACAGGACCACCAGGCCGAGCGCGACGACGATGCGCACGCGCAACCCCGGCGCATCCTTGGGCCACAGATAGGGGAGGAAACGCCGCAGCGTCGCGAGCATCGGGCGCTCGCCGGCGGGTGCATCGGGATTGGAAGCCATCGCCGCCAAATCTGGGACGCTCGGCGCCGGGATGCAACGGTTGGCTATGGGCCCGGGACAGGGAAGCGTGATGGACCGGCCCGCGGGGAGTCGCCGGCGGGGCCCGGCCCGGCCTGGCGGGGGCGCGTCCAGAGCGCTGGATCGCGCGGGGTCGCAGGATGGAAATTCCGCCGGCGCAGCGCCTGCCACCAGGCCCGGGCGATCCAGCCGATCTTCTCGAAGCCGGAGGTGGCGGCGCGGCGATCCCATGCATGCTCGCCGCGCTCGGCGACCTTCTTCGCGATATCGCCATAGATGCCGGCGGCAGCGAGCACCGCCCAGGCCGAGCGAAAGCCGAGCGCCGGCGTGCCGCCCCGGGCGCTCTCGGCATGATCCGCCGCGCTCCGCGTGAGCCGGCCGGCGAGAATGGCAAGGCGCGGGCGAAAGCGCGGCTGCAGGTGCTGCCCGGGCGGGATGTCCATTTCGGTCAGCCAGTCCCGGGGCAGATAGCAGCGCCCCATCCGGTCGTCCGCCTCGACATCGCGCGCGATATTGGCGAGCTGGAAGGCGATGCCGAGGTCGCAGGCGCGGTCGAGCGTCGCTTCATCCTCCGGCGAGACGCCCATGAGCACCGCCATCAGGCAGCCGACAGCGCCGGCGACGTGATAGGCATAACGATACAGGTCGTCCTCGTGCCGCGGCATCCACCCCGCCGCATCGAGCGCGAAGCCCTCGACCACATCCCGGACAAATCGGTGCGGCAGGTTCGCCTCGGCAGCGACGATGCGCAGCGCATCGAAGGCGGGATCGCCCACCCGCTCCCCCGCGAGCGCCGCGTCGGTCAGCAGCCGGATGCGCGCCAGGCCGGCCCGGGCATCCGCCGCTCGCGCCTCGCCGCCATGATCCTGCCCGTCGGCAAGGTCGTCGCAGGCGCGGCACCAGGCATAGAGCAGCCAGGCCCGCTCGCGCGTCTCGCGCTCGAACAACCGACTGGCGGCGGTGAAGCTCCTCGAGCCCCGCGCAATCGCTTCCTGCGCGGTCGCGACGATCGCGGCACGCGCAGGAAGCGGGGATCTCACAGATCGCCGCGCCGCATCTGGACGATCGTCTCGACGGGCTTGGCCCCGACCATCTTGTCGAGCAGCCCCTCGAGCGTGCTGTCGACGATCAGCATGTTCTGGTGCTGCGGGCGGACGAAGCCGACGCTGCCCATATGCTGCCAGAACTCGACGAGCTTGTCATAATAGCCGGCGATGTTGAGCAGGCCCACGGGATCGGTGTGATAGCCGAGCTGGGCCCAGCTGAGCGCTTCCCACAGCTCGTCCATCGTGCCCGTGCCGCCCGGCAAGTTGATGAAACCGTCGGCGATGTCGGTGAAGCGCGCCTTGCGCTCGTGCATGGTGGCGACGACGTGGAGCTCGGTGCAGCCGCGATGCGCGACTTCGGCATTGACCAGCAGCTCGGGGATCACGCCGATCACTTCGCCGCCGGCCTCCAGCGCCGCATCGGCGACCGCGCCCATCAGGCCGAGCCGGCCGCCGCCATAGACGATGCCGATATCGCGCTGTGCCAGCGTGCGGCCGACATGGCGCGCGGCCTCGATATAGACGGGGTCGGCCGGCGTGGCCGAACCGCAATACACTGCGACGCGCTTCATTTGATCTTCCCGATAGCCATGATCCGACCCGCCTTCGGCCAGAATGCGCGCCGGGGCAAGCCGCTCACTTGCCGTCCCCCAGCATCAACGCCGCGGTCGCCTTCGCGCTGCCGACCACGCCGGGAATGCCGGCGCCGGGATGCGTGCCGGCGCCGACGAAGAACAGGTTGTGGATCGCATCGTCGCGATTGTGGGTGCGGAACCAGGCGCTCTGGGTGAGGATCGGCTCGAGGCTGAAGGCCGAACCCAGATGCGCGCCGAGATCGTCGCGGAAGTCCGGCGGCGCATAGCTGAACTTCGTCACGATCCGATCCTTGAGATCCGGGATCAGTCGCCGCTGGATCTCGGCGAGGATGCGTTCCTCCAGGATCGGAGCGATTTCGCTCCAGTCCGCCGGGAACTTGCCGAGATGCGGCACCGGGACCAGCGCATAGAAGGTCGCATGGCCGGCGGGCGCCATCATGGGATCGCTCGCGCTCGGGTGATGGAGATAGAGCGAGAAATCCTCGCTCAGCACGCCGTGATCGAAGATGTCGGCGAGCAGGCCCTGATAGCGGGGGCCGAACAGCACCGAATGGTGCGCGATATCGGGAAAGGTCCCGCGCACGCCGAAATGCACGAGGAACAGCGACGGCGAGAAGCGCTTGCGCACCAGCGCCTGCGCCGCGCGCTGGCTGGAGCGCGAGCCCTTCAGCAGGTCGCGATAGCTGTGGACCACGTCCGCATTGCAGGCGAGCGCATCGACCTGCAGCTCGCGGCCGCTCGCCGTGCGCACCCCGGTCACGAGATCGCCCAGGGTGTCGATGCCGGTCACCGGATCGCCAAGCCGCAGCGTGCCGCCCAGCCGCTGGAAATGGCGGACCATCCCGGCGACGAGCCGGTTGGTGCCTCCCTCCGCCCACCAGACCCCGCTCTGGCGCTCGAGCTGGTGGATCAGCGCATAGATCGCGCTCGCCGTCATCGGATTTCCGCCGACCAGCAGCGTGTGGAAGGAAAAGGCCTGGCGCAGCTTCTCGTTGCGGATGAAGCTCGCCACCTTGGCATAGACGGAACGCCATGCGCCGTACTTGGCGAGCGCAGGCGCGGCGCGGACCATCGACATGACGTCCTGGAACGCGACATGGCCGAGCCTCACATAGCCTTCCTCGTACACGCCGGCGGCATATTCGAGGAAGCGGCCATAGCCGGCGACGTCCTGCGGCTCCAGCCGCGCGATCTCGGCGGCGAGCTGGTGATCGTCGTTCGAATAGTCGAAGCGCGTGCCATCGGGCCAGGACAGGCGATAGAAGGGCGTGACCGGCTTCAACTTCACGTCGGCGGCCATGTCGTGCCCGGAAAGCTGCCAGAGCTCGCGCAGCGCCTCGGGAGCAGTGATCACGGTGGGTCCGGCGTCGAAGGTGAAGCCGTCCCTTTCCCAGAAATAGGCGCGCCCGCCCGGCTTGTCGCGCGCCTCCAGCACCACCGTCTCGACGCCCGCCGACTGCAACCGGATCGCAAGCGCCAGCCCGCCGATCCCCGCGCCGACCACCACGGCCCGCTTCACCGGAACGACTCCCGGATCGCCGAGACCGCGCGGCCGACCGGCACCGGCGGCTTGCCGGAGACCAGGCGCAGGCGATCGAACAGGGTGGAATGCCCCGCATAGAAACGCCCGATCAGCTGTGGATCGAGCCGGTAGAAGCGCTGGAGGATGCGGTAGCGCTCCGCAGGTTCGGCGGCCTTGAACAACATGGCGGCGAGCATGCGGTAGAAATGGCGGCGGCGCCATGTCGATCGGGCGAAATCGTGCAGCAGCCGATGCAGCGCCGCACCGCCCAGATCGCTCGCCGCGGCGACGAGCGTGGCGGTACGCACTGCATCCGGCAGCGCATAGCTGGTGAGCGGATGGAACAGGCCCGCCCGCCCGCCCGCCTTGGCGACCTTGTTGCCGCCCGCCTGCCAATAGGCTTCGAAGTCGCCCCCCATCACGACGGGCAGCGCCCCGCTCTCCTCGCGCACGACATGGTCGACCTGCCAGCCCTGCGCATCGGCATAGGCGGCGATCCGCGCGCCGAGCAGCGCGGCGTCGAAATCCGGCGTATCGCTGTAATAGGTGTCCTCGACGAACGCACAGGTGGGGCTGAACGGCAGCGCATAGACGAAGCGATAGCCGTCGAGCTGCTCGACCGTGGCGTCCATCAGCTTCGGCCGCGCCAGGCCGTGCGCCTCGGCCAGCGCCAGCTCGCGGCCGTGGAATTTCTGCCACCCGCAGTGCAGCGCCGCGAGATCGGCGGGGCCGCGGCAATCGATCACGCCTTTCGCCTCGATCCGGTCGCCGTCGGAAAGGACGACCGCGGTGGGGCTGGCGGCAAGCACCTTGCGCCGGGTCATCACCGCATGCGCGGGCAGCTCGGCGCGGACGACCTGGTCGAGCCGGCGCGATTCGATCGAATAATAGCCGGTGCGCAGGGTCCGCGAGATCGCCGGAAAGGCGACGTCGTAGCTCGTCCAGCCATGGCCGATCAGTGGCGCGGTGAGCCAGCGATCGGCCGGCGCGACATCGGTAGCGAAGAAGGACCAGAGATGATTGCCGCCGATCCGCCCCCCGCCCTCGACGATGCGCACATCGCAATCCGGGCGCTTGCGGCGCAGCGCGAGCGCGATCAGCCCGCCGGCAAGACCCCCGCCGACAATCGCCACGTCGCAGTTGATCGTTGCGGGCATGACACAGGCCTAACCCAGCGATTCGCGCGATTCCAACAAAAATGCCCCTTCCGCGCGTGCGGAAGGGGCAGGTGTGGCGGGAGCGACCGCGATGCGGCCACGCCCGGAGCCCGGGAGAGGAGTCAGGCGGCCTCGAGCAGGGGCCATTCGGCAGCCATCGCGCGCGCCACCGCCGGACGGGCGCGGATGCGTTCGCGATAGGCGGCCAGGACCGGCCATTCGGCGATCGGCACCTTCGAATATTCGCACCAGTTGAGCACCGCGAGCAGATAGGCGTCGGCGACGGTGAAGCGATCGTCGAGATACTCCCGGCCCTCGAGATGCTTCGACAGCACGGCGAAGGGCCGGGCATGGCGGGCCCGGGCGGCATCCTGCTCGGCCGCGCCATAACCCTTGCCGAGGATCGGCATGAACACCGCCTTGTGCAATTCGGTGCTGACGAAGTTCAGCCAGGCGAGCATCCGGTAATGCGCGTCGGAAAAGCCGGTGAAGCTGAGCGAACCCTCCGGCGCCAGCTCGGCGATATAGGTCAGGACCGCCGGTCCCTCGGTGAGGACGAAGCCGGTGCCGGTCTCGATCGCGGGGACATAGCCCATTGGCGATATCTCGGTGAAATCGCGTCCGTCGGGCAGGCGCAGATCCCGGGGCACCTGAACATATTCGGCATCGAGCCCGGCTTCCTCGAGCGCGATGCGCGCGGCGAGCGAGCAGGCGAAAGGCGTGAAATAGAGCTTCATGACGAGTCTCCCTTGATTTTTGTACGATCCCGCACAAAAATCGGGGCGTCAAGGAATTTAATGCGAAACGATACAAAAATAGCGCCGCGCGGGCGGGGACGACCGCGCAAGTTCGACCGGGAGGCGGCGTTGCGCGCCGCGCTCCAGCGCTTCCGTACGCTCGGCTATGCCAATACCTCGCTCGACGAGCTGGCCGCGGCGACGGGCGTGAACCGGCCGAGCCTCTATGCGACGTTCGGAGACAAGAAGGCGCTGTACCTTGCCGGCCTCGCGCGCACGCACGCCATCATCGATTCGACCTTCGCCGCGCTCCACGATGTTCGCTATCCGCCGGAGAAGATGCTCAAGGCGCTGTTCCTCGGCGCGATCGAGGGCTTTCTGACCGGCGAGTACGGCCCTTCGGGCTGCATCGCGGTGAACACCGCGGCGGCCGAGGCAGTGGCCGATGCCGATATCCGCGCGGCGCTGGCCGACTTCATGCAATTGCAGGACGGGTGGATCGAGAAGCTGATGGAACAGGCTGGCAGCGCCGATCCGCGCGGCGACGCGCAGATCGCTTCCTCGGTGATCCATTCGCTGAGCACCCGCGCCCGCGCCGGCACCCCGCGCGCCGAACTGATCGCCATCGCGAAGAAAGCAACCGCGCTGCTCCTTGCCTGAACAAATACTTCGCGGGCATTTCGGCGACGATGCCAAATAGCTTTGTTATCAAGCTTCAATCCAGCGACTTGCACTGCATGTCCATTTCGGCGGCGAACCCGTTTGACTTCTAGTCGAACTAGCGCAGCATTGCCCGACCACGACTCATGGGGAGAATGGAACATGCAGCGTATAGCCTGGCCTTGCCTGGCCGTCATTGCGACACTCGCCACCGGCCAAGCGGCATCGAATGCCGCCGCGGCGAACGTCTCGGGCACATCGACGAAGGTCGCGGCCGCACCGGTCAATGCTTGCGAGAAGGTCAAGACGACCGGCTGGAAAGCGTGGCTCGACAAGATGCCCGGACCGCACAAGACTCCGACGCTTCATGTGGCCGGACAGGCAACCACTTCGACGGGCGGCTGGAAACTGATGCTCAACCGGGGCGCGACCACCAAGAACCTGCCGCCGACCCAGTATTTCGACTTCGTCGCATTTGCGCCGACCGGACCGGCTCCGCAGGTCGTGACGACGGCGGAAGTGAAGGCCGAGATCAAGAACGCGCTGCCGAAATACAAGGAGGTCGTGATCCTCTGCGGCAAGAAGGCGATCGCGACGGTCCCCGTCAAGATCGTGACCTGAACTAAACGGCGTCGAGGATCGCGCGCGCCCGCGCCAGGTCCTCGTCGTCCACCATCACGCGCACCGGGATCAGCAGGTACGAGCCATCGGCGATGCTGGTCCCGGCGTCGAACACGAAGCTGGGGATCTCCTCGTCCTCCAGCCGCCCCTGGACGATGAAAGCCTCCTGCCTGTCGTAGCGGCCGAGTTCGACCAGGGCCATGATTCCCTCCATGTTGACGCGCAAGAGTCATGCGCATAATTTCTGCGCATGAAACCGGATTCCCTTTCTTCGGGCAAGCGCAAAGCAGTGAATCTCTCGCTCGATACCGGCGTGGTCGCGGCGGCGCGAGAGGCTGGGCTGAACCTGTCGCAGATTTGCGAGGCGGCATTGCGGGATGCCAGCAAGAAGGAACGGATCCGGCGATGGCAGGAAGAAAGCAAGGAAGCCATCGACGCCAACAACGCCTGGGTTGCGGAGCATGGCCTGCCCCTTGCCAAATACCGCATGTTCTGATGGCGAAATTCGACGTCTATCGTTCGATCGATGGATCGATGCTGCTCGACTGTCAGAGCGACCTGCTGCGCCATCTCAACACGCGTTTCGTCGCGCCGCTGGTCCGCCCCGACGACGCCGTCCAAGTCGATCGCAGGCTGACGCCGTTGCTCGACGTTGCGGGAAGCGAAATGCTGATGCTCACCCATTTCGCTTCCGCGATTCCCGTCGGCGCGCTCGGCCATTGCATCGCATCGGTCGCCGATCAGGAGTTTTCCGTGGCAAGCGCCCTCGACATGCTGATCTCGGGCTTCTGAATCCTCATCGCTGGACCGCGCGCGGGCGGCGGGGGACGCCCGGCACGCATTCGAGATGGGCGCGGTCCCAATGGCCGAGATCGGCGACGGCATCATAGCTCGCCTGGAGGAAGTCCAGCAGCAGAGCCTTGGGATCGTCCGCCGCGCGCACCGCGTCATAGTCGAGCAGCCATTCGCCGAGACCGGTGTCGTAATAAGCGGGTGCCGGGAGCTTCGCCTCCCCATAGCCGGCGGGCGCGGGATAGCCATAGGCGTAGAAGGCCGGCTTCGGGAACGCATCGCTGCCGGGCCAGAAGCCGGCGCTCGCTTCCTCATGGCTATAGGCTTCGCAAGTCACGGCATCGGGAAGCCCCGGAATGCCCCCGGGATGCAACGGCGCCGTCCGCCCGGAGAAGCGAGTCACCGCAAGATCGAAGCTGCCCCAGAAGAAATGCACCGGGCTCGCCTTGCCGAGAAAGCCGGTGCGGAATTGCTGGAAGCCGCGATCGATCCACAGCAGCGCGCGGTGGAAATCGCGCACCGCCTCGCCGTCCCAGGGCCGGTGCGCCCCGTCCTGCGCGAACGGGACGGCTTCCGGTATCTCGCTCGGCACCCCGTTGAACGTCACCGGCGTGCCGAGCGCGGCAAGCGCGCCGGTCAGCGCCGCGTGGAAATCGGCGATGCTGCCCGGGCCGAGCGGCAGGCCGGCCTCGCTCCCGCCATCGGTGGCGAGCAGCAGCTCGCCGGCCTGCAGATCGAGATCGAGCTGGAGCGTCGCCTCCGGACAGGGAATCGGGCCGGTGGTGAGGCCTCGCGCCGTCGGATAGAGCGCGACGTGCCAGCCATGGTTGAGCCAGGGCGTCCGCGCGAGACGGATCTTGCCGATCATCTGGGTGATCAGGTGCAGATGCTGCGCGGTCTCGCGCCAGCCGGACCAGTCGAGTCGGGGCAACGCCTGGGTCATGCCCCCGATCCTATCCGATCGGGCCGGCGAACAACAGCTTCCACCCGGCCACCACCGACCAATGGACCAGGACGCACGGCCAGATGCTCCCGGTCGCCCGATAGAGACGGACCAGCAAGCTACCGAGCACCGCCACGATGGCCAGGAAACCGGGTGCCAGGAAGATCGCCGACCAGGGCGGGCCGAAAATGAGCGCCTGAAGCGGATGCCAGAGGATGAACGCGCCGACCGCGATTGCCCATTGCCACGGCGCGAAGGGGCGATCGGGCGGCGGAACGAGCAGCGCGCGGAACGCCAGCTCCTCGCCCAGCGCCGGCACCAGCATCAGGCCGAAGAACAATGCCAGCCATTGCGGGCCGAACGCCATCGGATCGAACCGCGCGAACCCGGCCGCGAAGGCGAGCAGCGCGACAAGGGGCAAGCCCCAGAGGAGTTCGAACCCGACCCGCCGCCAGCCGCGCGCGTCCGGCCAGGTGCCGAGCGCCGCGCGGAGACGGCGCCCGACCCGGCTCACGCCGCGGTGCCGCCCACCGTCAACCCCTCGACCAGCAGGGTCGGCTGGCCGACGCCGGCCGGCACGCTCTGCCCGCCCTTGCCGCACATGCCGACGCCTTCGTCGAGCGCGAAGTCGTTGCCGATGCCGGTGACGCGGGTGAGCACCGACGGGCCGTCGCCGATCAGCGTCGCGCCCTTGATCGGGGCACCCAGCTTGCCGTCCTCGATCTTGTACGCCTCGGTGCAGGAGAAGACGAACTTGCCCGAGACGATGTCGACCTGCCCGCCGCCGAAGGACTTGGCGTAGATGCCCTTCTTCACGCGGCTCAGGAGCTCGGCGGGATCGTCCTGGCCACCCTTCATGAAGGTATTGGTCATGCGCGGCATCGGCGCATGCTGGAAGGATTCGCGGCGACCATTGCCGGTGGGATCGACGCCCATCAGCCGCGCATTGAGCCGGTCCTGCATATAGCCCTTGAGGATGCCGTCCTCGATCAGGACGGTCTCGCGCGTGGGCGTGCCTTCATCGTCGATCGACAGCGATCCGCGGCGGTCCGTGATCGAACCGTCATCGACCACGGTGACGCCCGGCGCCGCGACCCGCTCGCCGATCCGGCCCGAAAAGGCCGAAGTGCCCTTGCGGTTGAAATCGCCCTCGAGCCCATGGCCCACCGCTTCGTGGAGCAGCACGCCGGGCCAGCCCGGACCGCACAGCACGGTCATGTCGCCCGCAGGGGCATCCACTGCATCGAGATTGACGAGTGCCTGGGCCAGCGCCTCGTCGATCGCGCGGTTCCACGTCTCCGGCCGGAAGAGATTGTCGTAGAGGGTCCGGCCGCCCAGGCCGAAGCTGCCGGTCTCGCGGCGGCCGTTCTGCTCGACCACGATCGACACGTTGAGGCGGACCAGCGGGCGGACATCAGTGGCGACGAAGCCGTCCGGCCGGACGATCTCGACCACGCTCCACGAGCCGGTGAGCCCGACCGAGACCTGCGCCACGCGCGGATCGCGGGCGCGCGCGGCGGCGTCGATCGACTGGCACAGGTTCACCTTATCGGCGAAGGGTACCAGGTCGAGCGGATCGGCATGGGTATAGAGGTGGCGGTTGTTCCCCTGGGGCGGCGGCGCCTTGCCGCGTTTCGCCGGATCGATCAGCGCCATCGTCTCGGCCGCGCGGCGAATCGCCGCGGGCGAGATCTCGTTGGCATGGGCGAACGCCGTCGTCTCGCCCGATACGGCGCGCAGGCCGAAGCCCGATTGCGTGTCGAACGAAGCGGTCTTCAGCCGGCCGTCGTCGAAGCCGAACGCCTCGGTCTTGCGATACTGGAGATAGAGCTCGCCATCCTCCGCGCTGCGAAGCGCCTCGGCAGTGAGCTTCGCCGCGGCCTCGGGATCGAAGCCGTCGCGATAGAGGAAGTTGCGTGGATCGCTGTACATGCCCCAGATATAGGCGCGCCGCCGACGGACGCCATATGGCTTTGCGACGGTATCTGCCACGATTCCCAGCTCCGGATGCGCATGCCCAGGCTCGACTTCCAGATTCCCCCGCCACGCCAGGCTATCCAGCTCGGCGCGATCCTGTGGATCGGCATCGCGGCGATATTGCTGCCGAGCCTGGCCGCCGCCGACCAGCTCCGCGGCGCCGAATGGGTGGCGCAGACCGGCGTGATGCTCTCCGGCGCGGCGCTGACCGTGACCGTCTATCTCGGCCTCTCCGCCAGCAACGGGAAGCCGCTCTGGCTGGGTGCGGCGATCGGCCTGACCGCGCTGGCGGGCGCGGCGGTGATCCAGACCGCGAGCGATTTCGGCATCCAGGCGTTCGTCCACCGCCTGCTCCCCACCCGCCTTTCCACGCATTCGCCCGAAGAGACGCTGATCGTCCGGATCATCTATTTCCTGATCTATGCCTGTGCCGGCGCCGTCTTCGTGGTGACCGGCGTGCTCCAGCGAATCCGCAGCCGCGAGCGCGAACTTGCCCGCGCCGAGATCGCGCGGCTCCGCGCCGAACTCACGCTGTTGCGGCTCCAGCTCAACCCGCACTTCCTGTACAATTCGCTCAACGCCTTTTCGGGGCTGATCGCGCTCGGCCGGGCGGACGAGGCCAGCCGGCTGGCGGAAGGCCTGGCCGAGTTCCTCCACGCGGCGATGGACCTGGACGGCTCCGAAGTGCCGCTGGCGCGCGAACTGGAGCTGATCGAATGCTATCTCGATCTGGAACGGGCGCGCTTCGGCGAACGGCTGACGGTGGCGACCGATGCCCCGGGTGCGCTGGGCACCGCGCTGGTTCCGGGCTTCCTGCTCCAGCCCCTGGTGGAGAATGCGATCAAGCACGGCGTCGAGGCGAGCCCCGGCGCGGCCAGCCTTCGCATCGCGGCGGCCCGGGCAGGCACCCAGCTGGTGCTGACGGTGGAGAACCGATCGGCGGCCCCGGCCACGGCGCCGTCTCGGCCCGGCCGGGGCATCGGCCTGGCCAATACGCGGGCGCGGCTGGAGATGCTGTTCGCCGGCGAGGCGTCACTGGAAACCGGTGCCGTCGCGGGCGGATTCCGGGCGGCGGTGCGGCTGCCGCTGAAGCTGGCGGGAGGCTAGATGCTCGCGCCGGCCGGATGATCGGGCAGCCGGCTCTGGTCGGCGCCGTCGGCCGGGCCGCCGATCAGCACGAAGCGGCGATCGCAATAACCGCAATCGACATAGCCATGCTCGTCGATCTGCAGGAACACGCGCGGATGGCCCAGGGCAGCGGGCAAGCCGGGGCCGGTGCCGTCACAGGCGACGCGGGCGGAAGCGGTGCGGATGGTCTCGGGCAGGGGCGCGGTCATGAATCTGCCGATAGCAAGCGCGGTCGCGTCTCGCAACGCGTGCGCGAGATTCCGTGCCGCTTGCCTATCGGCGCCGTGTGTCAGTATCCTGCCACGCCATGACGAACCGGTTCGACATCGTGCCGCCCACCCCGAAACAGGCGGCCCAGCTCACGGCCGTGATGTGGGGGGCGGTATGTTCGGTGATCATGCCGGGCCAGTTTCTCGCGGGTCAGGTGGCGGGCCTGGGCGAGCTGATGGCCCTGATCTGGGGAACGACCAGCTCGATCCTGCTGACCGTGCTGCCGTATGCGATGCTGCGATGGGCGGTCGGCAAGCGGCTGGTGCTCGTGATTCCGCTGGGAGTGGCGGGGCTGTTCCTTACCGCCACGCTACAGACCGCGGCGGATTATGGCGGGCAGTTCGCGATTCACGAATTCCTGCCGACGCGCATTCCCGATCATTCCAGCCAGGCGCTGCTCGTCGTCAACATGATCTACATGATGATCGACGCCTGCAACCTGTCGCTGTTCGTCATCACCGGAACCATTCGCGAGATCCGGCTGCGCGAGCGCGAACTGGCCGAGGCCAGGGTGGTGCAGCTGGAGACCGAGCTCACGATGCTGCGGCTCCAGCTCAACCCCCATTTCCTGTGCAATTCGCTCAACGTCGTCTCCAGCCTGATCGTGACCGGGCGCACCAGCGAGGCGAACCAGATGACCGAGGGGCTCGCCAACTTCCTCCAGGCGTCGATGGACATCGAGACCCAGAGCCTGCCGCTTGCCGAGGAGCTGGAAACGGTGGAGCGCTATCTCGAGATCGAAGGCGCCCGCTTCGGCGAGCGGCTGGAAATCATCATGGACGTTGCCGCCGGGCTCGGTGCCGCGCCGGTGCCGAGCTTCCTGCTCCAGCCCCTGGTGGAGAATGCGATCAAGCACGGGGTCGAGACGGTGTCGGGCAAGAGCGAAATCGCGATACGCGCCCGCCGCGAGGACGACATGCTCGTGCTGACGGTGGAGAATCGCTGGGAGGGAGAGAACGCCCCCCAGGACCGGCGCGACGGCCATGGCATCGGCCTGGCCAACACGCGCACGCGGCTCGAGATGGTCTATGCCGATGCCGCCTCGCTCGAAGGGGGGCCGATCGACCAGGGCTATCGGGCGACGATCCGGCTGCCCATTCCCCCGGCCGTCGGGCTGCGCGACGCCGCCTGACGCCGCCGGGCCTTTGCCCGGCCGCCGCAACGCGATATGCGCGGGCGCATGACTCAGGCTGCCATCGCGATCCAGGATCTCTCCAAGACCTATCAGGGCGGCAAGCGCGCGCTCGACGGGGTGACGTTCGACGTGCCGCGCGGGCAGATCTTCGGGCTGCTCGGCCCGAACGGCGCGGGCAAGTCGACGCTGATCAACATCCTGGCGGGGCTGGTCAACAAGACCGGCGGCAAGGTCTCGATCTGGGGTTTCGACATCGACGCGCATCCGCGCAACGCCAAGGCCAGCATCGGCATCGTCAACCAGGAGATCATCTTCGATCCCTTCTTCACGCCCAAGGAGACGCTGGAGATCCAGGCCGGGCTCTACGGCGTGGCCAGGGACCGGTTCGATGCGATGGAGCTGCTGCGCGCGGTCCATCTGGAGGACAAGGCCGATGCCTATTCGCGCACGCTGTCGGGCGGCATGAAGCGCCGGCTGATGGTGGCCAAGGCGATGGTGCATTCGCCGCCGGTGCTGGTGCTCGACGAGCCGACCGCGGGCGTGGACGTCGAGCTGCGCCAGCAGCTCTGGGCCTATGTCCGCCAGCTCAACCAGCGCGGAGTGACGGTGGTGCTGACCACCCATTATCTCGAGGAAGCCGAGCAATTGTGCGACCGGATCGCGATCATCAACCATGGCAGGCTGATCGCCAACAAGCCGACGCGCGAACTGGTGGGGATGGCGCAGGAGAAGGTGGTCGAGGTGACCGTCGACCGCGACGTGGCGACGCCGCCGGCCAATCCCTGCTTCCAGAAGGTGGAGATGAAGGGCGCGCGCACGCTGGTCATCACCTATCGCAAGGACCAGGCCAATGCCGGCGAGGTGCTGGGCGCGGTGCAGGGCGCCGGCCTGGGCATCGTCGACGTCTCGACGCGCGAGGCGGACCTGGAGGACGTGTTCCTCAACCTCACCCGGGCGGCGAACGGCTAGGGCGGAACCGGCTCAGCGCAGACGATGCCGGGCGAAGAAAGCCCATATCGCGTCATTGTCCGCCGCCCAGACATGCCCGGCGCCGCGGGTGATCCGGCCGGTCACCTCGGCGCCGGCGCGGCAGTCCGAATAGCGGATTTCGTAGAGCTTGGCGTCGATGTCGCGCTGCACCGGCCCCGCCCGGCACAAGTCGAGATCGGCCCAGCGGGCGAGCGCCGTCGCCATGGTATATTGCCAATAGCCCGCGCCGCCGCCCTGGATCGGGTTGGTCCTGTCCGCATCGCCGGCAAAGGCGATCACCGGCAGCGGCCGGTCCGGCCGGCAGGTGGCGGGATCGGGCAGGCGCGGATCGCTCGCCAGCGGGTTGCCGGCGCGCAGGCCGACCACCGGCGCGATCGCGGCGAAGCGATCGGCGGCGACGCAGCCGAGCCAGCTGCTCATCCGCCCGCCGCCCGAAAGGCCCGTGGCATAGACGCGCGTCCGGTCGACGCAGCGATTGGCCGCCAGCCAATCGATCACGCCCTTCAGAAAGGCGACGTCGTCGGCGTCCTCCGCAGTGGGGGTCCTGCCGGTGACGGTGGGGACGCCCGGTATGTTCCACACAAAGCCCATCTGCACCGGGATGCCGGCATCGGGCGCGACGACGATGAAGCCGTGACGATCGGCGGCCGCAGCGAGCTTCGAATTCTCCAATATCGCCTTCCCGGAACCACCGCTGCCGTGGAGCAGCAGGACGAGGGGCGCCGGGCGCGTGCGCGCGAAGCCTTCGGGCAGATGCAGCATCGCGGACCGCCCCGTCGCGCCCACCGCCACGCGCACCGTCTCGCCGGGCGCGCCCAGCGTGCAGCCGGCGGCGGCGGCGGGAGCGGCCCAGAGCGCCGCCAGCGCGGCGATCGCGAAACCCAGGCTTTGGCGGCGCATATCTCTCTCCCGTTGCCAGCACCCCTGCCTAGCGCCTAGTCCGGGCGGGAACCAGCGGAAGAGACATCCAGCGAAGACATGGCGCACGATCCCCATAGCAGCGACATCCTCGTCATCGGATCGGGCGCGGCGGGGCTCACCGCCGCGCTCAACCTCGCCCAGCGCTTCAAGGTGACCGTGCTCGCCAAGGGCGGCTTCGCGGAAGGATCGACTGCCTGGGCGCAGGGCGGCATCGCCGCGGTGCTCGAGCCGGGCGACACGTTCGAGAGCCATATCGAGGACACCATGATCGCCGGCGCCGGACTCAACGACCGCGCGACGGTGGAGATGGTGGTGGAGAACGCCCCCGCCGCGATCGCCCGGCTGGCGGAGATCGGCGTGCCCTTCAACACCGAGGGCGGCACGCTCCACCTCACTCGCGAGGGGGGGCACAGCCATCGCCGCATCGTCCATGTCGACGACGCGACCGGCCTGGCGGTGCAGACCGCGCTGCTCAAGGCGGCCCAGGCCAATCCCAACATCACCCTGGTGCCCGACATGGTGGTGATCGACCTCGCCACCAGCCGGCATGAGGAACGCTATTCGGGCGCAGGCAACGTCTGGGGCGTCTATGCCTTCAACCGGCGGACCAACCGCGTCGAGCTGTTCACCGCGCGCGCCACCGTGCTGGCGACCGGCGGCGCGGGGCGCACCTATCTCTTCTCCACCGCGCCGCGCGGCGCGACCGGCGACGGCATCGCCATGGCGTGGCGCGCGGGCTGCCGCATCTCGAACATGGAGATGATGCAGTTCCATCCCACCTGCCTCTACAATCTCGAGGTCAAGAACTTCCTGATCACCGAGGCGGTGCGCGGCGAAGGCGGCCGGCTGCTGCTGCCGCCGGATGCGGGCGACGAGGCGGGCCGCCGCTTCATGCCCGAGCTCGACCCCCGGGCCGAGCTGGCGCCGCGCGACATCGTGGCGCGCGCGATCGACCATGAGATCAAGCGGCTCGGCCTCGACTATGTCCATCTCGACATCAGCCATATGGGCGCGGAATTCGTGAAGCAGCACTTCCCGACCATCCATGCCCGGCTGCTCGACCTCGACATCGACATGACGCGCGAGCCGATCCCCGTGGTCCCCGCCCAGCACTATACTTGCGGCGGCGTGGTGATCGATCGCGACGGGCGCACCGACCTGCCCAATCTCTACGCCGCCGGGGAAGTCAGCCAGTCCGGGCTGCACGGCGCCAATCGCCTGGCATCCAACTCGCTGCTCGAATGCTTCGTGTTCGGCGAGGCGGTGGCCCGCCACATCACCGCGCATTGGGGCGAGCTCGCCCCGCCCCCCGCCATCCGCCCCTGGGACGAGAGCCGGGTCACCGATTCCGACGAGGAAGTGGTGATCAAGCAGAACTGGACCGAGATCCGCCGTTTCATGTGGAACTATGTCGGCATCGTGCGCACCACCAAGCGGCTCGAGCGGGCGGCGCACCGGATCAAGATGCTGCGCGAGGAAGTGGCGGACTATTACGGCCATTTCCGCGTGACGCCCGACCTGATCGAGCTGCGCAACCTGCTCGAGAGCGCCGACCTGATCGTCCGCTCCGCGCTCCACCGCAAGGAAAGCCGCGGGCTCCATTACACGCTCGACTATCCCGAGACGCTGCCGGTGGCGGTCGACACGGTGCTGGTGCCCTGAGCGGCGGACGGATCTTCTGGGGCGCGATCGCCCTGGCGGCCGCGCTGCGCATCGCCGCCTCGATTCCCTTCATGGTCGGCTGGTTCGACGAGATCTGGCAATATCTGGAGCCGGCCTGGCACCTGGTGGCCGGCCCCTGGGTGCAGACCTGGGACTATCGCGCGGGCCTGCGCAGCTGGCTGATCCCCGAGCTGCTCGCCGTGCCGATGGGACTGGGGCACGCGCTTTCGCCCGATACCATGCTCCACCTGCTGCTGGTGCGGCTGGCGCTGGCGGCGCTGTCGCTGGTGATCGTGGGCGCGGCGGTGTCGCTCGGGCTCCGGCTCTCGCGATTGCACGGGATCGTGGCGGGATTCGTCGCGGCGACCTGGTTCGAGCTGGTCTATTTCGCCCCGCGCGCGCTCTCCGAGCCGATCGGTCTCGCGCTGCTGATGGGCGCGATCTGGCTGCTGCTCGCGCGGGCGCGGCCGGGGCCGCGGCAATTCGCGGCCGCCGGGCTGCTGATGGGGCTCTGCTTCGTCGCGCGCATCCAATATGGCCCCGCCCTGCTCACCCTGGCGATCCTCGCCGCGCGGCGGGACTGGCGCGGCGCCTGGCTGCCGATGATCGCGGGCGGCTGCGCGGCGCTGGCGATCGACGCCGCCGCCAACCTCGCCATGGGCGCCACGCCGTTCCGCTGGATGATCGAGGCGGCGCGGATCAACCTGATCGAAGGGCGCGCCCGCGCCTATGGCGAGATGCCCCTTATCGGCTATTTCTCGCTGATCGCCTGGTATTGGTATCTGGCGACGGCACCGATCCTGCTGCTCGCCTGGATCGGGGCGAAGCGCTATCCGGCGCTGCTCTGGGTGGCGCTGGTGCATCTCGGTTTCCATTCGCTGATCGGGCACAAGGAATATCGCTTCGTGCTGGCGAGCACCGCGCTGCTGGTGATCCTGGCCGCGATCGGCAGCGCCGAACTGCTCCGCCGGCTGCCGCGCCGTCGGCTGGCGCTGGCAACCGCGGGAACGCTCGCCCTGTGGGGCATGGCTTCGGCGGCGCTGGCGGCCGGGCATTTCCGCCCCAACTGGTCGCTCGAGGCCGATCTCGCCGCCGCGCTCGAACGCGCGGGCCGGCCGCCGGGAACCTGCGGCCTGGCGCTCTATCGCCCGCGCGACACCGTTGCGGGCGCCTATGCGCTCTATCGCCGCGATACGCCGATCTATGTGCTTGGAACGCCTGAGGAAGCCATGCGCCATGCCGGGGCCTTCGACACGGTGGTGGCGCCGCGCGCCCATGCCGCGGAGCTGCCGAAGCAATATCGGCTCGAGGCCTGCGCCGCGCCCGGCCGCACCGACGCGCCAGGCTGCGTCCTGCGCCGCGCCGGCGGCTGCATCCCCGATCCCGCCGCGACCGGGATCGACGCGTGGCTTCGCGCCAGCGGCAACTGAGCTCCGGTCTTTCCCCGGGTTCCGCCGAAAAATCGCGGCGCGTTTTCGCTGCGTTCACGCTTCACCGCTACAAGGCTGGTATTCGTCGCAACCCGGCGTGGCGCGGACTTTCCCGCGAAACACATCCGCCGCATGGTCGCAGACGGGCAAGGGGTCGTGTTAAGTGTTTAAGTTCGAGGACTTCTCGACGTTTCAGCGTGCAGTGACGATCGCGGGCCTCGGCCCGGCGATGCTGGTAGGCTGTACCGTGCATGGCGATCCGTCGCTCGCCACCTATCTGCCCGCCGCTTATGGCGTGAGCCTCGCCTTCCCATGGGGTGATGCCAAGGCGAAGGCTTCGGCATGGAAGCCCACCGCCCCGGCGCCGCGCGCGCTCGACCAGGCGATCCGCGGCATCACCAACAATTTCGAAGGCCTTGTCGGCGTCGCGGTGACCAGCATCGACGATGGCTGGATCGTCGCTTCCAATGGCGAACGGCCGATGCCGCAGCAGAGCGTGTCCAAGCTCTGGGTGGCGATGACGGTGCTCGACCAGGTCGACCAGGGCAGGATCCGCCTCGAGGACCCGATCACGATCACCAGGGCCGATTTCACTTTGTTCCACCAGCCGGTCGCCGCGCTGGTGAAGGGCGATGCCGGCTATACCGCCAGCGTCGGCGAGATCATCCGCCGCGCGATGCAGATGAGCGACAACACCTGCAACGACAAGCTGCTGCGGCTGGTCGGCGGGCCCGACGCCGTCCGCACCTTCCTCGCGCGCAAGGGCATCACCGGCGTGCGCTTCGGCCCCGGCGAGAAACTGCTCCAGGCCGGCACCGCGGGCCTCGCCTGGAAGCCCGAATATTCGATGGGCAACAGCTTCGCGATCGCCCGCTCGCGCCTCTCGCCCGCCGTGCGCCTCGCGGCATTCGAATCCTATGTGAAGGATCCGCCCGACGGCGCCGCCGCCGCGGGCATCTCGGTGGCGCTTGCCCGGCTGAAGCGCGGCGAGCTGCTGTCGCCGACCGCGACCGCCTGGCTGCTCCAGACCATGGACGGCGCCAAGACCGGCCGCGCCCGCGTGCATGGCGCGGTGCCGCCGGGATGGACCTATGGCCACAAGACCGGCACCGGCCAGGACCTGGGTGCGCGCACCGCAGGCTTCAACGATGTCGGCATCCTCACGGCACCGGACGGCAAATCCTATGCGCTGGCGATCATGATCGGCGACACGCACCGCCCGGTGCGCGAACGCCAGATGCTGATGCAGCAGGTGGCGCAGGCAATCGTGACCTATCGCAACTAGTTCGCGCGCAGGGGGCGGAATGCCCGGTCGCCCGATGCGCGGCGGCTACCGCCCGGCCATGCCCCGCGACGCCGGCCAAATCCGTCCGGGACGGCGGGACGGGCCCGAAATCCTCCGCCACCGCGCAAACTGGAGCAAAGCGGGCTTTGTTCGGCGCACGGGCTCGGCTATCCCGGCGCGGCGATGCCCCATCTCTATCTCGTCGACGGCTCCGGCTATATCTTCCGCGCCTATCATCGGCTGCCACCGCTCACCAACAAGCATGGCGAGCCGGTGGGCGCCGTCTATGGCTATACGACCATGCTGTGGAAGCTGGTCGACGAACTGAACAAGGCCGACGGCCCGACCCATATGGCGGTGGTGCTCGACAAGAGCGAGCACACCTTCCGCAACGAGCTGTACGACCAGTACAAGGCGCACCGCCCGCCCGCGCCCGAGGACCTGGTGCCCCAGTTCCCGATGATTCGCGACGCGACGCGCGCCTTCTCGCTGCCCTGCATCGAGGAAGCGGGCTGGGAAGCCGACGACCTGATCGCCAGCTATACCAAGGCGGCGCTGGCCCAGGGCTGGAGCGTGACCATCGTCAGCTCCGACAAGGACCTGATGCAGCTGATGACGGACCCGTCCGTCGACATGCTCGACACGATGAACAACCGGCGGCTGGGGCCCAAGGATACCGAAGAGAAGTTCGGCGTGCTCCCCGAGAAGCTGGGCGAAGTGCTGGCGCTGATGGGCGACAGCGTCGACAATGTTCCCGGCGTGAAGGGCGTCGGCCCCAAGACCGCCGCCAAGCTGATCCAGGAATTCGGCACGCTCGAGGACGTGCTGGAGGCGGCGCCTTCGATGAAGCCGTCGAAGATGCGCGACAATCTGATCGAGCATGCCGAGATGGCCCGGCTTTCGCACAAGCTGGTCCAGCTGGCGAGCGACGTGCCGCTGCCCGAGCCGCTGGAAGCGTTCGAGCTCAAGGGCATCCCGGACGCGCCGCTGCGCGCGTTCCTCGAGCATCACGGCTTCCGCACGCTGCTCAACCGGCTGTCGGCGGTGGCGGATGCGCCGGTCGAGACGCACGAGACGCCGGGCCTGGAGGAAGATCCGCCCTGCGATCACGACGGCTATGAGACCGTGGTGGACGAAGCCGCGCTCGACCGGTGGATCGCCCAGGCGCAGCACCAGGGCTGGGTGGCGGTCGACACCGAGACCACCGGGGTCGACGCCACGCGCGCGGAGCTGGTCGGCGTCTCGCTGGCGCTGGCGCCGAACAAGGCCTGCTACATTCCCATCGCCCATGGCGGCACCGACATGTTCGCCGAGAAGCCGGTGCAGATCGATCGCGCCGCGGCGATCGCGAAGCTGAAGCCGCTGCTCGAGGATCCCGCCGTCCTCAAGATCGGCCACAACCTCAAATACGACCTGATCGTCCTCGGCCGCTGCGGCATCGAAGTCGCCCCTTATGACGACACGATCGTGATGAGCTTCGATCTCGATGCCGGCCTGCACGGGCACGGCATGGACGAACTGGCCGCCACTCACCTCTCGCACAGCTGCATCGCCTACAAGGACGTGGTCGGCACGGGCAAGAACCAGCTCGGCTTCGGCCAGGTCGATCTCAAGGCCGCCACCCGCTACGCCGCCGAAGATGCGGACATGACGCTGCGGCTGTGGCGCCGCTTCAAGCCGCGGCTCGCCTATGAGGGCTCGACCCGAGTCTACGAGATGGTCGACCGGCCGCTGGTCGGCGTGATCGCGGGCATGGAGCGCGCAGGCATCAAGGTGGATGCGCAGGTGCTCCACCGGCTCTCGACCGACTTCTCGCACCAGATCGCCGCGCTGGAGGAAGAGATCCACGGGCTGGCCGGCTTCAAGTTCACCATCGGCAGCCCCAAGCAGCTGGGCGACGTGCTGTTCGACAAGATGGGGATCAAGGGCGGGCGCAAGGGCAAGTCCGGCGTCTATTCCACCGACGTGAACGAACTGGAGCGCATCGCGGCCGACAAGGATTCGCCCGGCCGCGAGATGGTGCTGAAGGTGCTCGACTGGCGCCAGCTCACCAAGCTCAAATCCACCTATACCGATGCGCTCCAGGCCCAGATCAACCCGGCGACGGGGCGCGTGCACACCAGCTACAGCCTGACCGGCGCACAGACCGGGCGGCTCTCCTCGACCGATCCCAACCTCCAGAACATCCCGATCCGCACCGAGACCGGCAGACAAATCCGGGACGCGTTCGTGGCGGAACCCGGCAATGTGATTCTTTCGGCCGACTATTCGCAGATCGAACTGCGCCTGGCCGCGCACATCGCCGACGTGCCTGCCCTGCGCGAGGCGTTCGAGCAGGGCGAGGACATTCACAACCGCACCGCGATGGAGCTGTTCGGCGAAGTGAACCGCGACACGCGCGGTCGCGCCAAGACGATCAACTTCGCGATCCTCTACGGCATCTCGCGCTGGGGCCTGGCCGGCCGCCTCGACGTGACGCCGGACGAGGCACAGGCGATGATCAACCGCTATTTCGAGCGCTTCCCCGGCATCAACCGCTACATCGCCGATACGCTGAACCTGGCCAAGGAGCGCGGCTACACCACGACGCTGTTCGGCCGGAAGACGCATTTCCCCCGCCTCAAGTCGGCAAATCCGAACGAGCGCGCCGGCAGCGAGCGCGCCGCGATCAACGCGCCGATCCAGGGCACCAGCGCAGACATCATCAAGCGGGCGATGGCGCGGATGGGCCCGGCGTTGCTCGAAGCGGGCCTGCCGAACGTGAAGATGCTGCTCCAGGTGCATGACGAGCTGGTGTTCGAGCTGCCCGAGGGCGATGTGGAGGCCGCCAGGCCGGTCATCCAGCGCGTGATGGCGACCGCTGCCGAGCCCGCGGTGAAGCTCAGCGTGCCGCTGGGCGTCGAGATCGGCGTGGGCCCGAGCTGGGGCGCGGCGCATTGAGCGAGACCGTGACGGCGCTGTCGGGGGGCGAAGACATCAACGCGCTCGCCCGGGGCGGGCGGACCAACATCCTCGGCTTCGTCCTGCGCCTCGCCGCGCGCCTGCCGTTCCTGTTCATCGCCGGCCGCGCCTATGGCCCGGACATTGTCGGTCGCTATGCGATCGCAGTCCTGGTGATCGAGGTTGCGGCGCTGCTGGCCACGCTGGGCCTCAAGCGCGGGCTTGCCCAGGCGCTGGCCGATACCGATCGGCCGCATGCGCATGTCGTGTGGGATGCGATGGTGGTGGCGCTGATCGCCTCGCTGATCGCCAGCGGCGTGCTGATCCTCTTTCCCCAGGCGATGTTTCCCAACAGCCAGGTGACCGGGCTCGAGCCGCTGATCGCGCTGGTGGTGCTGTGCCCGGCGCTTTCCGACGTCGCGCTCTCGGCCTGCGCCTATCGCCACAATATCGGCGCGGCGGTGACCGCGCGGGCGATCATCGAGCCCTGGACGATCAGCATCGCCGCCTGGGCCTTTTCCTATGTCTCGGCGCGCGACGGGCTGATCTTCGCCTATGCGCTGTCGATGGTCGCGGCCCTCGCCGCTTCGATCCTGCCCTTCGTCAGGGAATATGGCCTGCCGCATGGCTGGCGGCCGCGGCCCAGCTCGATCTGGTGGCTCGCACGCGCCAACGCGCCGCTTGCCGGCGCCGATGCGATCGAATGGGCGACGCGCAATGTCGACCGCTTCATTCTCGCGCTGCTGTTCAGCCCGGCCGTGGTGGGCATCTACTATATGGCGCAGCAGGTGGCGTCGGTGCCGCAGCGGCTCAAATCCAGCTTCGATCCGATCCTGGGGCCGGTCGTCACCAAGGCGCTGGCCGAGGACGACAGGGCCGCCGTCGCCAAGCAGGTGCGCCAGGTCGGCTTCTGGGTGACGAGCGCGCAGGCGGCGCTGGCGGTGATGTTCTCGCTCCCGGCCGAGGGCGTGATGGGCCTGATCGGCAAGGAGTTCGTGATCGGCGCCGGCGCGCTGTGCATCCTGCTCGTCGCCGAAGTGCTCGCCTCGACCGGCGCGGTCTGCGAGACCGGCCTGGTCTATATCGCCCGCCACAAGAATCTGGCGGTCTCGGTATGCGTGCTGCTGCTGCAGATCGCGCTGAGCTTCGTGTTCGTCTTCGTCGCACGGGCGCAGGGCTGGCCCGAACCGGTCCAGGCGGCCGGGCCGGCGCTGGCGCTGGCCGTGTCGCTGACCATCGGATCCGCGGTGAAGGCCGCCCTGCTCTATCGCCTCACCGGCGCGCCGGTCGTCTCGATCCGCCCGAGCTTCTTTGCCGCGATCGCGATCGCCAGCCTGGTCGGCGGCGCATTCGCCAGCCTGCCCAAGCACTATGAATGGGCCGAGCTCAGCATCGGCATGCCGGCGATCCTGGTCACCTATCTGTTCGTGATCATCAAGTTCGGCTTCGGCCCGGAGGACCGGGCATTGTTCCGCAAGATGCCGGCGGCCGGCGAAGCGACGCTGCCGACGGAAGGGAAGCTCTAGCTCCCCTCCCTTCCCCAGCTAGTGCCGGAAATGCCGCATGCCGGTGAAGACCATCGCGAGGCCGGCCGCATCGGCCGCCGCGATCACGTCGTCGTCGCGGATCGAGCCGCCGGGCTGGATCACCGCCGTCGCCCCGGCCTCCACCGCGGCGAGCAGACCGTCGGCAAAGGGGAAGAAGGCATCGGAGGCGACCGCGGAGCCGATCGTGCGCGGCTGCGCCCAGCCGGCCTTGTCGGCGGCGTCCTTCGCCTTCCAGGCGGCGATGCGCGCGCTCTCCAGCCGGTTCATCTGGCCGGCGCCGATGCCGGCGGTGCTGCCGTCCCTGGCATAGACGATCGCGTTCGACTTGACGTGCTTGGCCACCGTCCAGGCGAACAGGCAGTCCGCCAGCTCCTGCTCGGTCGGCGCGCGCTTCGTCACCACTTTCAGGTCCTCGCGCGCGACGATGCCGTTGTCGCGGCTCTGGACCAGCCAGCCGCCCGCGAAGGATTTGGCCGTGAGGCCGCCGCGCGCCGGATCGGGCAGGCCCTCGGTCAGCAACAGGCGCAGATTCTTCTTCGCCTCGAACAGCGCGAGCGCCTCTTCATCGGCCCCGGGGGCGACCACGACTTCGGTGAAGATCGACGTGATCTGCTCGGCGGTGGCGCGGTCGAGCGGACGATTCACGGCAATGATGCCGCCGAACGCCGAGACGGTGTCGCAGGCAAAGGCCGCGGCATAGGCATCCGCAAGCGTCGCCGCGCTCGCCACGCCGCAGGGATTGGCGTGCTTGACGATCACGACGGTCGGCGGGCCGTCGCGGAACTCGCTGACCAGCTCGAGGGCGGCATCCGCGTCGTTGTAATTGTTGTAGCTCAGCTCCTTGCCCTGGACCTGACGCGCCTGGCCGATGCCCTGCACATGCGGGCCGCCATGGATGTAGAAGGCTGCCTTCTGGTGCGGATTCTCGCCATAGCGCAGCTCCTGGCCGCGCTTGAGGGCAAGGTGCATCGTGTCGGGGAATTGCTCGCCCTGATCGACCACGCCGAACCAGCTGGCGATCATCGCGTCATAGGCGGCGGTGGCGGCATAGGCCTTGGCGGCGAACTTGCGCCGCTGGGCCAGCGTGGTCGTGCCGTCCGCCACCAGCGCATAGTCGGCCGGATCGGTGAGGATCGCGACACTCTCGTGGTTCTTCGCCGCGGAGCGCACCATCGAGGGACCGCCGATGTCGATATTCTCGATGATCGTGTCGCGGTTCGCGCCGCGCGCCACCGTCTCGGCAAAGGGATAGAGATTGACCACGACGAGATCGATCGGGGCGATCTCGTGCTCGGCCATCGACGTCTCATGGTCCTCGTTGCCGCGAATCGCGAGCAGGCCGCCATGCACCTTGGGATGCAGCGTCTTCACGCGTCCGTCCATCATCTCGGGAAAGCCCGTGAGGTCGGAGATGTCGCGAACCGCGAGCCCGGCATTGCGGAGCGCGGTGGCGGTGCCCCCGGTCGAGACGAGCTCGACTCCCTGCGCCGCCAGCGCCTGTGCGAGTTCGACGATCCCGGTCTTGTCGGAGACCGAGAGGAGTGCGCGCCTGATTTTCACCTGATCCATGCGGCAAGCCCCTCTACGGATCGGGGCGCCGGGCGCAACCCCTAGCGTCGTTTTCGGCTTCGCTGAATCGGGAGCGGGCCGGTGCCGCCCTACCGAAAACGACTAGTCTTCGAGTTCGACGCGCAGGCAGGGCTGGAACGCGTCGCTTTCCTCGTCGTGACGGAACCACACTTCGGTCACCCGATAGTAGCTGAAGGCGCCGTCGACTTCGATCGACAGGCTTTCGCCGGCCCGCGGCAGAAACCCGAACTCACCGACGAACAACGGCTCGCGCGCGTCCTCCTCATCGAACACTTCGACCTGCGCCATCCCGCTTCCTCCCCCGAATCAGCGGGGGAGCCCTATCACTTCGCGCGGTGGAACAGCCAGCTGACGTTTGCACCGCCCGCGAGCGATTCGCCGGTGATCACCAGCTGCTTCGTCGGCACCGGCTTGCCCGTGCCGTCGATCCAGAGCGAGTCTTCGAAGGCAAGCGCGCCGCCCTTGCAGCGGAATTGCCACAGATGCCCGCTCGGCAGGCGCAGGATCGCCGCCTGGCCGTCGGCCGTGGGCGAGATCTCGACCTGGGGCGCCAGGTGGAAGCGAATCGCGAACGGCGTGTTCGTCTTGCGTTTCCGCTTGTCGGCGGGAAGCAGCATGTCCTCGCCGCGCACGTCGCGCCCATCGCCGCCCAGCGCGATCAGCCGGCGATGGACGAAGCCCAGGCGGCGGACATAGCCGTCATGGCTCGCCTCGATCCGGCTGCCATTCTCGCTTTCGGTGCGCGCCAGCTCGACTTCCACAACGCCGCGGCCCAGCGAGCCGTCCGGGTGGATCGCCGTCGAATTGCTGTCGGCCAGCACAAGGGTGGAATGCGCGGCGGTGGTGCGCAGGCCCTCGCTCAGCGCGGCGGGAAGCGCGGCATTGGCCATGTTCGAGCCGCCGCAATTGACGACGATCCGGTGCGGCCCGTCCGAAAGCTCGAAGGCGAGCGTCGAGGCGCAGCCGCCCGCGGCCAGCCGGGCGAGCGGCGGCGGTGCCGCATCGACGATCAGCACCGTGCCGCCGGCGTTCAGCCGCTGATAGCCCCATTCGCGGGCCTGTTTGAGCGGGCGGGTGCGCACGCCCGTCGCCTCCACCGCCTGCTCGATCAGCGCGCCGGGCACGGGGGCGCTGCCCTGCCAGCTGCCCAGGCCCTTGTCGCCATGGCAGACGCCGAGCAGCGCGGTGACCATCCTGCCCAGCGCCGAGGCGACGAAAGCGGGCGGCTCGAGCCGGCGCGCCTCATAGGCGTTGGCCAGGATCGTCAGCAGCTGCACCGCATCGAGCTGGCCCCAGGGCGAGCGGCCGACGGTGCCGCCATCGTCGAACATCGACTGTTCGAGCGCGCGGCGCAGCCCGGTCTCGCCGAAGGAACGGCGCGGATCGCCGCCCGGGATCATCAGCCCGGCAGCCAGCACGCCGCACCAGGCGGCGATGCGCGGCGTGCCGAGCGGGACCCGATCGGCGGCGCGATCGAGATGGCGCGCGCCCTTGGCCAGCGCGTGGAGCACCGAGGAGCGATAGACCAGGTCGTTGGCCGAAAGGATCAGCGGCGCATGGGCAGTCCAGGCGAGGATGCGCCGGCCGACCAGGTCGGCGCGCCAGGCGGGATCGGAGACCTTGTCGCCATGCACGGCGAGCCATCGCTGCATCAGCGCCTCGGCGATCGGCGCCGCGGTGACGCGGGTGGTGACGCTGGAGAGATCGCGCAGCCAGCCGAAGCCGTGGAGATACGCGCCCATCGCCACCGACCAGTCGGGCCGGGTGAAGTCGAGCCCGGCGATCGAACGCTCTTCCCCCCGGAAACGCACCACGCCGTCGAGCAGCGCGTTGCCCCGTTCCACATCGCCGAAGAACGGGTCCTCGCCCACCGCGATCAGTTTCAGGGGATGCCGGCCCTTCAGGCGCATATTGTGGAGCGGCGTACGCCAGGCGAGGCGCTGGAAGCGCTCGGAGATGCGCTCGGCAAGGCTGAGCCCGCGTTCCCCGCCCGTGCGGATGAGCCGCTTGCCCTGCTCGACTCCGTCGGCTCCGGAGTCGATCCTCTCATCGCTCACCCGCCTCGCAGGGCGGCGATGTTCGCCGCGTATCGACTGGGGCCGCCGGTGAAGGTGGCGGTGCCGGCGACCAGCGCATCGGCACCCGCGGCGATGGCGCGCGGGGCCGTCTCGCGGTCGATCCCGCCATCCACCTCCAGGTCGATCGCGCGGCCGCTGGCATCGATCCGCCTGCGCAGCTCGGCGATCTTGCCCAGCTGGCTCTCGATGAACTTCTGCCCGCCGAAGCCGGGGTTCACGCTCATCACCAGGATGAGGTCGATCATGTCCATGACATAGTCGACGGCGTCCACCGGCGTGGAAGGATTGAGCACCACGCCGGCGCGCTTGCCCAGGCCCTTGATCGTCTGGAGCGTGCGGTGGAGATGCGGGCCCGATTCCGGATGGACCGAGATGCAATCGGCACCGGCATCGGCAAAGGCCTGGAGCAGCGGATCCACCGGGGCGATCATCAGGTGCACGTCGAACGGCTTGGCCGTGTGCGGGCGCAACGCCTTGATCACGCCCGGGCCGATCGTGATGTTGGGCACGAAATGCCCGTCCATCACGTCGACATGGATCCAGTCGGCTCCCGCCGCGTCGATGGCGCGGATTTCCTCGCCCAGCTTGGCGAAATCGGCGGAGAGGATCGAAGGTGCGATGCGGACGGCCATGACGAATCCTTAGGCACCCCGCGATTCGCGCGCAACCTCAGCCGTTGCGGACGAGCCTCGCGATGAAGAAACCGTCCAACCCGCCGGCATCGGCAAGCGTTCCGGGGAGCAGGCGAAGGCTGCCGTCGTCGCGGGGCACCACGCCATGGGGAAGCGCCTCGGCCCGGACCGGCGCGATCGCATAGTCGGAACGCGCCTCGAGGAACGCGGCGAGCTGCGCCTCGCCCTCCTCGGGCTCGAGCGAGCAGGTCGAGAAGACGAGCGTGCCGCCGGGCTTCACCCAATCCGCGGCGCGGGCGAGGAGCCTGCCCTGCAGCTCGGCCATTTCCCGGATCAGGCTCGGACGGACGCGATGGAGCACGTCGGGATGACGGCGGAAGATGCCGGTGGCGCTGCACGGCGCATCGAGCAGGACCGCATCGGCGGGCGCCGCGGGCGCCCAGCCGAGCAGGTCTGCGGCGATCACTTCGGCGCCGAGGCCGGTGCGCTCCAGATTTTCGTGAAGTCGCGCCAGACGACTTTCGGAAATGTCGACCGCGGTCACCCGCCAACCGGCGGCGGCGAGCTGGAGCGTCTTGCCCCCCGGGGCGGCGCAGAGGTCGAGCGCGGTGCCGTTGCCCTTGCCGATCAGCCGGGCGGGGAGCGAGGCGGCGAGATCCTGTACCCACCATTCGCCCTCGGCATAGCCGGGGAGCATTGCCACCGCGCCTTTCTCGTCGAGGCGGAGATGGCCGGCGATCAGGCTGGTGCCGGGCAGGTCGGGCACGATCGCAGGGTCGCGCAGGGTCAGGTCGAGCGGCGGCGGAACCGCGATGGCGCGCTCGGCATCCTCGATCGCCTGGTCGCCCCAGGCGGCGTGCCAGCGCAGCGCCACCGCATCGGGCAGGGTCGGCGGCTCGGGCAGAGTCGCACCCTGGCGGACCAGCGCACCGAACACGCCGTGCACCAGCTTGCGCGGTCCGCCATCGACGAGCGGCAGCACGGTGGCGATCGCGGCATGGCCCGGCGTGCCGAGCGCCAGCGCCTGGACGAGCGCGATGCGCAGCGCGAAACGTGCCTTGGCATCGTCGGGAAGACGCTGCTTCGTCGCCGAATCGATCAGCGCGTCGAGATCGGGGAGCCGGCGCAGCACCTCCGCGGCGATGGCATGGGCAAGGCCGCGATCATTGGGCGCAAGGCCCTGCGCCGCCGAGTCGAGCGCCTGCTCCAGCGCCAGCCCGCGCCGGAGCACCGCATCGAGCAGCCTGAGCGCGGCCCGGCGCGTGGGAACGCCGGGAGCGTCGGGCGCCTGACGGGGAGAAGAACGGGGAGAATGGCGGCGCGGCGGCTTCACTTGACCTCGGCGTTGGGAAGGACGATCTGCTGCCTATGGCCCAGCGCCCCGCAAATGTGAAACCGCCCGCGTATCTGACGCCGAGTCCGCCGGTGCCGAAGCCCGAGCCGGCAAGGGAGACCCGGGACCCGCTCGGCCAGGATCCCACCCGCTATGGCGACTGGGAGCTGAAGGGCATCGCCGTCGATTTCTAGTCGCCCAGCGCGGCGAGCAGCTTGCGCACGGTGTTCCAGTTGCGCCCGGTATTGCCCTGGGCCAGCCTGGCCTTCTGCATCGCGGGAACCAGGGTCGAACGGCCCTGGCCCTCGGGGAAGTCGGTGAACAGTTCGCGGCCCACCACCACCATGCGCTCGGGGCCGTCATGGCTTTCCGCCAGCCGGCCGATCGCCGCCCGGTCCGGCGGCGCGCGGTGGAAGGTGACGAGGAGATAGCTGGGCCGCGCCTTCGCTTCCTCGGGGAAGGGATTGGCCTCGACCAGCTTCTCGAGATCGGTCCGGTTGCGCACGAACACTTCGGACTTGAGGCCGGTGGCGCGCTCCAGCGCGGCGTGGAGATCGCGCTCGATGGCCTCGGGCGCCGCGTCGCCGGCCTCGAACACGACATTTCCCGAGGCGAGGATCGTCTTCACCCCGGTGAAGCCCATCCCCTCGACCACGGCCTTGAGCTCCGCCGACTTGAGCTGGCGCTTGCCCAGGTTGATTCCCCGGAGCATCGCCGCCCACTTCACTGCAGCTCCTCCCGCAAGGGCCGGCTGAGCAGCTCCTCGATCACCCGGGCGACGGGCGCGCCCTCCAGCAGGTCGTTGACCGCGCGCGTGACGGGCATGTCGATCCCCGCGTCCCGCGCGGCTTCGCGCAGGACGGGCGCGGTGAAGGCGCCTTCGGCCACGGTCTTGCGGTCGGCCATCAGCGCGGCGGCCTGCTTCCCCTGGCCGAGACCGAGACCGAGGGAAAAGTTGCGCGAATTGGTGGAGGAGCAGGTGAGAACGAGATCGCCCAGCCCGGACAGGCCGGTGAGCGTCTCCGCCTGGGCGCCGCGGGCAAGGCCGAAGCGCGTCATCTCGGCAAAGCCCCGGGCGATCAGCGCGGCGCGGGCATTGAGGCCCAGGCCGGCGCCCTCCACCACGCCGCAGGCGATGGCGAGGACGTTCTTGACCGCCCCGCCGATCTCCGCGCCCACCAGATCTCCCGAACCATAGGTGCGGAAGGCAGGCCCCGCCAGCCGCTCGGCGAGGCGGGTGCGCAGCCCCTCGTCCTCGCAGGCCAGGGTAACGGCAGTGGGTTTGCCGGCCGCGACTTCGTGGGCGAAGGTGGGGCCGGAGAGCACCGCGAGCGGTGCCCGCGGGGCGACCTGATGGGCTACTTCGCCGACCAGCAGCTTGGTGCCGGCCTCGATCCCCTTGGCGCAGAGGACCAGCGGCGTGTCGCCGACCGGCGTCTCGGACAGGACGGCGCGGACATGCTGGGCCGGGGCCACCACCAGCAACGCCTGCATGTCCGCAAGGTCGCCAAGTTCGCGCGTGGCGCGGATGCTCGGGCTGAGAGGCACTTGCGGAAGGAACAGATCGTTGCGGTGGCGGAGGTTCACACTCTCCACCACCTGTGCCTCGCGCGCCCAGAGCAGCACCTCCTCGCTGCCGCCCCGCGCCGCGACCTGGGCCAGGGCCGTCCCCCAGGCGCCGCCACCGATCACGCCTATCCTCATGCCTTCACTCCCGCGCCGCGAACCTTCTCCGCATCCGGATCGAGCGGCCAGCGCGCCCGCGCCGGCGTGTCGAGCGGATCGCTGAACCCCGCCAGGAACCGTTCGGCTCCCGCCCAGCCGATCATCGCCGCATTGTCGGTGCAGAGCCAGAGCGGCGGCGCGACGAAGCGCATGCCGGCTTCCGCGGCCAGTCGTTCCAGGGCGCCGCGCACCGCCTTGTTCGCCGCGACGCCGCCCGCCACCACCAGCGCAGTTGCCTCCACCTTCGCCAGCGCCCGGCGCGTGCGATCGACCAGGCAATCGACCACCGCCTGCTGGAAGGACGCCGCGATATCCTCGACATCATAGCGGCCGACCTTGCGCGCCACGTCGCTCTTCAGGCCGGCGAAGGAGAAATGCGGTTCCGCCGAGCCGAGCAGCGGGCGCGGCAGCGGCACTGCCCCGGGATCGCCGCGCGCCGCCGCTTCCTCCACCGCCGGGCCGCCGGGAAAGCCGAGTCCCAGCATCTTGGCGGTCTTGTCGAACGCCTCGCCCGCGGCGTCGTCGATCGTGGTGGCGAGGCGCCGGTAGCGGCCCACCCCCTCGACGAGCAGCAACTGGCAATGGCCCCCCGAGACGAGCAGCAGCAGATAGGGAAATTCCAGATCGGGATCGGTGAGCCGCGGCGACAGGCCATGTCCCTCGAGATGGTTGACCGCGATCAGCGGCTTGCCGCCCGCCAGCGCCAGCGCCTTGCCGGCGACGAGGCCGACCATGACTCCGCCGATCAGCCCGGGGCCGGCGGTCGCCGCGACCGCGTCGACATCGGCGAGCGTGACGCCGGCTTCCGCAAAGGCGCCCTCGATCAACGGGCCCAGCGCCTCGACATGCGCGCGCGCCGCGATCTCGGGCACGACGCCGCCATAGGGGCGATGCGCCGCTTCCTGCCGCGCCAGCTTGTGCGCCAGCACCCGCCGGTCGGTGGTGACCAGTGCGGCGGCGGTTTCGTCGCAACTCGATTCGAGGCCGAGGATCAGGGCCATGTCGTTCGTTTCATACTCCGTTGTCTGCGCATCTAGGGTGTCGGGCGGCGATTGTCGAAGTTCGGGCGGCTTTTGGTTCACGCGGAGGCGCGGAGAAGAAATGGGGAGACGGAGCCGCGGCGCGGCCGGTTGCCCCATCTCCGCGTGCTCCGCGCCTCCGCGTCCGCTTCGACAAGCGGCGACCAAGCCGGTAAGGCGGCGGACATGGCCGTTTTCAAACTGGGTACCCGGGGTTCGCCGCTCGCGCTGACACAGGCGGAGATGGTGCGCGACGCGCTCGCCGCCGCGCACAAGCGGCCCGCAAGCGACTTCGAGATCGTCGTGATCCGCACCACCGGCGACAAGGTGCAGGACCGTCCGCTCGCCGAGATCGGCGGCAAGGCGCTGTGGACCAAGGAGCTCGACCGGGCCCTGCTCGCCGGCGAGATCGACGCTTCGGTCCATTCGATGAAGGACGTCGAGACGCTGCGCCCCGATATGATCGCCATCGCCGCGATGCTGCCCCGCGCCGATGTGCGCGACCGGCTGGTCGGTGCCCCGTCGATCGCGGCGA
The DNA here is from genome assembly GCF_001899725.1 of Sphingomonas sp. 67-41. Classification (NCBI taxonomy): domain Bacteria; kingdom Pseudomonadati; phylum Pseudomonadota; class Alphaproteobacteria; order Sphingomonadales; family Sphingomonadaceae; genus Sphingomonas; species Sphingomonas sp. 67-41. The sequence continues at coordinate 554,935 of NZ_MKWJ01000022.1, read as the reverse complement.
TCCCGCAGGGCGGCGTGCTGGGCACCAGTTCGCCGCGCCGGGCCGCGCAGATCCGGCGGCTGCGGCCCGATCTTTCGGTCACGCTGTTCCGCGGCAATGTCGACACGCGGCTGGCCCGGCTGGCGCAGGGCGAGGCCGATGCGACCTTGCTCGCCGCGGCCGGACTCGACCGGCTCCGGCGCCATGACGTCGGCACGCCGATCCCCACCAACATCCTCCTCCCCGCGCCGGCCCAGGGAGCAGTGGGCGTCGAGATTCGCGCCGACGATGCCCATGCCCGCGAGATGCTGCGGGCGATAGACCATGTGGAGACGCATGCCTGCATCGCCGCCGAGCGCGCGCTGCTGGCGGCGCTCAAGGCCGGCTGCCACTCGCCCGTCGCCGCGCTGGCGACGATCGCGGGCGGCATCCTGACGCTCGAGGCCGAGCTGCTCTCGGAAGACGGCGCCGCCCATGTCCATGGCGCGATCGAGGGGGCACCGCTCGACCATGCCCTGCCCGCCGCGCTTGCCCGCGACCTGCTGGCACGGGCGCCGGCAGCGGTGCGCCGATTGTTCGAGGGGTGAGCCGCCCGATCGCCGTGCTCCGGCCCGAGCCCGGCAACGGCGCGACCGCCGCGGCGATCGAGGCGGCGGGGCGGACGGCGATCCGCCTGCCCCTGTTCGCCGCCGGGCCGGTCCCCTGGCGCGCGCCCGATCCCGCGGCGTTCGACGCGCTGCTGCTGACCAGCGCCAATGCCCTGCGCCATGGCGGGCCGCAGCTGGGCGCGCTACGGGGCCTGCCCGTGCACGCGGTGGGCAGCGCGACCGCCGAGGCGGCGCGGCACGCGGGCTTCGCCATCGCTTCTGCCGGCAGGGAGGACGGGGCCGCCCTCTTGGCCGCGGCCGCAGCCGCCGGGGTGCGGCGCGCGCTGCTGCTGGGCGGACGCACGCGGATGCTTGAAGCCGGCGGCATCATCGCCCGGGCGATCACCGTCTATGCCAGCGAGCCGCTGGCGATCGCGCCCGAACAGGCGGCGCGGCTGCACGGGGCGATCGCGCTCGTCCAGTCCGCCCGGGCCGGAGCCCGGCTCGCCGAACTGGTGGCGCCCGAGCACCGCGCGACCATCGGCATCGCCGCGATCAGCGCCCGCGCGGCCGCCGCGGCCGGCCCGGGCTGGCGCCGCGTCGAGATCGCCGCGGACGTGCAGGTGGACACGCTGATCGCACTCGCCCTGCAGCTCGCCGATTGACCGGGCAGGGCCACACGGCGAATAAGGGCCCATGAGCGACGAGACCTTCGCGCCCGCGGCGCCGCGCGTGCCCTGGTGGCGCAGCGCCAGCCTGATCGGCACGATCGCCTTCGCCGGCGGAATAGGCGTGACCATCGGTGCCGTGGGACTGGCCGGCGGCCTTTCGCCGCGCGCGCCCGCACCGGCGCCCCTGCCGTCTCCCAATGCCAGCGCCCAGCCGGCAATCCCGGCGCTGCCGCCGGGCACCGACCTTGCCACGCTCAGCGCCCGCGAGACGCAGCTGGCGGGCAAGCTCGACCAGATCGAGCTGCGGCTGCGCGACGCCGATGGCAGCGCCCGCAACGCCGCTTCCTATGCGACGCGGGCCGAGCGGATGATGATCGTCCTCGCGACGCGCCGCGCGCTCGAGCGCGGCCAGCCGCTGGGGCCGCTCGAGGGCCAGCTCAAGCAGCGTTTCGGCGAGCATGACGGCGACGCGGTCGCCGCGATCCTGCGCGCCGCCGCCCAGCCGGTGACGCTGGAGGACCTGCGGCTGGCGCTCGACACGCTGGGGCCGCGCCTCGCCAACGATCCGAGCGACAGCCTGTGGAACCGGGTGCGCCGGATGCTCGGCAACCTGGTGGTGCTGCGCCAGGCCGACACGCCGAGCCCGCTGCCCGCCGAGCGGCTGCGCCGCGCCCGGCGCGCGCTCGACCGCGGCGATGTCGAGGCGGCGCTCGCCGAAGTCGCCCATATGCCCGGCGTCGCGGTTGCCGAGAGCTGGACCAGCGCCGCCCGGCGCTATGTCGCCGCCCGCACCGGGCTCGCCGAGATCGAGCGCGCCGCGATGGACGTGCCGTCGCCGGCCGCCAGGCAGGCGGGATAGCCGCACCGCATACCCCATGCCGCCATCCCGACGCGCGCCCGGAACCGGAGCCGTTAAGCGGGACGGCGGAGCAACGCCCGGCTTCTCTCTTTGCCGGGCCGACGAGAGAAGGACGAGGAAATGGCAGAGATGGGCCGGTTCGACTGGTCGGACCCCTTCGGGCTCGATGCGCAGCTGACCGACGAGGAGCGGATGGTCCGCGATGCCGCCCGCGACTATGCGCAGGGCGAGCTGCTGCCGCGCGTCACCAGCGCCTATCTGGAGGAGCGGTTCGACCGCGAGATCATGGCCGAGATGGGCGCGCTGGGCCTGCTGGGCGCGACCATCCCCGAAGCCTATGGCGGTGCCGGGCTGGGCTATGTCTCCTACGGGCTGGTCGCGCGCGAAGTGGAGCGCGTCGATTCAGGCTATCGCTCGGCGATGTCGGTGCAGAGCTCGCTCGTGATGCACCCGATCAACGCCTATGGCACCGAGGCGCAGAAGCGGAAATATCTCCCCAGGCTCGCCACCGGCGAATGGGTGGGCTGTTTCGGCCTGACCGAGCCCGATGCCGGCTCCGATCCCGGCGGCATGCGCACCCGCGCGGCGAAGATCGACGGCGGCTATCGCCTGACCGGCTCCAAGATGTGGATCACCAATTCGCCGATCGCCGACGTGTTCGTCGTCTGGGCGAAGAGCGAGGCGCATGGCGGCGGCATCAAGGGCTTCGTGCTGGAAAAGGGCATGAAGGGGCTGTCGGCGCCCAAGATCGAGGGCAAGCTCTCGCTGCGCGCCAGCATCACCGGCGAGATCGTGATGGACGGGGTGGAAGTGAGCGAGGACGCGCTGCTGCCCGAGGTGCAGGGACTGAAGGGGCCGTTCGGCTGCCTCAACCGCGCGCGCTACGGCATCGCCTGGGGCAGCATGGGCGCGGCCGAGGCCTGTTTCCACGCCGCCCGGCAATATACGCTCGACCGCGCCCAGTTCGGCAAGCCGCTGGCGGCAAACCAGCTGGTGCAGCTCAAGCTCGCCAACATGGAGACCGAGATCGCGCTCGGGCTGCAGGCGGCGCTGCGCGCGGGCCGGATGTTCGACGAGGGCATGCTCGCTCCGGAAGCGATCAGCATCATCAAGCGCAACAATTGCGGCAAGGCGCTCGACATCGCCCGCATCGCCCGCGACATGCATGGCGGCAACGGCATCTCGGCCGAATTCCATGTGATGCGCCACGCGATCAACCTCGAGACCGTCAACACCTATGAGGGCACCCATGACGTCCATGGCCTGATCCTCGGCCGCGCGATCACCGGGATCGCGGCGTTCTGATGGCGCCCGAGCGGCAGCCCATGCTGGAAGGCGCGCTGGTGGTGCTGCGCCCCAGCACCCCGGCGGACTGGGACGCGCTGTACGCCGTCGCTTCCGATCCGCTCGTCTGGGAAGTGCATCCGGCGCATGACCGCTGGCAGGAGCCGGTGTTCCGCGCCTATTTCGACGCCGGCATCGCCAGCGGCGGGGCGCTGACGATCCTCGACAAGGCGACCGGCACGGTGATCGGCGCGTCGCGCTTCGACAATTGGGACGAAGCGGCCGACGAGATCGAGATCGGCTGGACCTATCTGGCCCGCGCCTATTGGGGCGGCGTCTATAATCGCGAGATCAAGCGGCTGATGCTCGATCACATCCACCGGTTCGTGCGCACCGCGGTGTTCACCGTGGGCGCGGGGAATATGCGTTCCCGCAGGGCGATGGAGAAGATCGGCGGCGTGGCGCGGCCAGGCACGGTCGACCGGATGATGGCGGGCGAGATGAAGCCGCACCTCATCTACGAGATCCATCGTCCATGAAGCCGCTGGCGGGAATCAGAGTCGTCGAGCTGGCGCGGATCCTCGCCGGGCCCTGGTGCGGGCAGCTGCTCGCCGATCTGGGCGCCGAGGTGGTGAAGGTCGAGCGGCCGGGCGAAGGCGACGACACCCGGCATTGGGGGCCGCCCTTCCTCCACGATGCCGAGGGCGAAAATCGCGACGCCGCCTATTTCCACGCCTGCAACCGCGGCAAGGAGAGCCGGGCGATCGACATCGCCACGCCCGAGGGGCAGGCGGCGGTGCATGCGCTGGTGGCGGACGCCGATGTGGTGATCGAGAACTACAAGGTCGGCGGGCTGGTGAAATACGGGCTCGACGCGGCTTCGCTGCGAGCGCGCCATCCGCGGCTGATCGTCTGCTCGATCACCGGCTTCGGCCAGACCGGCCCCTATGCGCCGCGCGCGGGCTATGATTTCATCATCCAGGGCATGGGCGGCTTCATGTCGCTGACCGGCGAGCCCGACGGCCCACCGGAAAAGGCGGGCATCGCCTATGCCGACATCTTCACCGGCGTCTATTCGGCGGTGGCGATCCTGGCGGCGCTGCGCCGGCGCGACGTGACCGGCGCGGGCGCGCATATCGACATGGCGCTGCTCGACACCCAGGTGGGCGTGCTCGCCAACCAGGCGCTGGGCTGGATGGCATCGGGCAAGGTGCCCCACCGGATGGGCAACGGACACGCCAATCTGGTGCCCTATCAGGCGTTCCAGGCGCGGGACGGCGAACTGATCATCGCGGTGGGCAATGATTCGCAGTTCCGCAAGCTGTGCGGGGTGCTGGGGCTCGACTATTGCGCCGATCCGCGCTTCGCGACCAATCCGCAGCGGGTGGTCAACCGCGCGGCGCTGATCCCGCTGCTGGAAGCGGCGATCCGGCAATGGGCCAAGGCCGATCTCTACGAGGCGCTGGAGGCCGAAGGCGTGCCGGCCGGGCCGATCAACAGCGTCGACGAAGTGTTCGCCGATCCGCAGGTGGTGGCGCGGGGCATGAAGATCGCGCGCGACGGCCTGCCCGGCATCGCCACGCCGATCATGATCGACGGCGAGCGCATGGCCGCCGACCGAGCCAGCCCCAGGCGGCCCTGACGCCGGCAAGCGCGGCAAGGAAGAAGGGCGGCCCCTTTCGGGACCGCCCTCTTTCGTCTCGGCTCTGGGCGAAGATCAGAAATTGAGCTTCGCGCCCACGGTGAAGCGGCGACCATAGATGTTGTCGCCGGCCTGGACCGGATTGTAGAGATACGCGCCATAGGTGACCGGATCGACGCCCGGCAGGCGATCGAACAGGTTGAGCACGTTCGCATAGATGGTGAACTTGTCCGCGATCTTGGCGGTCGCGTTCAGATCGAACGTGAAGTAGCTCTTCACCCGGCAGCCCGTGTACGCGGGCGACGGCGCCAGGCCGCAATCCTCATACGCATTGCCCTGGTCCATCGCCGACAGGTTGTAGCCCGACGTGTAGTTGGCGGTGCCGGTGAGCGAGTAGTTGCCGATCGCGAAGCTGTTCATCCAGCTGCCCCGCCAGCGGAAGGTGCCGGTGCCCGCCGTCAGGTTGAAGTTGCCGAGCGTGTCGACATAGGTCTGGCGCGTGCCGTCGGGCAGCGTGGTGCTGAGCTCGAGCATGAGCGTCGCGTCGAGATTGCTCGTCCAGGTCACGTCGCCGAAGCGGAAGCGCCCGTTCGCCGCGAAGTCGATGCCTTCCGCCTTTTGGGTGTTGGCGTTGACATAGTGCGACTGGACATAGGCCACGCGCGGCAGCGCCCCCGGATGGGCTGGATCCGCCGCGTCGGGGATGATCGTGTAGCCGGCCGGGATCGGATTGCCGGCATAATAGGCCTGGAGCGCCACTCCCGAGGAAAGCGACGTGATCGCGTCGGTCTTCTTGATGTTGAAATAGTCGACGCTCAGCGAGACGTTGCGGATCGGCTGGAAGACGGCGCCCAGCGTGATGCTGCGCGACTTCTCCGGCTTCAGGTCGGGCGAGGCGAGCGTGGTCTGGCCATAGCTCGCCGTCCGCAGATATTGCGGGCAGGCGGTGCTGAAGGTCGCGACCGAGCAGCCATATTGCGCCAGATACGCATCGTTGAACAGGCCGGCCGAGTTGGTGACGTACCCCGTGGTCGGCAGCGCGTTCGCCTCGCCGAAGCTGGGGATGCGGAAACCGCGCGACCAGTTGCCGCGCAGCGTCAGCATCTCGAAGGGCTTGATCTTCGCGCCGACCTTCGGCGAGAAATTGCTCTGGCCGGTCGAATAATGGTCGTAGCGGCCCGACGCGTTGAGCTCGAGGAACTCGAACACCGGCACGCTCAGCTCGCCGAACGCCGAGGTGACCGTGCGGTGCCCCTCGGTGCCGAACGCGTTGATCGTGAAGTAACGCTGGGTCGGCCCGTTGATGTCGCTGTTCGCCGAGGGCGAATCGACCGCTTCGTAGAAGAGCGAGCCGCCCACCGCGAGCTGGACCGGGCCGCCCGGAAGCTGGAACAGCGCCTTGCTCACGCTCGCCTGGACCTGGTAGAGATCCGACGACGCATCGGTGTTGAGCGTCGGTGCCAGATAGCTCTGTATCGCAGCGCTGTTGGCCGAGGGATTGACGAAATTGTACGTGCCGTCGGCGATCACGTCGAGCAGGTGCTGGATATAGATATAGCCGTCGGACGTACGGCGCAGATCCGTGTGCATCGCCGTCGCATCGATCTTGTAGTTCCAGTCGTCGCCGAAGCTGCCCTTGATGCCCGCGGCGGCGCGATACACGCGGCTGCGGCTCTCGTCATAGCGCGTGATGTTGGGCATGCCGCCGATCAGCAGCGCCGTCTGGCCCGAAGCCGCGAACGGGTTGTTCGGGTTGAGCGTGCCGTTGGCCGCGGTGCAGTTCACGCGCGCGGCGCAGACATAGACCGGAAGCGTCAGCGCGCCCGAACCCGGCGCGAAGCTCGGGCCACTGCCGCGCGTCGAATAGGGCGGATAATAGATGCCCGCCGGCGCATTGGCGTAGATCGACGACGGCAGCCCCGAATATTGGCTGCGCGACTGCTGGAAGTTGAGCTCCAGATAAGCCTCGGTCGATTCGCCGAACGTCTTGGCGACATGTGCGGTGAAGCCGAAGCGATCGATCTCCGGCGCGACCACGCCGTAGCGGTTGGTCATGTCCTGCTGGCACATCGACGTGGGCACCAGGCCGCTGGCCGTCTGCTGGGCCGCCGTGGTCTGGATCAGCGTGCCATTGGCGCAACCGCTCCCGAGCAGCTGGTAGCGGCCGCCCGAGCCCGGCGCGACATAGAGGTTCGAGCCGGCGGCGGTGGTCCCGAAATTGTCGCCGTTGATCAGGTTGTTCGGCCCGCCGATCGCGGTCTGGTCGTCCGAGTTGAACGGACGGCGCAGGTCGCGGGTGCTGACCGCATCGGCGTGATAGTAGAAGCCGCTGATATAGGCGTTGAACCCGTCGCGATCGAGGTCGCCGGTGCCGGCGGTGACCGAGAAACGCTGGGTCGCCGCGATGCCGTCCTGCGAGACGCCGGCCTCGGCCCGGGCCGAGAGGCCGGTGAAGCTGCGCTTGGTGATGATGTTCACCACGCCCGCGATCGCATCGGCGCCGTAGCTCGACGAAGCGCCGTCCTTCAGCACTTCGACGCGGTCGACGATGTCGTCCGGAATGGTGTTGAGATCGACGAAGTTGCGAGTCGCGTCGTCGGCGAGCGGATAATAGGCCGCACGCAGGCCATCGAACAGCACCAGCGTAGAGTTGGTCGTCAGGCCGCGCAGCGAGATGCCCGACGCGCCGCCGGCGAACGCGCCATTGGCCGAGAAGCTGTTGGTGAGCGTGGGACCGTTATTCGCGGCAAGGCGCTGCAGGCCGTCCTGGACGGTGCTGATGCCGCGCTGATCAAGCGATTCGGCCGTGACGGTGGTCACCGGCGACGTCGTGACTCGAGTCGCGAACAGCGAGCCGGTGACGACGATCTCGGCGTCGTCGGCCGCCGGTGCGGCCTGGCTCTGGCTGGGCGTGGAGGCGGTGGTGGGAGGCGTGGAGGTGGGGGCGGTGTCCTGCGCGAAGGCGGGGACGACGAAAAGGCTGGTAGCCAGGGACAGCGCCGGGAGCGCGGTCCCCGCACGGAGCGTGCGAGCGAAATTACGCGTGAACATGATACCCTTTTCCTACCTGCCCCGCGCAAATGTCGCGCAGGGTGTGAGCCGACGCATGCCTGAACAACATGCGTTCGCACCGGGATGAGAGCGACGGATTCACGCGTAAAGCGCCGAAGAAACGGGCCGATCTTTTGCCTCAGGTCTGTATCCCGAAAGGCACGCATCTTTACTGATATGTGTCTGCCATTTTGCAAGACTGCAAAGTTATTACGAAACCTCTCAGATTACGGCCAGTTCGGAGGATCTTGCGGCCGGACCGGTGGATTCGTGGTCAGCCACGCTAGCCGAGTCGGCGGATCAGTTCCCGCGCCGCGGCGGGCGCCCGCACCTTGCCGCCATGGATGAAGAACAGGAAGGTTTCGCGCGGTGCCGCGGGCGGGTCCCGTTCCTCGACATAGGGCAGGCCTTCGGGCCGGCCGCCCGAAGCCCAGGTCCTGGCCGCCGCGGTCCAGCGCGGAAGCTCGGCTTCGGGATAGCAGAAGGGATTGTCGTCCTCTCCCGCCTCCAGCCGGGCATAGACGAAGTCGCCGGTGACGTCGGCAATCGCGGGATATTGCGGCGAATCGGCATAGACGATCGCGACGCCGGCCTTGCGGCACAGCGCGACGAATTCGGGAACCGCGAAGCTCTCGTGGCGGACCTGCACGGCGTGGCGCAGCGTGACGCCCTCGTGCGTGCGCGGCAGCAGATCGAGAAAGGCGCCGAAATCGGCGGCGTCGAATTTCTTGGTGGCCATGAACTGCCACATCAGCGGCCCCAGCCGATCCCCCAGCGCGACCACGCCCTGGCCGACGAACTTCGCCACCGACTCGCCGGCATCGGCCAGCACCTTGCGATTGGTGCAGAAGCGCGAGCCCTTCACCGCGAAGACGAAGCCGTCGGGCACCGTCTTCGCCCAGCCCTCGAACGTCGCGGGCTTGAAGCTGGAATAATAGGTGCCGTTGATCTCGATCGCGGTCAGCTGGCGCGAGGCATATTCCAGCTCCTTCTTCTGGCTGAGCCCTTCCGGATAGAAGGTCCCGCGCCAGGGCTCGAAGGTCCAGCCGCCGATGCCGACTCGAATGGGTGCGTTGCTCATGCGCCCGACCCTAGCCGCTCCGCGCCGCACCGCCAGCCCGAAGGCTGCGGCCAAACCCGGTCAGCGCACCCGCGACCAGGTCTGCGACTTGCAGATGATCCCGAACAGCACGCAGCCCCTGCCGACCATCTTGTCGCCGTCCTGGAACTGGAGCGTGCCCGAGAAGGTCTGGCGAAGATCCGGCACGAAGACCTTGCCGCTCCACTTGCCGGGGCCGGTGGGCTTGAGATCGCGGAACAGATGCGTGCCGACCAGCTGCTCGGTGCCGCCGCTCCGCGCGTCGGCGATCGCCTCCTGGTTCGCCCAGGTGACCGTCCCGCAGATCGCGCCGCCGCATTGATCGATGCGGACATGGACGCTGTTGTCGGGATTGCGCCACACGCTGGCGATCGGCACGTCCGACGAAGCGCCCGCCGACGCAGGGGCGGCGAACACCGAAGAAAATGCGAGCGCGGGCAGAATCACCCGGAAGAACCTACCGAACATGGCGGCGCTTGTCAGGGTCGAAACCTGTACCCGCGCTGAAGTGAACGCCGGTGGGCAAGCGCGAACCTGCTTCATCGACGATGACCGAGGCGGTCCGGGTTTCCTGAAGATGCCGGAGATCCGGCAGGAAACGCTGGAGCGGGCGAAGGGATTCGAACCCTCGACCCCGACCTTGGCAAGGTCGTGCTCTACCCCTGAGCTACGCCCGCTCTGGCGTTCTGGCCCGGGCGATTGAGCGCACCGGGCGGGTGAGGCGCGGCCACTAGCACCGGCTTTGGGGGTCGGCAACCCCATGCACGCAACTTTTTTAGAGGCTTGGCGCATGACGCGCGAAAGCCCACATATCGCCGCGAAACCATAAAGCACTTTTCAGGAGCACCTGCCTTGGCCACGCTTGGACTCACCCCCGCGGAAAAGGATGCCGTCGACGCGTTCCGCCGCGACGTCGTCGAGCCCTCGATGACCAGCCTGGTCATCATCGATTTCTGGGCGGAATGGTGCGGCCCCTGCAAGGCGCTGGCACCCGTCCTCGAAAAGGTCGCGGCCGATTATGCCGGCAAGGGCGTCGTCCTCGCCAAGGTCGATGTCGATGCGAATCAGTTCATCGCCAACCAGTTCCAGGTCCGCTCGATCCCGACCGTCTATGCGATGTTCCAGGGCCAGCTGGTCGCCGACCTCAGCTCGGCACGCACCGAATCGCAGCTGCGCACGATGCTCGACCAGATCCTGCGCCAGCTTCCCGTGCAGAGCGCCGACGCACAGGCGGAAGCCGAGCTGGAGCCGTTGATCGCGATGGGCGAGCAGGTGCTGGCCGAAGGCGATGCCGAACGCGCGCTCGCGATCTTCGAGCAGATCGCCGAAATGGCGCCCGAGCATGGCGCGATCGCCGCCGCCCGCGCCCGCGCCCTGCTCGCACTGGGCCGGACCGACGAGGCCGAGGCCGTACTCGCGGCGCTGCCCGAAGATGCCAGGGGCGCCGAGATCGAGCAGGCGCGCGCCGCGATCGCGCTGGCGAAGGAAGCCCGGCCGGTCGAGGACCTGAGCGGCCTCGCCGCGCAGGCGGCGACCGGCGACATGGAGGCGCGCTACGAACTCGCCGGCGGCCAGATGGCGACGGGCGACCGCGAGGCGGCGGCCGCGACGCTGCTCGGCATGATCCGCGACGATCGCGAATGGAACGAAGGCGCGGCGCGCCAGCGGCTGCTCAAGCTGTTCGAGGCGGCCGGGCTGGAGGATCCCTGGGTCGCGGCGCAGCGCCGCAAGCTGTCGGCGATCCTGTTCGGATGATTCCCGGCGGGACGCTCTCGCGCCTCTCGATATTCCCGCTGGGCGGCGCGCTGCTCTTCCCGCGCATGCATCTGCCGCTCCACATCTTCGAGCCGCGCTACCGGGCGATGGTCTCCGATGCGCTGGCACGCGACCGGCGGATCGGAATGATCCAGCCGCGCGGCCCGGGCGACTCGCCGTCCCTGTTCGAGATCGGCTGCGTCGGCCGCATCGCCGAAGTGGAGGCGCTCGACGACGGGCGCTTCGACATCGTGCTCGAGGGGCTGGCCCGTTTCGCCGTGGTGCGCGAGCTCGACGTCACGACGCCGTTCCGCCAGGTCGAGGCTGCGCTGGAGCAGGCGGGCGATGTCGAAGTGCTCGCCATGGCGGAGCGCGCCGCCCTCGAGATCGAATCGCGGCGATTCGCCGACGGGCTCGGCTATGCGGTCGACTGGGAGGCGGTGAGCCGGCTGGACGACGAATCGCTGGTCAACGGCATCGCCCAGATCGCACCGTTCGACGTCGCTTCGAAACAGGCGCTGCTCGAGGCCGATTCGCTGGCCGAGCGATCGGAGCTGATCGTCCAGCTGATGCAGTTCTTCGGTCGCCACGATGGCGACGAGGGGACGCTGCAATGAGCGGTGCCGAAACGCCGCTCAGCGGACGCTGGATCGGCATCTACAACTATCCTGACGATAGTCCCCCGGTGCCGTTTGACGCGGTCCTGTTCGAGAGCGGCGGCCGCATCTCTGGCACGATCGAGGAAGTCGATGAATATCTTGGCGATGAGCATCTCACCGCCACCGTGGACGGCAGCCGCGACGGCGAGGCGGTGCGCTTCGCCAAATTCTACGACAATGGCGACGAGGATTTCGACACGGTGCTGTATGACGGGACGGTCAAGGCCGAGGGCACCGAGATCCACGGCCGTTGGGAGATTCCCGGCATCTGGTCGGGCAGCTTCATCATGACCCGCGAGATCGGCGCCGAAACGGCGATCGCCGTCGAGCGCGGCGAAACGGTCCGCTAAGCCGTCATCCCCTGCAGCAGCTTCGGCACGTCGCCGCTCTCGCCCCGCGCCTCGGCCATGAACCAGTGCTTGAGCGGCGGCAACCGGTCGACCGCCGAAAGGCCGAAGCGACGGACCGCGCTCGCGGTCTTGCCGGGGATGCCGAACAGGCGAGTGAGCCCATCGGTCGCGGCGGCGACCATGAAGGTGTCGAGGCCGCGCCAGCGCTGATAGCGCGCGAGCAGCTGTGGGTCGCCCATGTCGAGGCCCAGCCTCTTGCCGTCCACCAGCACCTCGACCAGCGTGGCAACGTCGCGAAAGCCGACGTTCACGCCCTGCCCGGCGATCGGATGGATGCCGTGCGCCGCATCGCCGACCAGCGCGAGCCGGTCGGCGGTGATCCAGGCGGCATGGTGGAAGCCGAGCGGATGGCTGAAGCGCGCAGTGAGCGGCCCGAGCTTGCCCAGGAACCCGCCCATGCGCTTCTCCGCCTCGGCCAGATAGGCGCGCTCGGAAATTTTCATCATGCCGGCGGCATCGCGGGCATTGACCGTCCACACCACGGCCGAGCGATGGCCATGCGCGTCGTCGAGCAGCGGCAGGATCGCGAACGGGCCGGTCGGATAGAAGATCTCGAAGGCGATGTTCTCATGGCTGCGCGCATGGCCGAGCGTGGCGACCATCGCGGCATGGTCGTAGCTCCAGCGCGCCGTGTTGAGCCCGGCGGCCTCGCGCGTCGGCGAGTTGCGGCCCTCGGCGCCCACCAGCAGCTGGGCATGGACGATGGTGCCGTCGCTCAGCTGGGCGGATACGCCGAACTCGCCGCGTTCCACGCGGAGCGCGCGAGTCTGCATCCGCACATCCGCCAGCGGGGCGGCGACCGCGGCTTCGTAGAGCGCGGTACGCAGCACCCGGTTCTCGAACATGTGGCCGAGCGCCCCTTCGCCCTCGCCGGGCGCGAAATCGAGCTTGCCGGGATCGAGCCCGTCCGAGACGCGGATGCCCGCGATCGGGCAGCCCTTGCCCGCCAGGCGCGTCGCCACGCCGATCGCTTCGAACATGCGCATCGGCGCGCTGGCGATCGCCGAGGCGCGCCCGTCGTGCCGGGCGGCGAGGATCTGCGCCGGATCGGCGGGATCGACCACGATCGAGGAAATGCCGTGCGCATCGAGCGCGGCGGCCAGCGCCGAGCCGACCAGCCCGCCGCCGAGGATGAGGACATCTGCGCGATCCATGGGCGTGCCGTAGCGCGGGACGACGCCCCCGTCATCCCCGCCGATGCGACAGGCGGAAACGGCGGAACGTGCGGGGAACGCTTGACGCCGGAGTCCGCTCGGGCGATTAACCGCGTCGCACCCCTGAAAATCCGGAGGCTGGGCATGGCGTCCCGGGCACAAGCGCCGCTTTGGCGCGAAACCATGAAGGCCGGCGCGCGCCGCAGCGGCGCGGTGATCGGCGGAGCCGTCCTGTTCCTGGGCGTGCTCGCGCTCGGCGTGGCGCTGGGCAGCTATCAGCCGACCGATCCGTCGATGAACACTGCCGCGGCGGGCCCCGCACGCAACTGGATGGGTGAACCCGGCGCATGGATCGCCGACCTGCTCTATGCGCTGCTCGGCCCCGCAGTGTGGCTGTTCCTGCCGATCGGACTGATCGTCGCCTATCGCCTGCTCAAGGATCGCCCCGTCGGCAACTGGGGGCCGATGTCCCGCGGCGTCGCCATCGGCGTGGTCTTCATGGCGACCGCGCTCGCCTTCTTTTCCAGCGACGCGGTGCTGTCGCTGACCGGCGGCTGGGGCGGCGTGGTCGGACTCGGCATCGCCGGCCTGTTCAACTGGCTGATCGGCTTCGCCGGCGATCCGGCGATCGGCTGGTGGGCGGGGCGCGGCCTTGGCCTGGTCTGCGGGCTGATCGGCCTGTTCGTCTGGTGGCGCAGCCTCGATTTCTCGCTGCCCGAGCGCGTGAGCCTGCCGAGCATCCCGAACCTCAAGGGGCCGGGCAAGGCGCCCCTTCTCGGCGCGCCGGAGAAGGAGCCGCAGGCCGCGCCCGAGCCAAAGATCCGCGAGGGCCGCGAGCCGCGCAAGACGGTGGTGCCCGACAACCGCCCCGGCCCGGTAATCGCCGACCGCAACCTCACCCCCTCGCCCGCACGGACCAAGCCGCCGACCCAGACCAGCCTCGACTTCAAGGACAGCTATCAGCTGCCCGGAATCGACCTGCTCAAGCCGCCGCCGGTCAACAAGAATGCCGGGATCGACAAGGCGGCGCTGGAGCGCAACGCACGGCTGCTCGAGAGCGTGCTCGACGATTTCAACGTCAAGGGCCAGATCGTCGAGGTGCGGCCGGGGCCGGTCGTGACCATGTACGAGCTCGAGCCGGCCGCGGGCATCAAGGCCAGCCGGGTGATCCAGCTTGCCGACGACGTCGCGCGCAACATGTCCGCCACTTCGGCGCGCATCGCCACCATCCCCGGGCGCAGCGTGATCGGCATCGAGCTGCCCAATGCGGCGCGCGAATCGGTCAACCTGCACGAACTGGTCGCCAGCCAGGCCTTCGAGGACCAGGGCGCGACGCTGCCGCTGGTGCTCGGCAAGAACATCGCGGGCGATCCGGTGATCGCCGACCTGGCGCCGATGCCGCACCTGCTCGTCGCCGGCACCACCGGCTCGGGCAAGTCGGTGGGGCTCAACTGCATGATCCTCTCGCTGCTCTACCGGCTCACGCCCGAGCAGTGCCGGATGATCATGATCGATCCCAAGATGCTCGAGCTGAGCATGTACAAGGACATCCCGCACCTGCTCGCCGACGTGGTGACCGAGCCGGCCAAGGCGGTGCGCGCGCTCAAATGGGCGGTCGAGCAGATGGAGGACCGCTACCGGATGATGGCGCATGCCAATGTCCGCAGCCTCGCCTCGTTCAACGACAAGGTGCGCCAGGCGAAGGCCAAGGGCCAGAAGCTCGGCCGCAAGGTGCAGGTGGGCTACGACCCCGACACCGGCAAGCCGATCTACGAGGAAGAGGCGCTCGACCTCCAACCGCTGCCGCAGATCGTGGTGATCGTCGACGAGCTGGCCGACCTGATGATGACCGCGGGCAAGGAAGTGGAGTTCCTGATCCAGCGGCTGGCGCAGAAGGCGCGCGCGGCGGGCATCCACCTGATCATGGCGACGCAGCGCCCCTCGGTCGACGTCATCACCGGCGTGATCAAGGCGAACCTGCCGACCCGCCTCTCCTTCTACGTCGCCAGCAAGATCGATTCGCGCACCATCCTGGGCGAGCAGGGCGCCGAGCAGCTGCTCGGCAAGGGCGACATGCTCTACATGCCCGGCGGCAAGCAGATCGTCCGCGTCCACGGCCCCTTCGTCAGCGACGACGAGGTGCAGGCGGTGGCCGATCACTGGCGCACCCAGGGTACGCCCGAATATATCTCCGCCGTCACCGAGGAGCCCGAGGATGGCGGGTTCAGCCTCGACGGCGCGCCGGAGGGCGACGATTCGCCGGAGGACCAGCTCTATCGCCGCGCGATCCAGCTGGTGGCGGAGAGCCAGAAGGCCTCGACCTCGTGGCTGCAACGCCAGCTCCGCGTCGGCTACAACAGCGCCGCCCGGCTGATCGAGCGCATGGAGAAGGACGAGCTCGTCTCGCGCCCCGACCATGTCGGCCGGCGGGAAGTGCTGATGGATACCGACGGCCGACAGCTCTAGGGGGATCGAATATCGCGCCTGGCGGGTTCAGGGGACATTCAAGCCCAAACCTGCAGGCCATTCCGCCGCAATTTCGGAGAATCGACACGTGTTTGCACGGCCCCTCGCCTTCAGCCTCGCCCTTGCAGCGCCGGCCCTGGTCTCGGCCGCACCTGCGCCGGCCGATACGCTCGCCCAGGTGCAGCAGCATCTCGAAGCCGTGAACTCGATGACCGCCGGCTTCGCCCAGACCGACCGCAACGGCCGCACGCTCACCGGCACGATGACGCTGAAGCGCCCCGGCAAGATCCGCTTCCAGTATCAGAAGGGCGTGCCCCAGCTGATCGTCGCCGACGGGCGCAGCCTCTATTTCATCGACTATCAGGTGCGCCAGGTCGAGCGCTGGCCGATCGGCAACTCGCCGCTTGCCGTGCTGCTCAACCCCAAGAAGGACATCGCCAGGTTCGCCAAGGTGATCCCCACCGCGAGCGACCAGCTCGTCTCGGTGGAAGTGCATGATTCGGATCACCCCGAATATGGCCGGATCACCCTGATCTTCCAGAAGAACGCCTCCGCGCCGGCCGGGCTGATGCTCCAGGGCTGGGTGGCACTCGATTCGCAGAACAACCGCACGACGATCCGCCTGTCGGACCAGGTGTTCAACACGAACGTGAGCGACGGAACGTTCCGCTGGAACGATCCCCGCCGCCAGGGCCCGCGCTGAAGCTGAACATCGTTCATGCTGGCGACAGGTTGCCAAGCCTAGAACCTGTCTTGCGGATGTGAGGGCGTACCCGGGATTTTCCCCCTGTTGCTCGGGATCTTCACTTCCCGCCTGCGTGACGAACGCTAGGTCGGCCCTCGCTCCATTGCCCCCGGAGCGGGGGCCTTTCCTTTCCTGCTTCAGGCCTCGGCGGCCTTTCCGCCGATGCTGCGCATCGCCGGAACGCTGGGCTGCTCCGCCCGCTCCCCGCCCGGCCTCCCATAATATGCCGGCGTTGGAAGGCCGGGTGGGGGAGCGGACTGGTGCGGAGGCGAAACACCTCCTAAATCCCGCCCGATGAAGATCGCTTCCTGGAACATCAACTCCGTCCGCTTCCGCATCGAGATCGTCGAGCAGTTCCTGCGCGAGGAGGCACCCGACATCCTCTGCCTCCAGGAAACCAAGGTGATCGACGGGGACTTCCCCGAGGCGCCGTTCCGCGCCCTGGGCTATGGCCATGTCATCAAGCATGGCCAGCGCATGCACCACGGCGTGGCGATCATTGCCAGGGTGCCGGTGGTGGAGGACGACCGGTTCGACTGGCAGGCCAATGGCGAGGCGCGCCATGTCGGCGTGCGCCTGCCGAACGGGGTGCGGCTCGAGAATGTCTATGTGCCCGCCGGCGGCGACGTGCCCGATCGCGAGGTGAACCCGAAATTCGGCCAGAAGCTCGATTTCCTCGAACGCATGATCGCCTGGTCCGAGGGGCTGGGCGTGCCCTCGATCCTGACCGGCGACTTCAACGTCGCGCCGCTGGAAAGCGACGTGTGGAGCCACAAGCAGCTCCTCGACGTGGTCAGCCATACGCCGATCGAAGTGGAGACTCTTGGCCGGCTGCAGGCGGCGAACGACTGGGTCGATCTCGGCCGCCATTTCATCCCCGCGCCGGCGCGCTACTATAGCTGGTGGAGCTACCGGGCGAAGGACTGGGCGGCGTCGGACCGCGGCCGCCGCCTCGATCACATGTGGGCGAGCCGCGACGTCGCCGCGAAGGCCGTGTCGCACAAGGTATGCGAGCCCTGTCGCTCCTGGCTCAAGCCCTCCGACCATGTGCCCATCGTGACCGAGTTCGACTTTTGAGCGCGCACGCAGCCGCCCGCGCCGTCGATGCGCTGCGCCGAGGCTGGCCCGTGGCGATCGGTGGCCTTGCGTTGCTCGCGGTGGAAACTGCCGATGCGCGCCGCCTCGCGGCATTCGACGAGGGCGGCCAGGCCGACCTGCTGCTCTCCGCCGGACGTGCGGCAACGCTGAAGCTCGCCAACCAGCGCGACGCGGCGACCCCCGATGCGCCGGTGCTGGTCCAACGCGCGCCCTGGCTCGACTTCGACATGGCGACTGCGCTCGCCGATCCGCAGTTCGATCTCGCCACGCCCCTGAAGGGCCCCTTCCGCGCGATTCCGCTGGCGGAACCTGCGCTGGCCGCCGCAGCGCTGCGGCTGGCGCGCGTCGCGGGGCTGCTGCCGGCCTTTTTCGTGCGCCCGGCGGCCGGCGAGGAAGCGATCGCTCCCGCGGACATCGATGCGCATGAAGACGCCGACCGCCTCCGCATCGTCGCCCGCGCACGGCTGCCGGTTGCCGATGCCGAGGATAGCGAGATCGTCGCCTTCCGCACCGACGAGATGCCCGGCGAGCATGTCGCGCTGCTGATCGGGGAACCGAACGGCCAGCCGCCGCTCGTCCGCCTGCACAGCGAATGCCTGACCGGGGACGTGCTGGGCAGCCTGAAATGCGATTGCGGGCCGCAGCTCCAGGCAGCGATCCGCGAGATCCGGCAGAGCGGCTGGGGCATATTGCTCTATCTGCGCCAGGAGGGGCGCGGGATCGGGCTGATCAACAAGCTGCGCGCCTATGCGCTGCAGGACCAGGGTTTCGACACGGTCGATGCCAATATGCGGCTGGGCTTCGCGATCGACGCACGCAACTTCGCCACCGCGGCGAAGATGCTGTCGCTGCTCGGCCAGCACCAGGTACGGCTGCTGACCAACAATCCCGACAAGGTGGCGGCGCTGGAAGCAGCGGGAATCCGGGTGGCCGAGCGCGTGCCGCACTTCCTGCCGCCCAATCCGCACAATGCGCGCTATCTCGCCACCAAGCGCGACCGGACGGGGCACCAGTTCTGAGGTATTTCCTCGATACCGAATTCAACGGCTTCGGCGGGCCGCTGATCTCGCTGGCGCTGGCGCCCGAGGATGGCAGCACGCCTTTCTACGAAGCGCTGCCCTGCCCCGATCCGACGCCCTGGGTGGCCGAGCATATCCTGCCGGTACTCGATACGGCGCCGATATCGCGGGCGGCAATGGGGCAGGCCTTCGCCGCCTATCTGGGCGCCGATCCCGATCCGCTGCTCGTCGCCGACTGGCCGGAGGACATCGCCCATGCCGCGCAGCTGCTGATCGCGGCGCCGGGCCGTCGCCATCCGATCGACCGCATCCGCTTCGAGCTGTGCGACGCCTTCGGCTTCGACAGCGCGGCATCGAGCAGCAGGCCGCACAATGCGCTGGCCGACGCCATTGCGTTGCGGGACTATCTGCTCGCCCGGGGAGCCCGGGACTTCTAGCGCGGGGCGCAGCGGAAAGGGCGCGGGACCCTTGCCGCTCAGCCCAGGAGGCGCGCCACCTCGTCGAAATCATGCGCGATCCGCTTCACGCCCAGCGCGCGGAGCCGCTCGGCATGGTCAGGTCCGCAGTGCGAGCCGGCACACAGGCCGATGACGTCGGCGCCCGAGGCGACCGCGCCCGTAACGCCGACCGGCGAGTCCTCCAGGATCACGCAGCGCTGGATCGGCACGCCGAGCGCGGCAGCGGCGTGGAGATAGAGATCGGGCGCCGGCTTGCCGCGGGCGACATGCTCATGGCCGCTATAGATATGGTCGCCGAACGCGGCACGGATGCCGAGATGCGCGAGGTGCCGGCTTATCCACCGGGTCGAGCTCGACGATGCGATCGCGCGGGGCAACCCGGCGGGCAGCGCCTCGACGAAACGAATCGCACCCGCGACGGCGGGCAGGCCCTCCGCCAGCACGCGCGCGTCCTCCTCGGAACGCGCCGTGTGGAAATCCTCGGGGATCGCGCGCCCGATCCAGCGCTCGATCGCGCCGAGGAAATCCGTGCCCGACAGCCCCATGAAGTTGGCCATCGAATCCTCGGGCGTGGTCGGATGGCCGATGCTGGTCAGATAGGCCGCGACCTGCCGGTTGCCGGCCGCTTCGCTCTCGAGCAGCACACCGTCGAAATCGAACAATATGGCATCATAGTTCATGCGCGCGCTCCGAACAGGGCAGTGCCGACGCGGACATGCGTCGCGCCGATCGTCACTGCCGTCTCGAAAT
Organism: Sphingomonas sp. 67-41; assembly: GCF_001899725.1. Taxonomy (NCBI): domain Bacteria; kingdom Pseudomonadati; phylum Pseudomonadota; class Alphaproteobacteria; order Sphingomonadales; family Sphingomonadaceae; genus Sphingomonas; species Sphingomonas sp. 67-41. The sequence continues at coordinate 535,249 of NZ_MKWJ01000022.1, read as the reverse complement.
CGCCCGACATGCCCATGGAGAGCCCGCCAAGGCCGTGATCGCGGGCGATGCTGGCGAGCAGGGCGAAATAGGGGGCGGGCTCGAGATCGAAGGGCGGCACGCACATCAGACCCTGGACGGGCAGATCGGCGGCGCGCGCCTCGCCGAGCAGGGCCGGCAGATCGGCCACGGCACAGCCGCCCTTCTGCGCCTCGTCGCCGATATTGACCTGCAGGAAGCAGGCGGGACGCTTGCCGGCCTTGTCCATCGCCCTGGCCAGCGCATGCACCAGCGACGGGCGGTCGACCGAGTGGATCGCATCGAACAGGGCAATGGCGTCCTCGGCCTTGTTCGACTGGAGCTGGCCGACCAGGTGGAGCGCCACGTCCGGCGCCGCCTCGCGCAATGCCGGCCACTTGCCCTCGGCCTCCTGCACGCGATTCTCGCCGAACGCGCGCTGGCCGGCGCGGAGGAGCGGGCCGATCGCATCGGCATCGTGGGTCTTGGAGATGGCGATCAGCGTGACCGCGTCGGCTTCGCGCCCGGCGATCCTGGCGGCGCGCGCGATTCGGGCGCGCACATCGGCAAGGCGCTGGCTGGCTTCGTCTATCGGCATGGCTCGCGCTATAGGCAGGGCGATGCGCCGCCGCCACCCCCTCCCGCGCCTCTGGCTGATGACCGACGAACGCATGGGCGATGCCCTGTGGGATGCGCTGGAGCGGCTGCCGCGCGGCGGCGGGGTGGTGTTCCGGCACTATGGGCTGGCACCGGCCGAGCGCCGGGCGCTGTTCGCGAAGGTGCTGAAGGTGGCGCGCCGGCGGCGATTGGTGCTGATCCGCGCCGGTGCGCAGCCGATGCGCGGCGAATCGGGCGCGCATGGCGCATATGGGCCGGGCCTGCGCACCGCGCCGGCACATAGTCGCCGCGAGGCGATCGCCGCGCTACGGGCGGGCGCCCACGCCCTGTTCGTCTCGCCTGCCTTCCCCACCCGCTCCCATCCGGGCGCGCGGGCGCTGGGACGGGTGCGCTTCGGCCGGTTGGTACAGGGGCTCGGCGTGCCGGTGATCGCATTGGGCGGGATGGACCCGCGCATGGCGGCGAGCCTCAGGCCGTTCGGGACATATGGCTGGGCGGCGATCGATGCCTGGACCGGGGCGAAGGGCTAGGTTGCAGCCCGTGCAAGCGGGAATCCAGGGCCAGGAGGTCGGTTGCGAAGCGCGCCTTGCCGTCTCCGGCAACCTCTTGCCCGGTGCCACCCCGGACCTTGGCCATGGCCGGGACAATGCAGCGCGCCCGGAATGGCGGAAACGTCGGTCGAGGTCAGATGCCGGGCGGGGCGGACGCGCCGTCAGAAGCGGAAAGCGGTGCCCACATAGACGGCCTGGCTGTCGCGCCGGCTCTCGTTGAGCTTGGGCAGGCGATCTTCCTCGCTGCGATAGCGCACGCCAGCGGTCACATCCAGGTTGCGAGTCAGCGAATAGCTGCCGCCGAGATCGATGGAATAGCTCGGCTTGTCGCCGATCAGCACCGGCGTGTTGGCCAGCGGACGATCCGCCGAGGCACTCAGGCGGCCGCTCAGGCGCTTGCCGGTATAGCTGACGCCGATATCGGCGCGCTCGCGGCTGCCGGGCTGGTCGACCAGCTCGACGCGCGTGACGTCGCCCGAGACGGCCAGGCGCTTCCAGCCGACCGAGACGCCGAGATTGTACGATATCGGCGCCAGATTGACCGGAGCCGCTACCGCGGCGGCAACGTCATGCGCCACGTCGCGACTGCGCACCGCGCGGCTCGAGCTGGCGCGAACCGCGACCGTGACGCCGCGGCTGCTACCGCGCGCTTCGGCCGGGGTGAATCGGAAGCTGCCCTCGGGCAGGCCCGAACGGGCAAGCACCGCTGCAAGCTTGGGATCGGCGGCCGCGGGCGTGAAAATGCCGATGCCACCTCGGGCCGGCACGGCGGCGCGCTTGGCAGGGGCGACACGATCGACCCTGCTGGTCTGCGCCTGAATCGCCGGCGCGAGCAGGAGCCCGGCAGCGCAGAGCGCCCCCAGTGCAATTCCCGTCCTCGTCCGTCCGACTCGCATCGTCATGAATCCCTAGATGATGTCGCCTACCATGATTCGGAACCATGGTTCCACCGGTGGCACAAATTTCGTGACGGTGTTGCACCAGACCCACAGAATCTGCTTGCGATCCCTTTAACCAGCAGTGTTTCAAACGTGCGAATCGGAGCATGGCTTCCCGCCTTGCTCCCGCCACATGCGCCACTATAGATGCTCACCGACTTTTCTCGCCTGCTAGGAATGTGACGATGAACCGCCTGTTGCGCACCGCGATCCTGGGGTCGCTCGCTCTCTCGATCACCGCGTGCGGCGGTCACACCAAGCGTCCCGAGGCGGATCTCGCGGCCTCGAAGGTGACGACGATCGGCGTCAACTCCTATCTGTGGCGCGCCAGCCTCGACACGCTGAGCTTCATGCCGCTGCTCCAGACGGATTCGAACGGCGGCGTGATCGTGACCGACTGGTACGTGAACCCGAACGTGCAGACCGAGCGGATGAAGGTGACGGTGACGATCCTCGACCAGGATCTGCGCGCCGATGCGCTGCGCGTCGCCGCGCTGCGCGAAGTGAACCGGGGCGGCGCCTGGGTCGCCGCGCCGGTCCAGGCCGCGACGGTGCAGAAGCTCGAGGACATCATCCTCACCCGCGCCCGCGATCTGCGCCGCGCCGCCGTGGCCACCAACTGATCCCCTAGTGACGGTTCCAGCCTGCTCTCCCGTCCGGCGAAGCAGGCCGGCACCGCGAGAAGACAGCAGGAACTGATTTGTCTCGCTTCAACCCGTTGAAGGCGGACGCCGCATGGCAGAAGGTGTGGGAAGAGAACCGCACCTTCGCCGCGCGTGACGATTCGCCCAAGCCCAAGAGCTTCGTCCTCGAGATGTTCCCCTATCCTTCGGGGCGCATCCATATGGGCCATGTCCGCAACTATACGATGGGCGACGTGCTCGCGCGCTTCCGGCGGATGCAGGGCATGGAAGTGCTCCACCCGATGGGCTGGGACGCGTTCGGCATGCCGGCCGAGAATGCGGCGATGGAGAAGAAGGTCCATCCCGGCAACTGGACCCGCGCCAATATCGCGACGATGAAGGCGCAGCTGAAGCGGCTGGGCTTCGCGCTCGACTGGACTCGCGAACTCGCCACCTGCGAGCCCGATTATTATGGCCATGAGCAGGCCATCTTCCTCGATTTCTTCGAGAATGGCCTGGTCTATCGCAAGGAATCGGCTGTCAACTGGGACCCGGTCGACATGACCGTGCTTGCCAACGAGCAGGTGATCGACGGGCGCGGCTGGCGCTCGGGCGCGCTGGTCGAGCGCAGGAAGCTCAGCCAGTGGTTCCTCAGGATCACGCAGTTCGCCGAGGATCTGCTGGAGGGCGTGCAGGCGCTCGAGCATTGGCCCGACAAGGTCAAGCTGATGCAGGAGAACTGGATCGGCAAGTCCGAGGGCCTCCAGTTCGACTGGACGCTTTCGGACGGCGAGATATTGCCGGTATACACCACGCGACCCGATACGATCTTCGGGGCGAGCTTCATCGCGGTGGCGGCAGACCATCCGATCGCCCGGAAACTGGCCGCTTCGGACGATAATGTCCGGGCATTCGTCGAACTGTGCAAACAGGGCGGCACTACCGCAGCCGAGCTGGAGACACAGGAGAAGCTGGGCTTCGATACCGGCCTCACCGCCACGCATCCCTTTGATTCGGCTTGGCAAGTTCCGGTCTACATCGCCAATTTCGTGCTGATGGACTATGGCACCGGCGCCGTATTCGGCGTGCCGGCGCACGACCAGCGCGACTTCGAGTTCGCCACCAAATACCAGCTTCCGATCCGCCGCGTCGTCTCCGAAGGCGACAAGACCGATCCCGAATTCCGCGACGCCGAGGCCTATACCGGCCCGGGCACGCTGGTGAACTCGCACTTCCTCGACGGCATGGACGTCGCCGATGCCAAGCGCACGGTGATCCGGCGCGCGGAGGAAGGCGGCTGGGGCAAGGGCCAGACGGTGTGGCGCCTGCGCGACTGGGGCGTCAGCCGCCAGCGTTATTGGGGCACGCCGATCCCGATCATCCATTGCGAGCGCTGCGGCGTCGTTCCCGCCCCGCGCGAATCGCTGCCGATCGCCCTGCCCGAGGACGTCAGCTTCGACATCCCCGGCAACCCGCTCGACCGGCACCCGACCTGGAAGCATGTCGACTGCCCGAAATGCGGCGCCCCCGCGCGGCGCGAGACCGACACGCTCGATACCTTCGTCGATTCCTCCTGGTATTTCATCCGCTTCGCCAGCCAGCCCGCCGACAGGCCGTTCGACAAGGCCGTGGCCGAGCAATGGTTGCCCGTGGGCCAGTATATCGGCGGCGTCGAGCATGCGATCCTGCACCTGCTCTATGCCCGCTTCTTCACCCGGGCGCTGCGCCATATCGGCAAGCTCGACGTGACCGAGCCGTTCGCCGGCCTGTTCACCCAGGGCATGGTGACGCACGCCAGCTACTATCAGATGGAAGAACATGACGGGCTGGAGCGGAAGGCCTATTTCGAGCCTTCCCAGATCTCGCGGCGCGGCGACGGCACTGCCTTCCTGACCGAAACCGGCGAGGACGTGATCGTCGGCCGCATCGAGAAGATGTCGAAGTCGAAGAAGAACACCGTCGACCCGACCGAGATCGTCGACCAATATGGCGCCGACGCCACGCGCTGGTTCATGCTTTCCGACAGCCCGCCCGAACGCGACCTCGAATGGAGCGAGAGCGGCATCGAAGGCGCCTGGCGCTTCGTCAATCGCCTGTGGCGGCTGTTCGAGAATCTCTCGGAGGCCGAAGCCGGCACCGGCCGCGATGTCGATCTCGACAAGCGCCTGCACCGCACCATCGCCGGCGTGGCCGAGGATGTGGAATCGCTGGCATTCAACAAGTCGGTCGCCAAGCTCTACGAGCTGGTCGGCGCGATCGAGAAGGCCCAGCCCTCGGCGTCGAGGACGGACGCGATCCGCACCCTGGCCCGCATCGTCGCGCCGATGGTGCCGCATATCGCCGAGGAAGCCTGGGCCGCCATGGGCAATCCGGGCCTGATCGCCGACGCCGAATGGCCCGCCGTGGATCCTGCCCTGCTCGTCGACGACGAAGTGACGATTGCCGTGCAGGTGAATGGCAAGCTGCGCGATACGCTGCTAATGCCGAAGAGCGCGGCCAAGGATGTGGTCGAAGCCGCGGCACTTGCCAGCGACAAGATCGTTCGATCGCTCGAAGGCAAGCAACCCAGGAAGGTGATCGTGGTGCCCGATCGTCTGGTGAACATCGTCGCATGAAGCGGGTAGCCCTACTCGTCGCCGCGACGCTCGCCCTGTCCGGCTGCGGCCTCCGCCCGCTCTATGGCGGCGGGCCCGACGGCCCGGTGCGCTCCACGCTCTCCGCGGTGGAAGTCGCGCCGATCAAGGGCCAGTCGGGCTGGCTGGTCGCCAATGCGCTCAAGGACCGGCTCGATCACAATGACGGCGCGGCGCGCTATCGGCTGGAAGTCACGCTCGACGACCAGATTGCCGGCCTGGGCGTGCGGCGCGACGATTCGGTGGCGCGCGAACGGCGGACGCTGCGGGCGCGCTACCAGCTCATCGATCTCTCGAACGGCAATGTCGTGCTCGACGCCACTGCCGGCTCCGACGCCGGCATCGACGTGGTCGGCAGCGAATATGCCACGATCGCGGCCGAGAAGAGCGCGCTCGAGCGGCTTTCGGGCATCGTCGCCGACCAGATCGTCGCACGCGTCGCCCGCTTTGCGCAGAACGCGCCCGGGACGGGCAGCCAGTGAAGGCCAACGCGACGCAGATTCGCGCCGCGATCGAGAAGCTCAGCCCCGATACGCGGCTCTATCTGTTCCACGGCCCCGACGAGGCCGGCGCCGCCGATCTCGCCGCGAAGCTCGGCAAGGTGCTGGGACCGGAAGCCGAACGCATCGACCTGGACATGAAGGCGCTGCGCGAGCAGCCCGGCCGGCTCGCCGACGAGGCGGCATCCCTCTCGCTGTTCGGCGGCACCCGCTATGTCCGCGTGCTGGGCGTCGAGGAAGGCGCGGCGGAAGCGATCGGGCTGCTGCTGAACGCCGAGCGCGCCGGCAATCCGGTGGTAGCGATCGGCCCGGGCCTGAAGGCAAGCGGCAAGCTGGTGAAGTCGGTGATCGCCGCGCAGAATGCCTATGCCCATGCCTGTTATGTGCCCGAAGGCATCGACGCCACGCGCCTCGCGGCCAATGTCGCGCGCGAACATGGCCTTCGGCTCACCGGCGACGTGCCGCAGCGGCTCGCGACCGCCACTGCGGGCGACCGGGCGATCCTTGCGCGCGAGATCGAGAAGCTGGCGCTCTATCTCGACGCAGCGCCCGACCGGCCCAGGGACGCCGATGGCGCGGCGCTCGACGCGATCGGCGCCGATCTGGGCGATTCGGACCTGAGCGATGCGATCACGGCCGTGGTGGATGGGCGTCTCGGCGATATCGGCACCGAGCTCGCCCGGCTGGGCGAAGGCATCGGCGTGCCGCTGATGCGCCAGCTCGCCCGGCGGCTGCAATCCATGGCCGAGATGCGGATCGACCTGGATCGCGGTGGCGACATGGACGAAGTGCTTGAGAAACACCGTGTTTTCTTCCGCGAGAAAGCGGCGACCGGCCGCGCGCTGCGCCGCTGGAACGGCACCCAGCTCGCGCGCGCGATCGATCGGGTGCGCGAGGCCGAGCGGGCGATGATGCATTCGGGCAGCGCCGGCGAAGTGCTGGCGGATGCCGAGGCCGTGACGATCACCCGCCAGGCTGCACGGGCCAAGGGCTGAGGCCTTGCGACTCGTCTTCCTCTAGCCGGCAAGCTGACGATCGGCCGGGCGCTGGCGGCGCGCACGGGGCTGGCGCTGTTTCACAACCATCTCGTCGTCGATGCCGTCGCTTCGGTCTTTCCGTTCGGCAGCGACGCCTTTGTGCGCCTGCGCGAGCGGTTCTGGCTGGAAGTGATCGCGGAAGCCGCATGCCAGGGCCGGTCGCTGATCTTTACCTTTGCCCCCGAACCGAGTGTGGCGGAAGATTTTCCCGAGCGAGTCCAGTCACTTGTCGAGAGTCATGGCGGCCAGACCCTGTTCGTGGCGCTGACGCTCGATCGCGTGGAACAGGAGCACCGGCTGGTGGCCGAAGATCGGGCCGTGTTCGGCAAGCTGCGCTCGCCGGAGCTGCTGCGGGCCCTGCACGGAGAATTCGAGCGATGCATGGCGGCGATGCCCGCCCCTGCCCTAGCGATCGATACGGGCAGCACCTCGCCCGAGCAGGCGGCCGAGCACATCGCACACCTGCTGTAGCGCGTCGTCCCGGTTCTCCGCCGGGGGGACGGCCAGGTCTCAGATCCGCTCGCCGCTCAGCCGCTGACAGACCATGTCGAGCTGATCGAGCGTCGAATAGGAGAGCGTCAGCGTGCCGCCTTTCGGGCCATGGGCGATGCGGACATTGAGGCCGAGCACGTCGCCCAGCTGATGCTCGAGCGCAGTGATATCGGCATCGCGGATCTTGGGATCGGCCTTGCGCCGCGATCCCGGCTTGGCCTGGCGCGCCAGCTTCTCGGTCTCGCGCACCGACAGGCCCTTGGTGGCGACTTCGCGGGCAAGCCGCTCCGCCTCGGGCGCGCCGATCAGGGCGCGGGCATGGCCCATGTCGATATCGCCGACCACCACCATCTGGCGCACGCCCTCGGGCAAGTCGAGCAAGCGGAGCAGATTGGCGACATGGCTGCGCGACTTGTGGACGAGCTTGCCGAGCGCTTCCTGGCTGTGCCCGAACTCGCGGATCAGCCGGGCATAGGCCTCCGCCTCTTCGATCGCATTGAGGTCCTGGCGCTGGATATTCTCGACCAGCGCGATTTCCATCGTCTCCGCATCGTCGAAATCGCGGACGATGACGGGGACTTCGTGCAGCCGGGCGCGCTGCGCCGCGCGCCAGCGCCGCTCGCCGGCGACGATCTGGTAATTATGCCCGGTAGGGCGGACGACGATCGGCTGGATCAGCCCGCGCTGCTTGAGCGATTGGGCCAGTTCCTCCAGCGCGTCTTCGTCGAAATGGCGGCGCGGCTGGTCCGGGTGCGGCACCAGCGAGCTGACCGGCAGCATCCGCAGGCCCGAAGCGGCATCGGGCGTGCCCGAGACCGGCGCTTCGGGAACGGCATCCCCCAGCAGGGACGAGAGCCCGCGGCCAAGGCCGGGGCGAGGCTTGCGGTTGGCGTCGGTCATGCGGCTTTCTTGAGCTTGGGCAGGCGGTCGATCACTTCGCGGGCGAGCGCGATATAGGCTTCCGAGCCGGGGCAACGATGATCGTAGATCAGCGCCGGCAGGCCATGGCTGGGCGCTTCGGACAGGCGGACGTTGCGCGGGATCACCGTGTCGAACACGACGCGGCCGAGCACGGCACGGACATCGTCCGAAACCTGATCGGTCAGGCGGTTGCGGCGATCATACATGGTCAGCACCACGCCCAGGATCGACAGGCCGGGATTGAAGCGGCTGCGGATGCGCTCGACCGTGGTGAGCAGCTGGCTGAGCCCTTCGAGCGCGAAGAACTCGCATTGGAGCGGCACCAGCAAGGCATGTGCGGCGACCATCGCATTGATCGTCAGCAGGCCCAGCGAGGGTGGGCAATCGATCAGGATCACGTCCCAGCGATTGGCATGGTGACGCGCGATCGCCGCATCGAGGCGATGGGTGCGGGCCTCGAACTCGATCAGCTCGATTTCGGCACCCGACAGGTCCTGCGTCGCCGGGACGATGTCGAGCCCCGGCACCTTGGTAGGCGTGGCGACGTCCTCGAGGTTCACATCGCTGACGAGCAGGTCATAGCTCGAATGCTCGCGCTCGGCACGGGTGATGCCAAGGCCGGTCGAGGCATTGCCCTGCGGATCGAAGTCGATCAGCAGCACGCGCTGCCCGGTCGCGGCGAGCGCAGTGCCGACATTGATCGCCGTAGTGGTTTTTCCCACCCCGCCCTTCTGGTTGGCGATTGCGATGCAGATCATCTGGGGCGTACCTTTCGCGCGACCACGATACCCGATTCCGGCTGCGTGATGCTGGGTTCCACGTGAAACGCACCCTGCCATTTCGCACGCGCCGCTTCCACCTCCGATTGCGCGCTTCGCCCTTTTGGCAGCAACCAGATTGTGGATGAGTCCGTGCAATGGGCCGCGGTGCGGAACAGATCGGGCAACGCGGCGACGGCGCGGGCGGAAACGATCGCGGCCTTGCGCTCCGGCACATAGGCTTCGACCTTGCAATGGGCGACATTGGCCCGATCGGCGATGCCCAGCGCCTGGATGGCATCGCGGAGGAACTCGACGCGGCGGATGCGCGGTTCCACCATCACTACCGGGCGATCGATCAACAGCGCGACGATCAGGCCGGGCATGCCGGCGCCGGTGCCGATATCGAGCCAGACGCCTGCCTCTGCTTCGGCTGCGAGCGGGATGAGCTGCGCCGAATCGACGAAGTGCCGCGCCCAGAGCGTCTCGAAGGACGCTGCGGAGATCAGGTTCTGCCGAGTCGATTCCTCGCGCAGAATCCCCCCGAAGCGCTCCAGCAGCGTTCCACGTGGAACACCGAAGCGATTCAGGATCCAGTCTCGAGCTTCGTTCTCGGTCATGCAGCGCGCCGCTTCGCGTGGAGGAGGATGGCGGAAAGCGCCGCCGGCGTAATACCGCGAATGCGGGCGGCGGCGCCAATCGTCTCCGGCCGCGAGGCGCTGAGCTTCTCGACCATCTCGTTGGAGAGGCCGGCAATGGCGGTGAAATCCATGGCCGCCGGCAGCTTCACGGCATCATTGGCGCGTAGCTGAGCCACTTCGGCCTCCTGGCGCTCGAGATAGGGCGCATAGCGGGCATCCTCGACATACTCGGCGAGCAGGTCGGGATCGGCCTCCGGGTGGATGTCCAGATGCTGGAGCTCGATACCGGGGAAGCGCAGCCATTCGCGCGCCGGGCGACGCGCGCCGTCCTGCGCGACCGTGGCACCCCGGGCCGCCAGCGCGCTGGCAGTGCGCTCCACCGCGAAGGCCGCATCCAGTCCAGCCCTGCCCCGCTCGCGAGCGTGGAGCCAGGCAAGCCGCTCGGGCCCAAGCGCGCCCAGCCCGGCGGCAATCGGGCCGAGGCGCGACCCGGCATTGTCGGCCCGCAGGCGCAAGCGGAACTCGGCGCGGGCAGTGAGCATGCGATAGGGCTCGGTGACGCCCTGCAGCACAAGGTCGTCCACCATGACCCCAAGATAGGAAGTCGCGCGATCGAGGATCAGCGGCGCGAGCCCGCGGGCATGGGCGGCGGCGTTGAGCCCGGCGACCAAGCCCTGCCCCGCTGCTTCCTCATAGCCAGTGGTGCCGTTGATCTGGCCGGCGCACCACAAGCCGGGGATCGCCGGCAAGGCCAGGGTCGCATCCAGCGCGCGTGGATCGATATGGTCGTACTCCACGGCATAGCCGGGAGTCACGATCGCAGTATGCTCCAGCCCCGGGATCGAATTGACCATCGCCCTCTGCACATCGACCGGCAGCGAAGTCGACATGCCGTTCGGATAGATCAAATGGGTATCCAGACCTTCCGGCTCGAGGAAGATCTGGTGGCCGTCGCGATCGCCGAAGCGATGGATCTTGTCCTCGATCGAGGGGCAATAGCGCGGACCCTGTGCGTCGATCGCGCCGGTGAACAGCGGCGAACGATCGAGCCCGGCACGGATCGCGTCATGCGTGGCATGGGTGGTGCGCGTGACGCCGCAATGGAGCTGGGGCAGCATGCGGCGCGGCGTGAGCGGCGACATGGTCCAGGGATCGGCATCCGAAGGCTGCTCCTCGATCCGCGCCCAGTCCACGGTGCGGCCATCGAGACGGGGGGGCGTGCCGGTCTTGAGCCGGGCCATGGGGAGGTTCAGCCCGCGCAGCTGCTCGGCAAGCCGGATTGCGGAACCCTCGCCTACCCGGCCGCCAGTCTCGCGCTCCTCGCCGCGGAAGATACGCCCGCCAAGGAAAGTGCCGGTGGCGAGCACCACGGCGCGACAGGAAAGCAGCCTACCATCCGCCAGGCGGATTCCGGCAACGGCACCCCCGTCCAGCTCGAGCGCCTCCGCCTCTCCCGCGACGAGCATGAGATCAGGCTGCCCGGCGAGCATCTTCTGGATCGCCGCGGCGTAGCGCCGCCGGTCGGCCTGGACGCGCGGGCCCTGTACGGCAGTGCCCTTGGACCGGTTGAGCATGCGATAATGGATGCCGGCGGCGTCGGTGGCGCGAGCCATCAACCCGTCGAACGCATCGACTTCGCGAACCAGATGCCCCTTGCCCAATCCGCCGATCGCCGGGTTGCACGACATCGCTCCCAGCTTCGTCAGGTCGAAGCTGAGCAATGCCGTGCGCGCGCCGCGGCGGGCCGAAGCGGCAGCCGCTTCGGTGCCGGCGTGCCCGCCGCCAATGACGATGACATCGAAATCCATTGGCCGCGCGCTACAGAAAGCGCACGGCCGCGTCAAAAGCGTTCCACGTGGAACAGCCTATTTGCCGATGCAGAATCGCGCGAACAGCGCGTCCAGCATCGCCTCCACCCCTGCCCGCCCGGTGATGGCATCGAACGCGCGCATCGCGCTGCGCAGCTGCTCCGCGATCAGGAGCAGATCCTCCTCCCGCTGGGCGGCCCGCAACGCGCTGGCAGCATTCCGGGAAAGCGCACGCTGACGAGCGTTGAGCGCCATCTGGTCGGTCGGCGGGAGCATATCGGCGGCAAGCTGCGCCATCGCACTCCACAGCGCATCCAGCCCCTCGCCCGTAAGCGACGACAGCGACAGCCGATCCGCCGCCGCCATACGCCCCGGCAGGTCCGCGCGCGGATTGAGCCAGAGGCAGTGCGCATGTTCCGGTGGCGGTTCGTCCCCCAGCCAGAGCAGGATATCCGCCTCGGCTTGCGCTGCCTGGGCCCGCGCAATGCCGATCGCTTCGATCTCGTCGCCGGGCAGTGCCGCCAATCCTGCCGTATCGATAAGCAGCCAGGCGGTCCCGCCCCGCACCACCGGCGCCTCGATCCGATCGCGGGTCGTGCCCGAGATCGGCGAGACGATCGCCGCGTCGCGCCCGATCATCCTATTGAGTAGTGAGGACTTGCCGGCATTGGGTGGCCCCGCGAGCACGACGCGGATCCCGTCGCGCAATCGCTCGACCGGCGGGCGATCCGCCACTGCCTCGATATCCTCCGCCAGCGCCGCGGCACCGGATCGGAGCGCCGGAAGCAGTGCGGCATCGGCGACATCGTCCTCATCGCTGTGATCGAGCTCGGCCTCGACGCGCGCAGCAAGCATCAACAGCCGGTCGGTCCAGCCCTCGACTGCCCGGCGAACCGCCCCTTCCGCCGATCGGATCGCGGACCGGCGCTGCGCTTCGGTCTCGGCCATCAGCAGGTCGCCCAGCCCTTCGGCTTCGCTCAGGTCGATCCGGCCGTGCAACAGCGCCCGCCGGGTGAATTCACCCGGCTCGGCCGGTCGGAGCCCGGATCGGCCAGCCAGCGCCGCCTCGACTGCGCGGACCACCGCGCGGCCGCCATGGAGATGGAGTTCGGCAAGATCCTCCCCCGTCGCGCTGCGCGGACCCGGGAAGCAGAGGATGAGCGCGCGATCGAGCAAGCTGCCATCGGCGGGATCGTGCAGGGCCCGCACCGCAGCGCGGCGCGGCGCAGGCAGATCTCCGGCGAAATCGCGCACCATATCGAAAGCGCACGGCCCGCTCACGCGCAGCACGGCAATCGCGGCGGGAAGCGCGCCGCTCGAGACCGCGTAGATCGTGTCCATTATTTCTCGGTCTTGCTCCCGGCATCGAACATCGCGCGCCAGAAGCCCATGCCGGCCTCGCTCATCGGCGCCCAACTCTGCAGCATCGCGCGAAACGCTTCGGGACTGCCTTGCTTGTCGATCGCATCCACCATCATCGCCACATAGCGTTCATGCACCGGGGCGAGGTCCGGCAACCCCATTGCGCGACGCGCCTCTTCGGGGGTGCAATCCACCTCGACATTGATCTTCATGGCCGTCTCCGTTGCGCGGGCAGCACCGCGGCTGCTAGTTCGAGCCCATCTATGCGCGCGACCATGCCGTCATCGCAACGCCCATCGGCCGGAACCGAGCCGATGAAGGCCGGCGACCCGGCCAATTGCGGACCGAAGATCAGATCCTGGCCGTTCGATCTCGAGCGGCACCACGCCGGAAGGACATTGCCATGAGCGAGACGATCAGCATCGACACGATCGACGGGAGCGGCAGCTTCCAGGCCTATGTCGCGCATCCTGAGGGTAGGCCACGCGCCGCGATCATCGTGATCCAGGAGATTTTCGGCGTGAACCCGGGCATTCGCCGGAAGTGCGACGATTGGGCGGCCAAGGGCTATCTGAGCCTCGCGCCGGACCTGTTCTGGCGATTGGAGCCCGGCATCCAGCTCGATCCCGACGTGCCGGAACAGTTCCAGCAGGCACTGGGCCTGATGGGCAAGTTCAACCAGGACGCCGGCATTCGCGACATCGAGGCGACGATCAAGCGCGCCCGGGCGCTGCTCGGCGATGGCGGCAAGGTCGGCGTGGTGGGATTCTGCTTGGGCGGCCGCCTGGCGTTCATGACCGCGACCCGGACGGACAGCGATGCAAGCGTCGGCTATTATGGCGTGGGGATCGACAATCTGCTCGGCGAGAAGCACGGCATCGCCCATCCGGTCCTGCTCCACATTCCGCAGGCCGATCATTTCGTCGATCCCCAGATTCAGGCGGCGATGCATGCGGGACTGGACGACCACCCCAAGGTCACCCTGTTCGACTATCCCGGCGAGGACCATGGCTTCGCCGATACCTTCGGCAAGCGCCGCTCAGACGAATCCGCGAAACTGGCCGATGGGCGGACGGCCGAGTTCTTTGCGAGGAATCTATCGTAAGAAACTGAGATTCATGTGCTGAGGCGAGCCATTTGCGAGTGCCTCAGCACACCGACATCGGGTCAGCGACATAGGCTTTCACGAAGTCGGTGAAGCTGTCGGCGACCCAGCGCTCGCCCGCGGCGATAACGGCGATCCGGCCATAGTCTTCGCCCTCTTCGCAGCAGATGATCCAGGCCCAGAACCAGATCATGTAATCCGCGAAGAACAGACAACGCTCCGCCTTGGCCGCGACGGCCGGGTTGTCGAGCGCATGCGCATATTCTTCGGGGATGTTCCGGATTCTGGTGGGTGGCCACCAAATGGCGTCCCCGTCATCCCAATGATCTTCCTTCGGCGCCACGTACAACAGATAGGCGCGAAAGTCTGCGGGCAGCACGATACCATAGCGGCGCTCGAGGCCCAGCACCGCCGTCTCCGCATCCGCATGGGGTGCCGGATGGTCGCCGCCATGCGCCCAGAAGCCTGCAAGCATCGCGTGCGCAGCGATCAGGGGATCGGCTTCAAATGCGAGAGGCCGTTTCAGCGATGGGCGCTTGGCCGGCCTCCCTATCCCGAACCGAAAGACAACGATCCAAGACACCACTGCCATGACCGCCAGCAACGATGTCCAGGGCCATTGCAAGGACATCCGGCCCGTTCCTCAGAAGAAGCTGGCGATCCCCGGCGTGCCGTGCGTGCCCACCCAGCCTTCATAGATCATCCGGAAGGCGACAAAGACGATCACGATGAGGCCGAGATAGGCGATCCACGGATAGCGGTTGATCAGCTTGGCGATCAGGTTCGCGGCGATGCCCATCAGCGCGACCGAGAGCAGCAGGCCGACGACCAGGATACCCGGATGCTCGCGTGCGGCACCGGCCACGGCGAGGACGTTGTCGAGGCTCATCGAGACATCGGCCACGGCAACCGCCCAGGCCGCGGCGGCGAAGCTCCTGGCCGGCTTCAGGCCCGATTCGACTTCATCGGCATGCGGGCCGCCCTCGCGGATCTCGCGCCAGAACTTCCAGCTTACCCAGAGCAGCAACAGCCCGCCCGCGAAGATCAGCCCGACGATCCCCATCAGCCAGCTGACGATCAGCGCGAAGAGGATACGCAGCAGGAGCGCCGCGCCGATGCCGATCAGGATCACCTTCTTGCGCTGGTCCGCCGGCAGGCCCGCGGCGAGCGCGCCGACGACGATCGCATTGTCGCCCGCCAGCACCAGGTCGATCATCAGCACCGAGCCGAAGGCGGCGAGCGCGGACGGATCGCCGAGATTCGAGAAGTCGGCGACGATGTGGTTCCAGATATCGAGCGGAGAACCCATACCGGCCGTGGCGGCGCTGAGAAGCAAGTCGAGCATCGCTAAGCCCTAGCGCGACGCCGGCAAAAGAAAAGGCCGGGCATCGCGCCCGGCCTTTCCCAATCCCGCCATGCCCCCTCCCTGGAAAGGAGGGGTCCGGACGATCACTGGTTCATGCTGTCGAAGAAGTCCTCGTTGGTCTTCGAATCCTTCATCTTGTCGAGCAGGAATTCCATCGCATCGACGGTGCCCATCTGCATGAGGATGCGGCGCAGCACCCACATCTTGGTGAGCTTGGACTTGTCGACCAGCAGCTCCTCCTTGCGGGTGCCCGACTTGCCGACGTCGAGCGCCGGGAAGATGCGCTTGTCGGCCACCTTGCGGTCGAGGACGATTTCCGAGTTGCCGGTGCCCTTGAACTCTTCGAAGATCACTTCGTCCATGCGGCTGCCGGTGTCGATCAGCGCCGTGGCGATGATCGAGAGCGAACCGCCTTCCTCGATGTTGCGCGCGGCACCGAAGAAACGCTTCGGGCGCTGCAGGGCGTTCGCGTCGACGCCGCCGGTGAGCACCTTGCCCGACGACGGCACCACCGTGTTGTAGGCGCGGCCGAGGCGCGTGATCGAATCGAGCAGGATCACCACGTCCTTCTTGTGCTCGACCAGGCGCTTGGCCTTCTCGATCACCATCTCGGAGACCTGGACGTGGCGCTGCGCCGGCTCGTCGAAGGTCGAGGAAATCACTTCGCCCTTCACGCTGCGCTGCATGTCGGTCACTTCCTCGGGGCGCTCGTCGATGAGCAGCACGATGAGGAAGACCTCGGGGTGATTGTCGGTGATCGCCTTGGCGATGTTCTGGAGCAGCACGGTCTTGCCGACGCGCGGCGGCGCCACGATCAGCGCGCGCTGGCCCTTGCCCTGCGGCGCGACGATGTCGATCACGCGCGCCGACTTGTCCTTGATCGTCGGATCGAGGCTGTCGAGCGTCAGCTTCTGCTCGGGATAGAGCGGCGTGAGGTTGTCGAAGTTGACGCGGTGGCGGACCGCATCGGGATCGTCGAAATTGACCGAGACCAGGCGCGTGAGCGCGAAATAGCGTTCGCCGTCCTTGGGCGCGCGAATCTCGCCTTCCACCGTATCGCCGGTGCGCAGGCCGAACTTGCGGACCTGGTTGGGCGAGACATAGATGTCGTCGGGGCCGGCGAGATAATTCGCCTCGGGGCTGCGCAGGAAGCCGAAGCCGTCGGGCAGCACTTCAATCGTGCCCTCGCCCATGATCTGGTCGCCCTGCTCGGCCTGTGCCTTGAGGATCGCGAAGAGCAGATCCTGCTTGCGCAAAGTCGAAGCGCTCTCGACGCCGAGCTCTTCGGCCATCGAGACCAGTTCGGCGGGGGCTTTCTTCTTGAGGTCCTTGAGATGCATTGGGAGTCCGGGTGCCTGGATTGCCTGGGAGGGAGCGTCGGTCGGCGGTACGGTCGCGCGCGAATAACGATGCTTGGAGGAGGGATGGCCCGGTGACCCGGACCACAACGCCGAATTAGGTATGGCCCAAGGCCAAGTCAACCGGTCTCGGCGGCCTGCATCACGCTTTTGCGGCAAGCCTCATCTTGCGGGAGACGGAAGCCTGGCGCAATTATGTTACGTTGGCCGTCAGAAGGGCTTCACGACCGCCAGGATGACGATCGCGATCACTGCCAGCGCGGGCAATTCGCCCAGCATGCGCAGCCGCCGCGCGGGGATCGGTCCGCGACCATTGGCGAGTTTGCGCGAATAGCTGACCGCCCAGCCGTGAAATCCGGAAAGAAGCAATACGATCAATAGCTTGGCATGCAGCCAACCCAGGCCGGCGCCACCTTCGAACAATCCGAGATTGGCAGCAAGGGCGAGTCCGAGCAGCCAGACGATCACGATCGAGGGCGTGAGGATCATCCGGCGGAGCAGCGTCTCGCGCTTCGTCCAGGCCGCGGCTTCCGGCGTGCCGAGCGCCTCCTGGTGATGGACGAGATAGCGCGGCAGCAGGAACAGGCCGGCCATCCAGAAGATCACGAAGATGATGTGGAACGCCTTGACCCAGAGATAGGCCCCGCCCAGGAATCCCGTCATGCTCGCCTCCGCTCGCGGGCTGCCATCAACCCCTCCTGATCCGCGCCAGCAGCCGCTCGACATGCGCGATCGGCGTGTCCTGCTGGATGCCGTGGCCGAGATTGAACACATGCGGGCGGCTTGGAAAGGCCGAAAGGATCCGCTCGACCGCGCGATCGAGCGTCTCGCCCCCGGCGATCAGCGCCAGCGGATCGAGATTGCCCTGCACGGGGAGATCGTCGGGCAGCACGCCGTCGGCCCAGGCCGGATCGACCGTCTCGTCGAGCCCGATCGCATCGACACCGGTCTCGCGGGCATAGGCGGGGAGCTTGCCGCCGGCGCCCTTGGGGAAGCCGATCACCGGCGCCCGGCCCTTCACCGCCGCCGCGATGCGGGCGGTGGGAGCGATCACCCAGCGTTCGAACTGCTCGGGCGAGAGGCTGCCGGCCCAGCTGTCGAACAGCTGCACCGCTTCAACGCCGGCATCGATCTGGGCGTTCAGATAGTCGATCGTGCAGTCGGCGATGCGATCGACCAGCGCCTGCATGAGTCCGGGATCCGCATAGGCCAGCCGACGTGCCTCCGCCTGCTCGCGGCTGCCCTGCCCTGCGATCATATAGGTGGCGACGGTCCAGGGACTGCCTGCGAAGCCCAGGAAGGTCACGCGCGGGTCGAGGGTAGTCCGTACCTGCCGGACGGTCTCGTACACCGGCTGCAGGGCCTCAGGACGCGATTCAAGGGCATCCAGGACGTCGCGCGACGTCACGGTCGGTGCCAGCCGCGGCCCCTCGCCGGTTTCGAACCAGAGTTTCTGGCCCAGCGCCATCGGCACCATCAATATGTCGGAGAACAGGATCGCGCCGTCCATGCCGAAGCGGCGGATCGGCTGGAGCGTGATCTCGGCGGCGGCCTGCGGATCGAGCGCCAGTTCGAGGAATCCGCCCTTCTCGGCCCGGAGCGCGCGATATTCGGGCAGATAGCGGCCCGCCTGGCGCATCAGCCATATGGGCGGCACTTCCTGTCGAACGCCCTTCAGCGTCTCGAGCAACGGCTTGGTTCGGGGGACGATCAGGGCCTCGGTCCTAAAACTATTAAAAGAGAATCTAGGAATTGTTGGAGTCTGTTGGCGCGTGGAAACCGGGGCTTATGCATTCGTCCGCGACTTGCCAACAGATTGACTCCGGCGGGCCCTCGGGAGTCTCCGGATTCGCCGGCGCCGTCCCCGTTTTCAACAGGCTGTGGATCGGAATCACAAGCTGGGGACGGGCATGTGGACGAATCACCAGCCGGAGTCGTCAAACTGACCCGATTGGTTCGTGCGCCCGGTTGCGCTAGTGGCTGTGCGGCATGTTCTCCACAGATTCACTCACGGCCTGATGCGTCTCCATCTCCACCTCCTTTCCGATTCCACCGGCGAGACGCTGGAGAACATCGCCAAGGCGGCGCTGGCCCAATATGACGATGTGGAGACGCTGCGGCATTTCTGGCCGATGGTGCGTAGCGAAGCGCATCTCGAGCGGATCCTGCAGGAAATCGCCCAGAATCCGGGGCTGGTGCTCTACACGCTGGTGAATCCCGAGATCCGCCGCACGCTGGAGAGTCGCTGCCGGGCGATGGGATTGCCGGCGATCGCGCCGCTCGATCCGGTCAACCATGCGCTCTCCAACCTGCTCGGCCAAGAAGCCAAGGCGCGCCCGGGGCGGCAACATACCCTGGATGCCGCCTATTTCGCGCGCGTCGACGCGATCCAGTTCACCATCGCGCACGATGACGGGCTGCTCGCCGAGGATTGGGAGGAAGCCGACATCCTGCTGGCCGGCGTCTCGCGCTCGTCCAAGACGCCGACGTCGATCTACCTGGCGAACCGGGGCTACAAGACCGCCAACATCCCGATCGTGGTCGAATCGCCGCCGCCGCCGGAGCTGTTCGACCTCAAGCATCCGCTGATCGTCGGCCTTACCACGAGTGCCGACCGGCTGATCCAGATTCGCCGCAACCGGCTGCTCTCGCTGAACCAGGCGACCGAGACCAGCTATGTCGAGCAGGACGCGGTGACGCGCGAAGTCGCCTATGCGCGGCGGATGTTCGCCGACAATGGCTGGCCGGTGATCGACGTGACGCGCCGCTCGATCGAGGAGACTGCCGCGGCGATCATCCAGCTGTGCAACGAACGGACGCTCGAAAAGGGAAGATCATGAAGCTGGTGCTCGCCTCGCAAAGCGCTTCGCGCCGCGCCATGCTCAACGATGCCGGCGTGCCGCATGAAGCCGTGACGGCACAGGTCGACGAAGCCTCGGCCAAGGAGTCGCTGGTCGCCGGCGGCATTTCCCCGCGCGACCTGGCCGATGCGCTGGCCGAGCTGAAGGCGCTCAAGGTCTCCGGCCTCGTGCCGGGCGCGCTGGTGCTGGGCGGCGATTCGCTGGTCGCGCTCGACGACGGCTCGCTGCTCGACAAGCCCGAAAGCCGCGAGCAGGCGGCGGATCATCTGCGCCGCATGTCGGGCCGGACGCACGACATCTACAGCGCCGCGGTGATCGCCGAGGGTGGCCGGGCAGTGTGGCGCCATGTCGATCGCGCGCGGCTGCACGTCCGCCCGCTCTCCGAGACGTTCATCGCGGAATATCTCGACATGGAATGGCCCGCCATCGCCGGTTGCGTCGGCTGTTTCCGGATCGAGGGCCCCGGCGTCCAGCTGTTCAGCCGGACCGAGGGCAGCCACTTCACCATCCTCGGCATGCCGCTGCTGCCGATCCTCGACTATCTGCGCATCCGAGGAATATTGACGTCATGACAGCCTATGCCGAAGTGATCGGCGACCCCATCGCCCAGTCCAAGTCGCCGCTGATCCACGGTTTCTGGCTGGGACAGCTCGGCATCGCGGCCGAATATCGCCGCGCCCATGTGAAGCCCGAGGAACTGGCCGGCTATTTCGAATCGCGCAGGGCGGATCCCGACTGGCGCGGCTGCAACATCACCCTGCCCCACAAACAGGCCGCGCTCGAATTCGTCGAGGATCGCGGCGGCATCCGCCAGTCGATCGGCGCGATCAACACGGTGGTGCGGGCCGAGGACGGCGCGCTGATCGGCACCAACACCGATGCCGGCGGCTTCTACGCACCGATCGCCGGCCTCGATCTCGAGGGCAGGCATGCGGTGGTGATCGGCGCGGGCGGCGCGGCGCGGGCGATCCTGTTCGCACTGTCCAAGGTCGGCATCGGCCGAGTGACCTTGCTCAACCGCAACGTGCTCAAGGGCGCGGCCCTGCTCTCCGGGTTCGGGATCAAGGGCGAGGCGCTTCCCCTTTTGGCCAAGCTGCCGCCGGCCGCGCTGCTGGTGAATGCCAGCGCGCTCGGCATGGTCGGCCAGCCGCCGCTCGAAATCGACCTGTCGCCGCTGCCCGAGGACGCGGTGGTCTATGACGCAGTCTATGCCCCGCTTGAGACCGATCTCCTTGCCCAGGCGCGCGACCGCGATCTCGACACGGTGGACGGGCTCGAGATGCTGGTCGGCCAGGCCGCGCTCGCCTTCGAGCTGTTCTTTGGTGCCGAGCCCCCGCGCGACCGCGATGCGGAACTGCGCGCGCTTCTGCTGACGTCATGATCACCCGCCCCGCGATCATCCTGGGCCTCACCGGGTCGATCGGCATGGGCAAGTCGACGGTAGCGGCGATGTTCGCGGAAGACGGCGTGCCGGTGTTCGATGCCGATGCCGAGGTCCATCGGCTCCAGGGGCCGGGAGGTGCCGCGCTCGCCGCGATCGAGGCGGCATTCCCGGGCACCACCGGCGATCTCGGGGTGGACCGCGCGCTGTTGCGCGAAGCGGTGACTGCCGACCCCGGCGCGTTTGCCCGGCTCGAGGCGATCCTCCATCCCGCGGTGGCGGAGATGCGCGAGGCCTTTCTCCAGGCGAATCGCGATGCGCCGCTGGTCGTGCTCGACGTGCCCTTGTTGTTCGAGGCGGGCGGCTGGCGCCATGTCGACAGGATTGCCGTGGTCTCCGCGCCGGCCGAGGTGCAGCGCGAACGCGTGCTCGCCCGCCCGGGCATGACCGCGGCGCGATTCGAGGCGATCCTCGCCCGTCAGCTGCCCGACTCGGAAAAGCGCGCGCGCGCGGATTTCGTGATCCCCACCGGCGTGCCGATCGGGGAGACGCGCGCGGTGGTCCGTGATGTCATCGCTTGCCTAGCGGGCCGCGTGGGAGGATAAGGTTCCCATGCGTGAAATCGTGTTCGACACCGAAACCACCGGGCTCAGCTTCTCGGGTGGCGACCGGCTGGTCGAGATCGGATGCGTCGAGCTGCTCAACCGCGTGATGACCGGCCGCACCTTCCACGCCTATATCAATCCCCAGCGCCCGATGCCGATCGAGGCGTTCAACGTCCACGGCCTGTCGGACGTGTTCCTCTCGGACAAGCCGTTGTTCGAGGACGTGGTCGAGGACATGCTGGAGTTCATCGGCGACAGCCCGATGATCGCGCACAACGCCAATTTCGACTTCGGCTTCATCAATGGCGAGCTGACCCGCAGCGGCCGACCGATCGTCGACCTGGGCCGCATGGTCGACACGCTGGCGATCGCGCGCGTCAGGCATCCGGGCGCCAAGCACACGCTCGATGCGCTGTGTACCCGCTACGGCATCGATCTCACCCAGCGCACGCTGCACGGCGCGCTGATCGACGCTTCGCTGCTCGCGCAGGTCTATGTCGAGCTTACCGGCGGGCGGCAGATCACGCTGGGCCTGGCGGTGGACGCGCCGGTGGCGCGCGAGACGATGGTCGAGGCGCCGGCGCGCGGACATGCGCGCCCGGCACGCCAATTTAGCGCCAGCGCGGCGGAACTCGAACGCCACGCGGCCTTTCTCTCTAAGATGGAGGACCCGCTCTGGGGCGTCGCCCCGGCCAGTTGACTCCCGGCATTTGCCGGCGGTTGATCGGTTCGGACCCGCACCAGCCGGGGTCCTCGGTACAAAGTGGAGGTGAACAATGGACATCCGGGTTTCTGGGCATCAGGTCGAGACCGGCGACGCGCTCAAGGCGCAGGTCAACGAACGGCTCCAGGGGATTGCGGGCAAGTATTTCTCGCGCGCGATCTCGTCCCAGGCGACCTTCGGCAAGGGGCCGCACGACAACGGGTTCACCTGTGACATCGTGATGCACGTCACCCAGGGCCTTGTCCTCAAGGCGACGAACAAGGGCATGGAGGCCCATGGCGCGTTCGACGGCGCAGCCGACCGGATCGACAAGCAGCTGCGCCGCTACACCCGCCGGCTGAAGGACCGCCAGAACGGCGTGGTCAATGCGTTCGCCGAGAACGGCGCCTATGACAACAATGCCGGCTACACCCTTTTCCAGGAGACGGTGGACGAGGACGAGCCGGTCGATGCGCCGCTGATCATCGCGGAGACTCGGGTCGACGTGCCCGATGCCACGGTTTCG
The DNA here is from genome assembly GCF_001899725.1 of Sphingomonas sp. 67-41. Taxonomy (NCBI): domain Bacteria; kingdom Pseudomonadati; phylum Pseudomonadota; class Alphaproteobacteria; order Sphingomonadales; family Sphingomonadaceae; genus Sphingomonas; species Sphingomonas sp. 67-41. Next base: position 512,465 of record NZ_MKWJ01000022.1, on the reverse strand, counting down.
GATGCGGTCATGATGCTCGATCTGCGGAACACCAATGCGCTGCTTTTCCGAAATAGCGCGACAGGTGCCCATAACATGGTCTATCGGCGCGGCGACGGGACCATCGGATGGGTGGAACCCAATCGTGCCGCCTGAGTATTAAAGGCAGGCCCCGGGGGGCGGACCTCAACTGGAATATCGATGACGACCATCACTGAATTGCTCGTGCCGGAGGCAGTGCTCTCCGGCGTGAGTGTTGCCAGCAAGAAGGCGCTGTTCGCGGCGCTGGGTGCCACCGCAGCCGAGGCTTATGGTCTCGACGCGCGTGCCGTTTCCGAAACCCTTTCCGAGCGCGAGAAGCTGGGCTCGACCGGCTTCGGCGCCGGCATCGCCATTCCGCACGGCAAGCTGGACGCGATCCGCCGCGTCTGCGGCGTGTTCGTGCGGCTGGACAAGCCGGTCGATTTCGGCGCGGTGGACGAACTGCCCGTCGACCTCGTCTTCATGCTGCTCTCGCCGGTGGGCGCGGGTGCCGAGCATCTGAAGGCCCTGGCTTGCGTCTCGCGCTGTCTGCGCGACAAGGCGATCGCCGCCAAGCTGCGCGGCGCCGGATCGCGCGATGCACTCTATGCGCTGCTCGCGGGCGTGGAGGCGCGTGACGCAGCCTGAGGAGCCCGTCGGGGCGACGGCGCATTTCCGCGCGCTCGAATCGCTCTATGCCGCGGCACCGATCAACCGGCTGTTCGAGTCCGTGCTCGAAATCCCGGAAGGTGGCGTCGCGCGCATCCGCTTCACCATCGACGAGCGCTATTTCCATGCGGCCGGCGCGGCGCATGGCACGAGCTATTTCAAGATGCTCGACGATGCCGCCTTCTATGCGGTGAACAGCCTGGTCACCGATCGCTTCGTGCTGACGACGCAGTTCAACCTGTTGTTCACCAAGCCGCTCGGCCCCGGGCCGGTGGTGGCGGAAGGGCGCTGGGTGAGCGGGCAGCGGCGCGTGTTCGTCGGCGAGGCCCGGCTGATCGACGCGACCGGCGAGGAAGCGGCGCGCGGCACCGGCACCTTCATGCGTTCGCGCATCCCGCTCGCCTCGCTTCCCGGATATCGCCAGGGCTGATGGCGCGGATCGCCACCGGCATGCTGGTCAATGCGCTGATCCGCCGTGCCGAAGGGGCCGGCGGCGGTGCGATGGTACTGGCCAGGGGCGATGCGACTGCCGGCGCGATACTGCTCCTGCTGGTCGAGCGGGGCGCCAATCCGCGCTTCGTCGAGCGTGGGCTGGGCCCCGACGGAAACCCCGCGCTGATCGCCTCGGGCCCACACCAATTCGCCGACGAGGGCGAGGTTACGGCCTATTGGCGGCGGCGCCGCGCGCGCGATTCCGACCTCTGGGTAGTGGAACTGGACATCGCGGATGCGGAACGCTTCGCCGCTGAAACGATCGCGATGAATTGACATGTAGGACGCGGCCGGCGAAAGGCGGCCCCTACTATCAATCGCGTTGTGCCTGCCGGGGTGTGAAGTCGGTCGGTTACGCAGTCGGGGGGGAAGCCCGGCGGTCCAATACAGAAAACGGGCCGGCCGCGCACCAACCGCACAGCAACGAAGCCTAATGAAGTTCATCCATCGCGCCGCGGGTTTCGCGGCCGTGACTTTTTGCGCTGGCGCACTTGCGAATGCCGCCACGCTCGACATGACCGCGGACGCGCAAGATGCGCCGGTTCAACTGGTCAACGTCCAGAACCTCCAGCAGGTTCCCGCGCCGGCCCCGCAGGCCGCGCCGACTCCGATCCAGGAAAAGACCGAGATCGTCCAGCCGATCCCCAATGCGGATCCGGACGACGAAGATTTCAATTCGCTCACCGAAGCCGTGGCCGCGCAGGATGCGCCCGCGTCGCTCGACAGCGAGCTCAACTGCCTCGCCGTGAGCGTCTATTACGAGGCGAAGAGCGAGCCGCTCGCCGGCCAGCTCGCCGTGGCGGACGTGATCCTCAACCGCACCGAATCGGGTCGCTTCCCGCGCTCGGTCTGCGGCGTGGTGACCCAGCGCGGCCAGTTTTCCTTCGTCCGCGGCGGCAAGCTGCCCACCCCGCCGGCCAACGGCCAGTGGAAGAAGGCGCTCGCCGTGGCCCAGGTCGCGATGAAGGACCAGTGGGATTCGCCCGTGCCCGAAGCGCTCTACTTCCATGCCCGCTATGTGAAGCCGAGCTGGAAGCGTGCGCGCGTGGGCGCCGTCGGCAACCATGTCTTCTATCGTTGATGGCGGATTGGCGGCGCCGGCCCGGTGCCGAAATCCAAGATAGGCGAGTCGCGGGCTTCCCTGCGTTCGCGTAATGTTCTAGACGGTCGGGGATGACTTCCCCGGCCGTTTCGATTCCGGAAGACCCGCTGCCCGATGGGCCCTTGATCGCCGCCGATGTCGCGCGCGGCGTCACTCGGCTGCTGCTCCGCCACGATTGCGTCGCGCTCGCCGAGGTGCCGCTGGAGGGCGGCCGCCGCGCCGATCTGATGGCGATCGATTCGCGCGGCAACATCGTCATCGTCGAGATCAAGGTATCGCGTGCCGATCTGCTCGGCGACGGCAAATGGACCGATTATCTCGCGCATTGCGATCGCTTCTTCTGGGCGGTGCCCGAGGGGTTCGACCTCAGGCCCTTCGAGCAGGAGGGTTTCCTGCCCGCGCGCGCGGGACTGATCGTCGCCGATCGCTACGATGCGGCGGTGATGCGCGAGGCGGCGACATTCCCCCTGCCCGCGCCGACACGGCGGAAATGCACGCTGGCCTTTGCCCGGCGCGCGGCGCGCCGGGTCATCCAGATCCTCGATCCCGACGCGGAAGCGGCGTTCTAGAGCTTCGGGCCGGCCGGAGCCGCGCTGCCCGACTTGCCGCCCTTGGGCGCTTCGGCGAGCAGCTTGGCGATCTGCGGATATCGGGTCTCGTCGCGGGCATAGTCGCGCGCCGACTTGCCGGTGACATTGTCGGTCCGGTCCGGATTGGCGCCGGCGGCGAGGAGCTGGCGGGCGACGTCGATGTCATGAACCTGGACGGCGCGGATCAACGGCGTCTCGCCGCTGGTGTTGGCCGTGTTCACATTGGCGCCGTACTTGAGCAGAATCTGCACGCCGTCGCCCCAGCCACGCTCGGCGGCGATGATCAGCGGGGTATTGCCGCGATTGTCCTGCAGGTTCGGATTGATGTCGTCCTGTTGGAGCAGCACGCGCAGATAAGTGGAATCGCTGCGCCGCACCACGATGTGGAGCGCGCCCTCGCCGGTCGAACGATCCTTGGTGTTGACGATGCGGAGCGACTTGTTCTCCAGATACTTGTTCACCTTCGTGCCGTCCGTCTCGCGGATGGCGTTGAGGAAATTGTAGCTGTCGGAGAATTGCTGGGCCGATGCGGGCGCGGCGGCGAGCATCAGCAGGGCGGCGCCGGCGGCGCCCAATACGCGAACGTTCATGTCTTGCCCAAACCCCATAGCGGCAGTGCTTGCAAGCCCCGGACTATCAGATCATGGCTGACGATACCATGAGCAGGATATTTCAGGCCCTTGCGCCTTTGCTACTGATCGTCTCGGGCTGCAGCGCCGCTCCGGGCGAACCGCCGCTCGCCGGCGCCCGCATCGGCGGCCCCTTCACGCTGACCGATCCGGACGGCAAGCCGGTGCGCGACAGCGATTTCGCCGGCAAATATCGCATCGTCTATTTCGGCTATACCTGGTGTCCCGACATCTGTCCGAACGACATGCTCAAGATCGGCCAGGCGATGAAGACGCTCGACAAGCAGGCGCCGGCCAAGGCCAAGGCGATCGTGCCGATCTTCATCACCGTCGATCCCGAGCGCGACACGCCCAAGGTGGTCGGCGCGTTCGTGCGCAACTTCGACGATCGCATCGTCGGCCTCACCGGCAGCCCGGCGGCGATCGCGGCGGTGGAGAAGCAATATGCGGTCTATGCGAAGAAGGAACCGGCCGGCCCGAACGGCGCCTATCTGGTAGGGCACAGCCAGATTGCCTATCTGATGGACAAGGACGGCAAGCCGATCACGTCGCTGCCGATCGAGAAGGATGCTGCGGCCGTGGTGGAGCAGCTCGACCATTGGGTGAGATGACCGGGAAATTCTGGGAAGACCTGCCGCTGGAAAAGCTCGACCGGGCGCAATGGGAAGCCCTTTGCGACGGCTGCGGCAAATGCTGCATCCACAAGCTCGAGGACGAGGAGACCGGCGAGCTGATGGCGACCAATGTCGCCTGCCGCCTGCTCGACCGGCGGATGGGGCGCTGCTCCGACTATAAGCACCGCCATGCCTATGTCCCCGAATGCGTGCGGCTGACCGCGCGCAACGTCCGCGACATCGAATGGCTGCCCTCCACCTGCGCCTATCGCCTGCGCGGCGAAGGCAAGCCCCTGCCCGATTGGCATTATCTGGTGAGCGGCGATCCCGAATCGGTCCATGCGGCCGGCCAGTCGACGCGCGGCTGGACGGTGAGCGAGGACGACGTCGTCGATTTCGAGCACCATCTGGTGGACCGCGAGCTTTGAGCGAACCGGAGATCGAGGTGGTCCGTCACGCCCGGGCGCGGCGGATGCGGCTCTCGGTCGATCCGCGGTCCGGCCGCGTGAAGCTGACGCTGCCGCCGCGCGCCTCGCTCAAGAAGGGCATGGACTGGGCGCGCGAGCAGCAGGGCTGGATCGCGGCGCAGCAGGCGAAGATGCCCGAGGCGCGGCCGTTCGCGCCGGGCGCGCGAATCCCGATCGGCGATGCCGAGGTGGAGATCGTCTGGCCGGCGACCGGCGCCGGGCGCACGCCGCGTCTGGCCGGCGACCGGCTGTTCTGCGGCGGCCCGCGCGAGGGGCTGGAGCGGCGCATCGAGCGCTGGCTCCGCCAGGCGGCACTCGACCTGTTGAGCGAGGAGACGGCGGAATATGCCGAGCGCGCGGGCGTTACGGTCACCAAGGTCTCGATCGGCGATCCGCGCGGGCGCTGGGGGAGCTGCGCTTCCTCGGGCCAGATCCGTTACAGCTGGCGGCTGCTGCTGGCGCCGAGCCATGTGCGGCGATCGACCGTGGCGCATGAAGTGGCGCACCGGCTCCACATGAATCATTCGCCGGCGTTCCACCGCGTGGTGGCGGAGCTGTACGAAGGCGATCCGGAGCGGGCACGGGCCTGGCTCAAGCGCAACGGCGCGGCGCTGCACTGGTACGGCCGGTAAGGCTTCCCCTTCCCCAGGGCGCCTATTGCGGCTCCCCGCGCGGCGCGTCGCCCCGCGGCGGCGAGGCCGGCTGGCGAGGTACGTCGCGCGGCGTATCGCGCTGGTCGCGCTGGGCCGGGGCGGGGGCCTTGCGGCCGGTCATCCGGTCGATCCAGTCCTGGTCGAGCTGCTCGTCCTGGCCGTGCGGGGGCTGGACCTGCTCGGTGCCGTCCCCGCGCGGCTGCTGATCCTCGGGCAGCGGGTTGCCGTCCGGGTCGACGAACAGGCCGTTGTCCGGCTCGGCATAGGCGGCATTCTCTTCGTCGAGCTGGTACTCCGGCAACGTCACCTGGGTGTCGAACTGCTCGACCGGGCGCTTGGCGACTGCCTTGACCATGAAGTCGTGAAAGGCGCGGGCCGGCGCGGTACCGCCCTGCAGGCCGGGGACCACCTTGGCGTCGTCGCGGCCCATCCACACGCCGGTGGTGAGGCCCGAGGAGAAGCCGACGAACCAGCCGTCCTTGTTCGACGTGGTCGTGCCGGTCTTGCCTGCCACCGGGCGGCCGATCTGCGCGGCGCGGCCGGTGCCGGTGGCGACCGCGGTCTGCATCAGGTCGGTCATCTGCGCGGCGACATAGGGCGCGACCAGGACATGGCTGGTATCCACCTCATGCTGGTAGATCACCGCGCCGTTCGCGGTCACTCGGGTGATGCCATAGGGTGTCACCGCCACGCCCTTGTTCGCCACCGAGGCGAAGGCGCGGGTCATGTCGATCAGGCGGACGTCGGAAGTGCCGAGCACCATCGCCGGATGGGTATCCACGGGCGTGGTGATGCCGAAGCGGCGCGCCATGTTGGCGATCGCGCCGAAGCCCACTTCCTGGCCGAGCTTCGCCGCGATCGTGTTGACCGAATAGGCGAAGGCAGTGCGGATGTTCATCTCGCCGCGGAACGCGCCCGAGCTGTTGCGCGGGCTCCAGCCGTTGATCGTCACCGGCTCGTCGACCACCATGTCGTCGGGCTTGTGGCCGGCCTCCAGCGCGGTGAGATAGACGAAGAGCTTGAACGCGGAGCCCGGCTGCCGGGTCGCCTGGGTCGCGCGATTGTAGATGGACGCGACATAGTCCTTGCCGCCCACCATCGCGCGCACCGCGCCGTCGCGATCGAGGCTGACCAGCGCGCCCTGCGCATTCTTGGGCGCGTTGGCACGGACCGCGTCGTCGGCGGCGCGTTGCATCGAGAGGTCGAGCGTGGTCCAGACCTCCAGCGGCGCCTCGGTCTCGTCGATCAGCACTTCCAGCTGGGGCAGCGCCCAGTCGGTGAAATAGCGCACGCTGTTCTGCTGGGGCTCGGGGGCGAGCGCCACGGTGCGCGGATCGGTGGCCTTGGCCTGGCTCTGCGTGATCTTGCCGGTCTCGGCCATCAGGTCGAGCACGACGCTGGCGCGGCCGATCGCCGCCTCGGCATCGGCGGTGGGCGAATAATGCGAAGGCGCCTTGACCAGGCCGGCGATCACCGCCGCTTCGGCCAGGCTGAGATTGGTGGCGGGGTGACCGAAGAATTTCCGGCTCGCCGCGTCGATGCCATAGGCGCCGCCGCCGAAATAGACCTTGTTGAGATAGAGTTCGAGGATCTCGTCCTTCGTGAACTTCCGTTCCATCGCCAGCGCGATCACGCCTTCGCGCACCTTGCGGCCGAGATCGTACTTGTTCGACAGGAAGATGGTGCGCGCCACCTGCTGGGTGATCGTCGAGCCGCCCTGCAGGCGCCGGCCCTCGTCGTGCAGCTGCTTGGCGCGCCAGAAGATGCGCGCGACGCCGACGGGATCGACGCCCCAATGCGATTCGAAGCGGCGATCCTCGGTGGCGATGATCGCATCCTTCATCACCTGCGGGATCTTGTCGGACTTGATCCATTCGCCATAGCTCGGCCCGAGCGACACCAGCACGGTGCCGTCAGCCGCGTGGACGCGGATCATCTGGCCGTTGGGCGAGGATTTGAGTTCGTCGAAGCTCGGCAGCGTCGACTTGGTCGAATAGACTGCGATCAGCAGCGCGATGAAGCCGAGCAGCGCCAGGCTACCCCCGCTCACCAGCATCCAGAAAGCGATTCGCTTCCAAAAGGAGAGGTCACGCCATTTGGGCGTGCGGATCACGGTGGGCAAATTCTTCGATGGCATCGGGGGAGTGCGATTAAGCCCTATTCGGCCCGCTCACAAGGATCAGGCGCCGCTCGGTTCGCTGGTAGCGACATTCTGGTTGCCGCCACGTGAACGGAAATCGAGGCCGACCGAGTTTATGCAGTAGCGCAGGCCCGTCGGCGGCGGCCCGTCGGGGAAGACATGGCCCTGATGCCCGTCGCAGCGCGCGCAGCGCAGCTCGACGCGGCGCATGCCATGGCTGGTGTCGGCATGTTCGGTGACATTCTCCGAATCGATCGGCCGGGTGAAGCTGGGCCAGCCCGAGCCCGAATCGAACTTGTCGGCGCTGTCGAACAGTTCGAGCTTGCAGCCGGCGCACAGATAGAGGCCATCGGCCTTGTTGTCGGTGTAGTGGCCGGAAAAGGCCCGCTCGGTGCCCGCCTCGCGCAGCACGTGAAACTGTTCCGGAGTGAGGCGTTTGCGCCACTCGGACTCGGAGAGGTTCAGATGCTCCATGGCGCAAAGCATGTGTCCGGCGCCGGGGGCCGCGTCAATCCGGGTTGGCGCGGAAGCGGGCCAAACCGGCCCTGGCCCTGAGCCGGCGCTTCAACGTCTCCGCGGGCGGCGCCCACAGAAAGCCGAAGCTGACCGCGCCATGCTTGGATTCGACCGCATGGTGCAGCCGGTGCGCCTGGACGATTCGCTTCATGTAGCGGGATCGCGGGACGTAGCGATGACGGACCCGCTGATGGACGATCACGTCGTGGAAGCCGAAATAGATCGCGCCATAGCCGGCTATCCCGGCCCCGATCCAGGCAAGGCCCGGCCACCAGCCCGCGTGCACCCCGCCGTACAGGAGCAGGATCGAGGGCATGGCGAAGATCACGGCATAGAGGTCGTTCCATTCGAACCGGCCCTTGCGGGGCCGGTGGTGGCTGGCGTGGAGGAACCAGCCCGGCCCGTGCATCACCCAGCGGTGCATCGTCCAGGCAAAGCCCTCCATCGCGGCGATGGTGGCGAGGAACAGGACAAGGCCGAGCCAGAGGGACATGGCGGGTAGATAGGCGTTCCGGGCCGATACGTCAGCCGGAAGACGCGAGTCGCCCGGCCAGCTCCCTATCCTGTCGTCCCGGAACATGTCCGGGGTGGCCATGGGCGGGGCTTCATCGCCATATTGCAATTACGTCGCAATCGCGTTTACGCCGAAAAGATTTGGATTCGCGCGCGCGCCGTGCTTAAGGCTCGCGCAAACCCCTTCCCGCCACAAATGACGAGGGCGCGCTCCCCATGAACATCCACGAATATCAGGCCAAGGAACTGCTCGCGAAGTTCGGTGCGCCGATCGCCGCCGGCTATGCCGCGTTCACCGTCGAGCAGGCGGTCGAGGCGATGAACAGGCTGCCCGGGCCGCTCTATGTCGTGAAGGCGCAGATCCATGCCGGCGGCCGCGGCAAGGGCAAGTTCAAGGAGCTCCCGCCCGAGGCCAAGGGCGGCGTCCGCCTCGCCCGCAGCGAGGCCGAGGTCCGCGAAGCCGCGCACGAGATGCTCGGCAACACGCTGGTGACGATCCAGACCGGCGAGCACGGCAAGCAGGTCAACCGCCTCTACATCACCGACGGCGCCGACATCGCCAAGGAATTCTACCTGGCGCTCCTCGTCGATCGCGTCACCGGCCGCATCGCCTTCGTCGTCTCGACCGAGGGCGGCATGGACATCGAGGAAGTCGCGCATTCGACTCCCGAGAAGATCCACACCTTCGACGTCGATCCGGCGACCGGCTTCATGCCGCATCACGGCCGCGCCGTCGCCGCCGCGCTGGGCCTGACCGGCGACCAGGGCAAGCAGGCGGCCAAGGTTGCCGCCTCGCTCTTCGCCGCCTTCCAGGGCACCGACGCCGCGCAGATCGAAGTCAATCCGCTGGCGCTGACCGAGCAGGGCAACCTGCTCGTCCTCGACGCCAAGGTCGGCTTCGATTCGAACGCGATGTTCCGCCACAAGGACCTGGCCGAGCTGCGCGACGAGAGCGAAGAGGATCCGATGGAGCTCGAGGCGTCGAAATACGACCTCGCCTATATCAAGCTCGATGGCGATATCGGCTGCATGGTCAACGGCGCCGGCCTGGCGATGGCGACGATGGACATCATCAAGCTCAACGGCATGTTCCCGGCCAACTTCCTCGATGTCGGCGGCGGCGCCAACAAGGAGAAGGTCACCGCGGCGTTCAAGATCATCCTGAGCGATCCGGCGGTGAAGGGCATCCTGGTCAACATCTTCGGCGGCATCATGCGCTGCGACATCATCGCCGAGGGCATCGTCGCCGCGGCGAAGGAAGTGAACCTCTCGGTGCCGCTGGTCGTCCGCCTCGAGGGCACCAACGTGCAGCAGGGCAAGGACATCCTCGCCAATTCGGGCCTGGCCATCGTTCCCGCGAACGATCTGGGCGACGCGGCGAAGAAGATCGTCGCCGAAGTCCAGAAGGTCGCCGCCTGACGCCGATCGGCAAGCGGGCCGCGGATGCGGCCCGCTCGTCGGTCTACTTGACGCCTTTCTCGCTGATGCTCTTCTTGAGCAATTGCGGCGCCGCCGGCGCGACGGCCTTGATCGTGGTCGGCGTCATCGACAAGCGCGACGGCATGGTCCGAGTCGTCGCTTCTTCCGATGGGCAAGCGCCTTCGGGCTCGGCGCTCCGCTTGGTCGGATTGACCCCGCCCTTCACCACGATCCCGCCGATCGGCGTGCCCGGCGCGCAGCGTGCGTAGCTGGACGACGCGGCGCCCGGCAGCCCGGTGAGCGTCCCCGCCTTGGGCTTGGCCTGCTCCTTGGCCGCGGCAACCGGCGCATCCTGCGCAAAGGCTGGTGCCGTAGCGGCGGTCACCGCCAGCATCGCCCAGAGCGCCACATGATATTTCCCCATATTCCCTCTCCTTCCTGCACGAAATTGCAGGTTCCTTCCTGAATTCGCGGTGAACTCGTCGCGCTGCCGTAACAAGGCGATATGGGCGGCATTTTCGATGATCGGGTATGCTGGAAGCGCTTTGGGGCTGGACTTGAATCGATTCTCGGGCATTAGCGATCGGTGTTGCCGATCTTCCAGCGATGGAGAGGATTTCGATGAAAGTGCTGGTTCCGGTCAAGCGGGTGCTTGACTACAACGTGAAGCCGCGGGTGAAGGCGGACGGGACGGGGGTCGACCTCGCCAACGTCAAGATGAGCATGAACCCGTTCGACGAGATCGCGATCGAGGAAGCCGTGCGCCTGAAGGAAAAGGGTGCGGCGACCGAAGTGGTGGTGGTCACCATCGGCGTCGCCAAGGCGGAGTCGGACGTGCTGCTCACTGCGCGCGCCATGGGCGCCGACCGTGCGATCCTGATCCAGACCGACGACGAGGTCGAACCGCTGGCGGTGGCCAAGCTGCTCGCCAAGGTCGCCGAGGAAGAGCAGCCCGGGCTGATCATCCTGGGCAAGCAGGCGATCGACGACGATTCGAACCAGACCGGCCAGATGCTGGGCGCGCTGCTCGGCTGGCCCCAGGGCACCTTCGCCTCGAAGGTCGAGCTGGGCGGCCAGGGCGTGCAGGTCACCCGCGAAGTCGATGGCGGCCTCGAGACCGTCGACCTCAAGCTGCCGGCGATCGTCACCACCGATCTGCGCCTCAACGAGCCGCGCTATGCGACGCTGCCGAACATCATGAAGGCCAAGTCCAAGCCGGTCGCGAAGAAGACCGTCGCGGATTACGGCGTCGACGTCGCGCCGCGCCTCAAGACGCTCAAGGTCGTCGAGCCGGCCAAGCGCTCGGCCGGCGTCAAGGTGGGCTCGGTCGACGAGCTGGTCGAGAAGCTCAAGGCGCTGGGAGTGGCGAAATGAAGACGCTGGTTTGGGTCGAGCACGACAATCAGAACCTCAAGGACGCCACCCTTGCCGTGGTGACCGCCGCGGCGAAGCTGGGCGAAGTCCATCTCCTCGTCGCCGGCAAGGGCGTCGACGGCGTGGCCAAGCAGGCGGCGGCGATCGAGGGCGTGGGCAAGGTCCATGTCGCCGATGACGCCGCCTACGAGCATTTCCTCGCCGAGAATGTCGCGCCGCTGATCGTGTCGCTGATGGGCTCGCACGACGCGGTGCTGTTCCCGGCGACCACCACCGGCAAGAACATCGCGCCGCGCGTGGCCGCCGCGCTCGACGTGATGCAGATCTCGGACATCCTCTCGGTAGAGGGTGCGGACACCTTCACCCGGCCGATCTATGCCGGCAATGCGATCGCCACCGTCCAGACCAGCGACAAGAAGCTGGTGATCACCGTGCGCGGCACGGCCTTCGCCAAGGCCGCGGCCACCGGCGGCAGCGGCACGATCGAGACGGTGAGCGGCGAGGGCGACAAGGGCCTCTCCACCTTCGCCGGCGCAGAGATCGCCAAGTCCGAGCGTCCGGAGCTGACCAGCGCCAAGGTGATCGTCTCGGGCGGCCGCGCGCTCGGCTCGTCGGAGCAGTTCCACGCGCAGATCGATCCGCTGGCGGACAAGCTCGGCGCCGCCGTCGGCGCTTCGCGCGCCGCCGTGGACGCGGGCTATGCCCCGAACGACTATCAGGTCGGCCAGACCGGCAAGATCGTCGCGCCCGAAGTCTATGTCGCGATCGGCATCTCGGGTGCGATCCAGCACCTGGCGGGCATGAAGGACTCCAAGACGATCATCGCGATCAACAAGGACGAGGACGCGCCGATCTTCCAGGTGGCGGACATCGGCCTGGTCGGCGACCTGTTCAAGATCGTGCCGGAGCTGACCGAGAAGCTCTGAGGCCTGGTGCTTTCGCTGAACGAAGATGGGGCGGCGCACCTTGCCGGTGCGGCCGCCCCTTTTCTGGGTGCGCTGTCGGCGCTTGCCGCGAGCCAGCCTGTCGAGCGCGCAGGAATCCGGCTGCATCGCGTGCCGGGCTTGGCCGAATTGCTTGGTCCCGCCGCGCTGGGCGGGCTGGTTGCCGGCATGCGGCCGGTCCGCGCGATCCTGTTCGACAAGAGCCCGGGCGCCAACTGGTCGCTCGGCTGGCATCAGGATCGGACGATCGCGGTGCGCGCGCGATGCGAGGTGCCGGGATTCGGCCCCTGGTCGGTCAAGCAGGGGCTGCTCCACGTGGAACCGCCCTTCGCGCTGATCGAGGCGATGCGGACGATGCGGATCCATCTCGATCCGGTGCCGCAGGACAATGCGCCGCTGCTGATCGCGCCCGGCTCGCATCGGCTGGGCCGTATTCCGGAGAGCGAGCTCGCGGCAGTGGTCGAACGCTGCGGCACCGCGTGCTGCCTCGCCGATACGGGCGATGTCTGGCTGTACGCCACGCCGATCGTCCATGCCTCCGCCGCGAGCAGCGGCGCGGGGCGCCGGCGGGTGCTGCAAGTGGATTTCGCGGGAGAGGCGCTGCCACCGGGGCTGGAATGGCTCGGCGTGTAGCGGGCGTTGCGAACGCGCGAGGATCGCGGCATCCCCAGGCGATGTTCGACTGGTCCGATCTGCTGCTCCTGCTTCCCAACCGGGTTGTCCTGGCGCTGCTCGTCTTCACCTGCCTGTTGATCGCCCTGATCGTCGCCTGGCGGCATTTCCACTGACCGGCCGGCCTCAATCCGCCCCCATCGGCCGTGGCGGTGTAACCTCGGGCAGCGCCAGCGGCGGCACCGTGGCCAGCTTTGCGGCGATTCCCAGCGCCACCAACGTCAGCGCCCCGCAATAGAGCGTCACGCCGGTCCAGCCCCAGCCGGTCCAGGCGATGCCGCCCGCCGAGCCCAGCAGGCTCGATCCCATATAGTAGAAGAACAGGTAGAAGGCCGCCGCCTGCCCCCGGCTCGCCCGCGCCCGCCGGCCCACCCAGCTCGAGGCGATCGAGTGGGCGCCGAAAAAGCCGATGGTGACGATGCCGATCCCGGCCACCACCAGGGCGAGCCGCGCAGATGCGGTCAGCGCCGTGCCGATCAGCAGCATCGCGGTGGGGATCCAGAAGATCAGCCGCCGCCCGCGCCGCTCGGCCAGGTGCCCGAACCAGGTCGAGCTCCCGGAGCCGAGCAGGTAGAGCAGGAAGATCGCACCGATCGCGGCATGGCCCAGGGCGAAAGGCGGCGCGACCAGGCGGAAGCCGACATAATTGTAGATGGTGACGAACACCCCCATCAGGAGGAACGCCTCGGCATAGAGCAGGGGCATCGCCCGGTCCCGGAACAGGTCGCGTCCCGCCGCCAGCACCGCACCCGGATGCATCGGCTGCGGCACGAAGCGGCGCGAGGGCGGCGCGAGGCGGCGAAAGCCCTCGGCCATCGCCAGCCCGATCAGCCCGACGCCGATCAGGCCCCAGCGCCAGTCGACCAGCTCGGTGAGCAGGCTCACCCCCAGCCGCCCGGCCATGCCGCCGATCGCGCTGCCGGCGATGTAGAGGCCCATCGCCGGCCCCACCGAATGGGGCTCGATCTCCTCGCTGACATAGGCCATCGCCACCGCCGGCATGCCGGCGAGCGCGATGCCCGTGAGCAGGCGCAATGCCAGCAGCGCGTTCCAGCCCGGCGCCAGTCCGGTCAGGGTGGTGAGCAATCCCGCGCCGAACATCGCGAACACCATCAGCGGCCGCCGGCCAAGCTTGTCGGAGAGCATGCCGGCGACGACGATCGCCACCGCAAGCGGGCCGGTGGCGAGCGAGACGGCCAGGCTCGCCGCCTCCGCGCTGAGGCGGAACTCGTCGGCGAACAGCGGCAGCAGCGGCTGGGCCGAATAGAGGAGCGAGAAGGTCGAGAAGCCCGCGAACAGCATCGCGAGCGTCAGCCGCCGATAGCCCGGCGTGCCGCGTGCATATCCGCCATGCGGCGCCCTGTCCGGCTCGGCGGGATCGGGCCCGGTCATTCGACCGGCTTGATGCTCTCGACCAGGGTGTTCGCGCGCCCGGGCGGGGCCGAGTTCACTGTTTCGCGCGCGTCGCATTTCGGATCGGGCGCAAGCGCGTACCAATGGATCCGCGTGCGCTGGCGCAGCGTGCGGAACAGCTTGCCCGTGGCGGGCACGGTCATCTGCGCGTCGAAGCGCCCGTCCGTGGACATGATCGCGCGCCATTCCAGCGGCTCGGCGCGCAGCGTGGCCTTCTTCGCGTCGAGATAGTCGTTCTGGATCATCGCCGGTTCCAGCTGCACCACCAGGTCGCGGCCGCCCATGATGTTGGTGAAACCGACATTGGAGAATTCCTCGACGGACCAGCTGCCGTCCTTGGCCGCTTCGCCCCAGCCGACGCGCAAGGGACTGCCGCGGCGCACCGCCGCGATCAGCGCCGCGCGGCTTCCGGCGACATCCTCGCCCTGGGGTCCGTTGGCGAAGAGCAGGCGCCAGTCCGAAGCGCAGGCGTCCGGCGCGGCGAGCGATAGGAGGGCGGCAGCGAGCATGGCGCCAGGATAGGCGATCGCCGGGGCGCCGGAAAGGGCGGCGGCCAGGCGGCGCAACCCGGGATGCGCGCACCGGGGGTTGACGCTGCAGTGCAGCATACGCACTTGAGGCGCATGCACGCCCCCGCTCCTCGCACCCACAATGTCGGCCTCGTCCATTTCGCGCTGGCGATGGGCGGCTTCGCGATCGGCACCACCGAATTCGCGACGATGAGCCTGGTACCCTATATGGCGGAAGGGCTGAAGATCGACGTGCCCAGCGCCGGCCATGTCATCAGCGCCTATGCGCTCGGGGTGGTCGTGGGGGCGCCGCTGATCGCGGTGGCGGCGGCCAAGCTGTCGCGCCGGCTGACGCTGCTCCTGCTGATGACCGGCTTCGCGCTGTTCAACACGCTGAGCGCGCTTGCGCCGGACTATCGCTGGCTGCTGCTGTTCCGCTTCCTTTCGGGGCTGCCGCATGGCGCCTATTTCGGCATGGCCGCCCTGGTTGCCGCTTCGCTGGTGCCGGTCAACAAGCGGTCCCAGGCGGTCGGGCGGGTGATGCTGGGGCTCACCGTGGCGACGATCCTGGGCGTGCCGCTCGCCAACTGGCTGGGCCAGGCCGTGGGCTGGCGCTGGGGCTTCGTGGTGGTCGGCGCGCTGGCACTTGCGACCGTGGCGCTGGTCGCGGCCCTTGCCCCCCGCGATCCGCCGCAAAGGGGGGCGAGCCCGCTCAAGGAGCTGGGCGCGCTCGCCAACGGCCAGGTGTGGCTCACGCTCGGCATCAGCGCGATCGGCTTTGGCGGGATGTTCTGCGTCTACACCTATGTCGCCTCGACCATGCTGGAAGTGACCGGCGCCGCGCCCGGCATGATCCCGGTGGTCCTCGCCATATTCGGCATCGGCGCGACTGCCGGCAGCATCGTCGTGCCGAAGTTCGCCGATCGCGCGCTGATGCCGACGGCGGCGGCGCTGCTGCTGGGCAGCGCGGTGGCGCTCGCGCTCTATCCCCTTGCCGCCGGCCAGCTGTGGAGCCTGGCGCTCGACATCGCCGCGATCGGATTCCTGGGTGCGCTCGGCGCGGTATTGCAGACCCGGCTGATGGACGTGGCGGGCGAGGCGCAGGGGCTCGCCGCCTCGCTCAACCATTCGGCGTTCAACTTCGCCAACGCGCTCGGCCCCTGGCTGGGCGGGCTGGCCATCGCGGCCGGCTATGGCTGGACGTCGACCGGCTGGGTGGGGGCGCTGCTGTCGCTCGGCGGATTCGCGGTGCTGGTGGTGGCGGTGCTCGCCGAGCGCAGGACGAGATAGCCGGCGATCGCCGACAGGAGCGAGCCGGCCAGCACGCCGATCTTCACCTGGTCGATCAGCTCGGGACGGTCGGGAAATGCCAGGCCGCCGATGAACAGGCTCATGGTGAAGCCGATGCCGGCGAGCAGCGACACGCCATAGATTTGGCGCCAGCCGCCCGGGCGCGTCGCGAAGCCGGTCCGTACCGCGATCCAGATGCTGCCGAAGATGCCCAGCTGCTTGCCGAGGAACAGGCCGAGCGCGATGCCCAGCGGCAGCGGCGCGAGCAGCACCGCGGGCGAGACGCCGGCCAGGGAGACGCCGCTATTGGCGAAGCCGAACAGCGGCACGATCAGATAGGCCGACCAGGGATGCAGCGCATGCTCGAGCCGGTGGAGCGGCGAAGCGGCGTCGTCGGGATGGCCGGGCGACTTGACGATCGGGATCGTCATCGCGGCCGCCACGCCGGCGACGGTCGCATGGATGCCGGACAGGAACACCAGATACCAGAGCAGCAGGGCGAGCAGCAGGTAGATCCACAACCGCCGCACGCCGCTGCGGTTGAGCACGTACATGGTGGCGAGCACGATCGCCGCGCCGGCCAGTGCCAGGGTGCTGATATGCGCGGTATAGGCAAGCGCGATGATCACCACCGCGCCCATGTCGTCGACGATGGCCACGGTGGTGAGGAACAGCTTGAGCGATGCCGGCGCGCGGCTGCCCAGGATCGCGAGCACGCCGATCGCGAAGGCGATGTCGGTCGCGGCCGGAATCGCCCAGCCATTGGCCAGGCCGGGCGTGCCCCCGGCGATGGCAAGATAGACGATCGCCGGGCCGATCATGCCGGCGGCCGCGGCCACCACCGGCAGGCGGCGGCGCTCCCAGCTGGCGAGCCGGCCGTCGACGAACTCGCGCTTGATCTCCAGCCCGACGAGCAGGAAGAACACCGCCATCAGTCCGTCATTGATCCACAGATGCACCGTCATCGGCCCGTGCACGGCGGAGAGCGTGGGGCCGATCTCGCGGTGGAGCGTGTGGAAATAGGTTTCCGCGATGCCGGGAACATTGGCGGCGATCATCGCGAGGATGGCGGCGGCGATCAGGATGATGCCGCCCGAGGCCTCGCTCCTCAGAAAGTCGCGCAGCGCCGATTCGGCCCGGGTGGGAGCCTTGGCGAGCGTCTCGGCGGTTTCCTCGATCCTGGTCATGCGCGGCCCGTCGCCTCCCTGTCTGCCTGGCGCCGCCGTTCTATGGGGTGGATGTCGCACTGCAAAGCCCGTAGCCTTTGGGGATGGACCGGCCCTCCCCTTCGCATGCGCACGTCATGCCCTGGCGCTGGTGGCGCCGCGTGGTCGTGGGCTCGGTCGAGCATGGCGCGGTGCTCGCGCGGGTGCAGGCCGATTCCGGATTCAGCGGGCGCTATGCCTTCCTCGTCGTCGTTTCGGGGCTGATCGCGATCCTCGGGCTGTTGCTGCCATCCTCCGCCGTGCTGATCGGCGCGATGCTGATCTCGCCGCTGATGATGCCGATCATCGGCCTCGGCTTCGGCATCGCCACCTTCGACCTGGCCGAGATCCGCCGCGCCGCCCTTGCCCTGGCGGCCGGCGCGGCGATCGCGGTGGTGCTGTGCGCCGGCTTCGTCGCACTCTCGCCGGTCCAGACGGTGACGAGCGAGATCGCGGCGCGGACCAAGCCCAATCTGTTCGACCTGCTCGTTGCCCTGCTCTCGGCGGTGGCGGGCGGCTATGCGCTGATCCGCGGGCGCGGCGAGACGGTGGTGGGCGTGGCGATCGCCATTGCGCTCATGCCGCCGCTCGCAGTGGTGGGTTTCGGCGTCGCGACGCTGAACGGCACCGTGGCCGGCGGTGCGCTGCTGCTGTTCCTGACCAACCTCGTCACCATCGCGCTCACCGCGGCGGTCATGGCCCGGCTCTACGGGTTCGGCGGCCATCTCTCGCCGTCCCAGACCCGGCTGCA
This sequence comes from Sphingomonas sp. 67-41, assembly GCF_001899725.1. Lineage (NCBI taxonomy): Bacteria > Pseudomonadati > Pseudomonadota > Alphaproteobacteria > Sphingomonadales > Sphingomonadaceae > Sphingomonas > Sphingomonas sp. 67-41. Next base: position 494,503 of record NZ_MKWJ01000022.1, on the reverse strand, counting down.
GGGCTTGCTGATCATCGTCGGGCTGGTGGCGCTGGCGGTGCCGCTGGCCATCGCGCTGCGGCAGATCGCCTGGGAAGCGGTGGCCCAGCGCCAGGTGCGCGAGGCGATTCGCGCCAGCTTCCCGCGCGAGGCGCGGATCAGCCAGCTCGACATCGATTTCGCAGGGCGGCCCGAGCGGATCCGCGCGGTGGTGTTCACCCCCGCGCTGCGCCCGGACGGCGATGCCCGTGCCGGCGCGGCGATCCGGGCGGCGCTCGGTCATGCGGTGGACGTGCACGTCGACCAGGTCCGCGTCGGCGGCGAGAGCGGCGCGAGCGAATCGGCGCAGATCGCGGCGGCCCAGTCGCGCGAGCGCGAACGGTCCGAAGCGGATCTGCTGCGCGACCGGCTGGCGTTGGTGGCGGGCGACGAGAACGGCATCCTGCTCGACGGAGCGGCGCGGCGCGCCGAAGTGCGTGCGGCCCCGCTGCCCGGCGCCTCGCTCGCCAGCTACCGCGCGCTCGAGCAGCGCGTCGCCGCCACCGTGCCGGACTGGCAGGTGACGCTGCTCCCGCCCGCCGCGCCGCTGCCGCCGGTCGGCTTCGAGGGCGATGCGCCCGATGCCGAGGGCCTTGCCGCGCTCGACACCGCGATCTGGGGCGCGCGGCGCCTGCATCTGCCGATCGGCGTGTCGGGCCGGCATGCCGATATGGTGATCGCGCGGCTGGAGGCGGCCGGCGTTTCCGCCACCCGCCTGCCCGGCACCGGCGCGCCGGCGGCGCTCGCCTGGCAGGCGCCGGCGCGCTGAGCGCTCAGGCCCGGGCCAGCGCCTCGGCGATCAGCTTGCGGCTGTTCTCGATCCCGTAGAGCGCGATGAAGCTGCCCATGCGCGGCCCCTGCTCGCTGCCCAGCAAGGTCTCGTAGAGCGCCTTGAACCAGTCGCGCAGGTTCGCGAACGCATCGGTCTTGCCGATCTCGTAGACGATGTTCTGGATGTCCTCGGCCGAGGCATGCTCCGGCAGCGCCGCGAGCTGTTCGTCGAGCTGGCGCAATGCCCCCGCCTCGGCTTCGCTCGGCACCCGGCGCTGGAGCGTCGGCTCGACGAAGTCGCGGGCGTAGCGGATCGCATAGCCCACCATCCGGTCGAGCTCGGGATGCGATTCGGGCGAGAGCTCCGGCGAATAGCGGCGCAGGAATCCCCAGATCGTCTCGCGATTGCCCACGCCAGGCAGGCTGACCAGGTTGAGCAACAGCCCGAAGGTCACCGGCAGCGTCTCGGCCGGCACCTGGCCGTTGTGGATGTGGTGCACCGGGTTGCCGAGCTGCTGGGCGATCTCCTGCGTGGGATAATTGGCGCGGAACTGCCAATATTCCTCGATTGCGCGCGGGATCAGCCCCAAGTGCAGCGACTTGGCCTTTTTCGGCTCGCGATAGATGTAGAAGGCCAGGCTCTCGTCCGGACCATAGGTCAGCCATTCCTCGATCGAGAGGCCGTTGCCCTTGGTCTTGGAGATCTTCTCGCCCTTGGCGTCGAGGAACAGCTCGTAGATCAGCCCCTCGGGCCGCTTGCCGCCCAGCACCTGGGCGATCCTGCCGCTCTGCACGCCGCTGTCGATCAGGTCCTTGCCGTACATCTCGTAATCGACGCCGAGCGCGGCCCAGCGCATGCCCCAGTCGGGCTTCCACTGGAGCTTGGCCGTGCCGCCGAAGATCGACTGCTCGATCGTCTCCCCCCCGTCGACGAAGCGGATGATCCCCGCTTCGGCATCGACCACTTCCACCGGCACCTGAAGAACCACGCCGCTCTTCGGGCTCACCGGCAGCACCGGCGAATAGGTCGCCTGGCGCTCGGCGCGCAGCGTCGGCAGCATCACGTCCATGATCGCCCGATAGTTGCGCAGCACCGCGCGCAGCGTCTCGTCGAAACGGCCGCTCGCGTAATAGTCGGTCGAGGAGGCGAATTCATATTCGAAGCCGAACCGGTCGAGAAACTCGCGCAGCATCGCATTGTTGTGCGCGGCGAAGCTCTCATATTTCTCGAAGGGATCGGGGACGCGCGACAGCGGCTTGCCGAGATTCGCGGCAAGCAGCGCCTGGTTCGGCACATTGTCCGGGACCTTGCGGAGGCCGTCCATGTCGTCGCTGAACGTGACGAGCCGCGTCGGCAGCCCGGTCATCTCCTCATAGGCATGGCGCACCATGGTGGTGCGCAGCACTTCCTGGAAGGTGCCGATATGCGGCAGGCCCGACGGGCCGTAGCCGGTCTCGAACAGCATCGGCGATCCGTCGGGCTTGCCCTCCGGATAGCGTTTCACCAGCTTGCGCGCCTCTTCATAGGGCCAGGCCTTGGAGTCGAGCGCGGCGGCGCGCAGGGCGTTCGTATCGGTCATAACCGCGCGCCTCTAGCCGAGACGGGCGCGCGGGGCCAGCGCCGCGGCGAACCCGGTCTCCCGCGCCGGGCGGGAGGCCGGCGCCGGGATCAGGCGAACACCTTGTCCTGCGGGCACAATATGCCCGACGAGATGGTCAGGTGCGTCCAGCGATAGTCGAGATAGGCGCCCGAATAATGGTCGTCATTGTTGAAATCGACATCGCCATGATAGCGGCCCGTCGGAATGATCTCGTTGGTGCCCGTCTTCACGATCATGAATTCGTACATCAGGTCCCAGAGCATCCAGACGCGCGTGCCCGAGGCGGGCGGATCGACGTTGAACTGGATGGTGGAGGTCTGCTTGTCGTTGATCGTCACCGAATGCGAGAGCGTGGCGCTCACCCCCGCGCTGACGCCGCCGCCGGAAAAGCCCATCTGCACCGTCAGCGACTCGGTGTCGGTCGTCGAGATGCCATGCTCATAGGCCCAGCTCTTCTGCAGGTGCGTGCCGGGATAGAGATGGGTGAAGGTGCCGGGCACCAGCTTCCAGAATTTGCGCAGCACCAGCTGGTGCGGCTCCGGCGCATTGTTGTCCCACCAGTTGTTGAGGCGCGGCCAGCCCGAATCGCGCGGCTCGTCCCACACATTGTCCTGGTAGTTGGCGTTGTCGGCATCGGCATAGATGACGAGCGGCTTGGTGATGCGCGCCATCTCGATCGGATCGGTCTGGGCCGGCGGCGACCAGTCGGTGCTGTCGATGTTCGGAAAGGCAGGAAGGGTATCGGACATGATGAGACTCCCCATGGAAAATGGATTGGCGGATCTGTTTCTTTTCTGGGGCCGCCCGGCGCGAAGACCGTGGGCGGAATGCGACGGGCGGGGCGATAGCCGATCGCCGCCGGCCCGACTCAGTCCCATATGGAACTGATCGCGACGAAAATTCGCGGCCGTTTCGTCGGCACGATCCGCCGCGTCGATCCGAAGGGCGCGCTGGCCGCGGCACGCGCCATGTTCACCGAGCCGCCCGGGCGGTGCCGGGCAAAGTGAAATGATTTGGGCCGCCGCCCTTCACTTTGCGCCCCGGCTGAGGCTAGGAAGATCGGGAACGAAAGGCGTACATGCTCCCCTATCCCGCTCTCTACGCCAGCCATGGCGGCGTCTGGCTCGCCACGCCCGAGGGCGAATGCCGCGCGATGAGCCGGGGCGAGGCGATCCGGCTCGCGGCGGACACGCCGGTGATCCTGCTCAACGCGCCGCTGGTCGGGCAGCGGCTCGGCTATGCGGAGCTTTCCGGCCTCGACCTGCTCGAGCTGTTCGCCTTTCTCCGCCCCGCCCGCTTCATGGTGCCGACGCCCAAGGGGCTCGCCCGCGCCACCGGGCTCGAAGCGCCCGCGAGCGATGCGGATGTCGCACCGTTCCTGCGCCGGGCGGCCCAGGCCCTGCTCGCGATCGCCGAGGGGGACTGGCCCGAGCGCGAGGGCGCATGGCATGCGGCGCAGTCGCTGTTCCGGCTGCGCTGGCCCTGGGCGCCCATCGTTTCGCAGGCGGTCGCCAAGCCGGTCCAGGCCGAGCGCTGGCTCTTCTCGAAGCTGCCCGAATGGAACGAGCAGCCGCCGCGCGTGCCGCCGCGCACGGTGACGTTGAACGATGCGGATATCGCCGATCGCCTTGCCCGGCTCACCGGCAGCGCCGCCGAACGCCGCCAGGGCCAGCGCGACTATGCCGCCGCCGCGGCAGGTGCCTTTGCCCCGCGCGACATGCGCGAATCGCCCAATCTGGTCCTGGCCGAGGCGGGCACCGGCATCGGCAAGACGCTCGGCTATCTCGCGCCCGCCTCGCTCTGGGCCGAGCAGGCCGGGGGCGCAGTGTGGGTGTCGACCTTCACCAAGGCGCTGCAGCGGCAATTGGGGCATGAGGGCGAACGGCTCGTCCCCGATCCCGCGCTACGCAGGAAGAAGATCGTCACGCGCAAGGGGCGCGAGAACTATGCCTGCCTGCTCAACCTGGAGGACGCGCTGCAGGGCGGGTTTGCCGGCCGCGCGGCGATCCTGGCGCAGCTGGTAGCGCGCTGGGCCGCCTATACCGCGGATGGCGACATGATCGGCGGCGACCTGCCCGGCTGGCTCCCCACCCTGTTCCGCCGCAACGGCTCGACCGCGCTCACCGATCGGCGCGGCGAGTGCATCTATGCCGGCTGCCCGCATTATCGGAAGTGCTTCATCGAGCGTGCCGCCCGCGCCTCGGCGGATGCGGATATCGTCATCGCCAACCATGCGCTGGTGATGGTCAACGCGGCACGCGGCCGCGAGACGGCGAATCGCCCCACCCGCTATGTGTTCGACGAGGGGCATCACCTGTTCGATGCGGCCGATGCGATGTTCGCCGCCGCGCTCACCGGGCAGGAAGCGATCGAGATCCGCCGCTGGGTGACGGGTCCCGAATCGGGTTCGAGGGGCCGCCGCCGGGGCTTGGCGGCGCGCCTCTCGGACGTCGCCAGCTATGACGAGGAGGGCGGCCGGGCGATCGCCGAAGCCGTGGATGCCGCCCGTGCGCTGCCGAGCGACGGCTGGCTCCAGCGCCTGAACGAAGGCGAGCCCTTCGGCCCGGTCGAGCATCTCCTCGCCGCGGTGCGCGGGCTGGTCTATGCCCGCGACGTCAACGGCGCCGCCGATGCCGGCTATGGGCTGGAGACCGAACTGGCCGAGCCCGACGCCGCCCTGGTCGAGGCCGCCGGTCCCGCCGGCGCGGCGCTCGACGCGCTGCTCCGCCCGCTCGTCCATCTCGGCCGCCGGCTCGAAGCAGTGCTGACCGAGGCGCCCGACTGGATGGACGGCGCCGCTCGCGCCCGGATCGAAGGCGCCGTCGCGTCGCTCGGCTGGCGCGCCGATACCGTGGGCGCCTGGCTCGCGCTGATCGCGCGGATCGGCGGCCCGGCCGATCCGGCGTTCGTCGACTGGCTCGCGGTCGATCGAGTCGAGGGGCGCGAATATGATGTCGGGCTCCATCGCCACTGGCTCGATCCTTCCAAGCCCTTTGCCGAAACCGTGCTCAAACAGGCGCATGGTGCGCTGATCACGTCGGCGACCTTGCGGGCCGGCGGCGACTGGGAGGTGGCGGAGGCGCGATCGGGTGCCGTCCATCTGATGCGCCCCGCCCAGCGCTTCGAGGCGGCGAGCCCGTTCAACTATGCCGAACAGGCCGAAGTGCTGATCGTCACCGACGTGAAGCGCGGCGACATGCCCGGGCTCGCCAATGCCTATGCCCGGCTGGCGGTCGCGGCCGAGGGCGGCACGCTCGGGCTGTTCACGGCGATCCGGCGGCTGCGCGCCGTCCATGCGCGAATCGCCGACCGGCTGGCGCGCGAGGGGCTGCCGCTGCTTGCCCAGCATGTCGATCCGATCGACACCGGCACGCTGGTCGACATCTTCCGCGACGATCCGCGCGCCTCGCTGCTCGGCACCGATGCGCTGCGGGACGGGGTGGACGTGCCGGGCGATTCGCTGCGGCTGGTGGTGATGGAGGGCATTCCCTGGCCCAAGCCGACCGTGCTCCATGCCGCGCGCCGGCTGGCCGGGGGCGGCACCGCCTATGACGACCGGATCGTCCGGGCGCGACTCGCCCAGGCATTCGGCCGGCTGATTCGCCGCGCCGACGATCGCGGCACCTTCGTGCTGCTCTCCGCCGCCAGCCCCACGCGCCTGCTCGACGCCTTTCCGGCGGGTACGCGGGTGACGCGCGTCACGCTCGATCAGGCAGTAGAGCGCGTGCGGCTTTCCTTGGCCGCCAAGCTGGGGCAAGAGGCCCCCGCGAACGCCTGACCGGGGATTCCATGAAGACGCTCACGCTGCTGCGCCACGCCAAGTCGGGATGGGACGATCCGGTCGCGCGCGATTTCGATCGGCCGCTCAACCCCAAGGGGCAGCGCGCCGCCGCGATGATGGGGCGCCACCTCAAGGCCGAGGGGCTGGAGTTCGATCACGTCCTCGCTTCGCCCGCTGCGCGCGTGGTCGAGACGCTGGCCCAGGTCGCCACCGGCTATGGTTGCGAGCTGGCGCCCCATTGGGACCAGCGGCTCTACCTCGCTTCGGCTGCCACGCTGCTCGATCTGGTGCACGAGCTGCCCGATGGAGCCGGCCGGGTGCTGTTCTCGGGGCACAATCCCGGGCTGGAGGAGCTGGTGCTGCTGCTGGCGGGGGCGAATGCGCTGCGCGCCTCGGTCGAGATGAAGTTCCCCACGGCGAGCCTGGCGGAGATGCGTTTCGATGTGGCGCGCTGGGCCGATGTGAAGCCGGGCAAGGGCGAGCTGGTACGCTTCACGCGTCCCCGCGATCTCGATCCCACGCTGGGGCCGGACTATCGCTAGGTCGGGGACTCATTCAGCGAACCCCCTCATCCCGCGCAGACGGGGATGACACAGGAAATCAGATAGTGGTTCGCGTCCTGAGCCGGGGCCGTGCCGACCGGGCTCAGCTATCCTCGTCCAGCGCCCGGGCGAGCGAATCGCGGACGGTCTTCAGCCCTTGCTTGTCTCCGCCGCCCACGCCCGGGCTGGTTCCCGCCGCGGCACGCGCGGCGCGGCTGCCCTTCTCGGCCGCGAGCAGCTTCTGCACGCCGCGGATGGTGTAGCCATGGTTGGAGAGCAGGTCGTGGATCCGCCGCACCAGCGCCACGTCCTCGGCGCGATAATAGCGCCGGTTGCCCGCCCGGGTGAGCGGGCGCAGCTGGGGGAAGCGGGTTTCCCAATATCGCAGGATGTGCTGGGGGCGCCCGATCTCCTGGGCGAGCTCCCCTATCGTCCTTAGCGCGCCAGCAGCCTTTTCGGCCCCCGGCATTCCGGCTTCCCTCAGCCGGCCGAGACGATGCGGTCACGCATCATCTGGCTTGCTCGGAAGGTCAGCACCCGGCGGGGCGCGATCGGCACTTCGACGCCGGTCTTGGGATTGCGGCCCACGCGCTCGCCCTTGTCGCGCAGGATGAAGCTGCCGAAGCCGGAGATCTTGACGTTCTCGCCCTTGGCCAGCGCCTCGCACATGTGACTCAGGATCTGCTCGACCAGCCGCGCGGCGTCGGCGCGCGAGAGGCCCACCTCGCGATGCAGCGATTCGGCAAGATCGGCCCTGGTCAGCGTGCCCGCAGCCATCATGCGGCAACTCCCCCTTGCGTTCTACTGTGTCGAGTCGGTCGTATCAGATTGTTTCGACACAGCAAACGGGAACATTGAGGCTCCGGAACGATTATCTTCGTTTTTTCGCAGCTATCAGAAACGCACCACTGCGGCGCCCCAGGTGAAGCCGCCGCCCATCGCCTCCAGCACCAGCAGGTCTCCCCGGCGGATGCGGCCGTCGCGCACCGCGGTGTCGAGCGCGAGCGGCACCGAAGCGGCGGAGGTGTTGGCATGCTGGTCGACGGTGACGATCACCTTCTCGGCCGCAAGGTCGAGCTTGCGGGCCGTCGCGTCGAGGATGCGGGCATTGGCCTGGTGCGGCACCACCCAGTCGACGTCGCCGGGCTGGAGTCCGGCGGCGGCGAGCGATTCCTGCATCACCGAAGCGAGGTTGACCACGGCATGGCGGAACACCTCGCGGCCCTTCATGCGCAGCTTGCCGACGGTCTGGGTGGTCGAGGGGCCGCCATCGACGTAGAGCAGCTCGTTGTAGCGGCCGTCCGCGTGCAACTTGGTCGAGAGAATCCCGCGCTCGCCCGCATCGGCCGAATCCTGCGCTTCGAGCACGATCGCGCCGGCACCGTCGCCGAACAGCACGCAGGTCGCGCGGTCCTCCCAGTCGAGGATGCGGCTGAACGTCTCCGCGCCGATCACCAGCGCTCGCTTATGGACGCCGGCGCGCAGCATCGAATCGGCGACCTGCACGGCATAGAGGAAGCCCGAGCAGACCGCGGCGACGTCGAACGCCACGCAATCGTGGATGCCGAGCGCGGCCTGGACCTTGGTGGCGGTGGCCGGGAAGGTCTGGTCGGGCGTCGCGGTGGCGAGCACGATCAGGTCGATATCCGCGGCGGCGATGCCGGCATTGGCCAGCGCGGCCTTGCTCGCCTCGGCCGCCAGCGTGCCGGTGGTCTCGTCGGGCCCCGCGATGTGCCGGAAGCGGATGCCCGTGCGCTCGACGATCCATTCGTCGCTCGTATCCACTTCCTGGGCGAGTTCGGCGTTGGAAACGCGGCGGGGCGGCAGGGCGGAACCAGTGCCGATGATGACGGAACGCAGGGTCATCTTGAAGTGTCTACGCCGCCTTTGCTTCGAAGTTCCCGAGGTCCTCGGCGATGCGGCGATTGAGATCGTCGCGCAGCATCTTGGCCGCGAAGCCGATCGCGGTGTCGACACCGAGTTCGTTGGCGCTGCCATGGCTCTTCACGACGATGCCGTTGAGGCCGAGGAAGACGGCGCCATTATGGTTGTTGGGATCGAGATGCGTGCGCAACAGCTCGGTCGCCGGCCTGGAGATCAGGAAGCCGATCTTCGAGCGAGTCGAGCTGGAGAAGGCGCGCTTGAGCAGGTCCGCCACGAAGCGCGCGGTGCCCTCCACCGTCTTCAGCGCGATATTGCCCGAGAAGCCGTCGCACACGATCACGTCGACATCGCCGCGCGAGAGCTTGTTGCCCTCGATGAAGCCGCGGAAATCGAGGCGCAGATGCTCGGCGGCGCGCAGTTCGGCCGCGGCTTCGCGGATCGAGTCGGTGCCCTTCATCTCTTCGGTGCCGATGTTGAGCAGCGCGACGCGGGGATTCTCCAGGTCGAGCGCGGTGCGCGCATAAGCGGCGCCCATCACCGCGAACTGGACGAGGTTGCGCGCATCGACTTCGGTGTTGGCGCCGAGATCGAGCATCACCGTGTCGTTCTCGCCCAGCGTCGGCATCAGGGCGGCGAGCGCGGGGCGATCGATTCCGGGCATGGTCCGCAGCGACAGCTTGGCCATCGCCATCAGCGCGCCGGTATTGCCCGAGGAGACGGCGGCGCCGGCCTGCCCCTTCTTCACCAGGTCGATGGCGATCCCCATCGACGTGGTCTTGGCGCGCCGAATCGCCGCGCTCGGCTTCTCTTCCGAGGCGACGACGTCCGGTGCATGGACGATTTCGGAGGCGGCCGTCAGGTTCGGATGGTTCTTCAGACCCTCGCGGATCTGCCCCTCGTCTCCGACGAGGATGAACTCCATGCCTTCGAACCGGCGGCGCGCGCGGGCGACACCGGCGAGCATGACCGCAATTCCCTCGTCACCGCCCATCGCATCGACGGCGATTCGAGAGGAATTCGTCATACCCGCATGCCCCCGCGCGATTCGGCCCAATCGTTGCCGATCAGTCTTCGGCCGAAACGATCTCGCGGCCGTTATAGTGGCCGCACGAACCGCACAGCACGTGCGGACGCTTCAGCTCGCCACAGTTCGGGCACTCCTGGAACGCCTGAGGCGTCAGAGCGTCGTGAGCGCGACGCATGCCACGCCGCGACGGCGTAGTCTTTCTCTTGGGAACGGCCATTTCGGCACCTTCTAACGAAACCAAAGTCAAAATCGCGATACGCCCGCATGGCCCAGCGGGCAAGCGACGGAAGATCCGGCGCTCGCCGGACCAGCGGACGGTCACGAAAGCGAGTGCGCGCGTATAGCGATTCTTGCAGGGGAAGCAAGGGAGTGTAGGAGGAAGCCTCTGGAGGGGACTCTTCTATATGCTCATTCTTCCCGTGACGCTCTGCACCGCCGGCGCCGCCGCCGTGGTCAATTTCTGGCTGGCCTTGCGAATCGCCCGGCTCCGCATGTCCGAAAAGATCTTCGTCGGCGATGGCGGCGACGATCGGCTGGTCCGCCGCATGCGCGCGCAACTGAACTTCGTCGAATATGTCCCGCTGATTCTCGTGCTGCTCGCGCTGGTCGAGCTGGCGACGGGGACGAGCATCTGGCTGTGGGGGGCCGGCGCGGCGCTGATCCTCGGCCGCATCCTCCACGCCTTCGGCATGGACGGCTGGGGCCTGGGCCGCCGCATCGGCATTGCGCTGACCATGCTGACGATGCTCGGCCTCGCCGCCTATGGCATCTATATCGGCAGCCAATATCGCGAGGCGCCGGCCACGGTCTTCAAGGTCGGACCGCGAAGCTAGGCCTTTGCCAGCACCGAATCGGCCACGAAGGGATTGCTCTTCCGCTCGTGGCCGAAATTGCTGAGCGGCCCGTGCCCCGGCACGAACACCGTCGCGTCGCCGAGCGGCCAGAGCCGGCCGGTGATCGCGTCGATCAGGTCCTGGTGGTTGCCCATCGGGAAATCGGTGCGGCCGATCGAACCCTGGAACAGCACGTCGCCGACACAGGCGAATTGCGATTCGGGATGATGGAACACGACATGGCCGGGCGTGTGGCCGGGGCAGTGATAGACGTCGAGGGTCAGCTTGCCCACGGTCACCTGGTCGCCATTCGCCAGCCAGCGATCGGGCTCGAACACGGTGCCGCGGATGCCGTAGGTGCGCCCGTCCTCGTCGAGCCGGGCGATCCAGAACCGGTCCGCCTCGTGCGGCCCTTCCAGCGGCACGCCCAGTTCCTTGGCGAACTCGCCCGCGGCGCCGCAATGATCGATATGGCCGTGCGTCACCAGGATCTTCTCGATGGTCACGCCCTGCTGCTTCGCGGCGGCGCGCAGCTTGTCCAGGTCGCCGCCCGGATCGACGAATGCGCCGCGCATCGTTTCGGTGCACCACAGGAGCGTGCAGTTCTGCTGGAGCGGCGTGACCGGGATCACCGCGGCGCGCATCGGGGGATTCGACATGCCGCGGAGATAGGCGTGGCCGCCTCCCGCGGCAACACGGGCTTGCCGTGGCAGCCGCGGGGCTGCATGCGGGAGCCGGCATGACCCTGCCCGACACTCCCTTCGTGCTGCTCGACGATGCCCGTCCGGGCGGCGCGGGCGCGCGCCTCTATCATGGCGTGCGGGAGATCGTGCGGGCGGCTGCGCCCGGCGACGTGGTGGCTGCGCTGGACGGGCTGCGCGATGGCGCGGGCCATGTCGCAGGGGTGTTGAACTATGAGGCCGCCTCCGGCCTCGAGCCGCGGGCAGCGACGCGAGACCTGCCGGCCCTGTGCCTGTGGTTCGGCAGATTCGCCGAGCGGGTACGGGTGGATCCTGCCGCGCTGCTCCCGGATCCGGCCGGCGCCTGGGCCGGCGCACCGGTCCCGGCCATCACCCGCGCCGACTATCAGGGGCAGTTTGCCCGCGTCGCCGATTATATAGGCGCCGGCGACATCTATCAGGCGAACCTCACCTTCCGTGCGGCGGTGCCCTTTGCCGGGCATCCCGCGGCGCTCTACGCGCTGCTGCGTTCGCGCGCGCGCGCGGGCTATGGTGCCCTGATCTTCACCGGGGAGCGCTGGATCCTCTCCTTCTCGCCCGAACTCTTCTTCACGTTCGACCGCATCGGGCTCGCCGTGAAGCCGATGAAGGGCACCGCCCGCCGCGGCGCCACTCCGGCCGAGGACGATGCCCTCGCCGCGCAACTCGCCGCCGATCCCAAGCAGCGCGCCGAGAATCTGATGATCGTCGACCTGATGCGCAACGATCTTGCCCGTATCGCGCGGCCGGGCACGGTGCGCGTGCCGGCGCTGTTCGCGGTCGAGCGCTATCCCACCGTCCACCAGATGGTCTCGACCGTCACTGCCGAGCCGGCACCGGGCGTCGCGGCGGTCGATGCGCTTGCCGCCCTGTTCCCCTGCGGTTCCGTCACCGGCGCGCCCAAGCTGCGGGCGATGGAAGTGATCGCCGAAGTCGAGCGGGATGCCCGCGGCGTCTATACCGGCGCGATCGGCGCGATCGAGCCGGACGGCTCCGCCCTGTTCAACGTCGCGATCCGCACGCTGACGATCGAAACGGGTGCGGAGCGCGCGCTGCTCGGGTTAGGATCGGGCGTGGTTGCCGATTCGAACGCTGCCGAGGAATGGGACGAGTGCCTGGCCAAGGGCGCCTTCGTCACGTCCGGCGAGGTGCCGTTCGACCTGATCGAGACGATGCGCTTCGATCCGCTCGCCGGCCTGCCCCTGCTCGAGCGGCATCTCGCGCGGATGAAGGCAAGCGCCAGGACGTTCGGCTTCGAGTTCGATCGCCACGCGGCGCGCAACGAACTGCAGGCTGCCACTTTCCGGCTGCGCGCGCCCGCGCGCGTGCGCCTGCTGCTCGCGCCTTCGGGCGCCATCGCCATCGGCATCGCGCCCCTGCCCGAAGCGCCGGCCGGCCCAGTACCGGTCGCGATCGCCCCCCGGAAAGTCGCGCCGGACGACTTCCGCCTGGCGCACAAGACCAGCCGCCGGGCTTTCCATGACGAAGCACGCCGCGCTTCGGGCGCCTGGGAAGTGCTGTTCACCGATGCGGTCGGCTATCTGACCGAAGGCAGTTTCACGTCGATCTTCGTCGAGCGCGACGGCATGCTCGTCACGCCGCCCCGTTCCCGCGGCCTGCTCCCCGGCGTGCTGCGCGCCGAGCTGATCGAGACCGGCCGCGCGGTGGAAGGCGATCTGACGCCGGCCGATCTGGCGGGCGGCTTCTACATCGGCAATGCGCTGCGCGGACTGGTTTCAGCGGTAACGGTTGCGGAGGCCGCGAGCCCGGTCCTATAGGCGCGCCGTCTCCCTTATCGGAAAAGGCGCCTTTCATGCAGACCTCGGCCGCGCTCAATCGCATCCAGCCCTCCGCCACCCTCGCGATGACGAGCCGGGTGTTCGAGCTGAAGCGCCAGGGAATCGACGTGATCGGCCTGGGCGCCGGCGAGCCCGATTTCGACACGCCCGATTTCGTCAAGGAAGCGGCGATCGAGGCGATCCGCGCCGGCAAGACCAAATACACCAATGTCGACGGCACGCCCGAGCTGAAGCAGGCGATCATCGCCAAGTACGGCCGCGACAACGGCCTCGCCTATGCCGAGAACCAGATCAGCGTGAATTCGGGCGGCAAGCACACCTTGTTCAACGCCTTCTGCGCGACGATCGACCCGGGCGACGAAGTGGTGATCCCGGCGCCCTATTGGGTCAGCTATCCCGACGTGGTCGAGTTCGCCGGCGGCACGCCGGTGTTCATCGCGGCGGGCGCTTCCGAGGGCTACAAGATCAAGCCCGCGCAGCTCGAGGCGGCGATCACCGCGAAGACCAAGTGGGTGGTGCTGAACTCGCCGTCCAACCCGACCGGCGCCGCCTATAGCGCAGCCGAGCTCAAGGCGCTGGGCGAAGTGCTCGAGCGGCACCCGCACGTGCTGATCTATGCCGACGACATGTACGAGCACATCCTGTACGACGGCTTCGAATTCGCCACGATCGCCCAGGTCTGCCCCGCGCTCTACGATCGCACGCTCACGGCCAACGGCGTGTCCAAGGCCTATGCGATGACCGGCTGGCGCATCGGCTATGCGGGTGGCCCGGCCTGGCTGATCAAGGCGATGGGCAAGCTCCAGTCGCAGTCGACTTCGAACCCGTCGAGCATCAGCCAGGCGGCCTCGGTCGCGGCGCTGAACGGCGACCAGAGCTTCCTCAAGGAGCGCGTCGCCGCCTTCCAGGGCCGCCGCGATCTCGTCGTGTCGATGCTCAACCAGATCAACGGCATGCACTGCCCGCGTCCGGAAGGCGCCTTCTACGTCTATCCCGAGTTCGGCCAGCTGATCGGCAAGACCACGCCCAAGGGCCAGGTGATCGCCACCGACGAGGAAATGGTCGGCTATCTGCTCGACGAGGCGCGGGTGGCCGCGGTACATGGCGGCGCGTTCGGTTTCTCGCCGGCGCTGCGGATCAGCTATGCGACGTCGGAAGCCTTGCTCACCGAAGCGTGCGGCCGGATCCAGGAAGCCTGCGCGGCCTTGCGCTGAGAGCGAACAAGCCCGACATTGCGGCCATGCTCAAATGGTCGCTCTCCGTTGCCGCGCTTCTCGGAGCCGCACTGTTCCTTGCGCCCGGCGCGCTTTCGGGCGCCGGGGTGGTCGAGCGCGCGGTGCCCGTTCCCGTCCCCGCGCTCGACGTGAAGCCGAGCAAGGGCGAGCAGGTCGCGGTGCTCGCCGGCGGGTGCTTCTGGGGGATGGAGGCCGTCTTCCAGTCGGTGAAGGGCGTGCATTCGGTGACCTCGGGCTATGCGGGCGGCACCGCCGGCACCGCCACCTATGCCCAGGTCTCGACCGAAAAGACCGGCCATGCCGAAGCGGTGCGGATCGCCTATGATCCGCGGAAGGTCAGCTACGGCACGCTGCTGCGCATCTATTTCTCGGTGGCGCACGATCCGACGCAGTTGAATCGCCAGGGCCCGGACCGCGGCCCCTCCTATCGCTCCGCGATCTTCCCGCAGGACGAGGAGCAGCGCCGGGTGGCGGCCGCCTATATCGAGCAGCTGACCCGGGCAAAGGCCTTTCCCCGTCCGATCGTGACCAGGCTGGAGACCGGCAGCTTCTATCCGGCCGAGGCCTATCACCAGGACTTCTTCTGGCGGAACCCCACCCATCCCTATATCGTGCGGTGGGACAAGCCCAAGGTCGCGGCGTTCCGCAACGCCTATCCGCTGCTGGTGAACTAGCAGCCGTCCCGCGCTCGCGTCAGATCAGCCCCAGCCCCGCCAGCTCGCCCATCAGCGCGGGCGGCAGTTCGTCCAGCCCCGCCCCGGCTTCGCCGAGATCGGGGGGTGCGTCCTTCGCCTCGAGATAGCGCCAGCCCTGATGCGCGCGCTTGGGGCGCGCGGCGACCAGGATCAGGCGCGGCTCCATCAGGATCGCGGTGCGCCCGCCCTCGGCCTCGCCGAATCCGACGATCGGCGTGCGCCCGACCAGCTGGTGCTTGAGGATCCAGAAGAGCGACCCCTCCCCGCCGATCTCCTCGTGGCGCTTGGGGAGATAGCGGGTGGCAAGGCCCCAGGTGCCGCCGCGCGCGGCGAGGCGCTGGGCGAGATAGTCTACGGAGTCGCAGCCAAAGGCGACCTTGGTCAGATGAAGTGGCACGCGATCAATCTGGTGCGCGCGGGCGCCGCAATCAACCGACCAGGCCGCTGGCGGTGGCGAGGCCGAGAAAGGCCAGGAAGCCCATCGAATCGGTCGTCATGGTCACGAAGATCGAGCTGGCGACGGCGGGGTCGGCCTTCAGCCGGTCGAGCGTGAGCGGCACGATCACGCCGGCCAGTCCCGCGATCACGATATTGGTGAGCATGGCGGCCGCGATCACGCCGCCCAGCGCGGCATGGTGGAAGAACAGCCCCACCGCGGTGCCGATCACGCAGGCGACGGTCAGGCCGTTGAGGACCGCGATCGAGATCTCGCGCCGGATCGCGCGCAACGTGTTGGACTGGGTGAGCTGGTTGGTGGCGAGCGCACGCACCGTCACCGCCATGGTCTGGGTGCCGGCATTGCCGCCCACGCCGGCGACGATCGGCATCAGCGCGGCCAGCGCGACCATCTTCTGGATCGTGCCTTCGAACAGGCTGATGATCGTCGCCGCCACCAGCGCGGTGAGCAGGTTGGTGAGCAGCCAGCGCACGCGGCCCTTGTAGCTGTCGACCACCGGCTCGTTGATGTCGCCTTCGCCGGCGCCCGACAGGCGGAGAATGTCCTCGCCCGCCTCTTCGGAGATGATGTGGACCACGTCGTCCACCGTGATCATGCCGACCAGGCGCCCGCTGGGATCGATCACCGCTGCCGAGATCAGCGCGTATTTCTGGAAGCGCAGCGCCACTTCCTCCTGGTCCATGTCGACCGGGATCAGCGTCTGCTCGCGTTTCATCACGTCGCCCATCGAGACGACGCGCGGCGTGCGCAGCACCCAGGAAAGCTGGCAGGTGCCGACCGGCTTGTGCGCCGGATCGACCACGAAGATCTCCCAGAAATCGGTGGTGAGATCCTCGTTCTTGCGCAGATAGTCGAGCACGTCGCCGACGGTCCAATGCTCGGGCACCGCGATCAGCTCGCGCTGCATCAGGCGGCCGGCGGACTCCTCGGGATAGGAGAGCGCTTCCTCGATCGCGGCGCGGTCGTCCGGGTCGAGCGCGCGCAGCACCTCGCGCTGGTCCTCGACATCCATGTCCTCGATGATCGCGACGGCGTCGTCGGTATCGAGTTCGGCGGCGATGTCCGCCACCTGGGTGGCGGTGAGCGATTCGACCAGGGCCTCGCGCACCCAGTCGTTCATTTCGGCAAGCACGTCGCCGTCGATCAGGTCGGCGATCGCGGCGACGAGCGCCGCGCGTTCCTCGGTGGGCGCGAGCTCGACCAGGTCGGCGATGTCGGCGGGATGAAGCGGTTCGGCCAGCGTGTGCGCGCGGGCGGAATCGCCGGCATGGACGGCATCGAGCACCGCATGGACGAACTCGGGCCGCAGCCGGTCGTCCTCGTCGAGCTGGGGCTCGGGCGCGCTGCTATCCATTTGAAGTTCGGTCTCGCTCAAGGTTCGACCTCCCTTGTCGGCCCCCTTTCGCCGCTGCCATTGCCGGGCGCGATTTGCAAGTCGCCGGAAGCCCGCCTAGGCAGGGCGCAAATCGTTCTCAG
Source organism: Sphingomonas sp. 67-41 (assembly GCF_001899725.1). Classification (NCBI taxonomy): domain Bacteria; kingdom Pseudomonadati; phylum Pseudomonadota; class Alphaproteobacteria; order Sphingomonadales; family Sphingomonadaceae; genus Sphingomonas; species Sphingomonas sp. 67-41. The sequence continues at coordinate 477,665 of NZ_MKWJ01000022.1, read as the reverse complement.
GAGTCCATTCGTGTCCGAACCCACCAAGCTCGTCATGACCCTCGATACCGGCGACGTGCACATTCAGCTGCGCCCCGATCTCGCCCCCCAGCATGTCGAGCGCATCGCCACTCTCGCCGATGAGGGCTTCTATGACGGGGTGATCTTCCACCGCGTGATCGACGGCTTCATGGCCCAGGGCGGCGACCCCACCGGCACCGGCACGAGCGGCTCGAAGCTGCCCAACCTGCCGGCCGAGTTCAGCCGCGAGCCGCATGTCCGCGGCGTCTGCTCGATGGCGCGCACCATGGACCCGAACAGCGCCAACTCGCAGTTCTTCATCTGTCTCGACGATGCCACTTTCCTCGACGGCCAGTACACCGTCTGGGGCGTGGTGACCGAAGGCATGGAGCATGTCGACGCGCTTCCCAAGGGCGAGCCGCCGCGCAATCCGGGCAAGATCGTCAAGGCGCACACCGAGGCCTGATTTCCCTTCAGCCCCTCCTCTTTCGGGGAGGGGCCGAGCCTTGCCTATTCCACCCGGTCGGCGTGGAGCACTTCGATCAGCCAGTCGTGGAACAGCTTCACCGGCCGCGTGGTCAGCGCGCGCGGCCGGCAGACGAACCAGTAGCTGTAGTCGCTGTCCACGGTCAGGTCGAAGAGCTGGACGAGCCGGTCGTCGCGCGCCGCCTCGAAATGCGATTCGAGCATGAAGGCGACACCCAGCCCCTGCGCCGCCGCTTCGAGCATCAATGTGCCCGAATCGAAATGGTCGATCGCCGCGGGCTCGATCTCCAGGTGCGACAGCCCCGCCGCGGCGCGCCAGGCGGTGAACGTGTCCGCCATGTCGCGGTGCACCAGCGCGGTCAGCTTCGAAAGCTGCTCGGGCCGGGTGATGGGATCGGGCCCTTCCACCAGCGCGCGCGCGCCGATCACATAGACGCGGTTCCGGTCGAGCCGCTTGGCGTAGAGCGTCGGATCGATGTCGCGCGCCACCACGATCGCGGCGTCGAGCCCGTCGCCGAGCCGCGCCACGGCGTGCGCGCCGGTATCGACGTCGAGATGCAGCTCGGGATGCTCGCGCTTCAGGTCGCCCATGTGCGGCATCAGCCGCTGCGTCGCGAAAAGCGGCAGGATGCCCAGGCGCAGACGCAGCAGCTCGGTGCCGCTGGTCATCGTCTCCACCGCGTCGGCCATGGTGTCGAGCGCCGGCGCGATCATGCCGAGCAGCCGCTCGCCATCGTCGTTGAGGCGCAGCGCCTGGTGCCGGCGCTCGAACAGCGGCTTGCCGATGAAGCGCTCGAGCGCCTGGACGCGACGGCTCAGCGCGGGCGAGGAGAGCGCCAGCTCCTCCGCGGCGGCCTTGATCGAGCCGAGCCGCGCCACCTGCACGAAAGCCTCGATTGCCGTAAGCGGGGGTAGTCGTCGCATTTCGCTCTCTTTTTGTTGCGCTGCGTCACGATCCTTGGCGTGTGATTCGCGTGCCGCCAATGGCATCCGTCACTCGAACGCGACTATCGTTGTACACACGCGCGATTGCAAGCCGTGCACGCGTTAATGTTTCTTTTCGCACTTGCACAAAAACCGACCGCATTGCACAAAGCACCTGCCTTTCAGGCATCCTCTCCTAAAACTTTCCCGGCCGGTCCTCGTGATCGGCCTTTTTTTTGTGCAGTCGATCCCCCACGTTCCGCGTCTCACACGCCTGGGGAGAACGATAGGATGGCGGACGAAGAAGGGCAGCCCGCCAGGCTGCAGGTTGCCAATGCCCGGCCCGAGGACAGTGGCCGGGGCCTCGCGCATCTGCCGCGCGCGCTGATGGCGCGGCTCGGCCTTGCCGAAGGCGATGTGATCGAGATCGTCGGCAAGCGCGCCACTCCCGCGCTCGCCGTGCTGCCCTATGCCGAGGACGAGGGCCTCGAGATCCTGCGCATCGACGGGCTCCAGCGTGCCAATGCGGGCGCCAGCTCCGGCGATTTCGTCGAAGTGCGCAAGGCCGTGTCCAAGCCGGCGACGCGGGTGGTGTTCGCGCCCGCCCAGCAGAATCTGCGCCTCCAGGGCAGCGGCGAGGCGCTGAAGCGCGTCTTCTTCCAGCGCCCGCTGGCCCAGGGCGATGTCGTCGCCACCGCCGGCCAGCAGCGTGCCGACATCCCGCCCCAGGTCGCTCAGTTCCTCCGCGCACCGGCCTATGCGCTGCAGGAGATCCGGCTCACCGTCGTCGCGGCGAGCCCCAAGGGCATCGTCCATATCGACGAGAATACCGAGGTCGAGCTGCGCCCCGAATATGAGGAGGCCGCGGGCGATGGCCGGCGCGCCGATGTCACTTATGACGATATCGGCGGCATGGCCGGCACGATCGACCAGCTGCGCGAGATGGTCGAACTGCCGCTGCGCTATCCCGAGCTGTTCCAGCGTCTGGGCGTCGATCCGCCCAAGGGCGTGCTGCTGCACGGCCCGCCCGGCACCGGCAAGACGCGCCTCGCCCGTGCCGTCGCGAACGAATCGGACGCGCAATTCTTCCTGATCAACGGCCCGGAGATCATGGGTTCTGCCTATGGCGAATCCGAGAGCCGGCTGCGTCAGGTCTTCGAGGACGCGGCCAAGGCGGCCCCGTCGATCGTCTTCATCGACGAGATCGATTCGATCGCCCCCAAGCGCGGCCAGGTATCGGGCGAGGCGGAGAAGCGCCTGGTCGCCCAGCTGCTCACGTTGATGGACGGGCTCGAATCGCGCGCCAACATCGTGGTCATCGCCGCGACCAACCGGCCCGACGCGATCGACGAAGCCCTGCGCAGGCCGGGCCGGTTCGACCGCGAGATCATCGTCGGCGTGCCCGACGAGCGCGGCCGCCGCGAAATCCTGGGCATCCACACGCGCGGCATGCCGCTCGGCGACAAGGTCGATCTCGGCGAGCTGGCGCGCACCACCTATGGTTTCGTCGGCGCCGACCTCTCCGCGCTCGCCCGCGAGGCGGCGATCGAGGCGGTGCGCCGGATCATGCCCAAGCTCAACCTGGCGGAAGGCACGATTCCGCACGAGGTGCTCGATACGCTGTCGGTCACGCGCGAGGATTTCCTCGAGGCGCTGAAGCGCGTCCAGCCCTCGGCGATGCGCGAAGTGATGGTCGAGGCGCCGCGCGTCCGCTGGGAGGATGTCGGCGGGCTCGACGATGCGCAGATGCGGCTGAGGGAAGGCGTGGAGCTGCCGCTCAAGGATCCCGACGCCTTCCGCCGCCTCGGCATCCGCCCGGCCAAGGGTTTCCTGCTCTATGGCCCGCCCGGCACCGGCAAGACCTTGCTCGCCAAGGCGGTGGCACGCGAGGCGGAGGCGAATTTCATCGCCACCAAGTCGAGCGACCTGCTGTCGAAATGGTATGGCGAGAGCGAGCAGCAGATCGCCCGGCTGTTCGCCCGCGCGCGCCAGGTCGCGCCTTGCGTGGTCTTCATCGATGAGCTCGATTCGCTGGTTCCCGCGCGCGGCGGCGGCCTGGGCGAGCCCCAGGCGACCGAGCGCGTGGTCAACACGATCCTCTCCGAGATGGACGGGCTCGAGGAACTGCAATCGGTGGTGGTGATCGGCGCGACCAACCGGCCGAACCTGATCGACCCGGCGCTGCTCCGCCCGGGGCGGTTCGACGAACTGGTCTATGTCGGCGTGCCCGATGCTGCCGGGCGCGAGCGGATCCTGGAGATCCAGACGGAGAAGATGCCGCTCGCCGCGGATGTCGACCTGCGATCGATCGCGGGGCAGACCGAGCGCTATACCGGCGCCGATCTGGAGGACGTGGTTCGCCGGGCCGGCCTGATCGCGCTCCGCCAGTCGCTCGACACCCGCGAAGTGACGATGGCGCATTTCGACGAGGCGCTCGCCGATTCGCGCGCCACGGTCACGCCGGAGATGGAGGAGGAGTATCAGGCGATGTCGGGCCGGCTGAAGCAGCAGGCCTCGGCGATCCAGCCGATCGGCTTCATTGCCCCCGGCATGCTGCGCGGGCACGGGCCGAAGGGCGCGGATTGACCTCCTGCTCCCCTCCTTTCCAGGGAGGGGAGCAGGGTCATGCCGCTCGTCGCGTCGCCACCCAGGCATAGACCAGCAGGCATGCCAGCCATCCCGCCGCGGTCAGATAGGGCAGCGGCCGCCACAGTTCGTACAGGCCCACGCCGATCGACGGCCCGAGCACGAATGCCGCGCCGTTCACGGAGGTCACCTTGCCCGCCACCGATCCCTGCGATTCCGGGCCCACGCCCAGCGAGGCGCCGGCAGTGAAGCCCGGCCGGGCAAAGCCCATGCCGAGCGCGATCAGCGCATAGCCCAGCGCGATGCCGTACAGCGTCGTCGCCGTGCCCGTCGCGACGCAGCCAAGCGCTCCCAGCGTCGCCCCCGTCAGCACCAGCGCGCGCGGGCGCAGGTCGAGCATCGGGATCAGCCCCCATTGCGCGAGCAGCGACGCGCCCGCGCCCAGCATCAGCACCAGCCCGGTCGGCTGCAGCGCCTCGGTCGGGGGCAGATGCATCCGGTCGATGATCAGGAAGCCGATCGCCTGGCCGGTCATCGCCTGGGCATGGCCGATGATCAGCCCCGCGACGATCCAGGGCCGGATGCGCGGATCGAAATAGCGGATGTTCTCGCTGGTCTCGGCTGCGGTGGCGGCGGTCACCGTGGCGCCGGTCCCCTGCCCGCCGATCGAGGGATAGGAAGTGGCGGCGCCATGGGCGTCGCCCTCGTCCTTGGGCAGCCCGCGCGCAGCGGCGATCCAGATCACCACGCCTACCGCGCTGGCGGCGAAGGCCGGCCCGGCGAGCCCGATCATCGGCCCCTCCGGCCAGAGCCGCCCCATCACCAGATAGGGCGCGATCGCCGGGCCCAGGATCGTGCCCAGCCCGAATGCCGAGGCGAGCAGGGTGAGCGCGCCGGTCCGCTCCTCGCGGCTGGTGCGGCCGGCGACGATCGCCTGCACCGCGGGCGGCGCCGCCGATCCGAAGGTGCCGTAGATCACCCGCCCCGCGACAAAGGCGATGAAGGTGGCCACCGGGCCGAGCAGGCCGTTGATCCCCATGGCCAGGCACAGCCCGCACAGGCCCAGCGACACGGTGAAGCCGCCCACGCCCACCAATACCATCGCGCGCCGGCCATGCCGGTCGGACCGGTTGGCCCAGATGGGCGCGGCGACCACCCAGAGCAGCGCGGAGACCGAGAAGACGGCGGCGACGGCGCTGTCCGGCGCATGCAGCGAGCGGCCGAGCGCGGGCAGCACCGATTGCAGCGCGGTATTGCCGGCCGCTATCGCCAGCATCACGGTGAAGAGCAGCGCGAAGGTCCGGTCGAAGCGCCGGAACTTCATTTCCGCTCCCAGCTGTAGCTCCGCCCGATCGTGGCGACGTGGAGCATGTACCAGCCATACCAGCGTCCGCGCCCCGCCTCGCGCGTCTCGGCATGTTCGGGATGCTTGCGCCACGCGATCGCGCTGGCCTCGTCGGCCCAATAGCTGATGGTGATTGCCTGGCCGTCCGCGTTGCCGACATGGTCGACGCCGCGATAGCCGGGCTGCTCGGCGGCGAGCGCGTCCATCGCCGCGGCGGCTATCGCATAGCCCTCGGCGTCTTCCCCCGTGCGCGCGGAGATGAACAGGACGGCGGTCTGCCCGGTGCGATCCTCTGCCATGGGCGATGGGATTAGGCCCGTTGTTTCGCTTCGTCACCCCATCACATCGCCACCTCCGCTTTCGCGGGGAGGGCGGTTGGGGCATGGGGCAGGGCGATGATCACCGATTGGCATTTCTACGCGCTTGCCGTGCCGGCGGTGATCCTGCTCGGCCTGAGCAAGGGCGGGTTCGCCGGCATGGGCGCGTTGTCGCTGCCGCTCCTCGCCTTCGCGGTCGACCCGGTGCGCGCCGCGGCGATCACCCTGCCGATCCTGATCGCGCAGGACGTGGTGGGCGTCTGGGCGTTTCGCCGCACGGTCGACTGGTGGCTGCTCGGCTGGATGCTGCCCGGCTCGATGCTCGGCATCGCGCTCGGCTATGGATTCGCGGCGAGCGTCTCCTCGGCTGCGGTGATGGGGATGGTCGGGGCGATCTCGATCCTGTTCGGTGCCTATCGGCTCTGGGCCGCCAGCCATGCCGCGCCGCGCGACCCCGCGCGCTGGCCCGACTGGATCGGATCGCTGTTCGGCATCGCCTCGGGCTTCACCAGCCAGATCGCCCATGCCGGCCAGCCGCCCTTCCAGCTCTGGGTGCTGCCTCGCAACCTGCCGCGCGACCTGCTGGTCGGCACCACCGCGCTCTTCTTCGCCGCGACCAACTGGATCAAGGTGCCGGCCTATTGGGCGCTAGGCCAGTTCACGTCCGCCAACGTCATGACGTCGGCCGCGTTGCTGCCGCTCGCATTGGTTTCCACCGTCGCCGGCGTCCGGCTGGTGCGCAGGGTCGATGCGGCGCGCTTCTACACCGCGATCCATGTGCTGATGATCCTGGTCGGCATCGCCCTTGTCGCCGAGGCGGCATTCTAGGCTTTCGCCGAGGCGGCACTTTGGGCCTTCAAAGCGGGATTTCGGGTGTTCCGGTCGGTCGCGATGACCGGCGCCGCGCTCCTTGCCGGGGCCTGGATCAATCGAACAGGCTGGAGACCGAACTCTCGTCGGCGATGCGCTTGATCGCCTCGGCGAGCAAAGGCGCGATCGTCAGGTGACGGATCTTGCTGCTTTCGGCGATCACGGCGTGGTTGCCGATCGAATCGGTGATCACCAGCTCGGCCAGCGCCGATCCGTCGACGCGGGCCACGGCGCCGCCCGAGAGCACGCCGTGCGTGCAATAGGCGACCACGTCCTCGGCGCCCGAGGCCTTGAGCGCGGCGGCGGCGTTGCACAGCGTACCCGCCGAATCGACGATGTCGTCGATCAGGATGCAGAAGCGCCCCTCGACATTGCCGATGATGTTCATCACTTCGGATTCGCCCGGGCGCTCGCGGCGCTTGTCGACGATGGCGAGCGGGGCGTTGTCGAGCCGCTTGGCCAGCGCGCGGGCGCGGACCACGCCGCCCACGTCGGGCGAGACGACCATCCACTGCCTGCCCGGGAAGCGGCTGTGGATGTCGGCGCTCATCACCGGGGCGGCGAAGAGATTGTCGGTCGGAATGTCGAAGAAGCCCTGGATCTGCCCGGCGTGCAAGTCGACCGAGAGCACGCGGTCGGCGCCTGCGGTCGTGACCAGGTTGGCGACCAGCTTGGCCGAGATCGGCGTGCGCGGGCCGGGCTTCCGGTCCTGGCGGGCATAGCCGAAATAGGGGAGCACCGCGGTGATGCGCCGGGCCGATGCGCGCTTCAGCGCATCGATCATGATCAGCATTTCCATCAGGTTGTCGTTCGCCGGGAACGAGGTGGACTGCATCACGAACACGTCCTCGCCGCGGACATTCTCGAGGATCTCGACGAAGATCTCCTCATCGGCGAAGCGGCGGACGTTCGCCTGGGTCAGCGGGATCTCGAGATACTCGGCGATCGCCTTGGCGAGCGGCAGGTTCGAATTGCCGGCCATCAATTTCATGTGCGCCACTCCCCAGGCTTGCTACGCTGGAGGCGCATTAGAGGCCAAAGGGCGGGGTTGAAAAGAGCAGATGGCAATTGCGCATGCAGAACCCGCGACGACTGTGGCTTATGTGCTCGACGCCGATGCCCAGATAGCGGCGGCGCGTGCCAATCTCCGGCGCTATCTCCGCTCGCGCCGCGCGTGGATCCGGATGGGGATCGGCCTGCTCCTCATGCTCGCCATCGGCGCGGTGCTCGGCGTGGCGCTCGGCGACGATCCGCTGTGGTGGATGCTGGTCTTCGCGGCCGAGATGATCGTGCTGCTCCCGTTGATCTACGGGCTCCTCTACCTGTTGCTGCCGCGCCGGATCCGGCGGCTGGTGTCCCAGAGCGCGATCTGGCAGCGTCCGGTCGAGGCCACCTGGTCCGCCGCTGGCATGTCGGCCCGTTCGGCGCATGGCGAAACCGAGCTCGCCTGGGGCGACTATCATGGCTGGCACGCCGCGCGTTCGGGCTTCCTCTTCTATTTCAACGACCAGCAATATCAGGTGGTCCCGGCCTCCGCCCTGGCTGCGGGGCAGGCGGAGGCGCTGCGCGCGATCCTGGAAGCGTCGGGCCTGCGCCGGCTCTGAGCCGGTTTGCGCGCGCCGCGCCTGCCCGGTAGAGCGCCGCAATGACCGTCATCACTCGTTTCGCGCCGAGCCCCACGGGCACGCTCCATGTCGGCAATATCCGAACCGCGCTGCACAACTGGATGTTCGCGCGAGGCCAGGGCGGTCGCTTCCTGCTGCGCGTCGACGACACCGATGGCGAGCGCTCGGAGGAGCGCTTCGTCGAGGCGATCCGCGCCGATCTCGCCTGGCTGGGGCTGGTGCCGGACGGGGAAGAGCGCCAGTCCGCCCGCTTCGACCGCTACGAGGCGCGCTTCGCGGAACTGAAGGCCGCCGGGCGAGTCTATCCGGCATATGAGTCCGCGCAGGAGCTCGATCTCAAGCGCAAGGTGCTGCTCGGCCGCGGCCTGCCTCCGGTCTATGACCGGGCCGCGCTGGCGCTGGCCGATGCCGACAAGGCGAAATTCGAAGCGGAGGGCATCCGCCCGCACTGGCGCTTCAGGCTCGATCATGACGCCATGATCGAATGGGACGACCTGGTCCGCGGGCCCCAGCGCTTCGATCCGAAGACGATGAGCGACCCGGTGGTCCGTCGCGCCGACGGCTCCTGGCTCTATCTCCTCCCCTCGGTGATCGACGATGTCGACATGGACGTCTCCCATGTCGTGCGCGGCGAGGACCATGTCTCGAACACCGCGACTCAGCTCCAGATGTTCGCGGCGCTCGGGGCCGCCGCGCCGCGGTTCGCGCACGAGGCGCTGCTCACCGGTGCCGAAGGCAAGCTCTCCAAGCGCCTGGGCTCGCTCGGCATCGCCCATTTCCGCGAACTAGGCATCGAACCCCAGGCGCTGATCGCCCTGCTCGCGCGGCTCGGCACCAGCGACCCCGTCGAGCCGCTCGTCGACGTTGCGCCCCTGGTCGCCAGCTTCGACTTCGCGCGCTTCGGCCGCGCGCCCGCGCGCTTCGACGAGGAGGAACTGGCCCAGCTCAATGCCCGCATCGTCCACCAGCTCGGCTTCGACGCGGTGCGGGACCGGCTGCCGGCGGGGATGGGCCCAGCCGGCTGGGAAGCGATCCGCCCCAATCTGTCGACCGTCGCCGAGGCGGCGGACTGGTGGCAGGTGGTCGAGGGCCCGGTCGCCGCGGCCATCCCCGAGGAGGACCGCGCCTTCCTTGCCCTGGCCGCCGGCATCGCCGAGGGCATCGACTGGTCCGATCCCTGGCCGGCGCTCACCGGCGCGCTGAAGCAGGCTACCGGCCGCAAGGGCCGCGCCCTGTTCCTGCCCCTGCGACTCGCCCTCACCGGCCGCGAGCATGGGCCGGACATGGCCGCCCTGCTCCCGCTGATCGGCAAGGAAAATGCCCTGGCGCGCCTGGGGAGCGCATGATCGACAAAGCATTTGCGCCGGGCATGTAATGATGTATCATCGCCTTTGCCGGCCTGGACCGGCGTTGGAGATGGAGTGCAACGCCATGTATGCCGAACATCGCTACCAGCCCCAGCAATCGCGCGCCGTCAGCATCGGGGCGTCGCTGCTCATCAGCGGGGCGATCATCACCGGGATGATCTATTCGGCGCCGAACGTCGTCCGAATCTTCGTCGACCCGACCATACGGACCTACAACGTCCCCGAGACGGTTCCGCCGCCGCCGATCGATCCGCCCAAGGAACAGCCCAGGATCAAGGCGGAAACGCGGACCCAGCCGCCGATCACCGCGCCCGATCCGATCCTGAAGACGGACAGCGACGTGACGCTGAAGACCACGCCGGACATCCCGCCGGTGCAGCCGGACATCGCCAAGCCGGCCGAGGTCGGCCGGCCGGTCACGGTCGATCCGCCCAAGCCGGTGCCGGCCCTGGTCGGGGCGAGGCGCGACCCGCGCTATGCCGATGCCTTCCAGCCCAACTACCCCGCCTCGGAACTGCGCGCCCAGCGCGACGGGCGCGTCTCGGTGCGGGTGCTGGTGGGCCCCGATGGCCGGGTGAAGGCAGTCGAGCAGGTCAGCGCCACCAGCGCCGCGTTCTTCGAGGCGACGAAACAGCAGGCGCTGTCCAAATGGCGGTTCAAGCCGGCGACTCGCGGCGGCGTGGCCGAGGAGAGCTGGATGACGCTCAGCGTCACCTTCCAGATCAAGGACCAGTAACGGAACGTCCTTGATGGAGCGCGGGGGCTGGCTCTCGGGCCTCCGCGCTCCTATCTTCGGCGGCGAGATGAGTTACCTTCAGAGATTCAACCCCCTGCGCGCATTCGGCGATCTGCGGCGCTGGCTTGCCACCCGCAAGCCCTATGAGCTGTGGTTCATGATGCTGGCCATGGTGGTCACGCTCGTGATCCTGTGGATGTTCGTGAAGGATTCGAACGTCGCCACCCCGTACAAGCGCGACATCATCTATGTGCAGCAATGGCGGCTCGACCGCAGCGACGCGGACATCAAGGCGCAACAGGCCAAGGACCTGCCCGAGGAGCTGAAGCGCAAGGCGGCGATCGAGGCGGCGCAGAAGAAGCGCCAGGCCGAATTCAAGAAATATGACGATTGGCTGACCAGCCACGGCTTCTGAGCGATGCGCGCCGGATGGGCGCCGCGCTTGCGCTGGCCGAGCGCGGGCGGGGGCGAAGCGCGCCCAATCCCAATGTCGGCTGCGTGATCGAGCGGGACGGAATCGTGGTCGGCCGCGGCTGGACCCAGCCGGGCGGCCGCCCCCATGCCGAGGCGATGGCGCTGGCCCAGGCAGGGGAGAAGTCGCGCGGCGCGACTTGCTACGTCACGCTCGAGCCCTGCGCGCACGAATCGCCGCGCGGCCCGGCCTGTTCGAGCCTGCTCGTGGCGGCCGGCGTCGCCCGGGTGGTGATCGCGCTCGGCGATCCCGATCCGCGCACCAATGGGGCGGGAGCCGCCCGCCTGCGCGCCGCCGGGATCGACGTGGTGGAGGGCGTCCGCGCCGCCGAGGCGCGCCGTTCCATGGCCGGCTTCCTGACGCGGCTGGAAAAGGGGCGTCCGTTCGTCACGCTCAAGCTGGCGACTTCGCTCGATGGCCGCATCGCGCTTCCCTCGGGCGAGAGCCGCTGGATCACGGGCGCGCAGGCCCGCGCCCATACCCATCTGGAGCGTGCCCGGCACCAGGCGATCCTGGTCGGCCGGCGGACCATGGAAGTCGACCGCCCCCGGCTCGACGTGCGCCTGCCGGGACTCGAGGATCGCTCGCCGCGCCGGCTCGTGCTGTCCTCGACCGGCGATGTCGAGCGGCCCGAGGACATTGCCGGCCTCGAGGGCATCGACCTTCTCTTCGTCGAGGGCGGCGCCGAGACGGGCTCGGCCTTTCTCCGCGCCGACCTGGTCGACAGGCTGCTGCTCTATCGCGCGCCGATCCTGATCGGGCAGGGCAGGGCGGCGCTCGGCGATATCGGGCTCGCCCGGCTGGACGATGCCCATGGCCGCTGGCGGCTGGTCGACGGCCGCATGCTTGGCAGTGACAGGCTGGAGGTCTACGAGCGCGCATAATGTTTACTGGAATCGTCACCGATATCGGCACGGTCGAGGCAGCCGACAGGCAGGGCGACCTGCATGTCCGCGTCTCCACCGCCTATGAAACCGCGGGCATCGACCTCGGCGCCTCGATCTCCTGCTCGGGCGTGTGCCTGACGGTGGTCGACAAGGGCGTGGATGCGGGAGGCGACGGCTGGGTCGCGTTCGACGTCTCGGGCGAGACGATCAGCCGCACCGCGCCGGGCATGTGGGCCTCGGGCCGCAAGCTCAACCTCGAGCGGGCGTTGCGCCTGGGCGACGAGCTGGGCGGGCATATCGTCACCGGCCATGTCGACGGGATCGGCACGGTGAAGGCGATCGAGGAGATCGGCGGCTCGCACCATGTCGTCATCCTCGCCGGCCCCGAGCTGGCGCCCTATATCGCGCCCAAGGGCTCGATCACCGTCGACGGCGTCTCGCTTACGGTCAATGCGCTGCGCGATACGGCCGAAGGCGTGGAATTCGACCTCAACATCATTCCCCATACCGCCGCAGTCACTACATTCGGCGCACTCGAAGCAGGGCAGGCCGTCAATCTCGAGATCGACGTGCTCGCCCGTTATCTGCAGCGCATGGAGGCGCTCCGTGGCAAAGCCTGAACGAGCCAACGAACTTGGGCGCCTGAAGCACGCCTTCCTCTCCTCGCCCGAGGAACTGATCGACGAGGCCCGCAACGGCCGGATGGTGATCCTGGTCGACGACGAGGACCGCGAGAACGAAGGCGATCTCGTCATCCCCGCCCAGATGGCGACGCCCGACGCAGTCAACTTCATGGCGCGCTTCGGACGCGGACTGATCTGCCTCGCGCTCACCGCCGAGCGCGGCCGCCAGCTCCAGCTCGAGCCGATGGCGCGCGTGAACGGCACGCCGCTCGGCACGGCGTTCACGGTCTCGATCGAAGCGAAGGAAGGCATTTCGACGGGCATCTCGGCCGCCGATCGCGCGCGCACCGTCGCGGTGGCGATCGATGCGGCCAACGGGCCGGATGCGATCACCTCGCCCGGCCATGTCTTCCCGCTGATCGCCCGCGACGGCGGCGTCCTCGTCCGCACCGGCCATACCGAGGCGGCGGTCGATCTCGCGCGGCTCGCCGGGCTCAACCCGTCGGGCGTGATCTGCGAGATCATGAAGGACGACGGCACCATGGCTCGTCTCGACGATCTCATCGCCTTCGCCCAGTTCCACAACCTCAAGCTCGGCACGATCCGCGACCTGATCGCCTATCGCCGCCGCCACGACCATCTTGTCGAGAAGCGTGCCGAGACCCGCTTCGAGAGCGAATGGGGCGGCGAATGGACCGCGATGACCTTCTGGAACAAGGCGACGGAGAGCGAGCAGGTCGCGCTGGTCAAGGGCAGGATCGATCCGGCCAGGCCCACGCTCGTCCGCATGCATGCGCTTTCGCCCTTCTCCGACATCTTCGGCGAGGGTGGCGCGCGCGGCGGGCTGCTGCGCCGTTCGATGGAGATCATCGCCCAGGAAGGCGCGGGCGTCGTGGTCGTGATCAACAAGCCGCGTCCGGACCAGTTCAGCGTCGCGCTCCAGGCCCGCGAAGGCAAGCTCGAGGCCAAGGACATGGACGAGCTGCGCGACTATGGCGTCGGCGCGACGATTCTCACCGAACTCGGCGTCCAGGACATGGTCCTGCTCACCAACACCCATCACACGCTGGTCGGGCTCGACGGTTACGGCCTGTCGATCGTCGGCGAGCATCCCATCGATACCGGAGAATGACTTGGCACGTGTCCTGATCGTCGAAGCGCGCTTCTACGCGCATCTGAATGACTTGCTGCTCGAGGGCGCGCGCGCCGCGATCGAAGCGGCCGGGCATCAGCACGAGACCATTACGGTGCCGGGCGCGCTGGAGATTCCAGGTGCGGTGGCGATGGCCGCCGAGACCGGGCGCTACGATGCGTTCGTCGCGCTCGGCGTGGTGATCCGCGGCGAGACCTATCATTTCGAGATCGTCTCGAACGAAAGCGCGCGGGGCCTGATGGCGCTGGCGATGGACGGGATCCCGATCGGCAACGGTATCCTTACGGTCGAGAACGAGGCCCAGGCGCTCACCCGCGCCAGGCCGGACGAGAAGGACAAGGGCGGGGAAGCCGCCAAGGCCGCGCTGGCGATGCTCGCGCTCAAGAGCCGGTTGGGCTGACAGCCATGGACATGCCCCCCTCCCGCTACCGCGTAGTGGAGCAGGGGCGCCGGCTGGTCGTGATCGATACGCTGGCGGGGGAACCGGTCCGCCCGGTTCCCAGCGCTCCGGAAATGCCGGGCGAACGGCGGCGGCGCATGGAAGCGCCGCGCCCGCGGGACCGGGCCGCGCCGCCGCTCCGGAGGCCCGAGCCGGGCGGCCGCCATGCGGGCGGAGAGGGGCTCGGCTTCACCACCGCGCGCTGGTTCGACGATAAAGGCCCGCGCACGATCCGCATCGGCCCGGAGAGTCAGGGCCAGATCGCGGTCGTCGCGGCGATCCTGCTCGTGGTGGCGATCTTCTGCATCGCGATCATCGGCTGGCCGGCCCTCTTCGTGCTGGGCTTTCTCGCGCTCAACCCCAAGACGCGTGGCGGCCTCCGCGCGGCCGCCACCGGCTGGCTCACCGCGCTCGACAGGGGCGGTGGCTAGACCGCTGCCGGATAGTCGGTATAGCCCTCGGCTCCGCCGATATAGAACAGGTCCTCGCGCTGCGGATTGAGCGGCAGGCCCTCGCGCAGCCGCCGCGGCAGGTCCGGATTGGCGAGGAAGGTGCGGCCAAAGGCGATCGCATCGGCCTCGCCCGCGTCGAGCACGGCCTGGGCGTCGTCGAAATGATAGTCGGCATTGAGCGCCAGCGGGCCCTTGAACACCTTGCGCATCACCGGATGCACCGGCGGGTGGTCGGGCAGCCCGCGCGTGCCGCCCGGGCGCGGCTCGCGCATCTCGAGAAAGGCGATGCCGATCTCGTCGAGCGCCGCCGCCGCCGCTTCGAACAGCGCATGCGGGCTGCTGTCGTTGACGCCCTGCACCTCGCCGTTGGGGGAAAGCCGCACGGCCGTGCGGTCGCCGCCGATCGTATCGACCACCCGCTGCGTCACTTCGCGCAACAGCCGCACCCGGTTGGGGATCGCACCGCCATAGCCGTCGTCGCGGAAATTGGCATTGTCGCGCAGGAACTGGTCGATCAGATAGCCGTTCGCGGCGTGGATCTGCACCCCGTCGAAGCCGGCACGGATCGCATTGCGGGCCGCATTGGCATAATCGTCGAGTATGCCGGGGATCTCGTCGGTGCGTAGCGGCCGCGCTTCGCCGTAGGGGCGCCTGATCTCGCCGCTATCCTCCGCCGGATAGGTGCGGACGGTGCCCGGCGCAGTGGTGGCGGAGGCCGAGACGGGCCGGGCGCCGTCCAGGAAGTCGGAATGGACCAGCCGGCCCATGTGCCAGAGCTGCGCGACGATGCGCCCGCCGGCCTGGTGCACCGCTTCCACCACCGGCTTCCAGGCGTCGGTCTGCGCCTCATTCCACAGGCCGGGGGCATAGGCCCAGCCCAGGCCCTGCCGGCTGATGCCGGTCGCCTCGGAGAGGATCAGCCCGGCGCTCGCCCGTTGCGCATAATATTCGGCCATGATCGGCGTCGGCACATGCGCGCGCGTTGCGCGGCCGCGCGTCAACGGCGCCATCAGCATGCGGTTCGGCGCATGGATCGCGCCCAGCTGGATCGGATCGAACAGGCTCGGCATCGAGGCGGTTTCCCTAACGACTGTGACGGCGGCCAAATAGGTGGCTAAGGGGGCACATGCATCGGCCCGGATCCCCAAGAAAAGCTACCGCATCGCAAACCGCCTCTGCGTTGCCGATCGCGGCATTGCTCGCCGGCAACGTCGCGCTCGCCTTCGGGCCGTGGTTCGTGCGGCTGGCCGATGTCGGGCCGGTGGCGGCCGGTTTCTGGCGCATCGCGCTGGCGGCGCCGATCCTGGTCGCACTTTCCCTTGCCGGCCAGAAACGCCCCTTCGCCCCCGCGCGCGGGCTGTGGCTGCCGATCGCCCTTGGCGGGATCGCCTTCGCGGCGGACCTGGCGAGCTGGCATGTCGGCATCCTGCAGACCACGCTCGCCAATGCGACGCTGTTCGGCAATTCGGCGACGCTGATGTACCCGATCTACGGCTTCGTCGTCGCGCGCATGTGGCCGACGCGGACCCAGGGGATCGCGCTGGCGCTCGCCGCGGCCGGGGCGGGGCTGCTGCTCGGCCGCTCCTATCAGCTCTCGCCCGATCATCTGGTCGGCGACCTGCTCTGCCTGCTCGCGGGCACGCTCTACACCGTCTATTTCGTGCTGATGGGCAAGGCGCGCGAAGCGATGGCGCCGCTTCCGGCGCTCGCGCTGTCCACGCTGGCCAGCCTGCTGCCTCTCCTGCTCGCCGCGCTGCTGTTCGGCGAGAAATTCTGGCCGGAGCATTGGGGCGTGCTGATCGGCCTCGCGCTGGCGAGCCAGGTCGTGGGGCAGGGGCTGATGATCTACGCGATCGGCCTTCTCCCGCCCCTCGTCGTCGGCATCGCCCTGCTCACCCAGCCGATCGTCGCGGGGGCGGTGGGCTGGATCGTCTATGGCGAGCGGCTCGGCCTCGCCGATTTCATCGGCGCGGTGCTGGTCGCGATCGCATTGGTGCTGGTGCGCGGCGGCGGCACGCGGGTTGCGCCGGAAGCTGAGGGGACTAAACCGGCATGATGGACCTGAAGGACGCGACTCTCGACGAACTTCGCGCCGCGCTTGCGCCGGAAGTGGCGGCCAATGCGGCGTTCGACGGCTGGAACAACCGCGCGCTCGACGCCGCGGCGGACGGCCTGGGCATCGACCGCGACGTCGCCCGGCTCGCCTTCACCGACGGGCCGGTGGCGATGATCGACGCCTGGTTCGCCGCGATCGACGCCGCGATGCTTGCCCGCTTCACGCCGGAGCAGCTTGGCGGCATGAAGATTCGCGCCCGTATCACCGCGCTGGTCGAGGCCCGGCTCGATCTCGCCGCACCGCACCGCGAGGCGCTGCGCCGCGCGCTCGCCATCCTCGCCATGCCGCAGAACGCGGCGCGCGGGGCCCGGCTCGGCTGGCGCGCCGCCGACGCGATGTGGCGGGCGGCCGGCGACACCGCGACCGACTACAACCATTATTCCAAGCGCATGACGCTCGGCGCCGTCTATGCCGCGACGATCGCGGTGTTCCTCGACGACGAGAGCGAAGGCCATGCCGATACGCGTGCCTTCCTGGCGCGCCGGATCGAGAACATCATGCAGTTCGAGCGTGCCAAGGCGAAGTGGCTGACGCCGCCCGAGCATCGCTTCAGCCTTTCCCGCTTCGTCGGCCGGCTGCGCTACCCGGCGGCTTGATTCAAGGGCCGGCGCCTCGCTGCGGCCAGGCCGTCCCCGGGGGGATGGCCCGGTGCGGGGACGGGGCAGGACATATCCTACTGGCGTACCCTCGTCGCAATTGATAATGACTCGCAGCATGAATGCCCCCGCTGCGATTCCCGTGCCCGTACCGCTTGCCAGCCTGCCCCGCCACAAGCCCGCGGCCGTCGCCACGATCGACTGGAGCAAGCTGAGCGAGCCCGAGGGCCGGCGCCTGCGCGAGCTGGGGCTGGACGAGGGCGTCGAGGTGGAGCTGCTCCACAAGTCGGGCCTGCTCGGCGGCGGGCCGATCGCTTGCCGGATCGGCCGGATGATCGTCGCGCTGCGCCGCCACGTCGCTTCGGCGATCCACGTCAGTCCCGGCGCATGAACGCCGCGCCGCTGGTTGCGCTGGTCGGCAATCCCAATGCCGGCAAGAGCGCCCTGTTCAACGCGCTGACCGGTGCGCGGCAGAAGGTGGGCAATTATCCGGGCGTCACCGTGGAGCGCCACGCCGGCCGCCTGTCGCTGCCCGATGGCCGCCCGGTCGAGCTGCTCGACCTGCCCGGCACCTATAGCCTCGATCCCTCCTCCCCCGACGAGGCGGTGACGCGCGACGTGCTGTTCGGCAAGCAGCAGGGCGAGAAGCTGCCCGATGCGATCATCGTGGTGGTCGATGCCACCAATCTCGACAATCACCTGCGCTTCACGCTCCAGCTGGCTGCCCTGGGCCTGCCCATGGTGGTCGCGCTCAACATGGTCGACATGGCCGAGCGCGACGGCCTGATCCTCGACGCTGCGGCGCTGGAGCGCGAACTCGGCGTGCCGGTGGTCGCCACCGTCGCGGTGCGCAAGCGCGGGATCGACACGCTCAAGGAGCGGCTGGGCGAAGCGGTCAGGGGCAATCACAAGCTGCGCGAGGGCGCGGGCGTCCAGCACGACATCGTCGTCCTCCAGCGCCGCGCCCGCCAGATCGCCGCCGCGGTCACCGTCTCGGAGACGGCCGCGCGCCGCTGGACCCACCGGATCGACGCCGTCGTGCTCCATCCCGTCGCCGGGCCGATCATCCTGCTCGCGCTGATGTTCGTCATGTTCCAGTCGGTCTTCGCCTGGGCCGAGGCGCCGATGGGCTGGATCGAGGCGGGCATGGCCTGGCTCGAGGGCGCCGTCGCCGGTGCGCTGCCCGACGGGTTTCTCCGCGACTTCCTCGTCCAGGGCCTGATCGCCGGCGTCGGCGCCGTCGTCGTCTTCCTGCCGCAGATCCTGATCCTCTTCGCCTTCATCCTGGTGCTCGAGGCGACCGGCTACATGGTCCGTGCCGCGATGCTGATGGACCGGGTGATGGCCGGTGTCGGCCTGTCCGGCCGCGCCTTCATTCCCCTGCTCTCCAGCTTCGCCTGTGCGGTGCCCGGCATCATGGCGACGCGCACGATCGCGGACGAGAAGGACCGGCTCACCACCATCCTGATCGCGCCGCTGATGACCTGTTCGGCGCGCCTGCCGGTCTATGCGATCATCATCGGCGCGCTGATTCCCGATCGCGCGGTGCTGCCTGGCATCGGGCTGCAGGGGCTGGTGCTGTTCGGGCTCTACATCCTTGGCATCGCCGGCGCCTTCTGCGCGGCGCTGCTGCTCCGCCGCACGGTGACAAAGGGTGCGACTTCGGGCTTCATGATGGAGATGCCCAAATACCAGCTGCCGCGCCTGCGCGACATCGTGCTCGGCCTGTGGCAGCGCGCCGAGATCTTCCTGAAGCGGGCCGGCACCACCATTGCCGCCACCGTCGCCATCCTGTGGCTGCTCGCCACCTTCCCCCAGGCGCCGGCGGGCATGAAGCAGAGCGAATATTCGATCGCCGGGCGCATCGCGAGCGGGATCGAGGTGGTGGTGAAGCCGATCGGGTTCAATCACGACATCGCGCTGGCGCTGCTTCCGGCGATGGCCGCGCGCGAGGCGGCGGTGGCGGCGATCGGCACCGTCTATGCGGTCGACAATCCCGAGGATGCCAAGGGCGAGGCGACGATCACCGAGAATCTGCGCAAGCGCTGGAGCCTGCCGACCGCGCTCGCCTTCCTGATGTGGTTCGTCTTCGCGCCCCAGTGCATTTCGACGATCGCGGTGACGCGGCGCGAGACCAATGGCTGGAAATGGCCGATGTTCATGATCGGCTATCTCTTCACGCTCGCCTATGCGGCGGCGGGGCTCACCTATTGGAGCGCGGTGGCGCTGGGGCTCTAGATCCGTCCTGCGTTCCTTCCGTCATCCCCGCGCGGGCGGGGTGACGAGGGTGGGGCGCTCAATCGCGCCTGGCATCGTCCAGCGTCTTCGCGATGCGCGCCTTTTCGGCGGCCTCGGCCTGCTTCTCGGCCCTGGTGCGGCCGAAGCGCGCGCGATTTTCCTGTGCACGGATCGGCTTCTCGGCCCTTGCCCTGGCCTTGCGCGCCTTGTTGAAGTTGATGATCTCGGCCATATCCTCACCAAAGCATCTACAGATTTCGAAGCGGAGTTTCCATGGCGGGCAGCGTCAACAAAGTGATCCTGGTGGGCAATCTTGGGCGCGATCCCGAGAGCCGCAGCTTCCAGAATGGCGGCAAGGTGGTCGAGCTGCGCATCGCCACCTCGGAAAGCTGGAAGGACCGCAACTCGGGCGAGCGCAAGGAAAAGACCGAGTGGCACACGGTCAAGGTCTTCAACGAAGGCCTGGCGAACGTCGCCGAGCGCTACCTGCGCAAGGGCAGCAAGGTCTATATCGAAGGTGCGCTGACCACGCGCAAATGGCAGGATCAGAACGGCCAGGACCGCTATTCGACCGAGATCGTGCTCCAGGGCTTCAACTCGGTGCTCACCATGCTCGACGGCGCGCCCGGCGGTGGCGGTGGTGCTGGCGGCGGCTTCGGCGGCGGCCGCGCATCTGGCGGTGACGATTGGAACTCGGGCGGCGGCGACGAGTTTGCCGGTCAGTCGTCCAGCCGGGGCGGCGGCAATTTCAACAGCGGCGGCCAGCGTTCGGGCGGCGGCGGCGGTGGCGGCGGCAGCTTCGGCGGCGACTTCCCGGACGATCTGGACGACGACGTTCCGTTCTGACCTTCGGAAAGGATTACCATGCGCGGCGCGGTGACTGGATTGGCCTTGCTGGCGGCGGCCTGTGGCGGCCCCAAGACGACCAGCGATCCCGCCGCGCAGAATGTGATCGAGGCGACCTCGAAGGGCGTGCCCGCCAAGGTCGCCGCCGGCACCTGCAACGACAAGCCCGATTTCGTGCCGGTCTACAAGGAAGCCAAGATCATCAGCTGCACCAGCGGCGATGTCGCGGTGACGGGGAAGCGCAGCGGCACGGTGATCTACACCGATTTCGCCACGCCCGCGGCGATCCTCGCCTGGTCGAAGCAGCAGGCCATCGCATCGGGCCTGTCGCTTGGTATCGAGGACGGCAAGTCGTTCAGCGCGACGGAGGGCGACCGGCGCACGCTGCGGGTGATGGCCGAATCGGGCACGGCGACCACCAACGTCACCGTCAACTGGGGCGTGAAGCGCTAGCGCCGGAAATTCAGGCTTCGACGATCTCGGCGACGCCGAACCTGCCCGCCTGGTAATCGGCGAAGGCCTGGCGGATCTCGGCCTCGCTGTTCATCACGAAGGGCCCATGCGCCACGATCGGCTCGTCGATCGGGGCGGCATGGCCGAACAGGAACAGCGCGGGAGCGTCGGCGGCGATCGTCACCGCGTCGCCGGGGGTCAGCTCGGCGAGATGGAAATGCGCGACCGCCGTGCCTTCCACGTGGAACACGCCCCGCACGGCATAGAGGAACACGTCGCGCCCCTCGAGCCCGGAAAAGGTCACGCTGCCGCCGGCCGCGATCTCCACCCAGCTCAGGAAGACGCCGGTCAGCGAATCGACCACGCCCCTGGCCTGGCCGAAACTGCCCGCGACCAGGTGGACGGTGGCACCGTCGACGGCGACCGACGGAATCGCCCCGGCCTGTGCGCCGACATAGCGCGGCGCTGTCATCTTGAGCCTGGAGGGCAGGTTCACCCAGAGCTGGAGGATCTCCATCGGCCCGCCGTCACGCTTGAACTCGGCGGGCGAGACTTCGGCATGGACGATGCCGCTGCCCGCGGTCATCCACTGGATGCCTCCGGCGCGAATGATGCTCGCATGGCCGGCGCTGTCGGTATGCGCCAGTTCGCCCGCCAGGATGAACGTCACCGTCTCGAAACCGCGGTGCGGATGCGGGCCGAAGGGCAGGCCGCGATTGTTCGCCGGATAGGTCTGCGGGCCGTGATGGTTGAGGAACAGGAAGGCGCCGACATGCCCGATCGCCGGGCCCGGCACCGGCCGCCGCGTGACGAGGTCGCCGATGTCGTCGCGAAAGGCCGGGTGCACCCGCTTCACCGTCCGCATCGCATCACCTCCTCAGCAGGAACACCGCATGTTCGGCGAACAGATTGGCCATCGCCGAGCCGCAGCGCTGGTCGCCCGACAGGAACCAGCTGCCCTCCAGCGTGATCCCGCGCCCCTGCACGAACGCGCGAAAATCGTCGACGGTCACATGGTGGATGTTGGGCGTGGCATACCATTCTACCGGCAGCAGCCGCGTCACCGGCATCCGCCCGCCGAACAGCAGCGAGGCGCGCACCCGCCAATGGGCGAAGTTGGGGAAGGAGACGAAGGCGTGCTTGCCGATGCGCAGCAGGTTCTCCAGCACCAGGTCCGGGTGGCGGGTGGTCTGCAGCGTCTGGCTGAGGATGGCATAGTCGAAGCTATGGTCCGGATAGTCGGCCAGGTCGGTATCGGCATCGCCCTGCACCACCGAGAGGCCCCGGCCCACCGCCGCCGCCACGTCGCCCGCGTCGAGCTCGAGCCCGCGCGCATCGACCTGGCGGGTGTCGCGCAGCGCCGCCATCAGCGCCCCATCGCCGCAGCCCACGTCGAGCACGCGGCTGCCCGCCGCCACGTTCGCGGCGATGATCGCCAGGTCCGGGCGCAGAGTCATCGCGTGTAGAGATCCACGTCGTGCCGTTCCATGCAGCGCTCGGGATGCGGGATCTGCGTCCAGCCGAGCTTGGCATAGAGGGGCTGCATGTCGCGCGTGAAGAGCAGCCAGCGGCGCAGGCCCGCCAGCTCGGGGTGCGCCTGCACCGCTTCGAGCATCTGCGTCGCCACGCCCCGGCCCCGGTGTGCCGGCAGCACGAACACGTCCGCCAGATAGGCGAAGGTGGCATGGTCGGTGATGATCCGGGCAAAGCCGACCTGCTCGTTCTGGCCGGCCTCGTCCTTGGCGAAGGCGCCGGCGCAGAAGGAATTGCCGATCGCGTTCTCGACGATGTGCCGCGGGATGCCCTTGGCCCAATAGGATCCGCTCAGGAACGCGTGGATCAGGTCGAGATCCAGCTCGGCCTTGTCGAACGAGATGCGATAGTCGCTCATGCCGTCCCCGCTTCCAGGAAGCCGCGCACCACCCGGTCGAGCTCGGGGCTCTCGAGCAGGAAGGCGTCATGGCCGAAGGGTGATCTCAGTTCGACGAAGCTCGCCCGCGCGCCCGCCGCGTTGAGCGCATGGACGATCGTGCGCGATTCGCTCGTCGGATAGAGCCAGTCGGTGTCGAAGCTGACCACGCAGAAGCGCGCGCCGCTGCCCCGGAAGGCGCTGGCGAGCAGCCCGCCATGCTCCTCGGCCAGGTCGAAATAGTCGAGCGCCCGGGTGATGTAGAGATAGGAATTGGCGTCGAACCGGTCGACGAACGCCAGGCCCTGGTGGCGCAGATAGCTCTCCACCTGGAAGTCGGCGTCGAAGCCGAAGGTCTTGGCGCCGTCCGGTTTCTCCGGGCGGCTCTGCAGCTTGCGCCCGAACTTGGCGGTGAGCCCCGCCTCGGAGAGATAGGTGATATGCGCCGCCATCCGCGCCACCGCCAGCCCGGCGGCGGGGGGATCATTGTCGGCATAATAGTCGCCGCCGCGCCATTTGGGATCGGCCATCACGGCCTGGCGGCCGACTTCGTGGAAGGCGATGTTCTGCGCGGAGTGCCGTGCGGCGCTGGCGATGACCACGGCCGAGGCGACGCGCTCGGGAAAGGTCGCCGCCCAGCTCAGCGCCTGCATGCCGCCCATCGAGCCGCCGACCACGGCGAACAGCTTTCCCACGCCGAGATGATCGAGCAGCATCGCCTGCGCACGAACCATGTCGCGGATGGTGATGACCGGGAAGCCCATTCCCCAGGGGTTGCCCGTGGCGGGATTGACCGTCGCCGGCCCCGAGCTGCCCAGGCAGCTGCCCAGCACGTTCGAGCAGACGACGAAATAGCGATCGGTGTCGATCGGCTTGCCCGGCCCCACCATCCGCGCCCACCAGCCGGGCTTGCCGGTGCGCGGATGGGTGGAGGCGACATGCTGATCGCCGGTCAGGGCATGGCACACCAGGATCGCGTTGCCGCCATCGGGCGTGAGGGTGCCATATGTCTCGTAGCCGATGTCGAGCGGCGACAGCAGCCCGCCGCCGTCGAGGCGCAGCGGCCCCGGCAGCGTCACCGAACGGCCAGTGCCATAACGCGGATCGTCGGACATTCCGCGGTCGTTAGGAGGCTGTGCGTTCCGGTTCAAGCGGCCTTGGCATCGATCCGCCTGCCAAGGACGGCGGCGGCGGCCATCCGCCCGGTCTGCGCGGCGCCGTTCATATAGCCCGGAAAGGCATCGGAGAGATGCTCGCCCGCGAACCAGATCCGCCCCGCATGGGGAACCTGGTCGTCGCCCTCGCCCTCGACGTACAGCAGCTTCGAGAAGCGCGTGAGCTGGCCGGGGGCATAGTTGCAATAGGCGCCGAGCGTGAGTGCCTGGGCATGCCAGTTGGTGCGGGTGAAAGGGCCGGTGGCGGCCTCGACCAATCCCGGGATCGCGGCGGCGGCGCTGTCGGCGAAGCGCGCGGCGAGCGCGGAGGGCGCTTGGCCCTGCGCGCGCAGCACTTCGTCGCCGCCCAGAAACCAGGTCCAGACCGGCGAGAGCCCGTCCTTGCGGTGGACGCTGCCGTCCCAGCCCAGTGCCCAGCCGGCACGCGGATCGGTCTGCCACAGCTCGCCGCCCACGCCCATCGGCCGGCGCCACGGCATGGCATTGGTGCCCGACTGGACCTTCTCGTTGAAGCCCAGCTCCATCTCGCCGATAAAGGCGCGCCAGGCGGCGGGAAGCGGCACGCGGAAATCGATCTGGCGGGTAAGCGGCCCGGGCACCGCGACGATCAGCGTATCGGCATCCGCGGTCGAACCGTCGAGGAAATGGAGCTTCAGCCCCGGCTCGACGCGGTGCAGGCGCTTGCCGGTGGCGATCCGATCGGCATGGAACGCGCTCATCGCCGCGATCAGCGCCGAGCTGCCGCCCTCGATCACATAGCGCTCGTCGGCGCCGCCCAGCACTTCGGCACGCCGGCCGTCCACTGTCGGCAAGTTGAAGATCAGCTCGATCGCCGAGGCGCGATTGGGCTCGACGCCATATTCGGTGCGGCTGGTCGCCTCGAGCAGCTGGCGGACCCAGGGCTCGCGGACCCGGGCGGCGTGCCTTTCGAGATAGTCGTGGATCGACAGGCGATCGAGGCGGGGCGCGACGCGGGCATGGTCCCGGTCCAGCCGGTCGGCGTCCTTCCCGATCTGCGCGGCGATCGGACGCAGCGCCGCGGCCAGCTCCGCGTCGCTCACGAGCCGGCCGTTCGCGAGGATCAGCGTATCGTGCGGCTCGTTCTTGCGGTCGAGCAGCGCCACGCCGAAGCGCGCGAGCAGCGCATGCATGTCATAATGGTCGGTGTTGACCAGCTGGCCGCCCGCCTCGAACGTCCAGTCGCCCGATCTGTGCGTGTACATCCGCCCGCCGGTGCGGCCGCGGCCTTCGTACAGAAAGGCATCGATGCCGGCCTTGCGCAGATGATGAAGCGCGCTGAGGCCGGCGATGCCGCCGCCGACGATCGCCACCCGCCCGGGCGGGCGCGCCGCGGCGGCGCGGGGAAAGGTGCCCGCAATGCCGGTCGCGGCCATCGCCCGCAGCACCGCGCGCCGTGTCGCGCCGCTCGCGCCCTTGACCGGCATCGCCTCGCCGGCCGCTTCCAGATTGCGCCGCCGCGCCGCTTCCAGCGCGCGCCAGACGATGCCGTTCCCCCGCATTGCCCCTCCCTGGCTCCCTTTAACCATGAAGCCCTAGAGCCTGACCCTTGCCATCCGGTAACCATTCCGCCAAGCCGCGCGACCATGACCGCACCAGTTCCCAAGCCCTGGATCATGGAAATCGCCCCCTATGTGCCGGGGCGCTCCACCACCGATGACGGCCGCAGGGTCTCGAAGCTCTCGTCCAACGAGAACCCGCTCGGCACCTCGCCCAAGGCGCGCGCGGCGTTCCTGACCGCCGCGACCAGCCTCGAGCGCTATCCCGATGCCAGCGCCGTCGAGTTGCGCGAGACGATCGCGGCGCGATACGGCCTCGATCCCGCGCGGATCATCTATGGCAATGGCTCGGACGAAGTGCTTCACCTCGCCGCCGGCGCCTTTGCCGGCCCGGGCGACGAGATCATCTACGTCCACTACGGCTTCACCGTATATCCGATCGCCACCCGCCGGGTCGGCGCGACGCCGGTGGTGGCGCCGGACAAGGACTATGCGACCGACGTCGACGCCATCCTCGCCTCGGTGACCGAGCGCACCAAGATCGTCTTCGTCGCCAACCCCAACAACCCGACCGGCACCTATGCGCCGCGCAGCGAGATCCTGCGCCTCCATGCCGGCCTGCCCAGCCATGTGCTGCTCGTGCTCGACCATGCCTATGCCGAATATATCGAAGGCGACGACGACGATGGCGGCATGGAACTGGCCCGCACCGCGCCCAACGTGCTGGTGACGCGCACCTTCTCCAAGATGTACGGGCTCGCCGCCGAGCGGATCGGCTGGGGCTATGCCTCGGCGCCGATCATCGAAGCGATGCACCGCATCCGCCTGCCCTTCTCGATCACCATCGCCGGCACCGCCGCGGCGGTCGCCGCGCTGGGCGATACCGATTTCGTCGCCCACACCAAGGCGCACAATGCCGAATGGCGCCGCTGGTTCGCGGACGAGATCGCCAAGCTGGGCAACAAGGGCCTGCGCGCCGTGCCGAGCCAGGCGAACTTCGTGCTGGTGCTGTTCGAGGGCCAGCTCGGCGCCGAGGCAGCGTACAAGGGACTGATGGACGCCGGCTATATCGTCCGCTGGCTGCCCGGACAGGGGCTGCCGCACGGCCTGCGCATCACCATCGGCACCGAGGAAGAGACGCGCGGGGTGATCGCGGCGCTTCGCAGCCTGGCGGGCGAGGACTGATGCTGCCCTTTGCCCGGGTGACGATCATCGGCCTGGGCCTGATCGGCTCTTCGATCGCGCGCGCAGTGCGGCAGCACATGCCGAGTGCGCGCGTGACCGGCTTCGACGCCGATCCGGCGGTGCGCGAGACTGCCTTGCGCATCGCGCTGTGCGACGACGTCGCGGACACCGCCGGCACTTCGGTGATCGACGCCGATCTCGTCATCCTGTGCGTCCCCGTCGGCGCGATGGGCGCGGCGGCGGCCGGCATCGCCGCGGACCTGCCCGCCGACGCGATCGTCAGCGATGTCGGCTCGTGCAAGGAAAGCGTGGTCGAGGCGGTGCGCACCGCGCTGCCGGACGCGACCTTCGTTCCCGCGCACCCGGTGGCGGGCACCGAGAATAGCGGCCCCGAGGCCGGCTTCGCCTCGCTGTTCCACGGCCGCTGGTGCATCGTCACGCCGGTGGCGGGCACCGACGCACTGGCCGTGGAGCGGGTGCGCGAATTCTGGAAGCGGCTGGGCGCCGAAGTCGAGACGATGGCCCCCGACCATCACGATCGCGTGCTGGCGGTGACCAGCCACCTGCCCCACCTGATCGCCTATACGATCGTGGGCACCGCGTCGGACATGGAGGAAGTCACCCAGTCCGAGGTCATCAAATATTCGGCCGGCGGCTTCCGCGACTTCACGCGCATCGCCGCCTCGGACCCGACGATGTGGCGCGACGTGTTCCTGGCGAACAAGGAAGCGGTGCTCGACATGCTCCAGCGCTTCTCCGAGGACCTGACCGCGCTCCAGCGCGCGATCCGCTGGGGCAAGGGCGACGAACTGTTCGAGCTGTTCACGCGCACCCGCGCCATCCGCCGCTCGATCATCGAGCAGGGCCAGGACGACGCGGCGCCCGATTTCGGCCGCACGCACGACTAGCTTCCCGCGGAGCGACGCCGACGTTCCGCCGGAAGGTCGCGAACGCCTGCGCCCGCAGGATCCCGTCGTTCCGACAGGCGAAAGCGCGGCCGGACGCCGATCCGGCCGCGGGCGGCGGCTCAACCGTTCAGTGCGTTGATCCCCGCATGCACCCGGGCCTCGGCTTCGGCGCGAGGCAGGCCGGGCGGGATCATCGGCTCGAACCGGAAGGTGACGACGCCCGGCTTCTTGATTCCGTGCTTGGGCCATACATGGCCGCTCTTCACCGCGATCGGCACCACGGGCAGGTCGAGCATTCGATACAACCCGGCAAAGCCCGAACGCAGTTCGGGCTTCTCGCCCGGCTTCACCCGCGTCCCCTCCGGGAAGATCATCACCGATCGGCCCTGCCGCAATGCGGCTTGCGCGTCCTTCATCATCGCGCGCAGCGCCGAGGCATTGGCGGTGCGGTTGACGATGATGACGCCATAGCGCCGCGCCGCCCAGCCCCAGAGCGGGATCCGCGCCAGCTCGCGCTTCATCACCGTGGCGGGCGAGCCCAGCAGCCGGCTCAGCTCCAAGGCCTCGAACAGCGATTCGTGCTTGCCCGCGAACAGCACCGGGCCCTTGGGTATCTCGCCCTCGATCCTTACCCGGATCCCCAGGATCCAGCGCGCCGACCAGCGCATCAGCGCCACCCAGCCCATCGCATAGCTGCGCAGCGCGTCGCCGCCCAGCACGGCGACGAAGGGCACGAGCAGCACCATCGGCACCGACAGGCCGTAGAAGAAGATCGAGAAGGCGAGCGTGCGGAGCAGGTTCATCAGCTGGCGCCGAGCAGCAGCGCGATCCGCCGCACGAGATATTTGTGATATTCGCGGAACAGCATCGCGAAGCCCGGCTGGCTGCGCACCGGATCGCCGATCACCTCGACGCCCTTCAGGGCATGGGCCAGCTCGAGCCGGGCGCGCGGCATGTGCCAGTCGGACGTCACCAGCCGCACCGTCCTGTACCGGTGCTCCTTCACCCATTCCGCGGTCTCCTCCGCGTTGGAGCGGGTGTCGACCGCCTGCCAGCCCAGGTCGACGCAGCAGCGCATCAGCTTCCGGTCGATCTTGTATTCCGCGGCGAACTCGCCGGGGCGCACATCGGGATCGACGCCGCTGACCAGCATCCGCTGGGCATCGCCCGCGCGCAGCACCTCGAGCCCGCGGTCGATGCGCTTCGATCCGCCGGTCAGCACCACGATCGCGTCGGTCTTGCGGTTCTCCAGCGGGTGGCCGAGCGAGAGCATGAACGCCGCGAAGCCGAGCAGCCAGGCGATCAGCACCAGGGCAATGAGGCGCAGGATCACAGCGTACGGCCCAGCGCACGCAGCACGGTGCTCCGCGCCGCGAAGGTGGCGAGCAGCGCGAAGCCCAGCGGCAACAACAGGAGCAGGAACCAGTCGCGCTGCTGCAGCGCCACGCCGCTCAGCATCTCCGAGCCCACCAGTGCCATGCGCGACTGGAGGAACCAGACGAGTCCCAGCGCCGCCGCGGAGCCGAGCAGGCCGCCGAACAGCGTGTCGAACGCGATCCGCCGCTGGAACAGGCGGGCAATCTGGACATCGGTGGAGCCGAGCATGTGCAGCACATCGATGGTGTCGCGGTGCGTGTCCAGCCCCGAACGCGCGGCGAGCAGGACCACGGCGGCAGTGGCGGTGGCGATCAGCAGCATCAGCCCCACCGCGAGCCAGCTCATCGTGGTCATGAAGCTGCGCACCGGCGAGAGCCATTGCGCATGCCGGTCGATCCGGGCGCCCGGGGCGATGGCCCGGGCAGTGCGCTCGACCATGGCCAGGCTGCTGCCATGCACCTCGACGTCGATCATCGCCGGCATCGGCAGGTCGGGATCGAGCCCGGTATCGCCCAGCCAGGGCTTGAGCAGCTCGGCGAGCCGCTGGCGATCGACTTCGGCGGCGCGCACCACGCCCGGGATCCTGGCCATCGCCGTGCGGATCGCCGCCGCCTCGCCGTCGCGCGTCGCGGCGTTGGGTTCGACGATCTGGATGGTGAGCCGCCCCGCCAGCTGGCGGTCGAGCTGCGCGGTGGCGGCGAACATGCCAAGCCCCAGCGCACCGGCGAGCACGGTCAGGAACAGCATGATCGCCATGATCCAGGTCATGGCGCGGGTACGCCGGCTCTCGTCGAGCAGGCGGCGATCGGGCGCATTGGGGTTGAGGCTCAGCTTCATGCGCGCCCCGGCGGATTGCGCAGCGCGCCGGTGGGGTCGTTGAGCCGGCCCTTTTCGAGCCGCATCATGTGCGCGTTGGGAATGCGGTTGAGCAGGTGGAAGTCGTGCGTCGCGACCACGACGGTGGTGCCCAGGCGGTTGAGGCTGTCGAACAGGTGCAGCAGCCGCTCGGCCATGTCGGGATCGACGTTCCCGGTGGGCTCGTCGGCGACCAGCAGTTCGGGCCGGCCGATCACCGCGCGGGCGATGGCGATGCGCTGCTGCTCGCCGCCAGAGAGCGTGGGCGGCCGGGCCCGGCCGCGATCGGTCAGCCCCACCCAGGCGAGCATCTCGCGCACCGGTGCCTCGATATCGCCTTCGGACACGCCCGCCACCCGCAGGGGGAGCGCGATATTGTCATAGGCGGAAAGATGGGGAACGAGGCGGAAGTCCTGGAACACCACGCCGATCCGCCGGCGAAAGCCGGGCAGGCGGGCACGGGGCAGGGCGCCTGCATCCTCGCCGAACAGCCGCACCGTGCCGCGGCTAGGCCGCTGGGCCAGATAGAGGAGCTTGAGCAGCGAGGTCTTGCCCGCGCCGGACGGTCCGGTGAGGAAATAGAAGGCGCCCGTATTCAGCGAGAAGCTGACGTCCGAGAGAGTCTCGTCGCCCGAACCATAGCGCAGGCCGACATTCTCGAATTGAACGATGCTGGCCATCTGGCTCCCGGCGCTTCCCTCGCCCCTGCCATCGCACAGGCGCAGACGGGTCACAAGAAGCTGGGGATACTCGGGCACGGGACTCTTGTGGGCGCGAATCGATGGGTCTAGAATCGTGACAATCGGGCGACAGGCCCCGTCTTGTGAGCCGCGCGTAATGATCCTCGAATGCAGCCAGTGCCGTACTCGCTATCTGGTGCCCGACAGCGCCATCGGCGCCGATGGCCGCACCGTGCGCTGCGCGAGCTGCAAGCATAGCTGGTTCCAGGCGCCGGCCGCGCTCGACCTGACGACACGGGCCACGGCTGCCGACGGCCCGGTCACCCAGGCCTCGGATCGCGTGGCCGAGACGCCGCGGCGCGAAGCGCCGGCGCCGCGGGTGTTCGACGACGCCTCGATCACCGCCGCGGCCGGCGGGCCGGCGCCGGACTATGATCCCTTCGCGCCCCAGCCGCCGTTCAAGCCGCGGCGCAATCCTGCCCGGCGCTGGACCGCGGCCGCGGTCGTGGCCGGCTTCTCGATGCTGCTCGGTACCGGGGCGATCCTCTATTCCGGCGCGCCCGGGCTGGCGGCACAGATGGGGCTCGGCCTCGGCATGGGCAGCGAAGTCGAGACGCCGCTGGTCTTCGCCGACAAGAATGCCGAGTTGCGGACGCAGACCAATGGCAGCGAATTGTTCATGATCTCGGGCAAGGTCGCCAATCCCACCTCGGACAAGCAGCGCGTGCCCGACATCCGCATCGAGCTCCGGGACAAGCAGAACCAGCTGGTCTATAGCTGGCGCGTGACGCCGCAGGTACGCGAGATCGGTCCCAAGCAGACGATCGACTTCAATTCGGCCCAGCTCGATCCGCCGCGCAACGCAAGCACGGCGCGGCTGAGCTTCGCTACCGAAATCGGCGGCTGACCCACCAGAGCCGCGCGCCATGGAGCGCGGCGGCCACGACCATCCCGAATCCCGAAGCGAGGACGAGGCCGGTCGCGCCCCAGCCCGCGAGGTGAACAAAGGCCAGCCCCGCCCCGCCGGTGACGAGGAAGAAGGCGATCACCGAGTTGATGCCGGCCACCACCTGGTCGCCCAGCGAGCGCAGCGCATAGACGCATACCACCTGGATCCCGTCGAACAGGATGAAGGGGGCCCAGACGGGCAGCATGGCGAGTGCCAGGCCATGCACCTGGGGTATCGCCGGGAACAGCGCGACGAAGGGGTGCGGTATCAGGATCAGCAAGGCCGCGAGCAGGCCCGTCGCCAGCGCAGCCAGCGCGGCGGCGATGGCGGCGCGGTGCGCCGCTTCCCGGGGGACGCCTTCGCCCACCGCATTGCCCGCGCGCACGCCCGCGGCCGATCCAAGCCCCAGCGCCACCGAGAAGGTCACGTTGTGGATCGAGAACACGATCTGGAAGGCGTGGGTGGTGACTTCGCCCAGTTCGGTCGACAGGGCGATCAGGATCGAGAAGCCGACCAGCTCGAGGCCCGAGGCGATGGCGGGGACCAGGCCGAACAGCGCGAGCCCCAATGCCCCCTTTAGCGAGGCGCGGCTGAAGATGCCGGCCAGGTCGTGCACGCCGCGCTGCCTTGCCCGGGGCAGGGTCCAGGCCGCGCCGATCATCCCCGCCGCGCCCAGCGCCGAGGCGATCGTGGTGGCCAGCGCCGCGCCGACGGCGCCCATGGCGGGCAAGCCGAGATGGCCGCCGGACAAGGCCCAGGCGAGCAAGGCGTTGATCGGCAGGATCGAAAGGTTGACGACCGTCACGCGCTGCGGCCGGCTCACCCCTTCCAGGAAGAAGCTCGCGGTGACGATGAGCAGCTGGAAGGGATAGGCGAGCGCCATCACCCGCACGACGTCGGCGGCGAGCGGCGTGATCTCGCCCGCCACGCCGATGCCGCGCAGCATCGGTTCGGCAAGGGCGAAGAGCGTCAGCGCGCTGATCATGCCCAGCGCGATGGCGAGCAACAGCCCCTGGTGGAACGCGCGGCCGGTGCCGGGCAGGTCCTTCGCGCCATCGGCACGCGAGACATGGACGAGCACGCCCGAAAGCGCGCCCAGCCCCATCACGATGCCCGGAAAGGTGAGCGCACGGCTCGCCCCCAGCGCGGCCACTTCCTCGGTGCCGGTGAAGCCGACGACGATCACGTCGGTGACGTGCAGGATCGTCCAGTTCAGGCTGGTCAGCGCCACCGGCCAGGCGAGCGACAGGATTCGGCGCATCTCGGCGGAAAGATCGGGGGAGAGGCGCATGGGAGGGCGCGCTTAGCGGATTTCGCGCCGTTTGGAAAAGCGTACGGCAATGGCTTGCATTGTCCGGAACGCGTTGCTAGGGGCCGCTGCCTTACCAGCCGTCGGTATTCATTCGACGGAGTTTCACGTGCGGTCGTGGCGGAACTGGTAGACGCGCAACGTTGAGGTCGTTGTGGCCGAAAGGCCGTGGAAGTTCGAGTCTTCTCGACCGCACCAGTGAAAGATGCAGCGCCCGGCGGAGCCGGGCGCAGCCCTCCCCGCGGTACCGCGATTTTTTCCAGAACCGGGCAAACTTCTGCGACAAGTGGCGATTAGCCACGCCCCATTCATGCAAGCGGTGTCAGGTGCGCCGCGGGGTTTTCGACGAGGGTGGGGGATTGATGCGTTCGACGTTGAAGCTGGGTTGCGCGGTTGCCGGTCTGCTCGTCGGTGCGATGCCCGGTGGGGCATTGGCCCAGGCGCAGCAGCAGCCCGCGCCTTCGCCGACCCAGGATCGTCCCGCGCGGCAGCACCCTTCGCAGCCGGCCGCCGCGCAGGAGCAAGGCACGGACGAGCTGGGCGACGAGGGCACGATCGTCGTCAACGGCGTCCTGCCCGGCGCGGTCAAGACCGACGTCAAGCCCGAGGTCCAGCTCAATCCGGCCGATATTCGCGCCTATGGCGCCTCGAACGTCTCGGAACTGATCACGGCGCTGCAGGCGCAGCTTGGCAGCAGTTCGGGCCGCGGCGACGAGCAGCCGGTGATCCTGATCAGCGGCCGCCGCTCGAGCATGAACGAAGTCCGCGACCTGCCGACCGAGGCGATCGAGCGGATCGACATCCTGCCCGAGGAAGTCGCGCTGCAATATGGCTATGGCGCCACGCAGAAGGTGATCAACTTCGTGCTGCGCAACCGTTTCCGCGCGCTCACCACCGTGCTGGAAGGGCAGATGCCCACTGCCGGCGGCAATGCGACCGAGAGCGCGAACCTCAATATCCTGAAGCTCAACCGCGACGGGCGCGTGACGCTCGACGTCAAATATAATCAGAATTCCGCGATCCTCGAGAGCGAGCGCGGCGTCAGCCGCGTCGGAAACGCGCTGTTCGATACGCGCGGCAACATCACCGGCATCGGCGGTGCGGAGATCGATCCCGCGCTGAGCGCGCTCGCCGGCATGCCGGTGACGATCGCCGGCGTGCCGGCGGGGGCGGCGGGCAGCCCGCAATCGCTCGCCGCCTATGCCGCCAATGCCAATGATCCCAACGTCACCGATCTCACGCCCTATCGCACGCTGGTGGGACCGGCGAAGAACCTGACGATCAGCGGCATCTACAACCGCGCGCTCTCGCCCAAGGTGAGCGCCACCGCCACCGTCAATCTGGACGTCAACGAGAGCGAATCCTGGCTCGGCCTGCCGAGCGCGACCTTGCTCCTGCCCGCCGGCAACCCGTTCTCGCCCTTCGGCCAGAATGTCGAGCTGCGGCGCTATTATGACAATCTCAATCCGCTCACCCGCTCGAGCGGCAGCCAGTCGCTGCGCGGCGAAGTGACGATCAACGGCGACAGTTCGCCCTGGATCAACAGCTGGCGCTGGTCGGTCAACGCCAATTACCAGCAGACCGGCAGCGACACGACGACGACGCGCGGCGTCGATCCCGTCGCGATGCAGGCGCTGCTGAATGCCAACGACGCCAGCTTCAACCCGTTCGCGCCGATCCCCTATGGCCTGGTCGGCAGCCGGCCCGACGACTGGACGGAATCGACCACCAAGGTCGGCAATGTCGAATTCCTCACCAACGGCCCGCTGTTCAAGCTGCCCGCGGGCGACGTGACCACCAGCATCCGCGTGGCGGGCCGCACCAACGACCTTTCGGGCAAGTCCTTCCGCGCGGGCCAATACAGCGCCAGCGACATCTCGCGCGACACCGGCGCGGTGCGCGGCAACATCACCATCCCGATCACCAGCCGCCGGCGGGCGGTGCTCGATGCGATCGGCGACTTCTCGGTCAATGCCAATTTCGAGATCGAGCAGCTCTCGGACTTCGGCCGGCTGACCACCACCGGCTATGGCTTCAACTGGTCGCCGATCACGCAGGTCCAGGCGATCGTCAGCTTCATCAACGACAGCAACGCGCCGACGCCGGGCCAGCTCGGCAATCCCGTGGTCACCACGCCCAACGTGCCCATCTATGATTTCGTGCGCGGCGAAAGCGTCAACATCACCCAGATCACCGGCGGCAACCCGCTGCTCGGCGCCGACAGCCGGCACGTATTCCGCCTCGGGCTCAACATCCGGCCGTTCACCGAGACCAATCTCGGCATCGTGGTGAACTACACCAATGTGCGCTTCCGCAACGCGATCCAGAACTTCCCCGGCGCTTCGCAGGAACTCGAGGCCGCCTTCCCCGATCGCTTCGTGCGCGACGGCAGCGGGCGGCTGCTCAGCCTCGACACGCGCCCGGTGAACTATGACCGGACCGCGCATTCCGAACTGCGCTGGGGCTTCAACCTGTTCATTCCCATCGCCTCGCCCCAGCAGAAGCGCATGCGCGAGCGCCGCGAGGCGTTCATGAAGGCGCGTGAGGAATCGCGCCGCACCGGCCAGCCGATGCCGGCCGAGATGACGGCGATGTTCGACCAGTTCCGGCGCCTCGGCCAGCAATCGAGCCTGTTCGGCGGCACGCTGGGCCAGCAGTTCCGCGGTCCGCGCCCCGAGGGGCAGCAGGGCCAGGGACCGCAGCCGGGCCAGGACCAGGGTCAGGGACGCGTACAGACCGACGGGCCGGGCCAGGGCCCTGGCGGCGGCCCGGGCGGCGATGGCCCGCGCCGTTTCGGCGGCCCCGGTGGCGGGGGCGGCGGCGGTCGCGGCGGCTTTGGCGGCGGCGGCGGTGGGAACCGCATCCTGCTCAGCGCCTATCACACCTGGGTGCTCAAGGACGAAATCCAGATCCGGCCGGGCCTGCCCGTGATCGACCGGCTGGACGGCGAGGGCTCGCAGTCGATCGCCGCGCACCGGGTGGATTTCACCGCCGGCATCAAGCGCGACGCGCTGCTGCTCCAGCTCAACGGCAACTGGCAGAGCGGCACCCGCACCACCAGCGGCACCGCGGCG
Source organism: Sphingomonas sp. 67-41 (assembly GCF_001899725.1). Classification (NCBI taxonomy): domain Bacteria; kingdom Pseudomonadati; phylum Pseudomonadota; class Alphaproteobacteria; order Sphingomonadales; family Sphingomonadaceae; genus Sphingomonas; species Sphingomonas sp. 67-41. The sequence goes on along the minus strand of NZ_MKWJ01000022.1, from coordinate 442,196 downwards.
ATTCCGGGCAGCGCCACCGAGCTGAACTTCGGCAGCCTGGCCAAGCTGAACCTGCTGGCCGAGTTCAATCCGGGGCAGGACATCGACTTCCTGCTCAAGCACCCCTGGTTCCGCGGCTCGCGGGTGCAGTTCCGGATCGACAATCTGTTCGATGCCCGGCAGCGGGTGACCGATCAGAACGGAATGACGCCCGCAGCCTATGCGCCCAATCTGCGCGATCCCATCGGCCGCACGATCAAGCTCACCTTCCGCAAGCAGTTCTTCTGACCGGCGATCAGTGCGGCAATGGCGTCCCGGCCTCGCGGCTGGCGCGCAGGCCGGGCCGGAAGCGGCCCTGCTGGTCCTGGTCCATGATCCGGCGATAGAGCAGGGTGATCGAGACGCGGCGGTTGCGCGGATCGGCGGGGTTGTCGACGATCAGCGGCTCGCGGTCGGCCACGCCCTCGATCCGCTCGAAGCGCATCTCGGTCACGCCGCCGGAGAGAAGCCGCCTGCGCGTGGCTTCGGCGCGGCCGCTCGACAACATCCAGTTGTTCATCGCCAGCGGGTCGCCATAGCCCAGGCTGTCGGTATGGCCGCGGATCATGATCGGGTTCTCCATGCCCTTGATCGAATCCGCGATCGTGCCGATCAGCGCGCTGGCCTCGGGCACGAGCGCCGTGGTGCCCAGGTTGAACATCGAATAATTGGCATCGTCGAGCAGGTCTATCCGCATCCCGTCGCGCGTCGGCACGAAGCGGACGTGATTGGCGAGCTTCGATAGCGCCGGCGTCGTCCGCATCCGCTCGCGGATGCGCTTGGCGGTCTCGTCGAAATTCTTCTGGTCCTGCTGGGTCAGCGCGCGCTGGTCCTTCAGCGTGCCCTTGGCGCCGGTGCCGACATTGTTGCCGCCGCTGCCGCCCACCGGCACGGTGAGCGCCCGGGTGCCGGTCTGCGAGGCCTTGCCCGGATAATTGTCGCGCTGGTTGATCGCCTCGCCGCCGAACAGGCCGTTCGAGCCGGCGCTGTTCTGCTTCAGCTCGACGAGCGTCGGCGCGAAATAATCGGCCAGCGCCTTGCGCTGCTTCTCGGTGGTGGCGCCCAGGATCCAGAGCAGCAGGAAGAACGCCATCATCGCGGTCACGAAGTCGGCATAGGCCACTTTCCAGGCGCCGCCGTGATGGCCGCCATGCCCCTCGACATAGATCTTCTTGACGATGATCTTGGGTGGCGCGTTTATGCCATGGGGAGCGCGCGCGGTCGCCATCTATGCGGCTCCTGCCGCAGGGTCGGTGCCGGACAGCACGATCAACGCCCCCGCAGCCCGTCGAACACCTCGCCGAAGCCCGGCTGGTTGGCGTGCGCGATGCTGGAGCGGGCGGCCTCGATCACCAGCGGCTGCGGATGGCCGTGGAGCGAGGCGATGATGATCTGCTTCACCACGTGATAGATTGCCGAATCGGCGTCGATCACCTGCTGCAGGCGGCCCGCCAGCGGCGCGACGATGCCATAGGCCAGCAGCACGCCCATGAAGGTGCCGACCAGCGCCGAGCCGATCATCGCGCCCAGGATGCTCGGCGGCTTGTCGATCGAGCCCATCGTCTTCACCACGCCGAGCACGGCGGCGACGATGCCGAGCGCCGGCAGCGCGTCGCCCAGCGACTGGAGCGTGGTCTGCGGGCCCTGCACCTCGTGGTGGTGGGTCTTGATCGAATTGTCCATCACCTCCTCGACCGCGTGCACGTCGAGCGTGCCCGACGAGACGACGACGAGGCGGAGCGTGTCGGTGATCAGGTTGATCAGCGTGTGGTCGGCGAGCAGGCGCGGATATTCGGCGAAGATCGCGCTCGACTTGGGATCCTCGACATGCGGCTCGAGCGCGATCGGCCCTTCGGTCCGCAGCATCTTCATCAGCTTGGAGACCAGGAAGATCGTGTCGAGATAGTCCTGCTTCTTGTATTTGGGGCCCTTCAGCACCTTGATCAGTCCGCCGCCCAGCGCCTTCAGCTCCTTCATCGAATTGCCGATGACGAGCGCGCCCATGGCGGCGCCGCCGATGATCAGCATCTCGTGCGGAATGGCCTCGAGCACGGGGCCGAGCGCGCCGCCGGTGATCGCGAAACCACCGAAGACCATCGCGAGCAGGATGACGAGGCCGATTGCCGGAAACATGTGCGCGAAGAACCCCTGTTTTGACGTCTCGGTTAACGACCGTTTCGCCGTTATCTTCAGCGGAAAAACGTGGTTAATTCGTTACCGGGGCGAATTATTTCGCCGTTTCGCTTGGGTTTTCCGAAGGGATCGCCTGGCCGCGCGGCGGCGCCAGGCGAAATCCTGCATCGGTAGCGCGCAGGCGCCTACTTGATATAGTCGAACAGCGAGACGCTGGTCAGCTTGGAGAAGCTGGCCTGGGTCGCCTGCAGCACGGTCAGCGTCTTCTGCAGGTTCGCCACCGCGGTGGGGATGTCGGTGTCCTCGATGCCCGAGCGGGTGGCCTCGCGGGTTTCCGCCACGTCGGTCAGCCGGTCCGCCTGGAGATCGAGGCGCGCGCCGCGGGCGCCGACCGAGGCGCGCGCCAGCGCCACCGTGTCGAGCGAGGTATTGATCCCGTCCAGCGCCGTGGCGCCGGCCGCCTGCACGTTGCCGCCTGCCTTGAGCGCATCGGCAAGATTGCCCAGTGTCGCGAAGATATCGGCCCCGGCGGGGCTGAACACTCGCTGGCCGCTGATCGTCGGCTGGATGTTCTCGCCGTCGCCGATCGGGATGGCCGAGGGCTCGCCGGTTCCGGCGAAGCTGATCGAGCCGTCGGCGTTCTTCACATAGGCGGCATCGCCGGTCGCCCCGCCGAACAACGGCTGGCCGCGAATGTCGTCCTTGGTGTTGGCGAGGGCGAACAGCGTGTCGCGGATCGAGCTCAGCTCCTCGCCGATCGACGCGCGATCCGAAGCCGAAAGCGTGTCGTTCTTGGCCCGGGTCGCGAGTTCGAGGGCGCGCTGGAGCTGCGTCTCGACGCCCTCGAGCGTCTGGTCGGTCTGCGAGACCACGCCCTGGGCGACGGTGATGTTGGCCTTGTAGGTCGCGTCCGCGGTGGTGGCGCGCTTGATCTGCTGCAGCTTGATATAGGCCGCCGCGTCCGAGACCGCGGTCACGCCCAGCTTGGTCGTGGCGATCTGGGTCTGGGTCTTGTCGGCCTCTGCGGTGAGCTGGGTCATCAGCGACACCGGCCTGCCATACATCTGCGAAGTGGAGATGCGCATGATCGTCTACCTGATATCGAGGATGGATTGCAGCGTCTCGCGCGCGATCTGGATCACGCGGGTCGACGCCTGATAGGCCTGCTGGAAGCGCATCAGGTCGACCGCCTCCTCGTCGATATTCACGCCGCTCACCGAATCGCGCGCCGAGACGGCGGCGTCGCGGATCGCGCTCTGCGCGTCGGCCACGCTGTTGCGGCCCGAAAGCGCCGCGCCATTGGCCGCGGTGAGGTCGGTCACGCCCTGCTCGAACTTGCCGCTGGTGCGCAGCGTTTCGAAACCGGCGAGGTTCGAATTGTCGCGCTGGCCTGCGCCGGCCGCCGCGGCGGCGATCCCGCGGGGATCGGTCATGACCGTGCCGAGCTGATAGGCGGGATCGCCCACCGTGAAGACCGGCTGGCCGGCATTGCCCTGCAGGTCGCTGCCCGCCGCCTGGACGGCATTGACGCCCTCGGCGAAGTCCCTGGCCATCTGGCTGATCTGGTCGCGGGCCGCCGCGATGCGCCCGCCGCTCTCGGCGATGCCGGCGAGCGCGCCGCCGCTCGGTGACATCGGCTGGACCTGGCCGCTGCTCTGCCGGACGGCGAAGGAGAAGGCGCCCTCGTCGTTGCTGACCTGCGAGACCTGGGCCGCCTGCGCGCCCTCGACCAGCAGCGGGCCGGTATTGCCGCCGGCATGCACCGCGGCCCGGCCGTAATTGTCGAAGCTTACCGTCACGTCGGTCAGCGCGCTCATCTGCTCGAGCATCTGGTCGCGCTGGTCGAGCAGCGCCGCCTGGCCGGCGGTGCCTTCATTGGCGCGGGCCAGGCCGGCATTGACCTTGGCGAGGCTGGCCGAAAGGTTGTTGAGCTGTGTGACCGCGGTTTCCGCCGAGGCCTTGAGATCGGTCATCGCGCCGTCGAGCGCCTTGCCGGTCGCGCCGAAGGCGGCGGCGACGCCGGCGGCATTCTCCAGCATCGTCGCGCGCGCGGGCAGCGCGGTCGGGTCCGCCGCCACGGCCTTGGCCGACGTGAAGAAGGCCGTCAGCTGGTCGCCCAGCTTGTTCTGGGTCAGGCTGCTGTCGATCCGCCCCAGCCAGGTGGCGCCGGCGAGCGTGCGGGCAAGGTCGGAGCTCGCGCTGCGCACTTCGGTCGCCTTGAAGGCATCGGCCGCACGGGTGACGCCGCCGACATTGGCGCCCAGGCCCGAATTGATCGCGCTGGTGTTGCCGCCGGTCGCGACGACTTCGCGGACCGTGGCGACGCGGCGCGAATAGCCCGCGGTCGCGGCATTGGCGATATTGTCCGACGTGGTGGCGAGCGCCGACTGATAGGCGCGGGCGCCACTGGCGCCGATCGAAAGCAGGTCGGTCATTTGACGGTGCCTCCTCCTTGCGCGGCTGCCGATGCGGCGCCGGGTTCCGCCGCTGTCTCGGTCTTCATGCTCCTGGCCAGGAAGGCGGTCATCGCCTTGCCGATGCCGATCGGCGCGTGCACGGCCATGCTCTGGGCGAGCTGCTGGTCCTGCATGTCGCGGAACTGGTCCTCGCCCTTGCTGTCGAACAGCCCGTCGCCCAGCTTGGCCTGGCGCATCGATTTCAGCATCATGCCGGTGAAGACCGCCTCGAAGCGCTGGCCCGCGGCTTCGAGATTCTCCTTCGACGCCAGGCGCGACGTGTCGGTCGACACGCCGCCCGACGGGCTGCCGATGGGGCCGAGCAGCTTGCTCACAGGACGATCAGCTCCGCCTTGAGGGCGCCGGCTTCCTTGAGCGCCTCGAGAATGGCCACGAGGTCCGCCGGCGACGCGCCGATCGCGTTCACCGCCTTGACGACGTCCGAAAGCTTGGGGCCCGGTGCCATCAGGAACATCGGTCGCTTCTCCTCTTCCACGCCCAACGTGCTGTGCTGCTCGGTGCGGGTCTCGCCCTTGCTGAACGGTGCGGGCTGGCTGACGCGCTGGTTCTCATCAATACGAACGGTCAGTTTACCATGCGTTACCGCCGCCGGGCTGACGCGGACCGCCGAGTTGATAACCACCGTGCCGGTGCGCGCGTTGACGATCACCTTGGCGGGCGCTTCCGCCGCCTCGACGGTGAGGTTCTCGACTTCGCTCATCAGCTCGGCGCGCACGTCGCGGCCCTCGGGGGCCTGGATGGCGATCGAGACGCCGTCGATGGCGCGGGCGCGGCCGGTGCCGAAGCGCAGGTTGATCGCGTCCTGCACGCGCTGCGCCGTGGTGAAGTCGGCACGGGCGAGGTTGAAGGTCAGGAAGGGCGACCTGTCGAAGCCGGTATCGACGGCGCGCTCGACCGTGGCCCCTTCCGGGATGCGGCCCGACGACGGCGTGTTGACGACGATCTTCGAGCCATCGGCACCTTCGGCGCCCAGGCCGCCGACCGCGAGGTTGCCCTGCGCCATCGCATAGATCTGGCCGTCGGCGCCCTGGAGCGGCGTGAGGATCAGCGTGCCGCCGCGCAGCGACTTGGCCTTGCCCATCGACGAGACGGTGATGTCGAGCTTCTGGCCCGGCTTGGCGAAGGGGGGCAGCTCGGCGGTGATCATCACCACCGCAGCGTTCTTCAGGCCCGGCGCCACGCCCTGGGGCAGCTGCAGCCCGAAGCGCGAGGCGACGCCCTTCATCGACTGGACGGTATATTCCAGATTGTCGTCGCCCGTGCCCGGCAGGCCGACGACGATGCCATAGCCCGTGAGCTGGTTGGTACGGATGCCCTGGAACCCGCCCAGGTCCTTCACGCGCTGGGCATGGGCCGCGGGAGCGGCGGCGGCGAGCGCGAGGGCGGCGAGGGCGATGAAGCGGCGGATCATCTGACTGGCTCCGGCTCTTAGAAGGGGCTGATCACGGAGAAGAACCGGCTCAGCCAGCCCTGGCGGCTGGCGCGGGCGACGTCGCCCTTGCCGGTATAGGCGATGCGGGCATCGGCGACGCGAGTCGACAGCACGCGGTTGTTCGCGTCGATATCGGCGGTGCGCACCAGCCCCTTGATCTGGACGAACTCGTCGCCCCGGTTGAGCGTCACGCGCTTCTGGCCCTGCACCAGCATCGTGCCGTTGGGATAGACGGCGGCGACGGTGACGCTGATCTCGCCCGAAAGCGCATTGGCCTGGTCGGCCGTGCCGGTGCCGTTGAAATTGCGCTTGCCGCTCACGCTGGCGTCGCTTTCCTTGAACAGCGAGAGCGCGCCGGTGGTGGGCGGCGTCAGGCCGAAGCCGCCGCCGCTGTCGAGCTTGCTGCCCGCGGACTTGGACGCGGCGGTCTTCTCGACCAGCAGGATGGTCAGCGGATCGCCCACGCGCCGCGCGCGCATGCCCTCGTAGAGCGCGGCATAGCCGTCGCCTGCCTGGAAGATGCCGCCATTGGCGGGCGGCTGGGCGGTGACCGGCGCGGGAAGCGTCGCGGAGAAGTCCTCCGTCTGCTTCTTCTTGCCGATGCCCAGGAACTGCGCCTGGGCCGGCGTCGCGGCGAAGGCGAGCCCGGCGGCGAGAAGCGTGGCGGTGGCGAGGGCGTGGAGATGCTTCATGATCCGCCCTCAGATGTTCTGGTTGACATATTTGAGCATCTCGTCGGTCGCCGAGATCATCTTCGAATTCACCTCATAGGCGCGCTGGGTCTCGATCATGTCGACCAGCTCCTCGACGACGTTGACGTTCGAGCCCTCGAGCATGCCCTGGCGGATCGTGCCGCGGCCGTCGATGCCGGCATTGCCGAGCGCGACCGTGCCGCTCGCCGGCGTCTCGATCAGATAATTGTCGCCGACCGCCTGGAGCCCCGCCGGATTGGGGAAGCTCGCCACCTGGATCTGGCCGATCTGGGTGAGGTCGGTCTGGTTCGGCATCTGCGCCGAGACAGTGCCGTCGCTGCCGACGGTGACCGAGATCGCGCCTTCGGGAATGGTGACGCCGGGCATCACCTGATAGCCCTCGGCAGTGACCAGCTGGCCCTCGGCCGATCGGGAGAAATTGCCCGCGCGGGTATAGCCCAGGCCGCCGCCGGGCAGCTGGATCTGGAAATAGCCATTGCCGTCGATCGCCATGTCGAGGCCGTTGCCGGTGGTCTGGAGCGAGCCCTGCGTCTCGAGCCGCTGCGTGCCCTGGATGCGCACGCCGGTGCCCAGGTTCAGGCCGGTCGCGTATTTGGTCTCCGCGGTCGAGGCGGCGCCGGGCGCGGTGACGACCTGATAGGCGAGCGTCTCGAAGCTGGCGCGGTCCTTCTTGAACGCGGTGGTGTTCACGTTCGCCAGGTTGTTCGAGATGACCCGCATGCGCGTATCCTGGGCGTCGAGGCCCGTGCGCGCGATATGCAGTGCTGCCGATCCCATGTTCTAACTCCTCAATCAGGACGGCATCCGCATCAGCGATGCGGTGCTCTCGTCCATGTTCTTGGCTTCCTTGAGCAGGCCCGCCTGCACTTCGTAGGCGCGCTGGTTCTCGATCATGTCGACCAGCGCCTGCGTCAGGTTCACGTTCGATTGCTCGAGCGAACCGGAGGTCACCTTGGCATCCATGTCCTCGGGCAGCACGCCGCCGCCCTTCACATGGAGAAGATTGTCCAGCCCCTTGGCGGTCTGGCTGCCGCCGGTGCTCGCCAGCTTGATCTTGCCGACTTCCTGGGGCTGGGTCGGGTCGCCGCCGCGCGGCACGATCGAGATCGTGCCGTCCTCGGCGATGCTGATCTTGTCGGCGGGCGGCACGGTGATGGGGCCCCCCGACCCCATCACCGGGAAACCGTCGCCGGTTTCCAGCACGCCCGAGGGCGCGATCCGGAGATCGCCGCGCCTCGTATAGGCTTCGGTGCCATCGGTGGCCTGGACCGCGATCCAGGCCTCGCCGTTCACCGCGACGTCGAGCGGGTTGCCGGTCTGGACCATCGTGCCCTTCGAGCGGTCGAAGTCGTTGACTTCCTCCGCGGCGAGCTGGCGCGAGTCCATTCCGGTGCCCTGCAGGACCAGCCGGTCGAAGCTGACGCGCTCGGCGCGGAAGCCGATGGTCGAGGCGTTCGCGATGTTGTTCGCGATCGTCGCCTGCGACTGCATCTGGCTCCTGAGCCCGGACATCGCGGTATAGACAAGCCGGTCCATTGCTTACTCCTCCTCAGCCGATCGGATCAGCTGCGGATGTTGAAGATGGTCTGGGACATCTGGCTGGCGGTATCGAGCGCCTTGGCATTCGCCTGGAAGTTGCGCTGTGCCGCGATCAGATTGACCAGTTCCTCGGTGATGTCGACGTTCGAGCGCTCGATCGCGCCCGACATCAGGCCGCCGAACCCGTTGGTGCCCGGCTCGCCCAGGCGCGCATCGCCCGAGAAGCCGGTGGCGGCCCAGGTCGAGTTGCCCAGCTGGCGCAGGCCCGCATTGTTGGTGAAGCTGGCCAGCACGACCTTGCCCAGCGCCTGGGTGTCGCCGTTCGAGAAGCTCGCGGTCACCGTGCCGTCGTCGGCGATCGTCACGCCTTCGATCTGGCCGACGGGCGAGCCGTCCTGCTTGGTCGAGTTGAGGCTGAACGGCGAGCTCACCTGGGTGGTGCCCTGGGTCAGGTCGAGCTTGAGCACCTGTTCCGAAGTCGCGCCCGGCGCCAGGAAGCCCATGAACGTGATCGGCGTGGTCGGCTCGGAAAGCTTGCCGGTGCTGTCGAACTTCAGCTCGAACTGCTTCATCGTGGCGGGGTCGTCGCCGGCATTGAGCTGCTGGTCGCCGACGAAGGAATAGACTTTCCAGGTGCTGGTCGCGTCGCTGTCGGTCGGCTTGGTCTCGCGGACGAAATAGTTGGTCAGCGTCAGCGCGTTGCCGTTCGCGTCATAGACCGTCGTCTGCACCGACTGGTTGTAGGTGGTCGGGTCGAAACGGTCGAACTTGTAGCCGGCGCTCTCGAACTTGGGGTTCGTCGAGGGGATCGCCGAGCCGGCATTGAGGTTGAGGCCGAGCTTGACGTTCTCGGTCGCCTGGGGCGTGCCGCTGGTCTGGGGCAGGCGCAGGCTCACCGTCGAGGACAGGCCGGTCGCGACCACCGCGCCCGAGCCGTCGACCGGATAGACCTGCAGCTTGTTGCCCTGCGCGTCGACCACATAGCGGTCGGCATCGACCTGGAAGCTGCCGTTGCGGGTATAGGCCACGCCATTGCCGCTCTTCTCGTCGCCCTTGACGATGAAGAAGCCATCGCCCGAGATCGCCACGTCGAGCGAAGACGACGACTGGGTGAAGCCACCCTGGCCGAATTGCTGGCGCACCGCCTTCACGACCACGCCCGAGCCGACCATCTGGGTCGGGTTCATGTTGGCGGTCGACGCGATGACGTCGGCGAACTGCGTGGAGCTCTTCTTGAAGCCGTTGGTCTGCACGTTCGCGAGATTGTGCGAGATCGTCGACATGTCGGTCTGCGCTGCCTGCAGGCCCGAGAGCGAAGTGAAGAAGGACATTTTCCGTTACTCCGTGGAAAAGAGGATTCAGCCGACCTGCCAGACGGCGTCGGTGGACACGTTGCCGATGCCCGGAAGAGTGAGGACGGGCTTGCCGTCGGATCCCATCGAGACGGCGGTGACCGGTGCCCAGACCAGCGGATAGGCCTTGACGCTGCCCTTGCCGTCGGTGGCGGTGACGCTGACGTTGAACGGGCCCTTGCCGGCATCCTCGCCGGTATCGGTCTTGCCGTCCCAGTCCCAGGCGACGGCCCCCTTGGCTTCCTTGCCCATCTCGATCGTCTTGAGCGTGTTGCCGTTGGTGTCCTTGATGGTCACCGTGACGTTGGTCGCGTCCTTGTCCAGCGCTACGGCCCCGGCGAGACCGCCGGAGGTGCGCGGATAGGCGGTCGAGCCCTGGACCAGCACGTTCTTGCCGACATAGCCGATGGCGTCGTTGAGCGAGGTGGCGCCCAGCTTGCCGGCGATCGACTTCAGCGTGGTGCTCATCTCGGTGATGCCCGAGAGCGACGAGAACTGCGCCATCTGGGCGACCATCTGGGTGTTGTCGACCGGCTGGAACGGGTCCTGGTTCTTCAGCTGGGCGGTCATCAGCGCCAGGAAGTCGGAGACGTTCATGTCGGTCTTGCCGAGCCGCGACGTGTCCTTCGTGTCGAGCGTGGTGCCGCTCGTCGTGCTGGTCTTGTTGTACCGGGAGATGCCCAGCCCGGCGAGGGTGTTGTCGAAATCACTCATGATCAGCGGCCCAGCTTGAGGGTGTCGACGATGAGCTGCTTGGCAGTCTGCATCACTTCGACGTTGTTCTGGTAGTTCCGGGCGGTCTCCATCATGTCGACCAGCTCCCGGGTCTCGTCCACGGCGGCTTCCCAGACATTGCCGTCCTTGTCGGCCATCGGGTTGCCGGGATCGTAGCGCTTGGTGGGGTCGGAGCCCGCGGTGACGACCTGCTCGACATCGACGGTCGACATGCCGCTCGCCTCGTCGAAGGCGGTGCGGAACACCGGCTTGATCGTGCGATAGGCGGCGTCGGCGCTCGACGCGACCGTGCCGACATTGGCCAGGTTCGACGCCGTGGTGTTCATCCGCACCAGCTGCGCGCTCATCGCGCGGCCGGATACCTGGAAGATCGAAAGCGGCTGGTCGCCCATGCTCATTCTCCCTTCAGCGCGCGCGTGATCTGGTTGATGCGGCCGTTGAGGAACGACAGCGTCGTCTGATACGCGACGGCATTCTCGGCGAAGGCGGTCTGCTCGGTGGTCAGTTCGACGGTGTTGCCGTCGGCCGAGGGCTGGAGCGGCACGCGATAGAGCGTGTTGGCGTCGATCGCGGCATCGAGCGAGCCCCCCGGCGTGGTGGCGCTGTTCAGCGCGGCGCGGAAATCCACGTCCCGGGCCTTGTAGCCGGGGGTGGCGGCGTTGGCGATGTTCGACGCCAGCATGCCCATGCGCTGCGAGCGCACGGCAAGCGCCGCACCGTGTACGCCGAAAAGCTTGTCATCGGGCATTGCACGTCTCCCGCACAAAAGTTCGCCGGGTTCTATGCAACCGCCGTGCCAATTTGCCTTGGGGCACGAAAAAACCCGGTTTCCCCTGGGGGGCGGCAGGCAGCGGCAAGGTTTTGCCGGTGTGGCGGCAGGCGGTTGCCGCTCCGGGCGGCCCGGCAGGCGTTCCAGGCCGCGCCGGGCAGTTGGCCCGTGTCTTGCACCCACGCAGGCATGGACATGAATGTACTTCCGGCCCTGGGGACCTTCCTCGATCCGCTCGCGCTCGCCATTGTCGGCGGGGGGACGCTGGCCGGCACCGTGCTGCGCAATGCTTGGGGCGACCTGGCCCGGGGCGTCGCGGCGCTCGGCGTGCTGCCGCGCCACCGCTTCGATGTGGAGCCCCTGCTGGCCCAGGTCTCGGCGCTCGGCCGGATCGCGCGGCGCCACGGCGTGATCGCGCTCGATCGCTCGAAGATCGAGGATCCGGACATCGCCGCGGCCGTTGCCGCGATCGTCGACGGCGCAGGGCCGCGGGACGTCGAGTCCTTGCTCGAGCAGCGCCGCTGCGCGCGTTTCGAGCGCCAGCGGGGCGCGTGGGAGATATGGTCCGGCGCGGCGGAGCTGGCGCCGGCGATGGGGATGGTCGGCACGCTGCTCGGCCTGGTCGGCATGTTTGCCGCGATGAAGGATCCGCAGGCGATCGGAGGCGCCATGGCCGTCGCCCTGCTCGCCACGCTCTATGGTGCGCTGCTCGCCAATCTCGTGCTGCTGCCGGTCGCCGTCCGCCTGAAGCGTCGCGCCCGGCACGAGGCGCAGGAGCGGCTTCGCCTCCAGCCGGCGCTCGCCGCCCTGGCCGGGATCGAGCCGGGCACCGGCCGGATAAAGGAGATCGCGGCGTGACCGTGTTCGACGAGGACGAACCCGCGCGCGCGCCCTGGCTGGTCACCCTGGCCGATCTGTCGCTGCTGCTGGTCGGCTTCTTCGTCTTCCTCCAGGCGAGTCAGGTCGATCCCGCCAAGCTCGCCGCGGGTATCCGCGCCGGCTTCGGTGTGCGCGAGACGGCGCCCGCCGCCATGCCGGTCGACATCGCCACGGCCACCGGCTTCGCGCCGGGCTCCGCCGCGCCCGTCGATACCGGCTCGGCGCTGGAATGGGCGCGTGGCGCCGCGCGGGACCCGCGCACCCTCTTGCGGATCACCGGCGAAGTCGACGGATCGGCGGCGGACGTCGATCCGGCGACCGGCAGCGGTCCGATCCTTGCCGCCGATCGCGCCCGTGCGGTCGCCGCGCTGCTTGTCGCCCAGCGCGCCGTCGATCCCGCGCGCATCGCGATTTCCACCGGCCGGGGCCAGCGCCGCGCCGTCCTCGCCCTCGGCTTCGAGGGAGGCCGGCAATGATCCGCCACCCGGCAATTGCCTCCCCCTTTTCCATGGAGAAGACCATGTTCCTCGCCATTGCACTCGTCACTGCCGCCCCCGCCGGCGCGCAGGATTTCCAATCGACCCAGGCGCTCGATGCGATCGTCGCCCAGTTCGCCGGCAAGCCGATGGGCGAGCAGGGCGGGGCGATCGCGCCGATCGACCGGCGGCTGAAGCTGGCGGCCTGCATCGCGCCCCAGCTCGAATGGCGCGGCGAGAATCGCGACGCGGTGGTGGTGCGCTGCATGGCGCCGGCCTGGAAGATCTTCGTGCCCGTCGCCGCCGTGCCCAGGCCCCGGGCCGCGCCGCCCGCGCCGATGCCGGCCACCACCCTCGTCCGCCCCGCGGTTCCGGTAAAGGCCGAGCCGGTGATCAAGCGCGGCGATGCGGTCACGGTCGAGGCGGGGGCCGAGGGTTTCTCGATCTCGCGCCAGGGCATCGCGATGAACGACGCGCCTCCGGGCGGCCGGATCGGCATCAAGGTGGACGACAGGCAGCCGCCGGTCCAGGCGATCGCGATCGAGCCTGGTCGCGCCCGCCTGCCCGGCTTCGCCGAGGGAAGTTGAAATTTTTCGGTAAAGCTTCGCCCGCCCTGGCCGTTTGAAGGGCTGCAGGCACAGCGAGGATTGCAGGCAATGGTGGACTCAATCGGCACGAAGGCAGGCGCGGTCACCGACCGTCGCACCGTGCCCGTTGATCCTGCCAGCCGCGTGGCGGCGGTGCGCCCGGTCGCGAGCGACGCGCCGGCGGTGCGGAGCGCCGCTGCGGAGATCGCGGCGGAGCAGGCGGCGCGGCCGCCGGTCGATGCCGAGCGGGTCTCGCGCATCCGCAAGGCGATCCACGACAATAAATTCCCGCTTTCTCCCTCGACGATCGCCGACCGGCTGCTCGCCTTCAAGCTCGATTGGAAGTCCCGTGAACCGTCGTGACGCGCTCATCCAGGTGATCGAATGCCTTCACGCCGAGATCGCGGCGCTCAAGGCGAACGACGTCGCCGCGCTGGAGGCGGCCACCCGCACCAAGCTCGCCGCGATCGACACGGTCGCGCTGCATGACGGCGAGGCCCCCGGCCCCGAGATCCGCGAGCTCGCCGCCGAGGCGCACAAGCTCAACGAGACCTGCCGCATCTATGTGAACCTGATGGCGGCAAATGTTCGCCGCCGCCTGCAAATCCTTTCCGGCCAGCAGGCGCCGGCCTACAAGGCAGGCGGCTACGCCCTCGGCTGAGCGGGCGTTTTCCGCATCCGTTAACCGTAACTGGCACGCTCCTTGCTCTGGATAGCCCCGGATTAGGCTATTCGGATTCCAGGATCGATGAGCGTTACTTCGGTCAACACCAGGGCAAGCGTCCAGACGGCGATCGCCGCGGCGAGCCGCAAGACCGGCATCGACTTCAACTATCTGCTCGGCCAGGCCCAGGTGGAAAGCGGGCTGCGCGCCGATGCGCGTGCCGGCACGTCCTCGGCCACCGGCCTCTATCAGTTCATCGAGCAGAGCTGGCTGGGCGTGGTGAAGCAGCACGGCGCCGAGCATGGGCTGGGCTGGGCCGCCGACAGCATCAGGCAGACCGGCACCGGTCGCTATGTCGTCAGCGATCCCGCCGCACGCAGCGCGATCCTGGGCCTGCGCAGCGATCCGCAGACCGCCTCGCTGATGGCCGCCGAGCATGCCGCGGACAACAAGGCCTCGCTCGAGGACAGCCTGGGCCGGCCGGCCACCGGCACCGATCTCTATATGGCCCATTTCCTGGGCCTGGGCGGCGCCGGCAAGTTCCTGAGCGCGATGGCCGACAGCCCCGGCCGCACCGGCGCCTCGCTGTTCCCCGCCGCCGCGCGCGCCAATCGCAGCGTGTTCTACGCGTCGAACGGCCAGCCGCGCACGCTTTCGGAGATCTACAGCCGCTTCGCCGGCAAGCTCGACCAGGGCGCCGCCGCCGGCGGGGCCGCCGGGCTTGCCTCGGCCGGCCTGGACGACGGCTTCAACGCCGCTGCCCGTGCCTGGAGCGACGGCGACAACGAAGTCGTGCTCGGCAACGGCGCGGTCGATAGCGATCGCCACTGGGTGCAGAACACGCTCGCCCAGCTCAACGTCTCGCAGGGTTCGCCCGGCGACCCGCTCGGCCGCCGCATCGATCCGCTCCGGCCGACGCCGGAGAATGCCAGGCTCGCCTATCTCATGCTCGCGAATCTGGGAGCGTAACCCCCCATGTCCGCAATCTCGCTTCCCGCAGGGACCGGCCCTGCCCTGAAGAGCTTCGCGCTGCCCGGCGCGATCCTGCTGCTCGTCGCGCTGATGGTGGTGCCGATCCCGGCCTTCCTGCTCGACGCCTTCTTCATCCTCAACATCATGATCAGCCTCGCGGTGCTGATGGTGGCGCTGAACGCGCAGAAGCCGCTCGACTTCTCCGCCTTCCCCACCGTGCTGCTGTTCGCCACGCTGTTCCGCCTCGGCCTCAACGTCGCCTCGACGCGCGTCGTGCTGGTGCACGGCCATGAGGGCGAGAGCGCCGCCGGCCATGTGATCGAGGCGTTCGGCACCTTCATGATCGGTGGCGACTATGTCGTCGGCCTGGTGGTGTTCGCCGTCATCGTGATCATCAACATGATCGTGGTTACCAAGGGCGCCGGCCGCGTCTCCGAAGTCAGCGCGCGCTTCACCCTCGATGCGCTGCCCGGCAAGCAGATGGCGATCGACGCCGATCTCAATGCCGGCCTGATCACGCCCGACGACGCCAAGAAGCGCCGCGAGGAAGTGTCGACCGAAGCCGATTTCTACGGCGCGATGGACGGCTCGTCCAAATTCGTGAAGGGCGATGCCATCGCGGGCCTGCTGATCCTCGCGATCAACGTGATCGGCGGCCTGATCCTGGGCGTCGCCAGCCATCATATGGCAGTGGGCGAGGCGGCCTCCACCTATGTACTGCTCGCGATCGGCGACGCGCTGGTGGCGCAGGTGCCGGCGCTGCTGCTTTCGATCGCCGCCGCGGCGATCGTCACCCGCGTCGCCTCGAGCCACGACCTGGCCGGCCAGATCGGCACCCAGTTCGCCAGCCACAAGACCTGGATGCCGGTTGCCGTCATCCTGGGCCTGCTCGGCGTCTTCCCGGGCATGCCGCATTTCCTGATGCTGCCCGCCGCCGCCGCCGCCGGCTTCGCGGCCTGGCGCCTGCGCAGGGCCGCCAACCGGCCGAAGCCCGTCGCCGCGCCGCCGGCCGAGCCGGCCGATCTCTCCAGGATCGGCTGGGACGAAGTGACCGACAACATGCAGGTGATGCTCGACATCGGCTATGGCCTGGTGCCGCTGGTCGACGAGCGCCGCGGCGGGCCGCTGATGGGCCGCATCACCGGCGTGCGCCGCCAGCTGTCCAAGGAGCTCGGCTTCGTCGTGCCTCAGGTGCGGGTGCGCGACGACATCAACCTGGCGCCCTTCACCTATCGCATCGTCATCGGCGGCGTCGTCGTCGCCGAGGACAATGTCTCGCCCGACGAAGTGCTGGCGATCGATACCGGCCAGGCCTCGGGCCGCCTCGACGGCAAGCCGGTCAAGGATCCGACCTTCGGGCTCGACGCGCTGTGGATCGCCCAGGGCGATTCCGATGCCGCCACCGGCCTCGGCTATCTCGTCGTCGATCCGGGCACGGTGGTCGCCACCCATCTCAACCAGTGCCTGATCCAGAACGCGTCGGACCTGCTCGGCCCGGACGAGGTCCAGGCGCTGCTCGACGGGCTCAAGGAGCGCTCGGCGCAACTCGTCGCCGCGCTCTGCCCGGCGCCGGTACCGCTCACCACGCTTACCCAGGTGCTGCGCGGCCTGCTTGCCGAGAGCATTCCGCTCAAGGAGTTCCGCCGCATCGCCGCCGCCATCGCGGTCGCCGCCCAGCGGACCCTGGATGCCGAGGAGCTGATGGAGCTGATCCGTCCCGAGCTCGGCCCGCTCATCATCCAGCGCCTGTGCGGCGTGCGCGAGCCGTTGCGCGTGATGACGCTCGAAGGCCAGCTCGAGGCGCTGCTCGGCCAGGCGGTCCGCTCGGATCCGTCGAAGCGTCATACGATCGAGCCCGATCTGGGCCGCCGCATCGCCGAGGCGCTGCAACGCGCCGCCCAGCCGCTGATCGCCGAGGCCAAGCCCTTCGCGCTCGTCGTCCAGCCCTCGATCCGGGTCGCGATCCGCAAGCTGATCAGGACGGTCCTGCCCGACACGCCGGTGATGAGCTTCTTCGAGGTGCCCGAGGACAAGGCCGTCGAAGTGGTCGCGGTGATCGGCGCGCCGGAGGCGCTGCCCGCATGAACGCCTTCACTCCGGGGAAACTCGACGCCATGGCTTCGCTGGCCCTTTCGCCCCTGACCTACACGCCCACCCCGCCGCGGCGCGATCCCGAGGCGCTGGTGCGCAAGCACCTGCCGCTGGTCCGGCGCATCGCCTGGCACATCCATGGCTCGATGAGCTCGCTCGTCGAAGTGGAGGACCTGATCCAGGTCGGGCTGGTCGCGCTGATCGAAGCGGCGGCAGGGTTCGAGGACCGGGGGCAGGTGACCTTCGAGCAGTATCTCGCCACTCGGCTGCGCGGGGCGATGATCGACGAGCTGCGCCGCCAGGCGACCACTACGCGCGGGGCGATGCGCCGGCGCAAGGCCTATCAGGAAGCGATATCGGTGCTGACCAACGAACTGGGCCGCGCGCCCGACGACGAACAGGTCGCCGCCCGGCTGGGCGTGACGCCGGAGAAGCTGCGCGCCGACTATGCCAATGCCGAGGCGGTGCGCTTCGATTCGATCGACGATACCTATTCGGACGAGAGCCCCTGGTTCATGTCCGACGCGCCCAGCGCCTTCGACCAGCTGGCGGAGAGCGACCAGCGCGAGGCGCTGATCGCTGCGATCGCCGAGCTTCCGGAGCGCGAGCAGCAGGTGATCCAGCTCTATTATGTCGAGGAACTGAACCTCGAGGAGATCGGCCAGGTCCTGGGTGTGGGCGCCGCGCGCATCTGCCAGATCAAGGCATCGGCGCATGCGCGGCTGAAGAAGGGGCTGGCGCGCCGGCTCGGCTAGCCAGCCCGAAACCGCGATCCCCGGCGGAAGCGGGAATCTCGTGCGGCTCCTGCCCTGCGCGCGCTTGCGCCGCCTCGACGCTTGCCGCAGAAATCCCCGCTTCGGACCATTCGGGGGATTTCATGACCAAGCATTTGTTCCTGGCCGGCGCGATGACCTTCGGCCTGCTGGCGTCTCCGGCCTTCGCCCAGGACGCATGGACCGTCCGCTCCGAATGGGTGCGCGCGCACGAATCCTTCCTCGCCAGCGAGGCGCTGCAGGGGCGCGGCAGCGCGACCCGCGACGAGGCGATCGCCGCCACCTATGTCGGCTCGCAGTTCGAAGGCTATGGGCTCCGGCCGGCGCCGGGCATGGCCGGCTATCTCCAGTCCGCCAAGGTGATCCGCTATGCGCTGGACGGCCCGGCGGCGCTGACGGTCGCGGGCAGGCCGGCGGCGGCGCCCACGGTGCTGGTCGGCGCGGCCGAGAGCATTTCCGGCACCTCGGCGGTGTTCGACGGCGCCGATCTCGCGAAAATCCCGCATGCCCAGGTGCTGTTCGTGACCGGCGGCAAGGCCTCGCCCATGGCGCTGGTCCGCGCCGCCAGCGCGGCAGGGGCGAAGCTGGTGATCGTGCGTGAAGACGATGCGACGCGCGCGCTGGCCAAGGCGCTGGGCGGCAAGCCGCGCATGCCGGCCGGGCTCGAGGGCAAGGCGCCGCCGAGCTACGCCGCCTTTGCGACATTGCCGTCGGCCGATTTCGACAAGGCGGCGGCCCAGGCCGGCGCCCCGGTCGCGCTCGCCCTGCCGGTGGTGCGCGAGGAGGCGATCACCACCAATGCGATCGGCTGGCTGCCGGGCAGCGATCCCAAGGCGGGCGTGATCCTGGTCACCGCGCATCTCGATCATCTCGGCCGCAAGCCCGACGGCACGATCATGCACGGCGCGAACGACGATGCCTCGGGCACCACGGCGGTGCTGGAGCTGGCGCGGGCGATGGCGGCGGCGAAACAGGCCCGGCGCGGGCTGTTGTTCGTCGCCTATGGCAGCGAGGAGATCGGCGGCTATGGCTCCAGCTGGTTCGGCGATCACCCGCCGGTGCCGCTCGACCAGATCGTCGCCAATATCGAGATCGAGATGATCGGCGCGCAGGATCCCAAGCTGCCCGCCGGCACGATGATGATGACCGGCTTCGAGCGCTCGACGCTGGGCGAGACATTGAAGGCGCATGGCGCGCTCGTCACCGCCGATCCCTATCCGGAGCAGCGCTTCTTCGAGCGTTCGGACAATTATTCGCTCGCGGTGCGCGGGGTGGTGGCGCACACCATTTCGGGATGGGCGGTCACGCCGACCTATCACACGCCCGACGACACGCTGGCCAATCTCGACATCGCGTTCATGACGCGGGCGATCCAGTCGCTGGTCGAGCCGCTCCGCGCGCTGGCCAACAGCGATGCCCGGCCGCAATGGAAGCCCGGCGGCAAGCCCGAGGGGAAATAGGGGCATCGGCGCGGCCTGCGGCGGACAAGGAAAAACCCCGGTGGTCGATACCACCGGGGTTCCCCATGCGCCCCCTCCGGCAAGAAGGGGTGACCGGCCTTGGTGCCTGTCAGGGGGGTGACACCCCGACCGGCACGCGCTTACTGAAGCAGCTTGAGCACCGACTGCTGGCTCTGGTTCGCCTGGGCGAGCATCGCCGTCGACGCCTGCGACAGGATCTGGGCCTTGGCCAGCGCCGTCGTCTCCGCCGAATAATCGGTGTCCTCGATGCGGCTGCGGGCGTCGCTCAGGTTCGCGACGTTGGTCGTCAGGTTGTTGACCACCGAGTCCAGGCGGCTCTGCGCGGCGCCGAGCGAAGCGCGGAGCGTGGCGACCGACTTCAGGGCGCCGTCAACGGTGCCCTGGGCGGTGTCGGCACTGCCGGCGGTGCCGACGGAAAGCGCCGGGACGACCGGGTTGGCGGCCGCGTCGCCCACGATGGCGCCCACGTCGAGCGCGTCGATGCTGATCGTGATCTTGTCGGTCGATTCCGCGCCGGTCTGGATCGAGAACTTCTTGGCCGCGACTTCGCCGGCTGCCGGAGCGGCCGGATCCGCCGGCGGCTTGCCGATCTGGAACAGCGCATTGCCGTTGAACTTGGTGTTGGTCAGCACGTCCTTGATCTGCGAGGTCAGCTGCGTGACTTCGGCCTGCAGGTTCTTGCGGTCGTCGTCCGAATAGGTGCCGCTCGACGACTGGACCGCCAGCTCGCGGATGCGCTGCAGCATGTTGGTGACTTCGTTGAGCGCGCCTTCCGCGGTCTGCGCCAGCGAAATGCCGTCATTGGCGTTGCGGACCGCCTGGGTCATGCCGCGGATCGAGGCGGTCATGGTCGAGGCGATCGCCAGGCCGGCGGCGTCGTCCTTCGCGCTGTTGATGCGCTTGCCGGTCGACAGGCGCTCCATGGCCGTGCTCAGCGCCTTGTTAGCGCCGGTCGAAGCATTGGCGGCGCGCAGCGCCGCGGTGTTGGTCGAGATAACAGTCATGTTCGTTACTCCATGCTCGTCGGCTTCCCGCTGTCCCCCCTGAACGGGAGCCCGGAGCCGCCAAGCCAAGGAACGACCGCCCGCAGCGGGGCTTAAGCGAAAAATTTTCCCTCTACGCACGCACGCGTAGACGCGCCCGGACCAAGGTTGCTGCGGGACACGCAATTTTACGCGGCGTTAACCAAGTCGACGGCAAAAGGATGGTGTCTCAGGGGGTAACCAATGCGATCCATCGTCCCGTCCGCCGCAGTGCTGCACCAGAAATATGCTCTCGTCTCGTCGCTGCGCGCCCAGGGTTTCGCGATCGGCACCTGCGAGGACGGTCGCCCCGCCGCGCAGGACCTGTTCCTGGTCGCCGAGGGCGAAGTGCCCCCGGCCGCGGCGCGCACGCTGATCCTGGGCGATGAAGGCCGCCAGGCGATCGCGTTCGGCGACGGCAATCCGGCCCGGCTGTCCTACACGGCGGACGATGCCGCGGTCGGCGCGGGCTTCGCCACGGCGCTGCTGCGCGGCCCGCACGAGCCGGTCGCCGCCGACCCGGAAAGCCTGGCGCTGCTGGCGCTGGCCGAGCGCGTCGCCGCATCGGACATCACCGTGCTGATCAACGGCCCCACCGGCACCGGCAAGGAAGTCCTTGCCCGCGCCATCCACAACGGCTCCACGCGCCGCGAGGGCCCGTTCGTCGCCCTCAACTGCGCCGCGCTGCCCGAGACGATGCTCGAGGCGATGCTGTTCGGCCACCAGAAGGGTGCCTTTACCGGCGCCTCGTCGGGCGGCCAGGGCTTCTTCCGCGCCGCGCATGGCGGCACGTTGCTGCTCGACGAGATCGCCGAGATGCCGCTCAACCTCCAGGCCAAGCTGCTGCGCGTGCTGCAGGAGCGCGAAGTCGTGCCGATCGGCGGCACCATGCCGGAAAAGGTGGACGTCCGCGTCATCGCCTGCGCCAATCGCGACCTGCAGGGCGAAGTCACTGCCGGCCGCTTCCGCGCCGACTTGTACTATCGCCTCTCGGTCTTCCCGCTCACGACCAAGGCGCTGGCCGAGCGCCCCGGCGACATCGCCGCGCTTTCGGCCGCGATGGTCGTCCGCCATGCCGGCGGCCGCGGCGCGATGCCGTGGATCTCGAACGAGGCGCTCGACGCGCTCGCCAGCCATGACTGGCCGGGCAATGTCCGCGAGCTCGAGAACGTCATCCAGCGCGCGCTGCTGCTCTGCGGCGGCCGCACCATCGATCCCGAGCACCTGATCTTCGACAGGCCGGCCGCGCGCCGCGTGGACGTCGAGGCGGCAGGCACGCTCTCCAACATCGTCCAGATCCACGAATTCGCCGCGATCCGCGAGATGCTCGCCGAATGCGGCGGCAGCCGGATCGAGACGGCGAAGCGGCTCGGCATCTCGGAGCGCACGCTGCGCTACCGCCTCGCCAAGGCGCGCGAGCAGGGCGAGAGCATCGACGCGGGTAAGGCGAGGGCTTCGGCATGAGCGGTATCGACGGTATCGGCGGCGGCGCGATGAGCGTCGACCGGGTCCTGGCGCTCCGCGCCCAGATCCTCGAGCGCAACGCCGCGCTCGCCAAGGCCAACGAGACGCCCGCGGGCGCAGTGACGGGCACGTCGGGCGGCAAGTCCGCGACCTTCGCCGCGTCGATGGAAGACGCCTTCAAGCAGGTCAACCAGGCCCAGAGCCAGGCCGGCGCGCTCTCCGAGGCCTATGAGCGCGGCGAGACGGTCGACATCGCCAAGGTGATGCTGGCCCGCCAGCAGGCCTCGGTCGGCTTCGAGGCGACGCTGCAGGTCCGCAACAAACTCCTGTCCGCCTACAAGGACATCATGAGCATGCCGGTGTAATCCATGAGCAACGCCCTCACCTCCACCGATGCGCCCGTCCCGCCCGCCGCCGGCCGGCTCGGCGCCCCGCTCGCCCAGATGCGCGGACTGCTGGCGCAGCCCGCGGTCAGGCGGGCGATGCCGCTCCTCTTCCTGGTCGGCCTGGTCGCCGCCGGCTTCCTCGCCTGGTCGCTGGTCTCGACGCCGCCGCAGCGGATCCTGTTCGCCAATGTGAGCGATGCCGACAAGGCGGCGATCAGCTCGGCGCTCCAGGGCGCGAGCATCCGGTCGAGCATCGACGGTTCGGGCTCGATCACCGTCGCCGAGGACGATTATCACAAGGCGCGGATGCTGCTCGCCAGCCAGAATCTGCCCAAGGCGGCACCGGGCGGCTACCAGATCCTCGACCAGCTGCCGATGGGCGTGTCCCGCGCCGTCGAGGGCGAGCGGCTGCGCCAAGCGCGCGAGACCGAGCTCGCCCGCTCGATCGAGGAGATCGATGCGGTCGCCGAGGCGCGCGTGCATCTCGCCACGCCCGAGGCCAGCGTCTTCGTCCGCGACAAGGCTGTGCCCACCGCCTCGGTGATCCTCAAGCTCCAGCCCGGCCGCGCGCTGGGCGACGCGCAGACCCGCGCGATCGTCAACCTCGTCGCCTCGTCGGTTCCCGGCATGACGCCGGAAAGCGTCACCATCGTCGACCAGATGGGCGCCCTGCTCTCGAAGAAGGGCAACGAGGCCAATTCGGCCGGCGACGCCCGCATCGACTATCAGCGCCGCATCGAGGACAAGTATCGCGAACAGCTCGTCCAGCTGCTGACGCCGCTGGTCGGCGCCGGCAACTTCACTGCCGAAGTGCAGGCCGATGTCGACCTGGACGAGAACCAGGCGACGCGCGAAAGCTATGACAAGGAAGGCGCGGTGCTCGCGGCCGAACAGGGCGCCTGGACCGGCAGCAAGGACGGCAACGCGCCCGGCGGCATTCCCGGCGCGCTCTCCAACACGCCGCCGCCCGCCAGCACCGTCGCCGCGCCCAATGCGCAGCCTACGCCCGGCGCGGCGCCCGCCGCCGGCACCGCTGCCGCTGCCGGCGCGAGCCAGGCCACGCCGCAGAAGCAGAGCGACAGCTTCTCCCGCGCCTATCAGACCGGCAAGCAGGTTTCCGTGACGCGCCAGGCGCCGGGCGGCATCAAGCGCCTGTCGGTCGCGGTGCTGCTGCGCGAGGAACCGGGCAAGCCGCGCTCGACGGTGGAGATCCAGCAGATCACCCAGCTGGTCCAGGCGGCGATGGGCTATAATCCGGGCCGCGCCGATCAGGTGACGGTGATCAGCCGCAAGTTCACCACCGCCGCTGATGCGGCCGACAAGGGCCCGGCCTGGTACGAGGCCAATTGGGTGCCGCTCGCCGCGCGCAATGCGACAGCGCTGGTGATTGCGTTGCTCGTCCTCTTCCTTGGCGTCCGTCCGCTCACCAAGGCGCTGCTCAAGAAGCGCGAGGAGCCGGCCGCGGGCAATCGCCCGGCATTGTCGATGGGCGGTGCCGCTGGCGAGGAAGGCGGCCACGGCGCGCCGCCCGTCTCGATCGACATGCTCGAGGGCGCTCACAACAGCTATGACGAGCGGGTCGGCCTGGTCCGCGGCTTCACCCGCGACAATCCCGCGCGCGCCGCCCTGGCGGTCCGCGACATGATCAAGGCGGACGCGCAATGAACGCCATCCGCAGCTTCAACGGCGTCGAGCGCGCCGCGGTCCTGATGATGCTGGTGGGCGAGGAGGAAGCCGCGGCGATCCTCCAGAAGCTCGATCCGGAGGAAGTGCGCCAGCTCGGCAAGGCGATGTTCAACGTGGCGGACGTCAGCGAGGCCGAGGTCGAGATCGTCCTGGACGATTTCGTGTTCAAGGCGCGCGAGCGCACCGGCGTCACCTTTGATCCGGCGCCGAAGATCGAAAGCATCATGACCAGGGCGCTGGGCCCCGAGCGCGCCTCCGGCGTGCTGGCCCGGGTGATGCCGGCCAGCCAGGTCGCCGCGATCGAATGGCTCGACTGGTTCGAGCCCGAGGAGATCGCCGGGATGATCGAGGCGGAGCATCCGCAGATCGCGGCGGTGCTGCTCGCCAATCTCGACCCTGATATCGCCGCCAAGGTGTTCGAGCATCTGCCCGAAGCGGCGCAGCCGCAGATCCTGCGCCGCATCGCCAAGCTGGGGCCGATCCCGCCCGAGGCGATCGAGACGCTGAAGACGATGCTCCAGGGCCGCGCCGGCATGGGCGGGCGCAAGTCGAGCGGCGGGCTCCAGCTCGGCGGCACGCGTGAGGCTGCGAAGATCCTCTCCGGCGCGCGCAAGATCACCGAGCAGCGTGTCATGCCCAAGCTCGCCAAGATCGATCGCGAGGTCGCCCGCGCGATCGAGGAGGCGATGTTCGTCTTCGACAATCTGCTCGAGCTCGACGACAAGAACCTGTCGACGCTCATCCGCAACATCGACACCACGATCCTGGTCAAGTCGCTCAAGGGCGTCGAGGAGGAGGTCCGCGGCCGGTTCCTCGGCTGCATGTCGAGCCGCGCGGCCGACGGCATCCGCGACGAGATCGAATCGCTGGGGCCGATGAAGATGGCCGATGTGCTCGATGCGCAGAAGGCGATGATCGCGATCGCGCGCGGCCTGGTGAAGGACGGCACGATCCAGATGCCGTCAAAGGGCGGGGACGACGACTATGTCTGATTTCTCGCCGGGCTTTGCCGGACGGATCAGCGCGGCCGGGCATGTGTTGGCCCGCGCCTTTGGCGACGGTGCCGGCTTCGCGCCGTCGGATGTCGACCGCATCGGCCGCCGCGTGTTCGAGGAGGTGCCGGCCCAGCCGCGCCATTTCGCGCCGGCCAATCCGGAAGCCAATCCCACCGAGGGCTGGGATCCGTTCACTGCCGATGCCCAGCACCCCGCCGAGCATGGCGCGTTCATCGATCCCATCGCGGCCGCGCACGAGGCGGGTTTCGCCGAGGGGCATGCGGCCGCGCTCGTCGAGGCGGAGGCTGCCAAGGCGCGCGAGACCGCGCTGCTCGACCAGATCTCGGCCGCGCTCGCCAGCGGCGCCCATTTCGATCGCGAGCGCATGGCCGGGCAATTGCGCCAGACCGTGCTCCACCTCGTCACCAGGCTGGTCGGCGAAGTCGGCGTCGCACCGGATGTGCTCGCCCAGCGGATCCATGCCGCGGTCGACATGCTGGCCGACAGTGCCGAATCCGCGCTGCTGCGCCTCCATCCCGACGACGTCCCCTTCGTCCAGGGCAAGCTGCCCGCCACGGTCTTCCCCGTCGGCGATCCGCACGTCCAGCGCGGCGGCTTCGTGGTCGAGAGCGCCTCGACCATCGTCGAGGACGGTCCCGATCTGTGGCTCGAGCAGCTCGCCCAGGCGATCGACCGCGTGCCGATCCCGCCCGCATGCTGAACCTCTTCACCGAAGACTATCTGGAAGGCCTTGGCCGCAGCGACTTCGTCGCCCGGCCGCGGGTCTCCGGCCGCCTCGCTTCCTATGACGGGCTGCTGATGGAGGCCGTGGGCCTGCAGCTGCCCGTCGGCACGGTCTGCGCGATCGGCGACGGCGCCAGCCGGGTCGAGGCCGAAGTGATCGGCTTCCGTTCGGGCAAGACGCTGCTGATGAATCTCGGCGGCCCCGCCGCGCTGCTGCCCAACGCCCCCGTCCGCCCGATCGGCGCGCCGGGCGAGGCCGAAGTGGGCGCGGCGATGCTCGGCCGGGTGGTCGACGGTTCGGGCAAGCCGATCGACGGCCTCGGCCCGATCCGCGGCGCCGGGAAATGGCCGCTCGCCGGCAAGCTCCAGTCGCCGCTCGATCGCGGCCGGGTGCTCGAGCCGCTCGATGTCGGCGTGCGTGCCATCAACGGGCTGCTCACCATCGGCCAGGGCCAGCGCGTCGGCATCATGGCGGGGTCGGGCGTGGGCAAGTCGGTGCTGCTCGGCATGATGGTCCGCGCGGCCCAGGCGGACGTGATCGTCATCGGCCTGATCGGCGAGCGCAGCCGCGAAGTCGCCGACTTCCTGGAGACCAAGGTGGCGGGCGACGCCCGGGCGCGCTCGGTCGTCGTCGCCGTTCCGGCCAATCATTCCCCAGTGCTCCGCATCCGCGGCGCGCTGCGCGCCACCGCCATTGCCGAGGCGTTCCGCGCCGAGGGCAAGAAGGTGCTGCTGATCATGGATTCGCTCACCCGCGTCGCCCATGCCGGCCGCGAGATCGGCCTGGCGCTGGGCGAGCCGGCCTCGGCGCGCGGCTATCCGCCCTCGGCGATCGCGATGCTGCCCAGCCTGATCGAGCGCGCCGGCACCGACGTGCACAGCGGCGGCTCGATCACTGCGATCTACACCGTGCTCGCCGATGGCGACGACGGCAACGACCCGGTGGTGGACAGTGCCCGCTCGATCCTCGACGGCCATATCGTGCTGAGCCGCGCGCTCGCCGAGCGCGGCGTCTACCCGGCGATCGACCTTGGCCCCTCGGTCAGCCGCGTGATGACCGACATCGCGCCCAGGGACCATGTCGCCGCCGCACGCGTGCTGCGCCGGCACCTCGCCACCTATGAGGAGAATCGCGACCTGGTGCTGATGGGTGCCTATCGCGCCGGTGCCGATCCGGAGATCGACGCGGCGATCGCCTGCCACCCGGCGGTGATGGAATATATCCGCCAGGGCGCCGACGAGATCGTGACCCTGCCCGACGCGGTGGCCGAGCTGGTCGGCGTGTTCGGCCATGGCTGATTCGATGGCGGTGCCGGGAATCCAGGATGCCTAGGTCGGCGAAGAAGCTCGGCCGCCTGCTCCGCGTCCGCACGCTCCAGCTCGACCTGGTCCGTGCGGACGAAGTGCGGGCGCTCGCCAAGGTCGATCAGGAAGCCCGGCTGCGCGATCGCATCGCCAATCTGGCGGCGAACGTGGCGCCTGCGCCCAGCGTTTCCGAATCGGCGTCGAGCCTGGCCGCCGCCGCGCATTTCCGCGAACGGCTCCACCAGTCCGCCTTCGCCGCCGAGAAGCGCGTCGAAGTGGCCGAGCAGAGCCTGGAGATGGCACGCGCCGCCACGCGCGAGGCGCGCCGCGACCAGAATGCGATCGAGAAGCTGATCACCCGCGCGGAAGCCAATGCCGCGCTCAAGGCGCTGCGCGAGCTGGAGCAGCTTCCGCCCATGGGCAAAAATCGGCACGATATTTGCTGAGTGCCTCGTGAACCTAGTGTCACGGGGACCTGAACTTGATCCAGCTCGCTACCGCGCTTCCCGCCATCACCGTGGGGCCCGTCAAGCCGAACGCCGCGATTTCCGCGGATGCGGGCGGCTTCGCGCTGGCGCTGGATGCGTTGATGCCGGAGATCGCGGCACCCGCCATCGTTGCCCGGGGGAAACCGGGCGAGGTGGCGATCCCGTTGCCGATGGGGCAGGAATCTGCCGAGGGCGGCAAGGAATTGCCGGATGCCGTGCCTGGCCTGGACGGCAATGGCGGGGAACGCGCCGGTTCGGACGCCGAACAGGAGGACGCGGCGACTGCAGAGGATGCGCCGCCGCCGCCCTTCGCCTGGTTCGCCGCCGCGCCGGTGCCGACACCCGCACCCGAACCGGGCCCCGAAGCGGATGCTCCCCTGCCGATCGTGGGGGGAGACGCGGGCGGCAAGGCCCCGGCGCATCGCGAGATCGTGCTCCCCGAGGCCGGCATGGCGCCGGACGGCAAGGCGAAGACCGATCGTGCCGGCGCCCGCGCCGCCGCCGAACCGGCCGCACCGATCGCGCCGGAAGCCAAGTCGCAACCCGAGGCGGCGGTGCAAGCCCCGGCGCCGCGCCGGCGCGGCGCCGAGATCATCCCGCCCATCGCGTCCGCTCCGTCGCGCACGGTGCCGGCGCCAGGCGCCGCACGCGGCGATCCGGCCATCGATCCGACCACGGCCGATATGGCCGCTGCCGCCGTTCCGCAGGCAGAGCCGGCAAAGGCTGCCGATACGCCCGGATCCATGCCGTCGCAGCCCGTGCTCGCGCCGGCACCGCGCGAACTCCGCCGGGCTGCCGCCGAGGCGCCGGTGGTGCGCATCGCGCTCGATCGGCCGGCATCGCCCCAGAAGGTGTCGATCGCCGATGTGGCCCAGGGGCGCGAGGCGACCGTCGCTCCGCCACAGGCCGCCGCACCGCCATCGTCGGCCGCCGCGCTCGAACCGGCCCGGGTGCCGGGCGATTCGCAGCCCGATCTCTCGACGCTCGCCGCGCCGGCCACCGGTGCGCAGACCGCGGTGGCGGCTTCCGCCGCCGGCGCGAGCCAGGACGCCGCGCTCGACATGCGTCACCAGCAATGGACGGCGAAGATGATGGACCGGATCGAGACGTTGCGCGATGCCGCGCCGGCCCGCGAGACCCGCCTCAGCCTGATGCCCGAGGCGCTGGGCAAGGTCGACATCGCGATCCGCCAGGACGATGCCGGCATCCACGTCCAGTTCCATACCGAGAGCCAGGCCGCGCGCCAGCTGATCGCCGACGCCCAGCCCAGGCTGGCGGAGATCGCCGAGCAGCGCGGCATCCGCCTCGGCTCGACCAGCGTCGAATCGAGCGCGACCGGCACTGGAGCCGGCACCGGCAATCCGCAGACGGGGCAGGGCCAGCGCAACGACGCGGCTCCCAACCGCCACCAGCCTTTGGCGGCGCCCGCCGCCCGCCGCGAGGCACAGGCTTCCACCAATGACGACGAACGGGTCGCCTGAGACCCCCGGAGATAGATGATGTCCGACGCCAAGACCGAAAGCGCCGCCGCGCCGAAGAAGAAGAGGAACCTGCTGCTGCTCGTCGGCCTGCCGGTGCTGCTGCTCGGTGGCGGCGGGGGGGCGGCCTTTTACGGCATGCAGGCCGGCTGGTTCAGCGCGACTGCGCACGCCGAGGAGAATGACGAGCCCCGCCTGGTGCCCAAGAGCGAGGAGAAGCGCGCCTCGGCGAAGGAAGGCGGCGAGGGCGGCCATGGCGGCGAAGGCGGGGAGGCCCCCGGCCATGGCGGCAAGCCCACGCCCAAGGGCGAGGGCGGCGACAAATATGCCTCCAGCTATTATCCGATGGAGAAGGAGTTCACCTCCAACCTCCAGGACAGCGTCCATTTCGTCCAGGTCGGCATCGCGGTGTCGACTCCCTATGACGAGCGCGTCCTCGAGAACATCAAGACGCACGAGATCGCGATTCGCTCGGCGGTGCTGATGGCGCTCGGCGAGACGACCGAGGACGAAGTGTTCACCGCCGAGGGCAAGCGCCACATCCAGGATCGCCTCGCCAAGGCGATCAACGGCGTTTTGAAGGAAAAGGAAGGCTTTGGCGGGGTTAGTAACGTCTACTTTACCAATTTCATTGTTCAGTGAACGGGCATGGTTAACAGCCCTTCATCAGACGGCACGGCCGAACGGCGGGAACGCCCCCGAGCCAGCGCGGAGCACGCGCCGGCGCTGGGGACGGCCAACCTAAATCCGTTCGGCGACCTCGTCACGCTGCAGCATCTGAGCGCGCGGCTGGCCAAGTCGTTGAAGGGTGCCTTCGAGGGGCTGCTGCGCAAGGATCTGCGCGCCTGGGCCGAGCCGCTCTCGGTCCAGCGCTTTGCCGACTACAAGGCGGAGCGCGGCAGCGCGCTTTCGGCCTGGCAGCCGATGGCGATGGGCAATGCCCGCGCCCGCGCGCAGTTCGTGCTCGAGGCGGGGCTTGTCTTCGAGATGCTGGACGCCTTTTTCGGCGGAGACGGCGAGGCGCCGCATCCGCTGCCAGGCGAGTTCACGCCGTCCGCCGAGGCCCTGGTCGGCCGGCTTGCCCAGTCGGCCACCCCGCTGCTCGACAGGGCCTGGGAGCCGCTCTCGCGCATCGCCTTCCGCGCCGAGGCCGCGCCCAATCTCGCCGCCGCGCCCGATTTCGGCGCGGACGAGCCGGTCGTCGTCACGCGCTTCGGCCTGGCCGAGGGCGAGGGCCGGCCGCATTTCTTCGACATCCTCTATCCCGTCGCCGCGCTCAAGCCGCACGGTGCCGCGCTGATGGTCAAGGTCCATGGCAACAAGGACGAGGTGGAGCCCGAATGGCGCTCGGGCCTCACCCGCGCGGTGATGGCGGTCACGCTGCCCGTCCGCTCGGTGCTCGCCGAACCGACCATGCCGCTCGGCCGCCTGCTCGAGCTCAAGGAAGGCGATGTCATCCCGATCGATTTCGGCGCCGAGGTTCCGGTGATGGTGGCGAAGCGCCGCCTGGGCACCGGCCTCGTCGGCACCGCCAACGGCCGCGCGGCCGTCCGTCTCACTTCGCTCGAACCGATCAACGCAGAGGACTTCCAATGAACGACATGACGGCCGCATTCCAGGTCGACACTGCCGTCGCCGCCAATTTCCGGCTGTTGCAGGACGTCGACGTCAAGCTGACCGTCGAGATCGGTTCGACCCGGCTGACGCTGCGCGAACTGCTGGCGCTCGGCGAGAGCAGCGTGATCGAGCTCGATCGCGAGGCCAACGAGCTGCTCGACGTGTTCGTCAACGGCACGCTGATCGGCCGCGGCGAAGTGGTCACGGTCGGCGAGAAGTTCGGTGTGCGGATGACCGAGCTGGTCAGCCCGGACAAGCGCGCGGGCCGCTGATCCCATGACCTGGTACATCATCAAGCTGATCGTGCTGCTGCCGCTCGTCTGCGGCCTGCTGGTCGGCTGCCTCTATGCCTGGCGCAAGCTCGAAAGCCGCCTGCCCAGGAACCAGACGACGCGCATGGTGCAGCTCAAGGAGACGATGCTGCTCTCCCCCGGGCTGCGCCTCGCCGTCATTGAGTTCGAGGGGCAGAAGCTGCTCGTCTCGGTAAGCCGCAGCGGCGTGACGCTGGTGGACAAGCAGCAATGACGCGGGCGCTCATCCCGGCGCCGCGCACGGTCGGCGGGCGCGCGGCGCTGTTCATCGGGCTGCTCGCCTTCCTGGTGCTCTTCGCCTTCCCGGCCTTCGCCCAGGGCGCGGCGCCGGTCGCGCCCGCCCCGCTCGCCACGCCGGGCGTGGGCGACGCGGTCGATCGCGCGCTCGGCGACCTGGGCGGCGGCAACGCGCCGCTCAGCCTGTCGCTCCAGGTCCTCATCATCATGGGCCTGCTCACGGTGTTGCCGGGCATCCTGCTGATGATGACCAGCTTCACGCGGATCATCATCGTGCTGGCGCTGCTGCGCCAGGCGCTCGGGCTCCAGCAGACCCCGCCCAACCAGGTGCTGATCGGCCTGGCGATGTTCCTGAGCTTCTTCGTGATGGCGCCGACGCTCACCACCATGAACGTCAACGCGATCCAGCCCTATTCGGCGGGCAAGATCGGCGCGACCGAGATGATCGCCAAGTCGGGCGAGGCGCTGCACGGCTTCATGATCAAGCAGACCCGCACCAAGGACGTCACCCTGTTCGCCGGGCTCGCGAAGAGCGGCCCCTATGCCAAGCCGCAGGACGTGCCCTTCTCGGTGCTGCTGCCCGCCTTCGTGACGAGCGAGCTCAAGACCGCCTTCCAGATCGGCTTCCTCATCTTCCTGCCCTTCATCGTCATCGATCTCGTCGTCGCCACCGTGCTGATGGCGCTGGGCATGATGATGATGTCGCCCACGATCATTTCGCTGCCCTTCAAGCTGCTGCTCTTCGTCCTGGTCGACGGATGGGCGCTGACGATGGGCTCGCTTGCCTCCAGCTTCGTGAGTTAGCGCCATGGACGCCGATTATTTCCTCACCGTCGGCCGCGAGGCGATGTGGGTGCTCGCGCTCGCCGCCACGCCGATCCTGGTGCCGGCCCTGCTCGCGGGCCTGGTGCTCGGCATGGTCCAGGCGGCCACGTCGATCCAGGAGCAGACGCTCACCTTCGTGCCCAAGCTGATCGTGGTCGCGCTCAGCCTGATCATCTTCGGTTCGATGATCATGGGGCTGCTCGGCGATTTCACCACGAGCATCTTCGAGCGCATCCCGGACCTGGTGAAGTAATCCCGTGATGATGGGCTTCGGCCTCTCGATCGAGCCGCAGCTCTGGGCGCTGCTGTTCGCCATGGTGCGGATCGGCGCGGCCTTCGTCGCGGCGCCGGTGTTCAGCGCAGTGGCGATTCCGCTGCCCGCACGCATCGCGCTCACCGGCGCGATCGGCGTACTCGTGATGAACGTCGCGCACGTCGCGCCGCCCGCCGAGATCTTCTCGCTGACGACCTTCCTCGCCATCGCGGCGGAAGCGCTGATCGGCCTCGCCATGGGCTTCGTGCTCCAGCTCGCCTTCGCCGCGCCGATGGTGGCGAGCGAAGTGATCTCGATGTCGATGGGCCTGGGCTTCGCCAATGCCGTCGATCCGGCGAGCGGCCATGCGACGCCGGCGATCGGCACCTTCCTGTCGCTGATGCTGACCCTGATCTTCCTCTCGCTCGACGGGCATCTCGTCCTGGTCGACCTGGTCGTGCGCAGCTATCAGGTGATGCCGCCCGGCGCCTGGATCGCGCCCGAGCGGCTGCTCGGCATCGCGATGTTCGGCGGCTACACCTTCCTCGCCGGCCTCCTGCTCTCGCTGCCGATCGGCTTTCTGCTGCTCTGCCTCAACCTGATCGTCGGCATGCTGAGCCGCGCCGCGCCCGCGCTCAACCTGTTCGCCGTGGGCCTGCCCGCCAGCCTGCTCTTCGGCGTGGTCGCGCTGCTGCTCGCGTTGCCCGCCATGGGGGATTATCTCGTCGTCATCATCCGCGAGGCGCTCGCGATGATGCCGCAGCTGGTGCTCGGCTGATGTCGGAGTCCGGCGGCGAAAAGACGGAAGCCCCGACACCCAAGCGCAAGCGCAAGGCAGCGGACGAAGGCCAGATCCTCAGTTCGAAGGACTTCGGCACTGCGCTGATCGTCCTGCTCGGCTGCGCCTGGATGGCGATGCTGGGTCCGGCGCTGATCCGCGCCTGCAAGGAAGTGATGGTCGGCAGCTTCAGCTTCGGCCGCGCCGATATCGAGGATTTCGAGCCCTGGCGCCCGATCGCCGAGGCGGGGTGGAAACTCGCGCTGCCGATCGGCGGGCTGCTGCTGGTCGCGGTGGCGGGCGCGGTGCTCAGCCATGCCGGGCTCGCCGGGCTGCGCTGGAACGCCAAGCTGTTCGCGCCCAAGGCCTCGCGCATCAATCCGGGCTCGGGCCTGAAGCGCATCTTCGGCCCCACCGGCTGGATCGAGATGGGCAAGGCGCTGCTCAAGGTCGTGCTGCTCGGCAGCATCGGCACCTGGCTGCTCTGGTCGCTCACCCGCCGCTCGCTGGGGCTGGTCGAGGCCGATCTGCACGGCGCGATCGGCGCGATGGGCGGCGAGTTCCTGATGCTGCTCTTCGTCATGGCCGGCGGGCTGATGCTGATCGCAGGCATCGACCTGCCGATCCAGATCCTCCGGCACATGAACCGGCTGCGCATGACCAAGCAGGAAGTGAAGGACGAGCACAAGGAAAGCGAAGGCTCGCCCGAAGCCAAGGCCGCGCAGCGCCAGCGCCAGCGCCAGATCCTGAAGGGCGGCTTCCGCAAGGCGGTGGAGACCGCGCATGTGGTGATCACCAACCCGACGCACTTCGCCGTGGCGCTGCGCTACGAGCAGGGCAGGGACCAGGTGCCGGTGGTGGTGGCCAAGGGGCGCGGCGCCACTGCGCTGGCGATCCGCGAGCTCGCCGGCGAGCTCGACGTGCCGATCCTCGAATATCCGCAGCTCGCCCGCGCGGTCTATTACACCAGCAAGGAAAATCAGGAGATCCGCGACGATCTCTACATGGCGGTGGCGACGGTGCTCGCCTTCGTCTTCCAGGTGAGCAGCCGCGCCGGCGCGGTCCAGCCGGCGATTACGGTGCCCGAGACGGCACTTTTCGACGAGAACGGCCTGAAACAGGCGCGTACGCACTAAAGGCATGGCCGCAGCGGCCGTTTACCGGAAGAGCAGGGGGACGAGATGGCCGTCGAATCGATCGCAAAGACGCTGGGCACCGGATCGGGGATCGACATCACCGCGCTGGTCCAGTCGCTCGTCGACAACAGCTTCGCCAACAAGAACCAGGCGCTCACCAACAAGGGCACCGCGCTCACCACGCAGATTTCCACCGTGGGGACGATCAAGAGCAACATCAGCGACTTCGCCTCGGCGCTTGCGTCGCTCACCAGCTCGGGCTCGCTCGCCACCCAGCCGACCAGCTCGAACACCGGCATCCTCGGCATCACACGCCTGT
Source organism: Sphingomonas sp. 67-41 (assembly GCF_001899725.1). Lineage (NCBI taxonomy): Bacteria > Pseudomonadati > Pseudomonadota > Alphaproteobacteria > Sphingomonadales > Sphingomonadaceae > Sphingomonas > Sphingomonas sp. 67-41. The sequence goes on along the minus strand of NZ_MKWJ01000022.1, from coordinate 408,061 downwards.
CGGGCGCCGATCTCACCGGGCTGAGCGCGACGATGGAGGTGCGCCAGCTCGCCCAGGGCCAGGTCTCCAGTTCGCCGTCCTTCGGCGGCGGCAGCGGCTCGGTCGTCGGCCCGGGCAAGCTCACCCTCACCTTCGGCACCGCGACGGTGGCCGATGGCGCGATGACCGGCTTCACCGCCGGCACGGCCACGCCGATCGACATCACCATCGATTCGCCCAACGCGACGCTTTCGGATGTCGCCGCCGCGATCAACGCGAAGAAGGCCGGCGTCACCGCGACGATCCTGAGCGATTCGAACGGCGCCCGGCTTGTGCTCAAGAGCGGAACCGGCTCGTCCCAGGCCTTCACGCTGAGCGGCACCGACGGCCTTGCCCAGCTTGCGGTCGGCCCCGGTGCCGGCGGATCGACGATCAACGCGGCCGCGCAGGATGCCCGGGTCGCGCTCGACGGCGTCGAGGCGAAATATCCGACCAACAGCATTACCACGATGATTCCCGGCGCGCGGATCGATCTGGTCTCCGCCTCGGTCGGCACCAAGGTGATGATCGGCGCCAGCGCGCCGACGAGCGCGATCAGCCAGGCGGTGGCCAACTTCGTCGAAACCTACAACCAGGTGTTCAAGGCGGTGCAGGAGGCGACCGATCCGATCAACGGCCCGCTCAAGTCCGATCCGGCGGCGAAGCAGCTGCTCCAGCAGCTCAAGCGGCTGACGCTCAGCGCGCTCGTCCCCGGCGCGAGCAAGAACGCGCCGTCCGCGCTCGCCGATATCGGCGTGAAGACCAACCGCGACGGCACGCTCAGCCTCGATACCGCGCGCCTCTCCAAGGTGCTGACCACCTATCCGAGCGATGTCGAGAAGATGTTCACGGAGAATGCCGGCCTCACCAAGGCGCTTTCCGACGTCGCGGCGATCGCCACGAACTCCAAGACCGGCCTGGGCGCGAGTGCCGACAAATACGCCAAGGCGCAGGACGATCTCGCGGACGAGAAGACCAAGATCGCGGCGGATACCCAGAAGATGCGCGACCGCATGACGCAGCAGTTCGCGGCGATGGATGCGAAGGTGGCGGCCTACAAGTCGACCCAGACCTTCCTCAAGCAGCAGATCGATTCCTGGAACGCGAAGAGCTGATGCGGTACGCCTCGGCGCTCGCCGCCAACCCTGCCGATACCTATCGCCAGATCGATATCGTCGGCCGCACCGCCGGCGGCGATCCGCATGCGCTGGTCGGGCTGCTCTACGAAGAGGGCATTGCCGCGTTGCGCACGGCAGCCTGGGCGGTGGAGCGCAGCAACTATTCGGTGCGCGGCGAGCGCGTGGCGCGGGCCACCGCAATCCTCTTCGCGCTGGAAGCCGGGCTGGATTTCGAGCGCGGCGGCGAAGTCGCCCGCACGCTCGCCACCTTCTACCACGGGCTGCGCGGCGAGGTCCTGCAGGCCGCCACCGGCACCGATCCGGCGCCCTTTCGCGAGGCAGCGAACAGCCTGGACGAGATCGCCCGCGCCTGGAGCAGCCTGAAGGCGGGCTAGACCGGATCGCCGATCCCGCTTCCCCCCGCCCCAGGATCCCGCATCGCAAGCCGCGCTAGGACCAGCGCGCGAGGATGTCGGCCACGGCCTCGTCCACCGGTGGCGTCGCCTCGGTCGGCGTGGCGGAGAAGCGCGGCGCCGGCATCGGCTGCATCGCCCCGCCCTGCACGGCGAAGGTTCCGCGCGCGCGGTTGTGCGGATGGAGCGGCGCCTCGGTGAGCGAGAGCACGGGCGTCACGCAGCCGTCGCCCGCTTCGAACAGCGCTGCCCATTCGTCGCGCCCGCGCGAGGCGAAGGCGGCGGCGAACGCTTCGGTGAGCGCCGGCCAGCGGGCACGGTCATATTGGTCGAACCCGTCCGGCGCGATGCCGAGTCCCTCGCAAAGCGCGCGAAAGGCATGCGGTTCGAGCGCGCCGACCGCCACGTGCCGCCCATCGGCACAGGCATAGCAACGGTAATAGGGCGCGCCCCCGTCGATCATGTTCGCCGCCCGGGCATCGGCCCAGCGGCCCGAGGCGTGGAGCGCATAATAGAGCGACATCATCGCGGCGGCGCCGTCGGTCTGCGCCGCCTCGATCACCTGGCCGCGGCCGGTCGCCTGGGCGGCGAGGATGGCCGAGACCAGGCCGAGCGCGAGGAACAGCGAGCCGCCGGCATATTCGCCGATCAGGTTGAGCGGGGGCACCGGCGCGGCGGCGGGGCCGATGGCGTGCAGTGCGCCCGAGAGTGCGAGATGGTTGATGTCGTTGCCCGGCGTGCCGGCGAGCGGCCCTTCGCGCCCCCAGCCGCTGGCGCGGGCATAGACGAGGCGCGGATTGAGCGCGAGGCAGCGGGCCGGATCGAGCCCCACCTGCTCGGCGACGCCGGGGCGATAGCCTTCGATCACGCCGTCCGCCTGGGCGATCAGCGCCAGCGCCTGTTCGCGCCCCGCCGCCTGGCTCAAGTCGAGCGAGACTTGCGAGCGGCCGCGATAGAGGTTCGCCGCCACCGTGCTGGCTTCGCTTCCCGGCCGGCGGATCCGCACCACGTCGCAGCCCAGGTCGGCGAGCAGCATGCCCGCGAACAGCACGGCGCCGGGCATGTCGAGCTCGACGATGCGCACGCCCGCCAGGGGCCCGTGCGTAGCTGTAACCATCATGTCCCCCACAGGTGATTCCGCCGATCCATAGCCTTTGCCTGCGCCTCAGGTCCACGCACTGGCGCTCGTCCCGGCTTTAGGTTAGCGGGAAGGCCATGTCGGCACCTCACATCGTCGCGCTGGGCGGCACCCTGCGGCCCGAATCCGCCACCGGGCGGCTGCTCGCGGCAACGCTCGAAATGGCCGCGGCGCGCGGCGCCCGCACCACCTTGCTCACCGGCGAGGCGATCGCCTTCCCCCATTACGAGCCCGGCAATGTCGAGGGGAACGACGCGGTCGGCCGCTATCTGGAGGCACTGCGCACCGCCGATGCGGTGATCGTCGGCTCGCCCGGCTATCACGGCACGCTCTCCGGGCTGGTCAAGACCGCGCTCGACTATGTCGAGGCGCTGAGCAAGGACGAGCGCCCCTATCTCGACGGCCTGCCGGTGGGTCTCATCGCCACCGCCGCGGGCTGGCAGGCGGCGGTCTCGACGCTGCAGGCGCTGCGTACCATCACCCATGCGCTGCGCGGCTGGCCGACGCCGATGGGCCTGGCGATCAACACCGCCGAGCCGGGCGACGCGGTGGACAAGTGCAACGGCCCGATGGACGTGATGGTGGGCCAGATCTTCACCTTTCTGGAACGCCGTTCCGGCTAGGGTTGCCCGGCATTTAACGCTTTCGTGAGGCTTGCTTCCTAGAATGGAAGCATGGACGAGGCTTCGGCACAGGATGGCATCGGCAATCGCCGACGCGCCACGCGCACCATCCTGGCGGTCGACGACAGCCGGACCAATCTCCATGTCCTCGCGCATCGCCTGGGCCAGCTCGGCTATCTCGTCGTGCTCGCCGATCGCGGATCGCAGGCGCTCGAGCTGATCTCGGCGCGCGGCTTCGATCTGGTGCTGCTCGACCGGGTGATGCCGGAAGTGCCCGGGCTCCATGTGCTGCACGAGATCCGCGGCACGCGCGACACGGCCGACCTGCCGGTGATCATGGTCACCAGCCATGACGAGCCGGGCGGCGCCGTGGAGGCGCTGCAGGCCGGCGCCGACGACTATCTGGCGGCGCCCTATCCCTTCGAGGAGCTGGCCGCGCGGATCGAGCGCACCTTGTCGCGGTCCGACCGGATGGAGGAGCTGAAGCGCTCCAACCTCGCGCTCGACGCGCGCATCGCCGCGCGGGCGATCGAGCTGGGCGAAGTGCGCGGCGAGCTCGCCATGGCCCGGGTCGAGCTCGAGCGCCGCCAGCGCGCCTGAGCGCGGCTCAGCGCTCGAACCAGTGCCGCCCGACGAAATAGGCGGTGATCACGAAGGCGGTCGCCAGGCAGAGGATCGCGATCGCGTCGAACGCCCAGGGCTCCTTCGCGAACCACAGTCCCTCGACGTTCATGCCATAGAGCCCGGTGATGAAGGTCAGCGGCAGGAACACCATCGCCGCCACCGCGATCACCAGCGAGCGCTGGTCGATCAGCTCGGCGCGCAGGTCGGTGAGCGTCTCGTGGGTGAGCGCGGCGCGCTCGCGGATGCTCTCCAGCTCCTCGGCCATGCGGGCGGCGCGATCGGCGGCGGCGGCGAGGTGGAGCCGGTCGTCATCGGCCAGCCATTCGACCGGCAGCCCGGCGAGCTTCTCCAGCGCCGCGCGCTGCGGATAGAGGAAACGGCGCAGCCCGATCGCCTTCACCCGCGTCTCGTTGACGAGCCGGCGCAGGTCGAAGGCGCGGTGCTGCGAGATGTGCTCCTCGCAATCGTCCAGCGAATCGCCCAGCTCGGCGACCATGGGATCGAGCTCCTCGGTGATCGCCTGGGCGATCGCGGCGATCAGGTCGCCGGGATCGAGGATCCTGCCGTCCTCCACCTGCTTGCGCACCGGCTGGATCGCGTTGAGCTGCTTGCGCGAGACCGAGAAGACGCAGCCGCCATGCGCGTAGATGCGGATCGAGGCGAGCGGATCGGAATCTCCCAGCGCCTCGGACGACATGCCGCGCAGGTTGACCAGCGCCGCCGGGCCGAACAGGTCGCAGCGCGGACGGGTCTCCATCGCGGTGAGCGCATCGATCACCGGCTGGGCCAGCTTGGCCTCGCCGCCCAGCCAGAGCTGGGCGCGCTCGTCATTGGTGTTGAGGTGGATCCAGCTGAGGCTGGCATCCTGCCCGAGCGCTTCCTTCAGGATCGGCTGCGCGACTTTCCCGTCGCGGACGATATAGGCGAAGCCGCTCATCCGGCGATCTCCAGCCATATCGACAGGCCGGGGTCCGGCGCTTCGGGAGGGGCCGTGAGGGCGATGCGCGGGGCATCGGCGCGGGCGCGGTCGAGAATGGCGGTCGGCACGGCGGGAAGGTGGTACACACGCTCGGCCTGCGCAAGCGCGCGCGCCTGGCGGAGCGTCAGATCGTCCGGATCGGCGCTGTGCAGCGTGAAGCGCAGCAGCCGCGCCGCCGCCGGCGCGCGCAGCCGTTCCACCACGTCGCGGTCAAGCCCCTCCGCCAGCGCGGCGGCGATGGCGCGGCGGCGATCGGCCATGTCGGGGAAGCGCGCCCGCAATTCGGGCCGGGCCGCGTGGAGCGCGCGCGCGGTATCGCCCAGATCGGCGGGCAGCTCGGCCTCCAGCTTCTGGCGCAGCGCCGCCGCCAGCCCGGCCGACACGCCGCCCGTGCCCACCGCCACCAGCACCGGATCGCGTTCCACGATCGCGGGCAGGGTGAAGTCGCACAGATCCGGCCGGTCGACGGCATTCACGAGCACGCCGCGCGCGCGGAGGCGCGCGACGACGGGTTCGGGGTCGTCCGCGGCGACGATGGCGAGCGAAGCCGCGGCATCCTCGTCGACGATCGCCGCGCCGGCGCGCTCCAGCAGCCTGCGCTTGGCCTCCGCCGCCTCGCCCGTGCCGATCAGCATGACCGGCCGCCCCGCCAGCTTCACGAAGATCGGCAGGGCGGTCAGCGTCATGGTTCCAGCCAGTCCGGGATCTGTTCCGCGCCCATGATCGTCTCGGCCGTGATCCGGCCCGCGACCACCTCGAAGCGATCGCCCGAGACGAGCACTTCGGGCACCAGTGCCCGGCTGTTATAGGTGCTGGCCATGGTCGCGCCATAGGCGCCGGCGCTCTGCAGCACCGCCAGATCGCCGCTCTTCACCCGGTCGATCTCGCGATTCTTGAGGAAGACGTCGCTGCTCTCGCAGACCGGGCCGGCGACGTTCGCCACCATCGTCCCGCCATCGGGCGTGACCGAGGCGAAGCCGTGCCAGGCATCGTAGAGCGCGACGCGGGCCAGGTCGTTCATCGCAGCGTCGACCACCACCCAGGGATTGGTCACGCCCGGCTTCACCCACAGCACTTCGGTGAGCAGTACGCCGGCATCGGCCGAGATGTGGCGGCCCGGCTCGAACATCAGCTCGACGTCCCAGTCCCGGGTCACGCGCGCGACCATCTCGCCGAATGCGGCCGAAGTCGGCGGCACGTCGCCGGGCTTGTAGGCGACGCCCAGCCCGCCGCCCAGGTCGACATGGGTGATCGCATGCCCCGCGGCGCGCAGCTCGGCGACGAGGCGGCCGACTCGCTCGAACGCGGCCTCGAGCGGATCGAGGCTCAGCAGCTGGCTGCCGATGTGCACCGCCACGCCGCGCAGGTTGATGCCCTCCAGCTTCGCCAGCCGGTCGAAGATCGCCGGGGCCTGATCGATCGGCAGGCCGAACTTGTTCTCCGCCTTGCCGGTGGAGATCTTCTCGTGCGTGCCGGCATCTACGTCCGGATTGACGCGCAGGGCCGCCGGGGCGGTCATCCCCCTGGAGCGCGCGATCTCGGCAAGGACGACGCCTTCTTCCTCCAGCTCGAGGTTGAACTGGCCGATTCCGGCATCGAGCGCCTGATGCAGTTCCTTGCGCGTCTTGCCGACGCCGGAGAACACCACGTCATGCGCCGGGATGCCGGCGGCCAGCGCGCGCGACAGCTCGCCGCCCGAGACGACGTCGGCACCGAAGCCCTCATTGGCGAGCAGGCGGAGCACCGCGAGGTTCGGGTTGGCCTTCACCGCGAAGGCGACATGATGCCGGCCGACCGGCTCCAGCCCCTTGCGGAAGGCGCGGGCAGCTTCGCGGAACGCCTCGGTCGAATAGACATAGACGGGGGTGCCGACCTGCTCGGCGATGCGCGCGAGCGGAACATTCTCGGCGTGCAGCGCACCGCCGATCACTTCGAAATGAGACACTGAAAGACTTTCTGTGGGCTTAGCGCGGCGGCAGATCGAAGGTGTCGCTGCGCCGCTGGTCCGAGCTTTGGATGAGATCGTCGCTGCGCGCGGGGCGCGTCTGCGTCGGCGGATTGAGGAGATCGCCCGGCGACGGCGTCGCTCGCGCGCCATAGGGCGCGGGAGGGAGCGAGGCCGCCGCCACGGGTTTGAGCGCTTCGCGCGCGCCACAGCTCGCCAGGGCGAGCCCGCCCGTGCACGCGATCGTCAGCACCACCAGTCGCTTCATCGCTCTTCCTCCTGGCGGCGCTTCCTCGCCGCCGCGATCGCTTCCCGCACGCGCCTGGGCGAAGTGCCGCCAAAGCTCGTCCGGCTCGACACCGAAGCGTCGACGCTGAGAACGCCATATACGCGTTCATCGATGCGCGTGTCGATTTCCTTGAGTTGGGTGATCGATAGCTGATCGAGACGTATGCCCTCGCCTTCCGCCTTCGCCACGGCGCGCCCGGTGATGTGGTGCGCCTCGCGGAACGGGATGCCGCCCTCGCGCACCAGCCAGTCGGCCAGGTCGGTGGCGGTGGAGAAGCCGGCCTCGGCGGCGGCGCGCATCCGGTCGAGCCGGAAGGCCGCGCTCTCCACCATGCCGGTCATCGCCGCGATGCTCAGGCCGAGCAGGTCGTGCGCCTCGAACACTGGCGGCTTGTCGTCCTGCATGTCCTTCGAATAGGCGAGCGGCAGGCCCTTCATCGTGATCATGAGGGACACGAGTGCGCCGGTGATCCGGCCCGAATGCCCGCGCACCAGCTCGGCGGCGTCGGGGTTGCGCTTCTGCGGCATGATCGAGCTGCCGGTCGACCATTGGTCGCTCAGCGAGACGAAGCCGAAGGGCTGGCTCGCCCAGATCACGAATTCCTCGGCCAGGCGGCTGAGGTGGAGCGCGGTCTGCGCGGCGGCGGTGAGATATTCGATCGCGAAGTCGCGGTCCGATACCGAATCGAGCGAGTTGCGCGTCGGCCCGTCGAAGCCCAGCGCCTTCGCCGTCGCCTCGCGGTCGAGATTGAAGCCGGTGCCGGCCAGTGCCGCCGAGCCGAGCGGGCAGAGGTTCAGGCGCGCGCGGGCATCCTTCAGGCGGCTGCGGTCGCGCGCGAACATCTCGAAATAGGCCATCAGGTGATGGCCGAGCGTCACCGGCTGGGCGACCTGGAGATGGGTGAAGCCGGGCATCACGCTGTCGGCATGCTCCTCGGCGCGGGCGAGCAGCGCGTCCTGGAGGGCGCCCAGCGCCGCCTCGGCCTGGTCGACCGCGTCGCGCACCCAGAGGCGGAAATCGGTCGCCACCTGGTCGTTGCGCGAGCGGGCGGTGTGGAGGCGCCCCGCGGCCGGGCCGATCTTCGCCGCAAGCCGCGATTCGGCGAGCATGTGGATGTCTTCGAGCGCCAGGTCCTCGGGCACGCCCTCGGCCTCGAAATCGGCGGCGACTTCGCCCAGGCCGGCATGGATCGCCGCGGCGTCCTCCGCCGCGACGATGCCCTGCGCGCCCAGCATCGCCACATGCGCCTGGCTGCCGCGCAGGTCCTGGCGCCACATCCGCTTGTCGAAGGGGATGGATGCGTTAATCTCGCGCATCACCGCGGACGGGCCTTCGGCGAAGCGCCCGCCCCACATGGCATTGGAGCTGTCCTTGCGCTCGGCTATCTCACTTCTCCTTCTGGCCACGCTGGCGATCGCGGGGTGCGATAAGCGCTCCGGCTCCGGAAGCCAAGCAAACGAAACTATGCCGACGGCCAATGGCGCTGCCGCGGTGCCGGCGCGCGCGGTCGATCGCTCGCACAAGGGGGAGGCGGCACCGGACTTCGCCTTTCTCGACCCGGAGGGCAAGAAGACCATGCTCGCCGCGTTCAGGGGCAAGCCGGCGCTGCTCAACCTCTGGGCGACCTGGTGCGTGCCCTGCCGCGCCGAGATGCCGACGCTCGATGCGCTGGCCGGGCAAAGGGGCGATGCGCTGACGGTGATCACGCTGAGCCAGGACGGGAAGGAAAGCGTCGGGCAGGTCCTGCCCTATTTCACCAAGTCCGGGTTCAAGAACCTCAAGCCCTGGACCGATCCGGACATGGCCTTCAGCCTCGGCATGAACGCCAACCTGCCGACCACTATCCTCTATGATTCGGCTGGCAGGGAAGTCTGGCGGGTCTCGGGCGACATGGACTGGGCCGGCGCGAAGGCCGCCGCGCTGCTGGCCGAGGCGTCATGACCGGCGAAGTCTCGGTCGGCCGCGACCTTTCCGGCCCGCGCATCGTCACGCTTCCCGCCCGGCCCGAGCCGATCCGGGTCAGCGCCGACGAGACCGCGATCGTCGTGATCGACATGCAGAACGCCTATGCCTCGCCCGGCGGCTATGTCGACCAGGCGGGGTTCGACATTGCGGGCTCGGCCGGGACGATCGGCAAGATCGCCGCGGTGCTCGATACGGCGCGGGCGGCCGGCATGCCGGTGATCTATCTGCAGAATGGCTGGGACGCCGATTATGTCGAGGCCGGCGGTCCCGGCTCGCCCAACTGGCACAAGTCCAACGCGCTGAAGACGATGCGCGCGCGGCCCGAGCTCCAGGGCAAGCTGCTCGCGCGCGGCAGCTGGGATTACGAGCTCGTCGATGCGCTTGCCCCGAAGCCGGGCGACATCCGCCTCCACAAGACGCGCTACAGCGCCTTCTTCAACTCGCAGCTCGATTCGACGCTGCGGGCGCGCGGCATCCGCAACATCGTCTTCGTCGGCATCGCCACCAATGTCTGTGTCGAGAGCACGCTGCGCGACGGCTTCCATCTCGAATATTTCGGCGTGATGCTCGAAGATGCCACGCATCATCTGGGGCCGCCGATGATGCAGGAAGCGACGGTCTACAATGTCGAGAAGTTCTTCGGCTGGGTCTCGACCACCGCCGACTTCTGCGGCAGCTTCGGCCAATTGCCCAGGGAGTGAGCCTATGTCGTTCGAGCCGATCAATCCGCCGCAATTCCCCACGCCGATCGCGCCCTATTCGGCGGGGACGAAGGCCGGGAACACCGTCTATGTCTCGGGCGTGCTGGCGCTGGGCGAGGGCGGCGTGGTGCTCCATGTCGGCGACGTGGCGGGCCAGACGCGGCACGTGCTGGACGTGATCCGGACCACGCTGGAGGCAGCGGGGGCAAGGCTGGAGGACGTGGCGATGAACCACATCTTCCTGAAGGACTTCGCCGACTATCCCGTCTTCAACCAGATCTATGCCGAATATTTCCCCGGGGCCAAGCCGGCGCGCTACTGCATCCGGGCCGATCTGGTGAAGCCCGATTGCCTGGTCGAGATCGCCTCGGTGGCGCATATCGGCTGATGGACGCGGCGGGCCTCTACTATGAGGAACATGGCCCGGCGGACGCGCCGCCGCTGATCCTTTCCGCCGGCATGGGCGGATCGGGCGAATATTGGCGGCCCAATCTGCCCGCGCTCGCCGAGCATCACCGTGTCATCCTCTACGATCATCGCGGCACCGGCCGCTCGGACCGGACGGTGACGCCGCGCATCGAGAGCATCGGCGACGATATCCGCCTGCTTATGGACGCGCTCGGCATCGGGAAGGCCTCGATCCTCGGCCACGCGATCGGCGGCATGGGTGGCCTGAGCATGGCGCTCGACACGCCGGAGCGCGTCGACAGGCTGGTGGTGGTCAATGGCTGGGGCCGGCTCGATCGCTATACCGCGCGCTGCTTCGACGCCCGGCTGGCGCTGCTTCGCGCCTATGGCCCGGGTAAATATGTGGATGCCCAGCCGATCTTCCTGTTCCCGCCGCAATGGATCTCGGACAATCACGCGCGGCTGGAGGAAGAGGCGGCCCATCATGTCGCCCGCTTCCCCGTCGGCATGGTCGAGGCGCGCATCCTCGAGGCGCTGCGCTTCGAGCTGATCGACCGGCTGGAGGTGGCGCCGCTCGATATGCCCGTGCTGCTGCTCGCCAGCGACGACGACGCGCTCGTCCCGCCCGGCTGCTCGCAGGCGCTTGCGCAAGTCATTCCACGGGCGCAACTTGTCCGGATGCCTTGGGGAGGACACGCCTGCAACGTGACCGATCCGCCGGGCTTCGAGGCCCGGGTGCTCGCATTTCTGGGGAGCTAAATCATGGAAGTCGGCGTCTTCGTTCCCATCAACAACAATGGCTGGCTGATCAGCGAGAACGCGCCGCAGTACATGCCGAGCTTCGATCTCAACAAGGAGATCGCGCTGCGGGCCGAGAAGCATGGCCTGGATTTCCTGCTCTCGATGATCAAGCTGCGCGGCTTCGGCGGCAAGACCGAGTTCTGGGAATATGGGCTGGAGAGCTTCACGCTGATGGCCGGCCTCGCCGCCGTCACCGAGAAGATCAAGATCTATGCCACCTGCCCCACGCTCGTCATCCCGCCGGCCTTTGCCGCGCGCATGTGCAACACGATCGATTCGATCAGCCATGGCCGCTTCGGGCTCAACCTGATCACCGGCTGGCAGCGCCCCGAATACAGCCAGATGGGACTGTGGCCGGGCGACGAGCATTTCCGCAACCGCTACCAGATGCTCGGCGAATATGCCCATATCCTGCGCGAGCTGTGGGAAACCGGCCGCAGCGACCTGAAGGGCGAATATTACCAGATGGACGATTGTCTCGTCCGCCCCACGCCCCAGGGCGAGATGAAGATCATCTGCGCCGGCTCGTCGGACGAGGGCCTCGCCTTCTCGGCCCGATGGGCGGACTATGCCTTCTGCCTCGGCAAGGGCGTCAACACGCCCACCGCCTTTGCCTTCAACAACGAGCGGCTCGCCGCCGCCACTGCGAAGACCGGGCGCGACGTGAAGGTGTTCGTGCTCGTCATGGTGATCGCCGACGAGACCGACGAGGCGGCCATGGCCAAGTGGAAGTCGTATAATGACGGCGTCGACATCGACGCGATCCGGTGGCTGATGGACCAGGGCGCGGCCGACAAGAACAATCCCACCACCAATGTCCGCCAGCTCGCCGCGCCGGAGGGGGCGGTCAACATCAACATGGGTACGCTGGTGGGCAGCTATGCGAGCGTCGCGCGCATGCTCGACGAGATGGCGGCGGTGCCGAACACGGGCGGCGTGCTGCTCACCTTCGACGATTTCCTGGAGGGCGTTGAGAATTTCGGCACGCGCATCCAGCCGCTGATGAAGAGCCGCGCCGGGCGCTGAGCCGGAACGTGCAGCCTTTCCGATGCTCGGTCGTTTCGGTGTCGGGCCAACGGGGATCTCGACCTCCCTCAAAGCCGGAGAGAAAGCATGAAGAAGCTGACTTCCCTCGCCGCACTGGCGATTCTCCTCGCACCGCCGCTCGCCGAAGCGCAGCAGCAGCGCCCCGGCGACCGTGGCGATCGCCAGGATCGTCCCGATCGTCCGGGGCGCCCGGATCGCCCGGGTCAACCGGGTCAGCGCCCGCCCTCGGGCGGCCCCGGCGGGCCCGGCCGCCCCAATCCCGGCCAGCCGGGCGTCCGGCCGCCCGGGCCCGGCCCGTCGCAGCCCGGCCGCCCCGGGACGCGTCCGCCCGCTCCCCGGCCACCGGTGGCGCGTCCGCCCGCGCCGCGGCCCCCGATCGCGCGCCCGCCGCACCGCCCCGGTATCGGCCGCCCGCCCAATTTCCGGCCGATCCATCGCCCGCCCTTCAGCTATCCGCGCGGCTATCGCTATCAGCGCTGGTCGATCGGCGGGCTGCTGCCGCTGATCTTCCTGTCGAACAATTATTATTATGACGGCTGGTACGATATGGGCCTGGGCGCGCCGCCTCCGGGCTATCGCTGGGTGCGCTACGGGCCGGACCTGCTGCTGGTGAACGTGCGGACCCGCCGTGTGGTCGACGTGATCTACGGCGCCTTCTACTGATCGCGGAGGACGCGGTCCGAACCCGGATCGCGTCCTTCCCGCCTTTCCTGGAAACCAGGACCGGGCGCGCCGACGCGCGTGCCGGCGGCGGGGTTGCCGATGGGGGGAGAAGTGGATGCCCCGTGAGGATTCGAACCTCAATTAACGGAGTCAGAGTCCGTGGTCTTACCTTTAGACGACGGGGCATCACGCGGCATTGCGGCCGGCAGGCGGGGCGCAATAGGGCGGCCGCGCGGCGCTGTCAACGGGCCCCGCCTTGCCCCCGACCCCGGTCTCCGCTAGCCTCGCTTTCAAGCACCGGCGGCGAAAAGCCGTGACGGAACAGAACATAAGCGAGTGATACGATGGGGGATGGCACCGCCAATATGCCCCGCGGCCGTGGTTCCGGAAAAATCCGGAGAGCTCCGCCGCCCATGGAGCGGCCGATGCGCGGCCGGCCGGGCGACGCGCGCCACTATGCGGCACTGGACCTCGGCACCAATAATTGCCGCCTGCTGATCGCGCGCCCACAGGGTTCGGGCTTTGCGGTGGTCGACGCGTTCTCGCGCATCGTCCGCCTCGGCGAGGGCCTGGCCACCAGCGGCCGGCTCTCCGACACCGCGATCGAGCGCACCATCGCGGCGCTGCGGATCTGCGCCGAGAAGCTGAAGCGCCGCCATGTGATCCTCGCCCGCTCGGTGGCGACCGAGGCGTGCCGCCAGGCCTCGAACGGCGCCGAGTTCATCGAGCGGGTCTATCGCGAAACGGGCATCGCGCTCGACATCATCACCGCCGAGGAAGAGGCGCGGCTTGCCGTGCTGGGCTGCCACGCGCTGCTCGAGCCCGGCGACGGCCCGGCACTGGTGTTCGACATCGGCGGCGGCTCGACCGAGCTGGTGCTGGTCGATTCGCGCGGCGAAGTGCCCCGCATCCTCGACTGGCACAGCGCGCGCTGGGGCGTGGTCTCGCTCACCGAGGCGTCGGGCGTCGCCGCGACGGTCGAGGAACGCGCCGCGCTCTATGCGAACATGCGCGCCCGCGTGGCCGAGAGCTTCGCCCCCTTCGCCAAGCGCCTGCGCACCCCGCGCGGCACGCGCCGGCTGCTCGGCACGTCGGGCACGGTCACCACGCTCGCCAGCGTGCATCTGGGCCTGGCCGCCTATGACCGGTCGGTGGTCGACGGGCTGATCGTCCCCGCCCCCGCGATGCGCGAAGTGAGCCAGCGGATCGCGGGGATGAGCATGGCCGAGCGCAGCCAGGTGCCGTGCATCGGCTCGGAGCGGGCCGATCTCGTCGTCGCCGGCTGCGCTATCCTCGAGACGATTCTCGATCTATGGCCGGCCGAACGGCTGGGCATCGCCGATCGCGGCATCCGCGAGGGCATATTGCGCCGCCTGATCAACGGGAGAATCTTGTGACGTTGTCCGTTGACGGGGCCGGCACGCTCGGCCAGCCCGGCCCAGCAGGAACGAAGATATGAGCAGAGGCGGCGGACGCGGCCATACCCGCGTGCTGACGGCGCGAAAGCGCACGGCCCAGTCGACGCGCTGGCTCGAGCGCCAGCTCAACGATCCGTACGTCAAGCGCGCCAAGGCCGAGGGCTATCGCAGCCGCGCGGCCTATAAGCTGATCGAGCTCGACGAGAAGTTCGGCTTCCTGAAGGGCAAGAAGCGCGTGGTCGACCTCGGCATCGCGCCGGGCGGCTGGACCCAGGTGGTCCGCCGCCGGCTGCCCAAGGCGCCGGTTGTCGGCATCGACCTGCTGCCCGTCGATCCGATCGACGGCGCCGTGATCCTGCAGATGGACTTCATGGACGATGCCGCCCCCGACCGCCTGATCGAGGAGCTGGGCGGCGCGCCCGATCTGATCGTGTCGGACATGGCGGCCAACACCGTCGGCCATCCGCAGACCGATGCACTGCGCACCATGGGCCTGGTCGAGACTGCGCTCGATTTCGCGATCCAGGTGCTCGAGCCGGGCGGCGATTTCGTCGCCAAGGTGTTTGCCGGCGGCGCCGATTCGACGCTGGTGGCGGAGATGAAGCGCAACTTCGCCACGGTGAAGCACGCCAAGCCGCCGTCGAGCCGCAAGGGCTCGGTGGAATGGTTCGTGGTGGCGCAGGGCTTCAAGGGGCGGGCCAAGGCGGAAGCGGCCGAGGAATGAATCCGCTTGCCACCCTGCTCTGGACCGTGGCGATCGCGCTGCTCGGCCTGAAGCTGGTGGCGACGGTCGTCCTGCTGCGCCGTCCGCCCGAGGCGCACCTTGCCGATCGGCGGGGCCTCCGGCTGTGGTGGGCGACCAAGATCGCCCCGGTGTGCGCCGTGCCCTGCATGATCGCCGCGGCGCTGGTCGAGCATGACCGCGCCGGGCTGTGGATATGGTCGCTGATGATGGTGTTCGTGGCCGTCGCGGTGCCGCTCAAGGTCTGGCGGCGCTTCGGGCGCGTGGGCCAATCCTCCGCCGTCATCCCCGCGCAGGCGGGCCCCGATCAACAGGCGCGGATGCAATCAAGGTCCTGATCCGACCGTCAAAGCAAAAGGGCCGGAGTTGCCCCCGGCCCCTTGCGAAGTGCAGCGAATCGCCGGCTCAGCCGTCGTAGTCGCCGCCCAGATTCTGGTTGCGCGGCGGGGCAGCGGCAGTGAGGCGCAGCGC
This sequence comes from Sphingomonas sp. 67-41, assembly GCF_001899725.1. Lineage (NCBI taxonomy): Bacteria > Pseudomonadati > Pseudomonadota > Alphaproteobacteria > Sphingomonadales > Sphingomonadaceae > Sphingomonas > Sphingomonas sp. 67-41. The sequence goes on along the minus strand of NZ_MKWJ01000022.1, from coordinate 392,698 downwards.
CTCGGCCGAAGCCGCGATCGAGCCGACTTCGTCCGGCGCTTCCTCGTCGTCGATCTGCACGCGCTGCAGGCTCGAGACCACGGCCTCTTCGAGGTGAGTCGGGCGAATCGTCTCTTCCGCGATCTCGCGGAGCGCCACGACCGGGTTCTTGTCGCGGTCGCGATCGAGAGTCAGATCGGCGCCGCCCGAGATCTGGCGGGCGCGCTGCGCCGCGAACAGCACGAGATCGAAACGGTTGGGAACCTTGTCGACGCAATCTTCGACAGTGACGCGCGCCATCTACGCTTCCTTGAAAAACGGAGTGTCCGGGAAAGGCGGCGACTTAGGGTCCGGCTGTGGAAAAGTCAAGAAAATGGGCCTTGCGCCCGCGCGGCGAACCGAATCGCGCGCGGCGCGTTGGGAACGCCATCGCAACGATGCCCGCGGAGTCCCCTTGGAAGCGCTCGCCCCCCTTGCCCCCGTGCCCATGGTCCCGCATCACCCGGCGATGCGCTTCACCCAGCCGAGCTACACCGTCGACGGCAACCGGCTGACGCTGCTGCCCGACGGGCCCGAGCGGCTGGAGGCGCTGCTCGACCTGATGCGCCGCGCCGAACGGACGCTCCGGGTGCTCTACTATATCTATGTCGACGATGCGGCCGGCGCCGCGGTGCGCCAGGCGCTGCTGGACGCGGCGGCGCGCGGCGTGAAGGTGAGCCTGATCGTCGACGGGCTGGGCAGCGAGCATGCCCAGAGCCATGGCTTCTTCGATCCGCTCCATGCGGCCGGCGTCGACGTCTGCCGCTTCGTGCCGCGCTGGGGCCGGCGCTATCTGCTCAGGAACCATCAGAAGCTCGCGCTCGCCGACGAGGCGCGGGTGATCGTCGGCGGATTCAACATAGAGGACAGTTATTTCGGCACGATCGAGCAGGCCGCCTGGCGGGATCTGGGGCTGCTGATCGAAGGTCCGGCGGCGGGCCGCCTGGTCGGCTATTATGATGCGCTGTCGAACTGGGCCCGGCGGCCGCGCGGCAGCCTGCGCAGGCTGGCGAAGACGCTGCGGGCGTGGAGCGAGCCCGAGGGTGCCACGCGCTGGCTGCTCGGCGGCCCGATGCGCCGGCTCTCCCCCTGGGCGCGCGAAGTGAAGCGCGACATGGAGCGGGCGCAGTCGATCGACATCATGGCTGCCTATTTCGCACCCAATCCGGCGATGCTCCGCCGGCTCGACCGGGCCGGCCTGCGCGGGCGGGTGCGGCTGATATTGCCGTCCAGGCTCGATCATGGCGCCGCGATCTGGGCGGCGCGCTTCACTTATGCCGGGCTGCTCAGGAAGCGCGTGCAGATCTACGAATACCAGCCGACCAAGCTCCACGCGAAGCTGTTCCTGCTCGACGACGTGGTGAATATCGGCTCGGCCAATTTCGACATCCGCTCGATGTTCCTCAATCTCGAACTTATGTTCCGCGTCGAGGATCCCGCCTTCGCCGCCTATGTCCGCGCATTCGTCGATGGCGAGGTGGCGCATTCGGAGCGGATCACGCCCGAACTCTACAAGGCGCGCACGGGCCCCTGGACGCGGATCAAGCAGGCGGCAGCCTATTTCGTGATGGCGGTGCTCGACTACAATGTCACGCGCCGGCTCAATTTCGGCCCGCGGGGCGCGCGGCCGCAGGGCTAGGGCACGGCGGCGAACGGCGAAGCCGTCATCCCCGACCTAGTCCTTGATCGTCTCCATCGCGACATAGGTCGAGGTGCTGGCGACATGGGGCAGGCTCGATATCTTCTCGCCCAGCACGATCCGATATCGGCGGATGTCGGCGGTGCGCACCTTCAGCAGATAGTCGAAGTTGCTCGCGAGCATGTGGCATTCCTCCACCTCGGGGATGCGCCGAACCGCCGCGTTGAATTCCTGCAGCGCCTTTTCGCGCGTGTCGGCCAGCTTGACCTCGGTGAAGGCGATATGGTCGAGGCCCAGCCGCGCGGGATCGACGATCGCGCGGAAGCCGCGGATCACTCCGGCATCGGTCAGCCGCTTGAGCCGCACCTGGGCCGGGGTCTTGGAAAGCCCCACCTGCCTGGCCAGTTCGGTCACCGTCATCCGGCCGTCCGCGGCCAGCGCGGCAACGATCTTGCGGTCGAACTCGTCCAATTCGACTGTCACGGGGGGCTTTTTCATGATTTCCACCTAGCAGATGGCCGTCAATATGGCGATTCTGCCTGTGATTCGCCTTTCAAAAGTCTGATCGACCTGGACAAGCGGCGTATCATGGCGGGATGACCCAGCCCGCGCCCTTCGCCGCCTTCGCTCCGCCCGTCCGCGAACCGACTCCGCTCCGCCGGGCGATCACCGCCGCCTATCGCCTCGACGAGCGCGCGGCGGTGGCGCCGCTGCTGGAAGCGGCGACGCTCGATCCCGCCACCCGCGCCGCGATCCGCGAGACGGCGACTCGGCTGGTCACCGGCCTGCGCGCCCGGCGCCGCGGCGGCGCGGTAGAATCGCTGGTGCAGGAATATGCCCTGTCGAGCGAGGAGGGCGTAGCGCTGATGTGCCTGGCGGAGGCGCTGCTCCGCATCCCCGACGATGCCACGCGCGACGCGCTGATCCGCGACAAGATCGCCGATGGCGACTGGCGCGCGCATCTCGGCGGCAAGTCGCTGTTCGTCAATGCGGCGACCTGGGCGCTGGTGGTGACGGGCAAGCTGGTCGACAGCGTCGACGATCGCGGGCTGGGCGCCGCGCTGATGCGCCTCGTCGCGCGCGCCGGCGAGCCGGTGATCCGCCGCGCGATCGATCTGGCGATGCGGATGATGGGCGAGCAGTTCGTCACCGGCGAGACGATCGCCGAGGCGCTGAAGCGCGCGCGCCACGAAGAGGCCAAGGGCTTTCGCTACAGCTATGACATGCTCGGCGAGGCGGCGACCACCGGGGCGGATGCCGAGCGCTATTATCGCGATTACGAGAACGCCATCCATGCGATCGGCGCGGCGTCGAACGGGCGCGGCGTCTATGCGGGGCCGGGCATCTCGATCAAGCTCTCGGCGCTCCACCCGCGCTATGGCCGTGCCCAGGCGGACCGGGTGATGGGCGAGCTGCTCCCCCGGGTGAAGACGCTGGCGGTGCTGGCGCGGCGCTATGATATCGGACTCAACATCGATGCCGAGGAAGCCGACCGGCTCGAAATCTCGCTCGACCTGCTGGAGAGCCTGGCGCTGGATCCCGACCTGGCCGGCTGGGACGGGCTCGGCTTCGTCGTCCAGGCCTATGGCAAGCGCTGCCCCTTCGTGATCGACTGGATCGTCGACCTTGCCGGGCGGGCCGGGCGGCGGATCATGGTCCGGCTGGTCAAGGGCGCCTATTGGGACGCGGAGATCAAGCGCGCCCAGGTCGACGGGCTGCGCGATTTCCCGGTCTATACCCGCAAGCCGCATACCGATGTGGCGTACATCGCCTGTGCGCGGAAGCTGCTCGCGGCGGGTGCGCGGGTCTTTCCGCAATTCGCCACGCACAATGCCCAGACGCTGGCGACGATCTACCGGCTCGCCGGGCCGGACTTCGCGCTGGGCCAGTATGAGTTCCAGTGCCTGCACGGCATGGGCGAGCCGCTGTACGAGCAGGTGGTGGGCGCGGCGAAGCTGGATCGCCCCTGCCGCATCTATGCGCCGGTCGGCACGCATGAGACGCTTCTGGCCTATCTTGTGCGTCGCTTGCTGGAGAATGGCGCCAACTCCTCCTTCGTGAATCGTATCGCGGATCCCGAAATTCTCGTTTCGGAGCTGGTCGCGGACCCTGTCGAGACGGTGCGCGCGATGCCCGATCCGGGCGCGCATCACGACAGGATCGCGCTTCCCGCGACGCTCTATCCGGACCGCCGCAACTCGGACGGCATCGATCTGAGTGACGAGACTGCGCTCACGGAGCTGACTCAGGCGCTCCAGCATAGTGCGACGATCGCATGGCGGGCGGTCCCGGCCGATGGGCAGGGAGTGGGGCGCAAGATATTGAATCCCGCGGATAATCGTGACGAGGTCGGCGCCGTGGTCGAGATTTCGCCCGAGGGGGCGGCCGCCGCGGTCGCGCGTGCCGCAGCCTCTGGCTGGGGCGCCACGCCGGTCGCCGAACGCGCTGCGATGCTCGAGCGCGCCGCCGATGCGATGCAGGCGCAAATGCCGGTGCTGCTCGGCCTGATCGTGCGCGAGGCAGGCAAATCGCTGCCCAATGCCATTGCGGAGGTACGCGAAGCGATTGATTTCCTGCGCTATTATGCGGCGCGTGCACGTGCGACCTTCGGCGCTGCCCAGCTGCCGTTGGGTCCGGTCGTCTGCATCAGCCCGTGGAATTTCCCGCTGGCGATCTTCACCGGCCAGGTGGCGGCGGCGCTGGTGGCGGGCAATCCGGTGCTCGCCAAGCCGGCCGAGGAGACTCCCCTGATCGCCGCCCAGGCAGTGGCGCTGCTCCACGCGGCGGGGGTCCCTGCCGACGCGCTCCAGCTGGTTCCCGGCGACGGCGCGATCGGCGCGGCGCTGGTCGGCGCGGCCGCGACCGCCGGCGTGATGTTCACCGGCTCGACCGAAGTGGCCCGCCTGATCCAGCGCCAGCTCGCCCCGCGCCTGTCCCCCGCTGGCCGGCCGATTCCGCTGGTGGCGGAGACCGGCGGCCAGAACGCGATGATCGTCGATTCCTCCGCGCTTGCCGAGCAGGTCGTCGCCGACGTCATCGCCTCGGCGTTCGACAGCGCGGGCCAGCGCTGTTCGGCGCTCCGGATCCTGTGCCTGCAAGAAGAGGTTGCCGATCGCACGCTGACGATGCTCAAGGGCGCGCTCAGGGAATTGCGCATCGGCCGCACCGACGCGCTCAACGTCGATACCGGCCCGGTGATCACCGCCGAGGCGCGCGACACTATCGAGCGCCATGTCGCGACGATGCGCGCGCGGGGCCACCGCATCGAGCAGCAGGACCTGCCGGCCGCGACCGGGCACGGCACCTTCGTGCCGCCGACCATCATCGAGATCGATGCGATCGCCGATGTCGAGCGCGAGGTGTTCGGCCCGGTGCTCCACGTGCTGCGCTATCGCCGCGACGACCTGCCGGCGCTGATCGATGCGATCAACGCCACCGGCTATGGCCTCACTTTCGGCCTGCACACCCGGCTCGACGAGACGGTCGCCGAAGTGACCGCGCGGGTGAAGGCGGGCAATCTCTATGTGAACCGCAACGTGATCGGCGCGATCGTCGGGGTGCAGCCCTTTGGCGGGCGGGGGCTTTCGGGTACCGGCCCCAAGGCGGGCGGGCCGCTCTATCTCGGCCGGCTGGTGGGCGCGGCGCCGGTTGCGATCGCGCCCATGGGATCGGTCGGGACGCCGCTGGGCGAATTCGCCGCCTGGCTCGATGCCCAGGGCGAAGTGCGGGCTGCCGATGCGGCGCGCCGCTATGGCGCGGCCTCGGCACTCGGCTTCGAGCGTGAGCTGCCGGGGCCGGTGGGCGAGCGCAACCTCTACGCGCTCCATCCGCGCGGCCGCATCCTGATGCGCCCCGTGACGGTATCCGGCCTGTATGACCAGATGGCCGCGGTGCTGGCGACGGGCAACAAGGGCAGGCTCGACGGGATGGCGTTGCCCCATGGCCTGCCGCCCCGGGTCGCCGCGGCCTTCGTGCCGGATGCGGCGGAGCCCCTCGCCGCGGCACTGGTCGAAGGGGACGTCGTGGCGGTGGCCCGGGAACTGGCGGCGCTGGACGGACCGATCGTCCCGCTGCTGGCAACGGGCGAATCCGGCTATCCGATCGAGCTGCTGCTCGAGGAAGTATCGATCTCGATCAACACCACCGCGGCGGGGGGCAATGCCAGCCTGATGACGATCGGCTGATCCGGTCCGTCCTGCCCGGTGCCATCCGGCGCTTGCCTCTCCGTCCGCCGCGCGGCATGGGGTGAGGCTCGGCCGGCAGGCAGGTTTCAGTTCCAGGACCAAGGGCATGAAGGACAAACTCATAGTGCTGATCGGCGGCGGCGGATTCGTCGGCCGCTATGTCGCGCAGGAACTGCTCGCCGCGGGCGCGCGCCTGCGAATCGCCCAGCGCCGGCCGCGCGATGCCTGGTTCCTCAAGCCGCTGGGCGGCCTGGGCCAGACCCAGTTCGTCGCCGCCGACGTGACTCGGCCCGAAACGATCGCCGCCGCGGTCGCCGGCGCCGATGCGGTGGTGAACCTGGCGGGCGTGCTCAAGGGCGATTTCGACGGCGTCAACACTGCCGGCGCGCGCACCGTCGCCACTGCGGCCAGGGCGGCCGGCGTCGCATCGCTCGTCCATTTCTCCGCGCTTGGCGCCGAGGGGGATTCGGCTTCCGCCTATGGCCGTTCCAAGGCGGCGGGCGAGGCCGCGGTGCGGCAGGCCTTTCCGGAAGCCGTGATCCTGCGTCCTTCCTTTGTCTTCGGGCGCGAGGACCAGTTCACCAACCGGTTCGCTGCGATGCTCGGCATGGGGCCGGTGGTGCCGGTGCTGCGCGCCGGCGTGCGTTTCCAGCCGGTCTATGTCGTCGACGTCGCCCGGGCGGTGGCGGCGGTGCTCGCCGCGCCGGAGCAGTCCGCGGGCCAGGCCTATGCGCTGGGCGGGCCCGACACGCTGACCATGGCCGAGCTCCTCCACTGGCTCGCCGGCGCGACCGGCCACAAGCCGGCCTTTGCCGAACTGCCCGATCCGCTCGGCGCGCTGATCGCCATGTTGCCCGGCACGCCAATCACGCGCGACCAGTGGCGCATGCTCCAGGCGGACAATGTCGCGGGCGATGCGCCGGGGCTCGCGGCGCTCGGCATCGTGCCGACGCCGCTCGCCAGCGTCGCCTCGACCTGGCTCGTCCGCTATCGCCGCAACGGCCGCTTCGCCAGGCTGGCCGCCTGAACATCTTCTCGCGCCGCCGGCGCATCGGAGCATAGCCAAGCATGAGCGAAACCCTGGTTGCGATCCTCCTCGGCATTGTCGAGGGGATCACCGAATTCCTGCCGGTCTCCTCGACCGGCCATCTGATCCTCGCGTCCGAGCTGCTCGGCTATGACGCCGCCACCTGGGCGATGTTCAACGTCGTCATCCAGCTCGGCGCCATCCTGGCGGTGGTGGTGCTCTACTGGCGGACCTTCTGGGCAGTGGCCTCCGGCCTCCTCCGGATGAACCCGGTCTCGTGGCGCTTCACCCGCAACCTGCTCGTCGCCTTCATCCCCGCCGCGGTGATCGGCCTCGCGCTCCATTCGAAGATCGAGGTGCTGCTCGGCGAGCCGATGGTGGTCGCCTGGGCGCTGGTGATCGGCGGCATCGCGATCCTGGTGATCGAGCGGCTGGTGAAGTCCGCGACGATCCATGGCATCGCCGAGATCCCGTTGGTCCGGGTGATCGGCATCGGTTTCATCCAGTGCATCGCGATGATCCCGGGCGTAAGCCGTTCGGGGGCGACGATCATGGGCGCGCTCAGCCTGGGCGTGGAGCGGCGCACCGCCGCCGAGTTCAGCTTCTTCCTCGCCATCCCCACGATGCTGGGCGCCACCACGCTCGAGCTGCTCAAGAATCACGACGCGATCGCCTCGGCCCGCGTGGGATGGGACGAGATCGGCATCGGCTTCGTCACTGCCTTCGTCGTCGCGATCGTCGTCATCAAATGGTTCGTCGGCATCGTCTCGAAACATGGTTTCGCGCCCTTTGCCTGGTACCGGATCATCGCCGGCATCGGGGCGATCGTCTGGCTCTCGATGCGGTAAGGTCCGTATCGGCCCTAAAATGACGTAAGAATATTTCAAATTCGGGCCGGCGACGCAGAAAAACCCAATATAGGTCAGCTTTGCTGACTTTTATCGACTCGCTTGCGGCGTTAGCGCGGCCGCATGGCGGAAACGATGCTCAAATTCGTTGGAACGGCGCAGGCTTATCCAAGCAAGCGCGGGGCGGAACTGCGCGCGGAGGATTTCCGCGAGATCGCGGATCGCTACGCGGTGCCCACGGCCGAGGAACAGGCCAGCCGCTGCTCGCAATGCGGCGTGCCCTATTGCTCGGTGCATTGCCCGCTGCACAATCACATCCCGGACTGGCTGCGCCTCACGGCGGAGGGGCGCCTGCGCGAAGCCTATGCGCTGTCGAACAGCACCTCGACCATGCCGGAGATCTGCGGCCGCATCTGCCCCCAGGACCGGCTGTGCGAGGGCAATTGCGTCATCGAATTCTCCGGCCATGGTGCGGTCACCATCGGCTCGGTCGAGAAGTTCATCACCGACACCGCCTGGGAAGAGGGCTGGGTCGAGCCGGTGGCGGTGGGCCCGGCGCGCGGCCAGTCGGTCGGCATCGTCGGCGCGGGGCCGGCGGGCCTGGCGGCGGCCGAGTATCTGCGCGAATATGGCTATGAGGTGCATGTCTATGACCGGCACGATCGCGCCGGCGGACTGCTCACCTACGGCATTCCGGGCTTCAAGCTCGAGAAGCAGATCGTCATGCGCCGGATCGAGCGGCTCGAACAGGGCGGGATCGTCTTTCACCTGGGCTTCGCGGTCGGCCGGGAAGCGAGCCTCGACGATCTGCGCAAGCGGCATGATGCGCTGCTGATCGCCACCGGCGTCTACAAGGCGCGCGGCATCCAGGCGCCGGGCGTCGGCGCGACGGGAATCGTCGAGGCGCTCGACTATCTCACGGCTTCAAACCGCAAGGGCTTCGGCGATGCGGTTCCGGCCTTTGACGACGGCAGCCTCGATGCGAACGGCAAGCATGTCGTGGTGATCGGCGGCGGCGACACCGCGATGGACTGCGTCCGCACTGCCGTTCGCCAGGGCGCGGCCTCGGTGAAGTGCCTTTATCGCCGCGACCGGGCGAACATGCCCGGCTCGCAGCGCGAGACCGCCAATGCCGAGGAGGAAGGCGTCGAGTTCGTCTGGCTCTCGGCTCCCGAAGCCTTTGACGGTGGCGACCGGGTCAGCGGCGTGCGGGCCACGCGCATGCGGCTGGGTGCGCCCGACGCCTCGGGCCGTCGCGCGCCCGAACTTGATCCGGGCGGTGCCTTCCAGCTCCAGGCGGATCTGGTGATCAAGGCGCTGGGCTTCGAGCCCGAGGACCTGCCGCGCCTGTTCGGTGCCGAGGGGCTGGGCGTCACGCGCTGGGGCACGCTGCGCACGGACGGGCGCACGATGATGACCAGCCTCGACGGCGTTTTCGCGGCCGGCGATATTGTCCGTGGCGCGAGTCTGGTCGTCTGGGCGATTCGCGACGGCCGCGACGTGGCGGCGCACATGCATGCCTGGATGCGCGCCCGCGCCGATGCGGCACGGGCTGCTTGATAAGGTTGTCGATGCCCATGAAGCCCTTCCTCCTGGCCCTTGCCCTGGGCGCCGCCGCACCGACCCCGGCTTCGGCGTTCGCCGCCGCGCCGGTTGCTGCGCCGGTCGCCGACACCGATATCCAGAGGCTCGTCGCATTGCTGGCGCCGGACGAGGCGGTCACCCGGCTGGCCGGCAAGGCCTTCGACACCGGCATGGATCGGCAGATCGCCGCCAATCCCGAGCGCAAGGCAGCCTATGCCGCCGATCCCGCGATGCGCCAGGCGGTGGGCGGCCAGCTGCGCGCGCAGTTCGCGTCGGCGCTGGTCGCCGCGCTTCCCTCGCTGCGCGCGGAGATCGAGGGCATCCTCAGGACTGCGCTGACCCCCGCCGAGGTGACCGACATGCTCGCCTTTTTCGGCAGCCCCACCGGCCAGAAGGTGCGCGCCGAAGCCTATGAGAGGATGGGCAGCGCGCCGGGCCAGTCTCCGCAGGAGATGCAGCAGGCGGCGATCGCCGCGGTGATGGCAAAGATGACCGCGGAGGATTATCCCGCGCTGATGGCGTTCGCCGGCAGCACGGCGTCGCAGAAGATGGGCACGGTCAACCCCAGGATCTCGGCGGCGAGCCAGGCCTGGGCGGACAGGCTGATCGCGGCCAATCTCCCGAAGCTGAAGGCGCTGGAGGACAAGCTGGCGGCGGACTATCGCGCAAGGAAGGGCGGCAAGTGATGCGCCCGTCCTTCCTTGCCGCCTTCCTGCTGTTCGCCGGCAGCGGCGCCGTGCAGGCGCAGACGGTGCCGCAACCCGCGCCAGCCGCGCCGGCGCTCGGCCCGGTCGATCCCGCTCGCCTGGCCGTGGCCGATCGTCTCGTCGCCAAGCTGCTGCCGGCCGGCATCTACAAGCAGCTGTTCGACAAGAGCTTCAGCGCGATGATGGACAAGATCGTCGGCCAGGTGGGCGAGATGCCGGTCGCCAAGCTGGCGCAGATGGGCGGAGTCACCGAGGCGCAGGCCCAGGCGCTGGGTGCCGTCAAGATGCGCGAGATCATGGAGATCTACGATCCGGCCTGGCGGGAGCGCCAGCGCCGCACGATGCAGGTCATCACCGCCGGCATGGGCGACATCATGACCAGGGTCGAACCGAAGGCGCGGGTCGCGTTGGCCAGGGCCTATGCCCGCGAGTTCAGCGGTGCCGAGCTCGAGGATCTCGATCGCTATTTCGCCACGCCGGCGGGCGCCCATTATGCGTCGCGCGCGCTCCTCATCGCCATGGGGCCGGACATGATGGAGGCGATGAACGCGATCATGCCCGAATTGACGGACGCGATGCCCGGCCTGGTCCGGAAGGCGCAGGCTGCGACTGCCGACCTGCCGGCGGTGCGCACCAAGGGCGACCTGTCGCCCGCAGAACGCAAGAAGCTCGCCGAACTGTTCGGCGTCGATCCCGAAACGCTCGAAGACCATGCGTCTTCGTCGACCGGCACGGAGTAGTTGAGATGAAGCTGGACGAACGCGAACGGCTCGCCCGCGAGGGCATGTACCGTCCCGAGTTCGAGGGAGACGCCTGTGGCGTCGGCCTGGTCGCCGCGACCGACGGCCAGCCCTCGCGCCGCGTCGTCCAGTCGGCGATCGATGCGCTGAAGGCGGTGTGGCACCGCGGCGCGGTGGATGCCGACGGCAAGACCGGCGACGGCGCCGGCATCCATGTCGACCTGCCCGTCCGCTTCTTCGACGACGCGATCGCCGCGGGCGGCCACCGCGTGCTGCCGAACCGGCTGGCGGTGGGCATGGTCTTCCTGCCGCGCACCGACCTGGGCGCGCAGGAGGCCTGCCGCACGATCGTCGAGAGCGAGATCATCGAGGCGGGCTACACCATCTATGGCTGGCGCCAGGTGCCGGTCGACGTCTCGGTCATCGGCATGAAGGCGCAGGCGACGCGCCCCGAGATCGAGCAGATCATGATCGCGGGGCCGCTCCTCGGCGCGATGGACGCCGCCGAGTTCGAGAAGGAACTCTATCTCGTCCGCCGCCGGATCGAGAAGCGGGTGATCGCCGCCCAGATCAACGGCTTCTACATCTGCTCGCTCTCGACGCGCTCGATCATCTACAAGGGCCTGTTCCTCGCCGAGAGCCTGTCGGACTTCTATCCGGACCTGCGCGACGAGCGTTTCACCAGCCGCGTGGCGATCTTCCACCAGCGCTATTCCACCAACACCTTCCCGCAATGGTGGCTGGCCCAGCCCTTCCGCTGCCTGGCGCACAATGGCGAGATCAACACGATCCGCGGCAACAAGAACTGGATGCTCAGCCACGAGATCAAGATGGCGAGCATCGCCTTTGGCGAGCGTTCGGAGGACATCAAGCCGGTGATCCCGGCCGGCGCGTCGGATACCGCCGCGCTCGATGCGGTGTTCGAGGCGATCTGCCGCTCGGGAAGGGACGCGCCCACCGCCAAGCTGATGCTGGTGCCCGAGGCATGGGACGAGCACACGCCCGAGAAGCATCTCGAGATGTACAAATACCTTGCCTCGGTGATGGAACCGTGGGACGGCCCCGCCGCGCTGGCGATGACCGACGGGCGCTGGGCGGTGGCGGGCGTCGACCGCAACGCGCTGCGCCCGCTGCGCTACACCCAGACTTCGGACGGCCTGCTGATCGTCGGCTCCGAGACCGGCATGGTCCAGATCCCCGAATCGACCGTGATCGCCAAGGGCCGGATGGGCCCGGGCCAGATGATCGCGGTCGACCTCGACCAGGGCGTCCTGCTCTGCGACCGCGAGATCAAGGACAGGATCGCCGGCGAGCATGACTATGCCGCCATGATCGGCGAGTTCATCACCGTGGCCGACCTGCCCGAGCCCGATGCCGCGCCGCTGCGCTTCGATCGGGCCGAGCTGACCCGTCGGCAGGTCGCGGCCGGGCAGACGCTCGAGGACATGGAGCTGATCCTCGCCCCGATGGTCGAGACCGCCAAGGAAGCGATCGGCTCGATGGGCGACGACACGCCGCTTGCCGTCATCTCGGACAAGCCGCGCCTGATCAGCCAGTTCTTCCGCCAGAATTTCAGCCAGGTCACCAATCCGCCGATCGACTCCCTGCGCGAACGGCAGGTGATGACGCTCAAGACGCGCTTCGGCAACCTCGCCAACATCCTCGACACCGAGGGCGGCGGCTCGAAGGTGCTGGTGCTCGACAGCCCGGTACTCACCAATGGCGATTGGGATCGGCTGCGCGCGCATTTCGGCGACCAGTGCGCTGAGATCGACTGCACCTTCCCGGTCGGCGACGATCCGGACGACCTGCGCGAGGCGATCCGCCGCATCCGCTACGAGGCCGAGCAGGCGGTCCGCGCCGGCTGCACCGAGCTGTTCCTGACGGACGAGCATGTTTCGGAGAGCCGCGTCGCCATCGCCGGCGTGCTGGCGGCGGCGGCGGTGCACACGCACCTGGTCCGCCGGGGCCTGCGTTCCTACGCCTCGGTCAACGTCCGCAGCTCGGAATGCCTCGACACCCATTATTACGCGGTGCTGATCGGCGTCGGCGCGACCACGGTGAACGCCTATCTCACCGAAGCCTCGATCGCCGATCGCCATGCGCGCGGCCTGTTCGGCGACATCGCGCTGGAGGAATGCCTCAAGCGCCACCGCAAGGCGATCGACGAGGGCCTGCTCAAGATCATGTCGAAGATGGGGATCGCAGTGATCTCCTCCTATCGCGGCGGCTATAATTTCGAGGCGGTGGGCCTCAGCCGGGCGCTGGTAAACGACCTGTTCCCCGGCATGCCCGCCAAGATCTCGGGCGAGGGCTATGCCTCGCTCCATCTCTCGGCGATGCTTCGTCACCAGGCGGGCTATGATCGCGGCGTCGCGACACTGCCGATCGGCGGCTTCTATCGCCAGCGCCATGGCGGCGAGACGCATGCCTATTCGGCCCAGCTCATGCACCTGCTGCAGACGGCGGTCTCGACCGACAGCTATTCGTCCTATCTCGCCTTCTCGCGCGGCGTGCGCGACCTGCCGCCGGTCTATCTGCGCGACCTGCTCGAGTTCAATTTCCCGAACGAAGGCATCCAGATCGACCAGGTCGAGGCGATCACCGAGATCCGCAAGCGCTTCGTCACGCCGGGCATGTCGCTCGGCGCGCTCAGCCCGGAGGCGCACGAGACGCTGGCGATCGCGATGAACCGCATCGGCGCCAAGGCGGTGTCGGGCGAAGGCGGCGAGGACAAGAACCGCTACACGCCGTACGAGAATGGCGACAATGCCAATTCCACGATCAAGCAGATCGCCTCGGGCCGTTTCGGCGTCACCGCCGAATATCTGAACGCCTGCGACGAGATCGAGATCAAGGTCGCCCAGGGCGCCAAGCCCGGCGAGGGCGGCCAGCTGCCCGGTTTCAAGGTCACCGAGTTCATCGCCAGGCTGCGCCACGCGACGCCGGGCGTGACTTTGATCTCGCCGCCGCCGCACCATGACATCTATTCGATCGAGGACCTGGCGCAGCTCATCTACGACTTGAAGATGATCAACCCGCGCGCCCGGGTGTGCGTGAAGCTGGTCAGCTCGGCGGGCATCGGCACGGTGGCGGCGGGCGTGGCCAAGGCGCATGCCGACGTCATCCTCGTCGCCGGCCATGTCGGCGGCACCGGCGCCTCGCCCCAGACTTCGGTGAAATATGCCGGCACGCCCTGGGAAATGGGCCTGACCGAAGTGAACCAGACGCTCACGCTCAACGGCCTGCGCGGCCGGGTGAAGCTGCGCACCGATGGCGGGCTCAAGACCGGGCGCGACATCGTCATCGCCGCGATCCTTGGCGCCGAGGAGTTCGGCATCGGCACGCTGTCGCTGGTCGCCATGGGGTGCATCATGGTGCGCCAGTGCCATTCGAACACCTGCCCGGTCGGCGTCTGTACCCAGGACGAGAAGCTGCGCCAGAAATTCGTCGGCACGCCGGAAAAGGTCATCAACCTGATGACCTTCATCGCCGAGGAGGTCCGCGAGATCCTGGCGCGGCTGGGGTTCAAGAGCCTGGACGAAGTGATCGGCCGCACCGAGCTGCTCCGCCAGGTCAGCCGCGGCGCCGAGCATCTCGACGATCTCGACCTGAACCCGATCCTCGCCAAGGTCGATGCCGACGATGCCGAGCGCCGCTTCAGCCTGTCGACCTTCCGCAACGAAGTGCCCGACAGCCTCGATGCGCAGATGATCAAGGATGCCGCCCCGGTCTTCGCGCGGCGCGAGAAGATGCAGCTCACCTATAATGTGCGGAACACGCACCGCGCGGTGGGTACGCGGCTCTCGTCCGAGATCACGCGCCGCTTCGGCATGTCGGCGCTTGCCGACGGGCATGTCCATGTCCGCCTGCGCGGTTCGGCCGGCCAGTCGCTCGGCGCGTTCCTGTGCAAGGGCGTGACGCTCGAAGTGTTCGGCGACAGCAACGACTATGTCGGCAAGGGCCTGTCGGGCGGGACGATCGTGGTGCGGCCGCTGGTCAGCTCGCCGATCGAATCGTGGAAGAACACGATCCTCGGCAACACCGTGCTCTATGGCGCCACTTCGGGCCGGCTGTTCGCCGCCGGCCAGGCGGGCGAGCGCTTCGCGGTGCGCAATTCGGGCGCCGAAGTGGTGGTCGAAGGCTGCGGCGCGAATGGCTGCGAATACATGACCGGCGGCATCGCGGTGCTGCTCGGCGAGGTCGGCATGAATTTCGGCGCGGGCATGACGGGCGGCATGGCCTTCGTCTATGACGCGGACGACAGCTTCGCGCAGCGCGCCAACCCGGAGAGCATCGTCTGGCAGCGCCTGGCCTCGGCGCATTGGGAAGCCCGGCTGCGCGCGCTGGTCGAGGCGCATGTCGCCGCGACCGACAGCAAATGGGCAGCCGGCCTGCTCGAGGACTGGGACCGCGCGATCGGTGCCTTCTGGCAGGTGGTGCCCAGGGAAATGCTGTCGCGCCTGCCCCAGCCGCTCAATGACGATGCGGCGGAGGCGGTGGCGGCGGAATAATCCGCTTCACCTTCCTCTGCTCAAAGGGAACGGCCGGTCAGCCTGTGCCGCCGTGAGGGGGCCCCTCTTCCCCGCCATCCGGCCCGGGGAAGAGGCCCGGGGAAGAGGGGTGTCGCGCAGACGCCGACGTGCAAGCCCGCCCCGCATCCGCGGCCTGTGTTTCGATCAGTGAAAGCCGAGATTGGGTGGCGGCGGACCACCATTTTCCGCCACGCGCTTCACCAGCTCATAGACCAGCCCGCCGAGCACCGACCCGGCGATGCGATAGAGGCCGCCATCGACTTGATCGATCTCGTCGGCGTTCAACTCGATCATGACAGAAGTATTACTCAAATAAGAATACTGCATAGTTCCTCCATTCGGCCATGATTCGTAATGATGCTGGCGAATATACCGATCGGAGTCAACGATTGACCGAATCTATATTTAATGATGAAATGAAATTTCAGTAGCTTCGGAATGTGCCGTCGCACTGTTTGAAAGATGGAGCCGAAATGGTGTCAGATAATTTCGCTCATTCACTCTCCAGCGATGTTGGTATCATCGATCTGAACGACGATCAGATCGCCCTCGTCAATGGAGGCCTGAGCACGATCGCGCGTGCTTTCATCGGATCCTTCCTCGGGAAGGCCGTGTATGACGCGGTAAAGCATGTGGCGGAAAATGGCGGCCCGCCGCCACCCAATCTCGGATTTCACTGATATCTTCTCGGCTGGCGACCTCGCGTCGCCAGCCTGTCGATCGAGGATCGCATGAAGATCAAATATGAGATATTCTATTTCATCCTGATATCCGTTGCATGTTTCGCGGTGCTGGATATCTTCGCCGGCATACGCGGATTTCCTGCGTTCATGGCGTCGGTTGGTGCATGTCTTCTATTCGTGGCGCTTCGCAGGAAGGTTCGCCCCAAATCGCATTGACGCCAATGAAATTCGGGCGCGCGACCCGTCTCGCGCTCGCCTATGGCATCGGCATCTATCTTGTCGTCGCATCCTTCGTCTTTGCGTGGGCGGCGCTTTCCGGCGAGATTGGGGGTGCCGAGCACCGGCCCGCGGAAACGACTCCGGCATCGGTGCTGGTGGATATATTCCTGTCTCCCTTCCTGGAGACCATATTATTCTCTCTGCTATGGGCTTTGATGGGCAGATGGCGCGGCCCGTGGCGTTGGCTGGCGCTCATGCTTGCCTTTGCCGCCGGATGGCTCGCGCATGGCGCGAACGTCCCGTCCATTGCCACGGGAATGGCGTTTGCCATATTGGCCCATCTCTACATGCGGATCCGCCCGGCGCATGGTTTCCGTCAGGCGTTCGCGGTGACGATGGGCGCACATAGCGTGTGGAACGCGATGGCGGTCTCGACGCTGCATCTCATCGGGGCATGACGAACGTACCGGATGGGGGCATCGCCGCTCCCGGGCCGGAAGGGCGCGAGCACTGCCTGCCGGCCCCGCGGCAATGGCGCGTGATCGCCCGCTCCGCGGCAAGAACGAGGCATCTGCCTGCGCGCTCGACGATCCGATGGCGCAGGATGGCGCCCGCAACGATGCTTGCCGATCTGGCCGGCATCGAGCCGGGCGCCCCGATCGGCGCGGCGGCGCATCGGGTCGTATCTGCAAGGTGAGGCCAGACAGGCTTTTGCACTGCCGGGCAAACGCGGTATCGCTGCGGGCAAGATGGACCTCTACCTCCCGATCGCCAACCTGTCGGTCAATGCGCTCGTCATCGTCGCGCTCGGGTTCGGCGTGGGCCTGCTCTCGGGCATGTTCGGCGTGGGCGGCGGGTTCCTTACCACGCCGCTGCTGATCTTCTACGGCATCCCGCCGACCGTTGCCGCCGCATCCGCGGCGAGCCAGGTGACCGGCGCCAGCGTCTCGGGCGTGCTCGCGCATTTCCGCCGCGGCGGCGTGGACGTCCATATGGGCGTGGTGCTGGTGGTGGGCGGCGTGATCGGCAGCATCGCCGGGGCGGCATTGTTCACGCTGCTGCAGAAGAGCGGCCAGATCGATGTGGTGATCGGCATGCTCTATGTGCTGATGCTCGGCTCGATCGGCGGGCTGATGCTGCACGAATCGGTGCAGGCGATCCGTGTGACTCGCGGCGCCCGCCCGCCTCTCCCGCGCAAGCGCCGCCACCATCCGCTCGTCGCAATGCTGCCCTTGCGCTGGCGCTTCTACGCGTCCGGCCTCTATATCTCCCCGCTCGCGCCGTTGCTGCTCGGCTTCTTCACCGGCATCCTCACCGTGCTGCTCGGCGTCGGCGGCGGCTTCATCCTGGTACCGGCGATGCTCTACCTGCTCGGCATGGGCACGCAGGTCGTGGTCGGCACCTCGCTGTTCCAGATCCTGTTCGTCACCGCCGCCGCGACCATGGTCCACGCCACCACCACCAAGGCGGTCGACATCGTCCTCGCCGCCCTGCTCCTGCTCGGCTCGGTGATCGGCGCGCAGATGGGCGCGCGCTTCGCGATGCAGGTCAAGCCCGAATATCTGCGCCTCATCCTGGCGGTGATCGTGCTGCTCGTCGCGGTGCGCATGCTGCTCGGCCTCGCCTGGCAGCCCGACGAGATCTATTCGGTGGAGCTGCTGTGAGAAGGGCGCTGCTCCTGCTCCTGGCGCCGCTTCTGATGGGGCAGGCCAAGCCCGTGCTCGTCCCCGACGTTTCGCAGCGCGACATCGAGATCGCCTATTCCTTCACCGGCGCCGAGCTGCTGCTGTTCGGTGCGATCCTCTATCCCGGCGGCCGCGCGCCCGAACAGGGCGAGAAGCCCGCCGACATCGTGGTGGTGGTGAAGGGTCCCACCCAATCGGTGCAGGTGCGCGAGAAGGAGCAGGTGGCGGGCATCTGGATCAACGCCCAGCGGATGCGCTATCGCTCGGCGCCCAGCTTCTACGCCATCGCTTCGTCCAAACCGATCGAGAAGATCGTCGACGAGCGCACCCGCGCCATCTACGAACTGGGCGTCGAGAGCCTGCAGCTCTCGCCCGCATCCGGCGCGGCGCCCGAGGTGCAGGGTCGTTTCGACAAGGGGCTCGAGGACCTGCGCACGCGGGCCGGGCTCTATTATCAGGCGCCCGGCGCGGTGGAGATCGCCGACGGCGTGCTCTATCGCGCCCGGCTGGCCATTCCGGCGCGCGTGCCGGTCGGCAAGTTCACTGCCGAGACCTTCCTGATCCGCGATGGCCGCGTCCTTGCTGCCGCCGTTCGGGGCATCGAGATCCGCAAATCGGGCTTCGAACGTTTCGTCGCGCATTCGGCGGAGCATTATTCGATACTCTACGGCATCGTGGCGGTCGCGCTCTCCATTCTCTTCGGCTGGGGCGCGGGCGCGGTGTGGAAACGCTTCTGAAAGCTTCGAAACTCACCCAATCTTTACTTCCCCGCGCGCATATTTGGGAACGTTAACGGGGAGTAGCCGATGGACGGCCAATTTGGCGCGCGCGGGTTCGAAGGCGCGGCGCCGGTTCCGACTTCCGGGGGCTTGCCCTCGCACGCGCCGGTCGAGCCGATCGGCGCGGTGCTGGAGATTGCCGGCTCGTCGAGCCAGGTGCTGCTCGATCCGGAGGCGCTGCACGCGCTCGGCGGCAATCCCGATCCCACCATCGCCAATGCCGGCCAGGTCGGCAGCCAGGTGAAGGTGCGCGTCGGCGCGACCTGGCTGATCGCCAATGTCCGCTCGCTCAAGCTCCAGGGCGAGCATATCGCCGCCTATATCGACTTTCTCGGCGAGGGCGACGAGGAGCGGCTGACGGGCAAGCTCTACAAGTTCCGCCGCGGCGTGACGCGCTATCCGACACCGGGCGCGCCGGTCTTCCCGGTGTCGACCGCGGACCTGAAGCAGATCTACGCCGCCGAGGATCGCGCCCATGTCGAGATCGGCACGGTCTATCCGACGCGCGACATCCGCGCGGCCCTGTACGTCGATTCGATGCTCGGCAAGCATTTCGCGCTGCTCGGCTCGACCGGCACCGGCAAATCGACCGCGACGGCGCTGATCCTGCATCGCATCTGCGAGATGGCGCCGCAAAGCCATGTGGTGATGATCGATCCGCACGGCGAATATGCCAGCGCCTTCAAGACCACGGGCGCGCTGTACGATGTCGGCAACCTGCAGATGCCGTACTGGCTGATGAATTTCGAGGAGCATTGCGAAGTGTTCCTCACCACCTCGGGCTCGGACCGGCAGGTGGACGCGGACATCCTCGCCAAATGCGTGCTCGCCGCCAAGCAGAAGAACCGGCTGGCGGCGGAGATCGGCAAGCTCACCGTCGATGCGCCGATCCCCTATCTCCTGTCGGATCTCACCCAGATCCTGCAGCTCGAAATGGGCAAGATGGACAAGGCGACCGACACGGCGCCGTATCTGCGCATCCGCTCCAAGATCGACGAGATCAAGGGCGATCCGCGCTACGCCTTCATGTTCTCGGGCATGCTGGTGGCGGACACGATGGCGAGCTTCCTCGCGCGGGTCTTCCGCCTGCCGGGCGACGGCAAGCCGATCTCGATCATCGACGTGTCGGGCGTGCCTTCGGAAATCACTTCAGTGGTGGTTGCGGTGCTCAGCCGCATGGTGTTCGACTTCGCGATCTGGTCGCGCGGGGAGAGCAAGCGGCCGATCCTGCTCGTCTGCGAGGAGGCGCATCGCTACGTCCCGAACGAGCGCAATGCCGATGGCTCCTCGGTCGGCCGGATTCTCAGCCGGATCGCCAAGGAAGGCCGCAAATATGGCGTGTCGCTGGGCCTGATCACCCAGCGCCCCTCCGATCTGGCGGAAGGCGTGCTCTCGCAATGCGGCACGATCCTCTCGATGCGCCTCAACAACGAACGCGACCAGGCCTTTGTCAGGGCGGCGATGCCCGAAGGCGCGCGCGGCTTCCTCGATTCGATCCCCGCGCTGCGGAACCGCGAGTGCATTGCAGTGGGCGAAGGCGTGGCGACGCCGATCCGCCTGCTCTTCGATTCGCTCGAGGATGCCAAGCGGCCGGCATCGGACGATCCGCTCTTCTCCGAGCTGTGGCGCGACACCGGCGGCGAGGAACAGATCCTCGAGCGCACGATCCGCCGCTGGCGCGCACAGGGCAAGTGACCGGCGCCCCGCACGGGGCAGCCGTCAGAAATCGGCCCCCAGCGTGAGCGCCGGGCCCGAGCCGGGCCGCGCCCCGCCTGCCACGCGCTGGCGCCAGTCGAGCGCGAGGCGCAGGTTGCGCACGGCAAGCGTGGCCGAGGGACCGATATCGAGCCGCTGTGCGTCGCGCTGCGCCGCGCCCCAGGCGCCCGCGCCGAGGGCGAAGCGCACCGGCCCGTTGGCACCGATCATGCGGGTGCCGCGCACCGCGCCATCGGCATAGGGGTCGGCGCGCCGGCGCAGCACCGCGCCGGCCTGGCCATAGGCTTCGAGCCGGAAGCCGCGCCATTCCGCATCGATTCCCGCGATCGTTCCCAGCCCGGTGCCGCCGGGATTGCGGTCGAGCCCGAAGCGGCGCTCGACGACCAGGCGGATGGGTGCCCGGGTCGGCTGCCATTCCAATCCCAGCGCCGCCTCGCGGTCCCTGCCTCGGAGCGGCGCGGTGAATCGGCCATAGGCGGCGATGCGGCTGCGCGGCGAGACCAGCCATGCCGCGCGCGCGCCTGCCTGTCCTCCGCCGATCTGCCCCCCGGGCGCGGCACCCAAATTCCCTTCGCCGCGGGCGACCATCCACATGCTCAGCGACCAGCGATCGGGCAGGGGGTCGAGCCGTTCGGGCGCGCTCGCGGGCGCCGGCGCTTCCCGCGCCGGCTGCGGGAGGAGGGACGGCAGGGAAACCGCGCCATATTGGGCGAGCGCCATCAGCGCGAGCTGCACGCTGGGATGCTCCTCGCCCAGCGGCACCCGATAGGCGGGCGGCGGCGATCGCATCCTTTGCGGCGGTATGGGTCTTCGCGGTATCGGCACCGGCGCTCGTAGCGGCATGCCGGCCGATGGCACGCGGTGCGGCACGGCGCGGTCGCGCGGCAGCGCCGCTTCGATCGCGGCGGGGAGCGATCCGGCCCGGGGCCAGAGCAGCGCCACGCGCACGCCGATCCAGGCGATAGTCACCATCGCGAGGAAACGGAGCGGCCGTCCGCGCCCGCGCATCAGGTGCCGGCCGGCCGGAGATCGGGGAAACGATGCGCGGTCTTGTCCCAGCGCGGGGGCATCCCCCGGAGCATGGCGACATAGACGAACAGCGCACGCCGCGCGGCCAGCAGCGCGACGGCGTTGCTCGAGAATATGCGAGGCACGGACCACAGCGCCTCCCGCCAGCCATAGGCATGGCCGACGAACGCCGCGCGCACCGCGAGCCGCCAGACGAGCAGCCCGAAAGTGGCCAGGAGCAGCCCGCGCATCAGCGCCGGCGGCATCGCCGGGTCGGTGCCCGCCAGCAGATGTGCGCCGAGGGAGAGTGCCCAGGCGAGGATCGAGAGATAGGCTAGGGCGAGCACCGGGATCTCCAGCGTCGCGCGCCGGTCGCGCATCCGCATCCAATTGTCCCCGATCCGCCGCCATCCGCCCCAGCCGGTCCGGTCCCAGCCGGCGAGCGCGATGCCGATCATCCAGCGCGCCTTCTGCCGCACGGCGGCGTCGATCCGGTCCGGGAAATAGGCCCGCACCGCCACCGGCGGCCCGCCCGGCGCTTCGGCGATGCGCATCAGCCGCGCCGGCATGCCCATCGTCGCCAGGGTGAGGCCCAGCTCATAGTCCTCGACCAGGCTGTCGGCATCGAAGGGCGCGCCGCCTCGCATCGCCGCCAGCCGCGCCAGCGCCTCCCGCCGGATCGCGCAGCCGACCCCCGCAAAGGGCAGGCCCGCGCCCACTGTCTGGCGCACCACCAGCGCCCGGCCATGGGCTTCGGCGAACTCGTCGAGATAATGGCCGGCGAAGAAGCGCGAATGCCGGTGCGCGAGCGGCAGCACCGGCAGCTGGACCGCGGCATGATCGATCAGGCCGTGCGCAAAGACGCGCAGCTCGAGCGGATGCACCACGTCCTCGGCATCGTGCAGCGCCACGGCGCTGGCGACGAAGCCTTCCGCCGCTTCGTCGCGCAGCAGCGCGCGCCACAGCGTGTTGAGGCAGTCCGCCTTGGTCGAAGGGCCGGGGGCCGCGCCGATCACCAGCCGCACCCGGGCGTCCGCCAGCGCCACGTCCGCCACGGCCGCGATCGTCGCGGGATCGTTGGGATAGGTGCCGACATAGATCCGGTAATCCGGATGATCGAAGCGCGTGAGCGCGGCCCGCAGCATGCTGCCGATCACCGCGGACTCGTCCCATGCGGGCACGAACACCACGATGCGCCCCGCCGGCGCCGGCCCCGCCAGCGCGAGCGGGGCCGGCTGCCGGCGGCGCAGGCGCCGCGCCAGGTAGATCAGGTCGACGCACAGGTCGTCGATACCGCCGATGACGAACCACAAGGCGGCGAACAGAGTCATCTCGCGCGCGATCGCGTCGACCCAGAGGATCGCTCCTTCCCCCAACGCTGCCCCCATTCCCCCGATTCGGAGATGGAACTAAACCGTGCCGCTCTCGGAACGATCAAGCCGATTGGTGCATTTCCCTCCGAAACGGAGACGGTTAATTCGTCGCTGGACTCGCAGTGGTGCCCGGCTATCGTGCCCATCGCTGCCCGAGGGGGAGGTTGTCGATGAAGCTCGTTGCCCGGCTTGGCGTATTGGCTCTGGTCCTGGCGCCCATCGGGGCGGTCACTGCGTTCGGCGACAACAGCCCGCAGGTCGAGATGGCGACGCCCGGCGTCGGCGACGGCGCGATCGAGCGCTTCACCGCCCGCTTCAACGTGGCGATGGTGCCCCTGGGCGATCCGCGCGCCGAATCGCCGTTCAAGGTCGATTGCCCGGTCGGCGGCCAGGGCCGCTGGGTCGACCAGCAGACCTTCGTCCATGAATTCACCGGGCCGCTCCCCGGCGGCGTCACCTGCAAGTTCACGCTGCGCGACGGGCTCAAGAGCCTGTCGGGCTATGCGCTGCAGGGCCAGAAGGAGTTCACCGTCGATTCGGGCGGGCCGATCGCCCGCGCGGTGCTGCCCAATCGCTATGGCAGCGAGATCGAGGAGGACCAGGTCTTCGTCGTCGCGGCGAACCTGGCGCCCGATCCCGCCTCGGTCGGCGCCAACGCCTATTGCGCGGTCGACGGGCTGGGCGAGAAGATCCCGGTCGACGTGCTTCCCGCCGATGTCGCGCCCAAGCTGCTGGCCGATCTCGGCACCGATCGCTGGGAAGTGCGCAGCTTCCTGACCGAGGCCGGCCTGCCCCAGGCGCTGCCCGAAAAGGCGGAGGATCGCGCCAAGTCCCTCGCCAGCGTCGTCGCGGTGAAGTGCCGCCGGCCGCTGCCCGCCGGCCGCGACATGGCGCTGGTCTGGGGCAAGGACATCAAGAGCGCCTCGGGCCGTGCCGCCGGCACCGACCAGCGTTTCGACTTCACCGTGCGCAAGGAATTCAGCGCCCGCTTCGAATGCTCGCGCGTCAACCCGCAGGCCGGCTGCAGCCCGGTGCAGGACGCCTGGGTGCGCTTCTCCGCGCCGATCCCCAGGGCCCAGGCCGAGGCGGTGCGCATCCGGACGGCCGACGGCAAGGAACTGGCGCCGGTCTTCGGCGACGACGACAAGAACAAGGCGGCGGTCGCCGACCTGAAGTTCAAGGCGCCGCTCCCGGCCGAGACGACCGCCAAGCTGATCCTTCCCGCCGATGTGAAGGACGAGAGCGGCCGCAAGCTCGCCAATGCGGAGCGCTTCCCGCTCGACGTCAAGTTCGACGCGCCGCCGCCGCTGGTGAAGTTCGCCGGCAATTTCGGCATCCTCGAAGCGAAGGAGGGCGGCGTCCTCCCGGTCTCGGTCCGCAACGTCGAGCCCGAGCTGCAGGGCAGCCAGATGACCGTGACCGGCCAGAGCCTGAAGGTCGAGGGCGGCGACGGCGAGATCGCCAAATGGTTCCGCGCGCTCGCCGATGCGGCCGAGGACAAGTCCGACGAAGTGAAGCGCGGCACCGAGACCGTGCGGATCAACCAGACCGGCGCCAAGCCGCTGCTCACCTCGGCCAGCGGCAAGCCGCTCAAGATCGGCCTGCCGGGCAAGGGCAAGGATTTCGAAGTGGTCGGCATCCCGCTCGGCCAGCCCGGCTTCTACATCGTCGAACTCGCCAGCCCGCGGCTCGGCGAGGCGCTGCTCGGCCGCAAGGCGCCGCGCTACGTCGCGGCCGGCGCGCTGGTCACCAATATGAGCGTCCATTTCAAATGGGGGCGCGACCAGTCGCTGGTCTGGGTCACCGCGCTCGACAGCGGCCAGGGCGTGGGCGACGCCGAGGTGCGCGTCACCGACGCCTGCACCGGCCAGCTGCTCGCCAAGGGCAAGACCGATGCCTCGGGCCGCCTCGGCGTTCCCGCCGGCCTGCCCGAGCCGCAGACCTATACGAGCTGCGACCATGGCAGCAACGACGTGCTGATGATTTCGGCGCGCAAGGCCGACGACTTCAGCTTCACCCTCACTCAGTGGGGCGACGGCATCCGCCCGTTCGATTTCGACCTGAACTATGGCTGGTCGGCGCCCGAGCAGAAGTTCCACACCGTGTTCGACCGTGCGCTCGTCCGCCAGGGCGAGACGATCCACATGAAGCACATCGTCCGCCAGCCGATCGCCACGGGCTTCGCGCCGTCGCCGGCGTTCAGCGGCACGCTGCGCCTCAGCCATCGCGGGTCGGACACGCAATATGACCTGCCGCTCGCCATCGACGCGAACGGTGCCGGCGAGACCGAATGGACCGCGCCCCAGGGGGCGAAGATGGGCGATTACGACCTCACCGTCCTGGTCAAGGACGCGGAGGGCAAGGAGAAGACGCTCTGGACCGGCCAGTCGTTCAAGGTCGACGAATATAAGCTGCCGACGATGAAGGCCTCGGTCGCCGGGCCCAAGGATGCCGCGGTGCGGCCGGGTACGCTGCCGCTCGACCTGTTCGTCGGCTATCTCTCGGGCGGCGGTGCGGCGAACCTGCCGGTCGAGACGCGCATCGGCTATTTCGCCGACTTCAAGACCCCGGACGGCTATGACGGCTACAGCTTCGGCGGCCGCGCCATGGCCGAGGGCACCAAGCCGATGAACGGCGAGGGCGAGGACGAGCAGGTCCAGCTGCCGCCGACCCAGACGCTGCCCGCCACGCTGGGCGCGGACGGGACCACCCGGATCAATGCCGAAGTGCCGCAGACGCTCGAGCAGAACACCACGATGCTGGTCGAGATGGATTATCAGGACGCCAACGGCCAGATCCTGACCTCGTCGCGCCGCATCCCGATCTTCACCTCCGCGGTCCAGCTCGGCATCAAGAGCGACGGCTGGCTGATGAAGCAGGACGATCTGCGCCTGCGCTTCGTCGCGCTCGACACTGCGGGCAAGCCGCTCGCCAACCAGGCGGTCTCGGTCGAGCTCTACAGCCGCCAGATCCTGACGGCCCGGCGCCGGCTGATCGGCGGCTTCTATGCCTATGACAACCAGATGAAGACGACCAAGCTGTCGGCCACCTGCTCGGCGACCACCGATGCGCAGGGGCTGGCGAGCTGCCAGCTCAACCCGGGCATATCGGGCGAAGTCTATGCGGTGGCGACCACCAAGGACGCCAATGGCAATGTCGCCCGCGCGACCAAGTCGGCCTGGCTGGTCGGCGACGACGACTGGTGGTTCGGCGGCGACAATGGCGACCGCATGGACGTCATCCCCGAGAAGCTGGAGTACAAGGCGGGCGAGACGGCCAAGTTCCAGGTCCGGATGCCCTTCCGCGACGCGACCGCGCTGGTCACGGTCGAGCGGGAAGGCGTGCTCTCCAGCTTCGTCGTCGGCCTCGCCGGCAAGGACCCGGTGATCGAGGTGCCGATGCCGGGCGACTATGCACCGGACGTGTTCGTCTCGGTCATGGCGGTGCGCGGGCGCGTGTCCGGCTGGCAGAACTGGCGCTCCAGCATGGCCCGCGACTGGGGGGCGCCCTGGTCGAAGGACGGCGGCGAGGCGACCGCGACCGTCGACCTTGCCAAGCCCGCCTATCGCCTGGGCATCGCCAAGGTGAAGGTCGGCTGGGAAGGCCATAAGCTCGATGTCGCGGTGAAGGCCGACAAGGCGAGCTATGCCGCGCGCGACACGGCCAATGTCGACGTGACGGTGAAGAGCCCCGACGGCAAGCCTGCCGCCTCGGCGGACGTGGCCTTCGTCGCGGTGGACGAAGCGCTGCTCCAGCTGGCTCCGAACGACAGCTGGAACCTGCTCGATGCGATGATGGGCGATCGCCCGATCTCGGTGCTCACGTCGACCGCGCAGACCCAGGTGGTCGGCAAGCGGCATTACGGCAAGAAGGCGGTGGAAGCCGGCGGCGGTGGCGGCGGCGGGGATCTCTCGGGTCTCAACCGCGAGAATTTCCAGCCGGTGCTGCTCTGGAAGGGCAAGGTCGCGCTCGATGCCGATGGCCATGCCAGGGTCGCGGTGCCGCTCAACGACGCACTGACTTCGTTCAAGCTCGTCGCGGTGGCGACCGCCGGTCCGCAGCTCTTCGGCACGGGCATGGCGAGCATCCGCGCCTCGCAGGACCTGACCATCTATCCGGGCCTGCCGCAGCTGGTGCGCACGGGCGACCAGTTCGGGGCGATGTTCACGCTGCGCAACGGCTCGAACAAGCCGATGAAGGTGACCGCCACGGTGGCGCTGAACCCGGCCTATGCCACCGGCAAGCCGCTGACCGTGGAAATCCCGGCGGGCGGCGCCGCCCCGGTGGTGTGGAACCTCACCGCGCCGCCGCGCGACGGCAAGCTCAGCTGGACGGTCACCGCCAAGACCGCCGACGGCAAGTCGAGCGACAGGGTGACGATCGCCCAGGCCGTGGCGCCGGCCGTGCCCGTGGAGACCTGGGCGGCGACGCTCGGCCGGGTCGGCACCGGCACCCAGTTCGCCATCGCGCCGCCCGCGGGCGCACTGCCCGGCTTCGGCACGGTCGAGGTGAGCCTTACCGACAGCCTCGCGCCGCCGCTCTCGGGGGTGCGCGACTATATGCGCGCCTATCCCTATAATTGCCTCGAGCAGCGCACGTCGCGCGCGATCGCGCTGGGCGACACGGGCATGTGGAACCTGATCGCGAGCGACATGCCCGCCTATCAGGACGGCGACGGGCTGCTGCGCTACTGGCCGGGCGACTGGCCCGGTTCGGAAGCGTTGACCGCCTATATCCTCTCGGCCAGCGCCGAAGCCGGGCTGCCGCTGCCGGATGGCCCCAGGGCCAAGATGCTCGATGCGATGAAGGCGGTGCTCGACGGCCGCCTGCGCCACGAGGATTATGGCGATGTCCGCCTGCAGCGCGTCGCCGCCTTCACGGCGCTGGCGCGGCAGGGGGCGGCGACGGCGGCGATGCTCGGCCAGATCGGCATGGCGCCGGCGGAGATGCCCACGGCCACGCTTTCCGACTATGCGATGGCGCTTGGCAAGGTGCAGGGCCTGGCCAATGGCGCGCAGCTGCGCCTCGACGCCGAGAAGGTGTTGCGCACCCGGCTCGTCTATGAGGGCACCCGCGTCGACCTGTCGGACAAGGGCCGCATGGCCTGGTGGCTGATGTCGTCGGACGACGAGGCGGCGATCAAGGCGCTGCTCGCCACGCTCGGCCGCCCGGGCTGGGAGAATGACGCGGCCAAGCTGATGGTCGGCATCGCCTCGCGCCAGCAGCGCGGCCATTGGGACACCACGACTGCCAATGCCTGGGGCACGATCCTCGCGCGGCGCTTCATGGGCCTCTATCCGGCCGAGGCGATCGCGGGCGTCACCACTGCCAGCTTCGGCGGCAACAGCCCGCTGAGCCTCAACTGGCCGCTCGCCGAGCCGCAGCGCAGCTTCGGCTTCCCACTGCCGGCGCAGACCACGCCGCTGGTGATGAGCCAGTCGGGCGGCGCGGGCCCCTGGGCGTTCGTGCGGGTGAAGGCAGCGGTGCCGCTCACCCAGCCGCTGATGGCCGGGTACAAGATGACCAAGAAGGTCGAGGCGGTGAAGCAGGCCGTCGCCGGCAGCTGGTCGCGCGGCGACGTGGTCAAGGTGACGATCAGCGTCGAGGCGTCGGCCGAGCGCAACTGGGTGGTGGTCAACGATCCGGTGCCCGCGGGCGCGACGATCGTCGGCAATCTCGGCGGCCAGTCCGAACTGCTCGCCAAGGACAGCGGGACCAGCGAGGGCGTCTCGCCCAACTATGTCGAGCGCGGCAATGACAGCTGGCGCGCCTTTTACGGGTGGGTGCCGCGCGGCAGCTTCACGGTGTCGTATGTGATGCGGCTCGATGCGGCGGGCAAGTTCAACCTGCCCGCGACGCGAGTCGAGGCGATGTACGCGCCCGAGATCCGCGCGCAGCTGCCCAATGCCGTGATGACCGTGGCGCAGCGGTGACGGCGAAGGAGGCTTTCGACCACTTCCTCGCCTTCGCCCGCCGCTGGACGAAGCGCATCGACGATGCGCCCGAGGCGCTGCATGCATGGCTCGGGCGCGAGCGGACGGCATGGCGGGAAAGGGGCTGGCGCGGCGTCGTCACGCCGCCGCGCATGGTCGGCACGGTCCTGACGCTCCTCTTCGTCTTCTCGGCCGCCTTCTGGTGGGCGACACGCCCGCCGGCCTTGCCCGACTATGCCGTGGTCCGTGCCGGCTGGCATCCGTCCGAGGCCTGGCTCTACGACCGGCACGGCGTGCTGATCGATTCGAGCCGCGTCGACTATCAGGCCCGGCGCCTCGCCTGGACCAGGCTCGAGGACGTATCGCCGGCCGCGCGCGAGATACTGGTCGCCGCCGAGGATCGCCGCTTCCGCGACCATGGCGGTATCGACTGGATGGCGCTGACCGGCGCCCTACGGGACCGCATCGAGGGCAAGCGCGGGCGCGGCGCCTCGACGCTGTCGATGCAGGTTGCCGCCTATCTCGCGCCCGATCTCTCCGTGCCCGGCAGCCGGGGCATGCGCGAAAAGCTGCGCCAGATGCGCGCGGCCTGGTCGCTGGAGGCGCGCTGGTCCAAGGACCAGATCCTCGAGGCCTATCTCAACCTGGCCGGCTTTCGCGGCGAGGCCCAGGGCATCGGTGCGGCCGCGCTGGGCCTGTTCGGCAAGACCCCGGCCACGCTCACCCGCGACGACGCGCTGCTGCTCGCCGCCCTGCTGCCCAGCCCCCGGGCCAATGCCTTCGAAGTCGCGCGCCGCGCCTGTGCGCTGAGCCGGGAAAAGGATTGCACCCGTTTCCCCGGCGCCGCCGCCTCGATGCTGGGGCCCGCGCGCAGCCTGGCGCTCGATCCGGGCCTGGCGCCACATCTTTCCGCCGCCCTGCTGACCCGGCCGGGCGCGAAGATCACCACCACGCTGGATGCCGGCATCCAGCGCGCCGCGATCACTGCGCTCAGGCGCCAGCTCCAGGGGCTGGGCGGCAGCCGCGCCCGCGACGGCGCGGTGGTGGTGGTGGACAATGCCTCGGGCGACGTGCTTGCCTATGTCGGCGGGATCGGCGGCGAGAGCACGGCGCCGGCGGTGGACGGCGCCTCGGCCTATCGCCAGGCGGGGTCGACGCTGAAGCCCTTCCTCTACGCCATGGGCATCGAGAAGGGCTATCTCACCGCCGCTTCGATCCTCGACGATTCGCCCGTCCAGCTCGATACCGCCTCGGGGCTCTACGTCCCCCAGAATTACGACAAGGCGTTCAAGGGTCCCGTCTCCGCCCGCATCGCGCTGGCCGGTTCGCTCAACGTGCCGGCGGTGCGTACCCTGCTGCTCACCGGCGTCGATGCGTTCCGGGACCGCCTGTGGGATACCGGCTATCGCGGCCTGGTCGAGGACGGGCAATATTATGGCTATTCGCTCGCGCTCGGCTCGGCCGAAGTGACGCTGATGGAGCAGGTCGCTGCCTATCGCAGCCTTGCGCTCGAGGGTCGCTGGTCGCCGCTTCGGCTGAGGATGGGCGCCGGGACCGACGCCCCGCGCCGCACCACCACGCCCCAGGCCGCCTGGATCGTCGCCGACATGCTCGCCGATCCCAATGCCCGCGCCGGCACCTTCGGCGTCGATTCGGCGCTGCGCCTGCCCTTCTGGGCAGCGGTGAAGACCGGCACCTCCAAGGCGATGCGCGACAATTGGTGCATCGGCTTCACCGATCGCTTCACCGTGGGCGTATGGGTCGGCAATCTCGAAGGCGATCCGATGCGCGCGGTCTCGGGCACCAGCGGCGCGGCGCCGGTGTGGCGCGACGTGATGCTCGCGCTCCACCAGGGCAGCCCCGGCAGGGCCCCGCCGCGCCCGGACGGGATCGAGGAACGCCAGGTCCGCTTCGCCGCCGGCATGGAGCAGCCGCGGCGGGAATATTTCCTCAAGGGTACCGGCTTCGATCGCGTCGCCTTCGCGCCTGCCGAATCGCGCCGGCCGCGCATCGTCAATCCGGTTGCCGGCAGCGTCTATGCGCTCGATCCGGACATTCCGCGGGACAATCAGCGCCTCGCCATCTCGGTGTCGGGCCAGGCGCTCGGCCACCGGCTGATCCTTGACCGGCGCGACCTCGGCACCGCCGATTCGCGCCCGCTGATCCTGGCCCCGCCGGGCAAGCATAGGCTCGCCCTTGTCGATCTCGACGGCAAGGTCATCGACCAGGTGCTGTTCACCATCCGATAGTGCGGAAATGGCTGAATGTTGAGGGAGCGAAACGCTATCTCGCGCGTTTCAGCGCACGGTCCCTCCCCCTTTCGGGACCGTGCCCACCGGCACCGGCCGCGCGGCCCGAAAGGCGGCGCGGCCGAAGCCGCTTTCCGATCAATGGTTTGGATGCGATTCAGCCCAGCCGGGCAGAAGCCGGGCCGCGACTAGGGGCCGTTGCCGCCGCCGCCGCTGCCCGGGCCGCCGGTGCCCGGTGCGCCGACCGTGCCGATATTGCCGAACAGATCCTCGAAGAAGCCGCGCTTGTGGCCCAGCGTCGGCGTCGTCTTGCCATAGGGATCGACCGACGCGATCAGGTCCTTGCCCATCCGGTCGACCGCGACGACATTGCCCTTCGCATCGAAGCTGACGCGCAGCGTCGTCTGGTCCTTGGCCTTGAGGCTCTGATAGCCGAGGTTCGCGCTCTGGCGGGAGATGTAATACCACTCGCCTTCGTTGAACTGGCTGGTGAAGGTGGGACGGCCCAGCGTCTGGAGCACCGATTCGCGCGTGTCGATGCCGGGCTGCACCGAATCGACCAGTTCCTTGTCGATGATATAGCCCTGGTGCGTGCGGACCGGCACGCAGGCGGTGGTGCCAAGCGCGGCTGCCAGCAGGGCGGCGCCAAGCGCGCGGGCGGGAATCGGCATTATGGTCTCCAGGCAAACGCATACCGGCGTCCCGATGCATTCGGTTGCATTGCATCGCGGGCCGTTCGCCTCAATATGCGGCAAAATGCGGCCAAACAAGGTCGCGCCCCCATATTGCAGGAACCGAACCGGCACATGCGCTTGCTCAAGCGGCTCTTCCAGGCTCCCGATCGCGGCGCCGCCCCGATTCTCTACGCCGCGATCGTCGCGCGCGGCCGCGAAGCCCATTGGTACGAAGCGGGGGGCGTGCCCGACACGATCGACGGCCGCTTCGACATGATCGCCGCGGTGATGAGCCTCGTCCTGCTCCGGCTCGAGCAGGATCCGCAGGCGATTCCGTTCAGCACCCAGCTCACCGAAGTGTTCATCGACGACATGGACGGGCAGCTGCGCCAGATCGGCATCGGCGACATCGTCGTCGGCAAGCATGTCGGCAAGATGATGGGAATGCTGGGCGGCCGGCTCGGCGCCTATCGCGATGCGCTGGCGGCGGGCACGCTCGGCGAGGCGCTGGTGCGCAACCTCTATCGCGGCGAGGCGCCGGCGCCGGAAGCGCTCGCCCAGGTCGAGACCGCGCTCCGGGCCTTCCATGCCAGGCTGGCCGGAGAACCGGTGGCTGCGCTGCTTGCAGGAGAGCTGGCATGATCCAGAACGAATTCAACCGGCCGCAGCGGCTCGACACGATCGGCGCCGGCGAGAGCCAGGTCCATGTCGCTGCCGAGCCGGGCGAGCGCGCTGCCCTGGCCGAGCGCTTCGGCCTCAAGGCGATCGACAGCCTGGCCGCCGACTATCATATCCGCCGCGATGCGCAGGGGATCGTCGCCACCGGCCATCTCTCCGCGCGCGTCGTCCAGGCCTGTGTGATCACCGACGAGCCGGTGCCCGCGGCGATCGAGGAGGATTTCGCGATCCGCTTCCTGCCCGAGACCGAAGGCGAGGGCGGCGACGAGGAGATCGAGCTGAGCGAGGACGCGTGCGACATCGTCTTCTATTCGGGAGGCGCGATCGACCTGGGCGAGGCCGCCGCGGAGACGCTGGCGCTGGCCCTCGATCCCTATCCGCGCAGCCCGGCCGCGGAAGCGGCGCTGCGCGATGCCGGCGTGATCAGCGAGGAGGAGGCGAAGCGCCTCGCGGAGGAGAGCGGCCCGTTCGGCGGGCTCGCCGGCCTCAGGGACAAGCTCGGCAAGGGCTGAGGGTGCCCGGCCCCCGCATCGCGATCTCGGGCTGTTCGGGCGGCGGCAAGTCGACTCTGCTCGATGCGCTCGCCCGGCGCGGCTTCGCCACCATGGCCGAGCCCGGGCGGCGGATCGTCGCGGCGGGCGGTCCGATGCCGTGGGACGATCCGGCGGGTTTCGCCCGCCGTGCGATCGCACTCGCGCTCGCCGATCTGGACGCGGCCGCACGGCTGCCCGGGCCGGTCTTCTTCGATCGCGGGCTGATCGACGCGGTGGTCGCCTTCGAACATGCGACGGGCGAGGCGGCTCCCGTCGATCCCGCGAATCGCTACGACCGGGTCTTCCTCGCCCCGCCCTGGCCCGAAATCCATGTCGTCGACGATGCCCGCCGCCACGGCATGGACGAAGCGCTGGCGGAATATGCGCGGCTCGAGGCCGCCTGGCCCGGCTTCGGCTATGCGGTCGAGCGGCTGCCGAAGATCGATGTCGAGGCGCGCGCCGATTTCGTGCTCGCGCGGCTGGAGGGCTAGGGCCCTAGGCGTGCCCGACCACGTGCAGGTGCGGTGCGCGGCTGTTCACGAACACTTCCTCGCGCGCGATGGGAGACCAGGGCAGCCAGCGGAACCAGGTATAGACGGTTCGCCATGCGGCATCCTCGCCCTGGCCCTCGGCGCGCTGGAGCAGCGTCTTGTACGGCCGGGCGGCGCGCGGCCAGTAGAAGAGGTGGAGGCGGACGGCACCGGTCACCAGCCCGTCCAGCGTCTCGATGAAGCTGGTTTCCGCCTCGGGATCGGCATCGAGGTGGAACTGGGCGGTGAACAGGTCGCTGCGGATCATCAGCATGTCGCGCGCCCAGACCAGCTTCAGCGCGATGCGCAGCCCATATTGCACCGGCAGCTCGAGCTCGAGATAGTCGGGGCCGGCATCGGCGCCGCGCATGCGCAGGCCGTGCCGCTCGGCCAGCACCGAGAACAGCGCCCTTGCCCGCGCCACATGCCAGTCGCTGAAATCCATGGCCCCAAGATGCGGCAGCGCGGCGCGGGCCGCAATGGCGCGGGCTATCGCTCCGTCCCGATTCCGCGCGTCAGCATCGCCGCGACGGTCTGCGCGATCGCCTCGGGATCGACGTCCTCCTGCCACACGCTGTAGCGCAGGCCCAGGAACACGTTCATGCCCATGATCGCCCAGGCGTGGATCTCGTTCACATCCTCGCGCACCTCGCCGCGCGCCGCCGCCGCCTGAAGGCGCCTGGCGATGCGCTCGGCGGTGGTCGCATAATGCATGCGGAAGCTCTCGGGGTCGACGAACTCGGCTTCGTCGATGATCCGGTAGATCTCCTTGTGCGCGCGCGCGAAGCGGATGAAGGCGAGCAGCGCCGCCTGCTCGGCCGCGATCTGGCCGCCGGTCGCGCCCTTGATCGCCGGGGCCACATGCTCGCGCACCTGCTCGCTCATGTCGCGCACCAGCGCGCGGAACACGTCGTCCTTCGAATCGAAATAGGTGTAGAAGCTGCCCAGCGCGACGCCGGCGCGGCGCGTGATGCCGCTGATCGATCCTTCGTGGAATCCCTTGGCGCCGAATTCCTCCGCCGCCGCGTCCAGGATCAGGCGCAGCGTTCGCCGCCCGCGTGCCGTGCGCGGCTCCTTGCCCGCACTTGCCTCGCCGCCGCCCAGATCCGGTGCTGTGGCGCTCATGCCACGCCCCCTTGCCATTCTGGTCCCTCTTCCCGTTTATCCAAGTTGAAACCCGGTTCAGGTTTCAGTATAGCGTCGAGCGAACACTTACAACCCGCGTTCAAGAACGGGTTCGACCGATGGGGAGGAAATCTGGATGTCACGCCTGAATAGTGCCCGTTCGA
Organism: Sphingomonas sp. 67-41; assembly: GCF_001899725.1. Classification (NCBI taxonomy): domain Bacteria; kingdom Pseudomonadati; phylum Pseudomonadota; class Alphaproteobacteria; order Sphingomonadales; family Sphingomonadaceae; genus Sphingomonas; species Sphingomonas sp. 67-41. Next base: position 358,067 of record NZ_MKWJ01000022.1, on the reverse strand, counting down.
TTCTGTTCGCGGGCGCTGCCCTCGCGGCAATCGCCACCACGCCTGCATTCGCGCAGGAAGCCGCTGCGCCGGCCGCGCCCGAAGCGCAGGATAGCGCACTCGACAACACGGGCGAAATCGTCGTCACTGCCCGCCGCCGCGAGGAGAAGCTGCTCGACGTGCCGACCGCGGTCACCGCGCTCACTTCGGCCCAGCTCGAACAGGCCGGCGCGATCGACCTTACCGACCTGCAGGTCGCCTCGCCCAACACGACGCTGAAGGATGCGCGCGGCACCAACTCGACGCTCGCCGCCTTCATCCGCGGCGTCGGCCAGCAGGATCCGGTGCCGGGCTTCGAGGCGGGCATCGGCATCTATCTCGACGACGTCTATCTGAACCGCCCGCAGGCGGCGGTGCTCGACATCTACGACGTCGAGCGAATCGAAGTGCTGCGCGGCCCCCAGGGTACGCTCTATGGCCGCAACACGATCGGCGGCGCGGTGAAATACGTCACCAAGAAGCTCGCGGATCGTC